>JBCCEA010000007.1:0-134919 GCA_039030515.1 Myxococcota bacterium | reverse complement strand
TGTACCCTCCTCCTCCTCACTGCGGGGGCGCTGGCTTTCTGACGCCCCTGAACGGCCGCGGGGGTTTACGACAAACGCACGCCATAGAGCCGCTTACCTTCGATGCTCAAAGCTCAACGTACTCTAAGTACGCCTTCGCTCCTGCGCTACTGCACGCCTCGCTAGGCCTGAACGCCTGCTTACCTCCCATGCTCGACGTTCGAAGTATCGTAAATACTCCTTCACGCCTGCGCGTGCGGGGCGCTGGGCGTTCAAACCCATCGAGACGCGCTGGTCGGGGGCGCTCCCTGTTTCGAACAACCTAGGCCCCCTGGGGTGTGGTGGTCGCTAGGCCTGAACGGCTGCTGACCGAAGATGCTCGACGTTCGAAGTAGCGGCTTTCTGCTTTGAACTGGTCGGTTTACGAATTGTCTGCGCCGATTGTAGGCTGAGACTCCTCGCGCTTCTTTCTTTGCTCGAGCAACAAAATTACGCCGAGCATCACCACCACGAGGATGAGTGAAACCATCTTGCTCTTATAGTGAATCGCCTGCTCTGGAGACTGGTTCGTCCCGAGACAGTACATCGCTCTGCCAATCGCCAAGCTGATGCGGCCCTGCACCGTATACCCGAAAGCGGCACCAAATCCGACCATCAAGACCCACACGCCGGCCTTCGCGACGCCGCCCACCACACCTCGGTGTTCGATGGAAAAGAAGAAATAGACGAGTGCGGCCGCCATACCAAAGACGAGCACAAAGCATCCGAGTGCATCGGTCCAGGTCGCCATCACGGCTGAGGTCACGCTCTGCCCCGAGCTCGATATGCGCAGGGAGTATTGATGAACCGCGCCCACCGTCGACGCCAACTGCTCCACGAGGTCGCTGTTGGCGACAGCCGGCACCTCAATCCCCGCATACGTCCCGATAACGAACGCGATCGCGATCCTGCCGAGCCATCCAAACTTTCGAGACAAGCGCAGAAATAAAAACACCACCAGAATCAGAGGCGTTAAGTAGACTGCCCGCGCCGTTCCGAGCGTTGGATCGAGCAAACGGTCGATGAGATTCGGCTTGAGGACTTCGTAGTACTGGATCACCAGCACATAACCGATCGAGATCCCGACAAAGACGTGCTCGACGAACTTGTAGAATACGTTGTCGGCATAGAGGTAGCTAAAGATAGCCAGGGTCACGAAGATACCGATCCAGTGACCGATCACGTCTGAGGTAGACACACTCATCTTCGCCGTCGCGCCCTCAGCAGACCAAGGAAGTAAAGTACATTGCCGAGCAAAATCGCTCCGATCGTCAGGAGCTGGCCAAAGGTCAGTACGTTAAGCCCCGCAGTGCCTTGACCCGCGTACCCCAAGAGCTGTTCATACTCCGCAGAACCTCGCATGCCCCCGACCAGACCGAAGATTTGGTTGGGGTAGTACGGCGTTAGGTCGGTCACGCTCACTGCCGTGGACGCTGCGGCAAATCGAAGTCCATGACGGGCGACTACCTGTTGCACGTACTCGCGCGGCCCAGGAGCGCCTGCACCCGAAGAAACGATCAGACGAAAATCCCGCAGGGTCTGGATCGACTCCATGACGGGAAGGTCGTCAAGTGCGGTGCCGCGCCAGTCGGTAGGCCACATTTGCCGGAAGTTCTGCCCCATACCGTTGATCACGATCTGCTTGCCCTCTTTGAACCCCAGGAAGACGTAGTCGTCACCGTAACTGTAGTCGGGGTGTGGTTCGCCTTCGAAATACCCTCTTCCTCGCACGTACTCTCCATCGACCACTTCACGCAGAATTGAAAGCACGATGGGAGGCGCCTTATCCCAAAGCGTCACGAACACGAGTCGACATCCCCGACTGAGTACGTGACGGACCAACCCTCGGGTAAACGGCTCGAGTTCGGGCTGCGCCGCCGGATCGTAGTCGACACTGATCATCACGGTGGACTTTGGAGGCAGAGATTCCACCTCATCAAAAATAGCCCGAACCATAGGGCTTACTGAAAACTCCATGCCTATGGGAAAAAGCAGAGGCAGGACGATCGCAAGCGCCATCGAGAGAAACAGCCATCGACGGTCCAGCGCCTGTAGCTCGGCTATCAATGACGCTCTCCTCCCAAATGACTGCGCTCGAGTCCCAAGATCACCCGCAGACCTGTCGCAACGCCACCGAGCGCGGCGCCGACCAAGATCGCTCTTCGGCCAGCGTTGTTCGCGTAGTTGAGTATCCAATCGGTCAGTTCGGGCATCCCGGACCAAAGCCACTCGCCAACGGGGATCACGCCCAGCATCACCACAACCGCGGTGATCAACATGAGCGACGCTTCCAGATTCCTAGCTCGAAACGCCCGAAACGCGGCAGACGCGATGAAGAACGCGAGCAGCGAGAACATCGTGGAGTTCGCCGGAGCAAACACGTGGAGGTAGAGAAACTCGAAGGCCTCTCTTGAATACGCCTGAGACAGCTCGAAAAGAGTGGAGTCCACTGAAGTCGTATGTTTTTCACGACCTCCGAGCAGGCCCACAAACGCCATTGCGAGCGCAGCGATCAAGAGCACGACTTTGTATTCCCAGTCCGGCTCACGACGCCGAATCTTCGGGATATTGACCTGAATCACGTTGATCGCGCCGAGAACAAAGGCAGCGCTGGCGAGCACAAGTCCCCATTCTTGAAACAGGGAGACCGCAGTACGTACGCTGCCCGCAGGAATAAAAAACTCGAGAATCATGAAGATGCCGAGAAAAAAGGTGACCGCCATCGGTATCGCCGTACGCATCGGTCAATCCCTCACGTTTAGAAACTCGAGAACCGCCTGGGTCAGTGGGCCTTGCGGGTCAAAGCACGAGAGCAGACTCCCCAAGAGCAGCAGAACCAGAGCCGCTGCTTTCACAAAGTCTGCAGCCTTCAGTGAGGAAAGCAAGCGAGGCTCACGTGTCAGGTAGGCACTGACCGCAAACAGCTCTTCTCCGATCAAGGTATAGTCGCAAGAGGCGATAAAAAACGGCAGCTGAGGAATCGCGGCGGTTCCGGCGATCTGAATGGAGCGGTTGACGTAGCCCGTCTCGCCGAGCAGCAAAGACTCTGCGAAGAACCGTCCCAGGTAGATGTTGGTGGCCGGTTGCTCTCTCAGGATAATGCCGGCCGTACCCGCAACAAAGGCGAACTGCTCTGAGCTGATCCACCGAATATTGTGTGGTCGATGAGATTCCGGGCGTCCCGCGTCAAAGAACCCCTGACGGACCACTTCTTCGCTCACGGTGGCGACCAACGGAATCCGGCAAGAAACCAGTAGTTCGGAGTCGTATCCAGCTACGGTCTCCGCGACTCTCCCCAAGATGAGCAGCGATGCGATCGTCTGGATGTTTTGAATTTCCTCGATGCCGGGAACATAGAGCACCGGCTTGCCCATCTCTGTCGCACGACCGATCGCTTCTTCGATCGCGTCCACACCTGGAATCCTGCGAATGAAGATGCTCCGTTTGTGGCTTCTCGTGCGTACGAAAAAAAACAGGGTGAATCCGGCGATCAAAAGCAACACGGTGAACACAGCGAGACGTTTTGGGTTAAAAAACCGTTCCGCTACGTCGACCCTGACGGTTGCAACCACGGCCGCCTCTCCATGGTCGGGTAGCACATACACTCGATAGCGATACTGGCCGGGTCCGGGGACCGCCAAGGTGCCTTCGATGCATCCTGCGCGGTTCGGCTGAAGGGGGGTCAAGCCGCCCGGAAAGGGCAGATACGGTCCGTCGCCGCGTGCGCGGAGCGCCGAAAATCTTGAGCCAGAAAGTCCATCTGCTCCGGGAACACCATCATAAGCGCCTTCTTCACGAATAGAGAGAACCACCGCCTCTCCTGCACCCCCAGGCGCTTCCTGTACCTCCACCTGAAGATCAGAGCTTCGGTTCTTTGAGGCGGCCTCGGTCTCGATCTCGTTAAAGACCAGCACGGGCGAGGCTTCGGAGAACACAGCGAGAGCTCCGGGCCGATCAAATCCCATGCGCTCCTTGGATGCCAGCGCCGCAACCACATATCGATAGCGGACTCCAGAAACGGCACTTCGGTCTTCAAAGACAAGGGTCTGTGCGGTGGATTTCGGCGAGGGTTCGAAAAGGAAGGGACGGTACTCGAGGTCTTCATCGGCAGACGCGTGCAGCCTGGCCCGAAGCGGTACGTAATCGACCACCAACTGGCGCTCCCCCAAGCCATCAGGCGAACGGGGCACGTGAAGAAACACCCGCTCGCTATCGTCTTGCACCTCGACCTCCACCCGAGGGACTCCGGGAGGTGCCAGCTCGACCTGTGGGGGACGACAGCCCGGCAGCACCGAAATGATGCAGCTCATGAGTAGCGGAGCACGAGACAGAAGTCCGATTACGCGGTCTGCCGAGCGCGAGCTCTTGATCGTTTTGGTCCCACGTAAACGCGTGCAGTCCCTCATTTCTTACTCCCCGAAGAGCTCCACATTGGCGCGGGGAACCGTGACTGAGTCTCCCGAGTCCAGTTGCACGACACATACCCGAACCGAGGACTCCGAGGGCATACGCCGAGACTGCACCGGGAGCTCGGTGACGTGGCCAAGCTTGCCGAAGTTTGGGGTCCGAATGACTCTGACCCTACTGCCTACGTCGAGCCGTGAATGATGGGTTGTTTGAAGTTCCACGCTCGAGCTGCGGCTGGGCACGATGATCTCAGGTCGAACTACCCCGGCGCGTATCTGAGTTGCGCCATTGACTGCGGCCACATCTCCTTCGAGTGACTCCAGCAGCTTGAAAGTACGCCGAGCCATCTCGATGCGACCAAACCCCTCGGTAAGTACCAGGGTTATCCCGAGCCGCTCACCTCCCGTGACTGCAACCCCTACCTGACGCCCCACTACGCGTGCAATATCTTGATAGTCTAACGCTCCTGCAACGATCGCACGAACTCCGGCTTGGCGCGCCGCCTGAAATCCCTCGAAGGTCAAAAGCGCCCCCCCAACCGCAACCGCACCCTGCATCGACTCCGAGCCGAAATGCCGTTCGGTAACGACCTCGCCCCTTCCGGCAACAACCAGAATCCTGCCGCGGGTTTCACCCCCAACCCCAAAGATTCCTTGGCAAAGCGCGCCTTGAGTGCGGACGACACATCCTTCGGAGGGCCAGACCTCGACGACCTCACCGTCGACGTAGGCCTGCACCTCGACCGGCAAGGGAGAGGCCTGCACCATGACTCTGCCGGTGGCCGCGCTGATCGACTCCACCGTGCCGTCCACCGGAGCAACGAGTCGAGAACGGAACAGGCCCAAAATACCGGGAGTCTCGGCCAGAACATCGCCCTCGGTCACCTTCGCACCCTGAGTAACTTGCATCATCGATGGAAGATCAGACTCAACGATATTGAGTTTGCCTGCAGCGTTGAGCGCAAATACCCTTCCCGGTAGCGCTGTGCGGGCAACGATCGAATCTGCCGCCACGCGATCACCCTCGGACACCAGCACTTCCCCCTGCAGAGGCAGACGCCGCTCCCGTACGATCTGCGCTTCTGCGGTCACGCGTAGGCCGGGGGTGTAGGCGCTAGCCATAGAGGGGCATTCCTGCGTCCTGAGGGTTTTGGATCGCGTCTTCGTGCCCCTCCGGGTACTCCTCGCATGCCCGCGACCATTGCCGTAGACGCTCAAGCCTGCCCGACCCGTTCAACCAGGGCTTCGGTCGTCCCCGGGTGTCGAAGACCATGCCCACCACACCTCCGCCCACCTTTTTCTGTACCGACGTACCGAACCCGTTGCCAAGGTCGAACCGCCTTGTCGGGGTCACCTGAACTGTCGCGAACTCGCCTAAGGGCAAGGCAACCACACGAAGCTCGCCGACAGCGCATTCAAAAGAGTGGGTGCGGCGTTCGGCCTCGATGAGCACCCGAAGGCAAGGCGCTCCGATCCGAGCCCGTCCTACAGGAGCGATGCACGTGCCAAGCCTCACCAGACAGTCGCGTTCAAAAACCTGGGCTGCAGCTTCGGGATGATGCGCGGCCAACGCCCCTAGATGGGGCATCATAAAGATCGAGTCGACGGCGATCTCGGTGAACCCCTGCGGCAAGAACGCATCGATCAGGATGCGCATGGCTTGAACCCTCCGCGGCGCGTGACTTAATACGCCGCCTGAGCCGATCACGAGATCGAGATCGTTCATTCGGATGAGGCTGCGGCTCCGATGACTTTGCCGAAAGGCGTCCGAAATGGTCCGATCGGTCTGGATCCCTCGAAGCTCCACCGCGAACTCCTTGTGCTGCTTGAGTGCGAGCCTCAAGGCCTCCCGAGCGATGGCCTGCTCTATCTGGAGGTCGACGAGATCGACGGGAACTGTAGTGGGCCGGATCATCTTGTTGCCCACCCGATTTCTCAACTCTACCTGCTCGCAATCGAAAGGAAGCCAGCGCACGACGTTCTCAAAGCCAGCTTCGACAAGGACGTTGTTGACCGAATAGCTCATGCCCAAATTTGCACTCACAGTGCGATTGAAACGCCCACCAAAGACGCTGAACACGTCGGTGGTGGCGCCGCCGATATCTACTCCAAGTACGTTCTGCTTCCGTTCCTCGGCGACAGAACGAATCAAATGCCCGACTGCACCTGGGGTGGGCACGATCTGCGCATCGGCAAGCTCGATCAGTTGCGGATAACCCGGGGCCTGCCGCATGACATGTTCGAGAAAGAGATCGTGTATCCTCTCTCGTGCCGGCAGCAGATCTTCCTCTTCCAAAGTCGGACGAACATTGCGCTCCGAGATGACGGTAACCTTGTCGGCCAGTATCCGCTCGACCTCGGTGCGGCAGTCTTGATTGCCGGCATAGACCACCGGTAGCGAGTACGAGGAGCCCAAGCGAGGTTTGGGGCTCGCAGCCGAAACGATCTCCGCGAGCTGAAGGACGTGCCGCTGTGTACCCCCGTCCACGCCGCCAGCCATCACGACCATATCTGGTCGCAGCTGCCTGATGCGTTCGATTTTCTGGTGCGGCGGCCGTCCATCGTCGATTGAAAACGCATCCATCACGACGGCTCCAGCGCCAAGTGCCGCTCGGAGGGCCGAGTCCGTACTCATCGACGACACGACGCCCATCGCCACCATTTGAAGCCCTCCACCTGCCGACGACGTGGAGATATATGCGTCTACGCCCCCCTCTGCCGTCTGAGGTCGCAAGAGCCAGTCCTGCGGCGCACAGCCGTCCTCGCCTTCCTCCCTGACAAGGCGTCGACCGCAGAGTTCCTGTACTTCCAAAGCTGCGTTCCGAACCCCGTGGGTCACGTCTTCAAAGGGCGCCTCTACCGTAGTCGGCGCTTCTCCGCGTGCAGTGAGACAAAACGTTCCGTCCGGTTGGCGTTCGATCAAGATCGCCTTTGTGGTCGTCGAACCACAGTCCGTGGCAAGCACGCTCCGCACCCGCGACCAGTCCAGAGCGGGTCGCCCGATCGACGAAGGATCCGACATGAGCGCCGACAGCGTTTACGAGGGAGCTATGGGTGTCAACACAAAGAGAGCGCAACCGGATCCTTGATGTAGATGCCTCTCACCTTGTCTAATGCACCTGCGAGTCTTACGCGTTCTTAAACGAGCATCGATCATGAACGAATATGGAAACCAGCCGGGCAACTTTATCGATGGCCGCTTTCGCGCTCCAGCCAAGCCGGATGGTGCGCTAGTGATCCGATGCCCGGGAGACTTGAGTGAGCAAGTCGGCATTCATCCCTTTGCCGAAGCGGATGTGGAAGAGGCGATCGAAGCGGCTCGAAACGCACAGAGGCTATGGAAGAGCGTACCCGCTGCAACGCGCGAAGACGCACTGCGCCGCTACCAAGAGGCGCTCAGGAGACATCAGTCGGAAATCGCAGAAACCATCGCCCTAGAGGTGGGTAAAGCGATTTGGGACGCGACCACAGAGGCCAAAGCCCTTGCGGCGAAAGTCGATCTCGTGTTGGGCCCTGGAGCCAGCTTGACCCAAAGTCACAAGATTCCGGAGATCAACGGCGAACTCCGGTACCGCCCCTTGGGGGTGGTTGCCGTCATCGGTCCTTTCAATTTTCCAGCGCATCTGCCGAACGGTCAGATTCTTCCAGCGCTGCATGCAGGCAATGCGGTCGTATTCAAGCCGAGTGAAAAAGCACCGGGTACGGCCTATTGGCTCGCCAAATGCTTTCAAGAAGCCGACCTGCCGAATGGGCTGTTCAATGTCGTTCAGGGCGGCCCTAAAATCGCCGAGCGGCTCACGTCCCATCCAGAGGTGGACGGCATACTCTTTACAGGCTCGGAAAACGTCGGGAAATCTTTGATTCAGGCAAACTTGGATCGTCCGGGTCGGCTCCTGGCGCTTGAGCTCGGTGGAAAAAACGCGAGTATCGTACTTGACGATGCCGACGTGAACGTCGCGGTGCGAGAAATCGCATTCTCCGCGTATGTTTCTTCTGGACAGAGGTGTACGGCCACCTCTCGCGTGTACCTGTCAAAAGAGGTTGAACAAGCGTTCCTTCAAGCCCTTGAGCAAACCGTTCGATCCATTCAAGTCGGATACCCGCTGGATCGACAAGTCTTCATGGGTCCACTGGTAGAAGAAGCCGCCCGACTACGCCTCCTTGAAGCACAGGAGCGCGCGGTCCGAGCCGGATTCGACCCTCTGGTTCCTGGGGGACCACTGGCGATCGAGGGCAGGACGGGATATTACGTGCAGCCTTCGATCCATCGAGCGCCCTCACCCGACATCCGGGTAGCCGGCTACACCCACGACGAGCTTTTCGGCCCGGATCTCGCAATTTATCCGGTCGAGCATCTGGATGAGGCGATCGAGTACGCCAATCACACCCGATACGGACTTTCCGCCGCAGTGTTTACAAAATCGAGGGCGCTGTTCGAACACGCCGCAGCCGAACTCGAGGTGGGCGTTCTCAACTGGAATCGCAGCAGTGCCGGAGCGAGCGGAAGGCTTCCCTTTGGCGGCATCAAGTCGAGCGGAAACCACCACCCTGTCGGCATCTTTGCAGGCAAACAGTGCACCTATCCTCAAGCGTTGCTTTGCGAAAGCGAAACGAAACATCCGGCGTGGCCAGGGATCAAACTGGTTGATTCGTGACCTCTTTGTGCACGTTCTTTTCGAGCAGACAGTCTGAAGCCGTGGCGTTCGCGCTTGAGCGCCCAGTCTTCGCAACAAAGTGCCGAACCTTCCGCGCGCGGTGGATGTGCTGCGCAAACCTCGGGAGCTGCTGAGCCAGTGCCCAGGCGGCCTCTCCGGTATGTTTGCTCCCCTACCGCTAGGCCTCCCTAGGTTCCCTGCTGCAAGGCCTCCCTAGGTTCTCTACGGCAAGGCCTCCCTAGGTTCCCTGCTGCAAGGCCTCCCTAGGTTCCCTGCTACAGCTGCGCCTCCGCCTGAAGGGCACGAATCAGTCTCTCAACCGCATCTCGCCGTTCAAGAAGACCGGCAAGCTCACGGTACTCGCGTGCACTCAAGCGGAAACGAGTCCTCCCGCCCGACCCCCCTTCGCCAAGAGCGCCCTGCTGCAGGAAGATATGCATCAAGGGGTAGCTAAAATGCATCAGTTGCGACAGTAAAAAGTTCAATGGACCGATCGACTCGAGGATGAAAAGCGCTGGATCTTGCATTCGCGACGCACATACAGCGCTGGCGAGTTTTTCGACCAACTTCTGCTCGGTATCGGTGACCAACTTCTGCTCGGTATCGGTATCGGTATCGTGCATCCTGAAACACAACCAGTTGGAGATTTAAGAGAACTGGAGGTTCTCCTAGCATTCGTCGACTGCGCACCGCTAGCACATCTGCACCTTCATGTCGGCACCGTCCCGCCGAGTGCGAGAGGTCTAGACTTGCTGCATATCCAACTAAAATTCGCCTGACCTATGGATACCTTTAGACCTCACTCTAAAGCTTCTAGAAGGTTCCAAAACCACCCATCGCGCAATCGAGGCAATCCGGATCCATAGGTCTCTCTTGGCAATCGGAGGCGCAGTAGGGAACGCGATGGAATACATATGCGCCCCCAGCGCCGTTATCGACAGAGACACAGTCTGCACTGAGTCCGAGAACGGTCATCTCACCATAGCCTCCCCGCTCAGAGAACTCCGCTGAGCAGTCGGCGGAGTCCGCCGTCCACCCTGGAAGTGGAGGCAACTCCTGCAGGACATTGCGTTCTTCGTACCAAACTTCGACGCAGCTGCGCGCAACTAGGCAATCCGAGTCCAGTGGCTGATGCGCATCTCCGGACTTTATGGCGTAACACAGCTGAAATTGACCTTCGCAGTCGACGGTGAGTCGATGCGTCGTCCAAGGTGTTTCAGGCTCAGGTTGCGGGGGAAGCAGACCAGGCTCTACCAGGGTCGGACATCGAGCAAGCCCTGCCCCGTCGACAAACGTGGAGACCATCCACTCCACACCGTCTTGGTAGGACACAACGCAAGGACTCGTATTGTCGAGTTCCCAGGTGCCCGCAGAAAAGCAACCACATGCGGCGGCTCCGTGCTTGGCATGCTCTTCAGGCAGCACATAACCTTTGCAGGGGCCCCAAGCGGCGCCGAATTCACCTGCACGCTCGCAAACCGTGGTCCCATCGCGGCAGATGCCTCTATTTCGATGTGCGCGAAGGCCGGGCCAACACGCCGCTACTTCGCCGATATGCTCGCAGGAACACCCCGGCAGATTCTTGTCGCTAGGACATTCTGGGGTGCCTCGAATCGCAGTCTCTTCGAGCACAACCCGCCCGTCTGGACCGCAGTATTTCGGAAATGGATCGTCTTGAGGAGAGGTGCCCGAATCTTGCACTTTATTGGCCATTTCTCTTGAAACTCCTGCATCCACAGAGCCCTGATCTCGATCTCGAGGCGCGCAGCGATCGTGCACACAGGCCCCTCCGGTGTCACATCGATCCCATTCATCACAGGCACATGACGAGGCATCACAGGCACATGACGAGGCGATTGCGTCACAGCGGCCCTTCGACTCATCCAAGCGACCTGATGTGTTGCATCCCAAAACGAAGTTAGAAAACCCCAAGGTGAGCATGGAGACCAGAAACAAACCTCGATTCATACAAAACCTATCCATCCCGCAATTCGTTGGCGTGTTCCGAAGGTTGAGGATTTGTCCTGTAACGCAGAGACGCACCCAATTGCGGCTCAGCATCGACGATCCCTGGATGCGTCTACCCAGCAAACCGAATCGATTGACGTACACACGCAGATGCCCACACAAGGTGTGCACCTGCGATGAGACCCAACCTCAGGACAGCCTGCCTCGCTTATCGGTCGCCGAAGGGGTCAGTTGCGCTCGATCGACGCAAACGCGATCTATGAGCGCAGCGCGTCTCCGCTCAAGGCAACCGCTCTTATTCAGCGACCTACTGAGCAGCGTCCTTCGACCTACTGAGCGGCGTCCTGCGACCTACTGAGCGGCGTCCTTCGACAGCGAGTTGTTGCGCTGGTCTTCCAGGAGACCAAGACTGATCGCCACCGCCTTGCGGGCACGCTCGAGAATCTCCGTGTCCATGTCGACCTTGCTGCGGAGCTGGTCCAGATCTTCTTGGAGCCGGTCCTTGGTTTGCTGCGCCTCCGTGAGGTCGGACTCCAACCCGGAGCAGTTCGTTGTCAGCAGGGCAACTTTGGCATCCGACGCTTTGAGGTCTTCAGAAATCTTATCTCGCTCCACAGTTCGTGCAGCAAGCCCACTGTCGAGCTCTGCCCGCTGCTCCTCGGTCTTAGAAAGCTCAACCCGCGTGGTTTCAAGGCTAGACTCGGTCTCTGAAAGCTTCCGACCCATGGTAGCCAGTTCCTGTTGGTGCTCCTCACGAAGCTGGAGCAACGAACCCTCATGGGCCTCAGACAACTCCTGCTCCTTACTCGTCATCGCTGCTGCATGCTCCGACTTAATCAGCGAAATTCGCTCTTCCTTTGTCCGGATCGTCTCAGCAACCCGCCGATCTCCTTCGACCTCAAATTCCTTTTGGAGCTTGGCCACGTGCTCTTCGTGATTCTGCGTCAGTTCCGCAAGCTGTTTTGCGCGCTCTTCCTCAGCAGCCTTTTGCGCGAGAAGCGTTTCTTTTGCGTGCTCCGACTTGAGCGCCTCAACCTCGCTCGCCTGCTGCTCCTTGAACGCTGCAATTTCGGCCTGATGTTTTGTCCGAAGCGAATCCAGTTCCGATTGGTGCAGGGTGCTCTGTCGCGATTTCTCGTGGTCGAAAACCGCTTGCGCCTCTCGGTGCGCCTGCTCGTGAGCAGCCTGCTGGTCACCGAACTTCGTTTCGTACTCCGCCTTCTGAGCGCCGAGAGCAGCGGCATGCTCTGCACCAAGCGTTGTGCGCACCGACTCGATCGACTCGTGCAGCCGATCGATCTCCGTTTCTAGCTTTTTGTTTTTTGCTTCCGATCGCTCTGCGCGACCCTTCAAGTCCTCAAGTCGCTTCTCGCTTGCGGCTTTATCTTCTTTGAGTTGGGTTACAACATCATTGACATCTGCCAGGCTCCTCTCCAAGCCAAGCACTTTCTCGTCGTAGTCCGCTTTTTCACGCTCAAACTGCAGGTTTCTATCGCGCAACTCGAGAACCTGCTTGTCACGTGCACTAACCTGATCTTTAAGATTAAGAAGCTCCCGATCTTTTGTGTTTAGAGCCTCTCGAAGGTCTAGGAACTCTCGACTTGATACGCCTCCTCCACCGGAAGACCGAGCTCCCCCTTCAGAAGACTTCGCCATCTGAGCTTTTAGTGCGGAAATCTCAGATTGAAGGGTGTTCACCTCCTGAATTCGGGCCTGAGCTCTCCCTAGCTGTTGTCGCGCTTCTTCACTCTCTTTTTGTGCAGCCGTGAGCCGAGACTCGAGCTCCAAAACACTCGATCTCGCAGCCTCCAACTCGGCTATGTGGCCCGATGTCGTCGCATCAGGAGAAAGAGCTGAGATTTCCTTTGAAGCGTCTTCAACCGATACCGGAGGAATCGGCGCATTATCGACTGAGAGCTGTACCTCCGGGAGCTCCACTTCTGGAAGTTCTTCATCTGCGAGTTCCACATCCGGCAGTTCTACGTCCGGCAGTTCAACCTCTGGCGGATATGCGGAATTGTGCTCGGCTGCTGCGCCTTCGATCGCGCCGGATTCCGAGAAGGAAACATCCTCGACTCCGTGATCCACTTCGATCGAAAGCGTTTCTTCATCCATGATGATGTTGTCGAAAGCACTCTCCGTGAAAGCCTCGATCTCCTCATCGACCTCAGAGGCAGAGGCGTTGACGACGGGCTCTTCTTCGATATCGAGTTCGGCCGAAATATCCAAAAGTTCATCTTCCGGCATCTCGAGTTTGATGAGCTTTTCAATCTTCTCAACGATCGCATCGAAGGAAACCGGTTTGAGAATGTAATCTTCAGCCCGCTGCCTAAGCTTCCGATGCTGTTCGAATATCTCCTCAGCATTGACGTCGCTCGACAGAATCACCAAAGGAACGTCTTTTAAGTCGGGATGTTTTTTTAGCTTTTTGCAAATCTGAAATCCATTCATCGACGGCAGTTCGATCGATAAAAGGATCAGCGAAGGAGGTTTGCTTATCGCCTGCTGCAACCCTTCAGCGCCATCGGCCACAATATCAACTTTGACGCCAAAGCTTTTGAAGCCAGATTGAAGGAGGTTCGCAAAGTCGGTATCGCTTTCGAAGATCAGGATTCGTTGGCCCATCACGTGTGCTCACTCCTCTGAAAACCAGGATAGATGGGGCATCGATAGACTGTCAACGCTTGCGATAATGAGAAAATCGACGTGTTACAAGGACTTAGCAAAACGCCCTGCCCCGTCAGGCAGCACTTGAGAAACAAA
This sequence comes from Myxococcota bacterium, assembly GCA_039030515.1. Taxonomy (GTDB): domain Bacteria; phylum Myxococcota_A; class Polyangia; order Polyangiales; family Houyiibacteriaceae; genus JBCCEA01. The sequence goes on along the minus strand of JBCCEA010000007.1, from coordinate 121,109 downwards.
GCGGTGTTCACGAACCGCTCTGCTCTATCAAACCCTATCGTTCAATGCGCGAAGTGGCCGCTAAGCGAAGCACCTGACCCTCGTCCAAGTCTCCGGTAAAGGCATACGTCAAACCACGATGATTCCTGACTGGAACTGTGTACCCCTGGACATGACGGTAGAGCACATGGCTGTCACCAAAGCGAAATCGAGCCAACCCCTCATGTTCCCGCACCGGCAGTGAATCCGTCACCACAACGGTCACCCTACGCCCGTCCACTAAATAGTAAAGGGCTGCTGCACTGTGATCGCGAACGTTCGAGAGACGAGCGCCGACGAATTCAGCTTGGATGGAATCGAAGACCGCGGGGCGCACGGGAAACCGTACTTTGCCTCGGAAGTAGTCGGGTACCTCAGCACCATTACGCACATCGGGTGGCAACTCACTCGAGTGAATTCGAGTCACCTCCTCAAACATTGGAACAAATGCGGCGCGATCCGTTCTCTGAAGGGCACGGCGCACGATCGAGGAGTCGTTGCCTAGGCCGTCCATCGCAACCGCAAAACCCACAACGAACACTGCGACAAGTCCCATCCAAAAAGCCCGTCCCGGAGCAACGTACGATTGGCCCCGATGTTCTGACTCGACGGCATCCAGCGACTTTGCGATTCGATCCTCAAAACCTAGAGGCAATTCCGGTGACTCTATCGACTCCTGAACATAGCCCCGAAACGAACGCTCAAACTCGAGGCACTGTTGACAGTCCGGACAATGAGAAAGGTGCTTTTCGAACTCAAGCTGGGTAGACGGACTGAGCTCCCCATCGAGATAAGGTCCCAAATGGCGCTGCACCAAACGACAGTTCATCCCACAGCCTCACGTTGTCGATCCCGAAACTCCAAGAGCGAAACCGGCTTCGCCTCGTTCGAATCTTTATCGGCGAGGATTCCCAAGGCTTTCGCCTGCTCGACAAGTTCTCGCTGCATGATCTTTCGGGCGCGATGAAGGCGAGACATCACGGTACCCACCGGGCAACCTAAGGCATCGGCGGTTTCTCGGTAAGAAAGCCCCTGGATATCCGAGAGCTCGATAACGAGGCGGTATTCGTCAGAAAGCCCATCGAGTGCCTTTTGAATTTCTGCGCAAAGGAGCGCCCTCTCGGCATCAGACGTAGGTTCAGAAAGCGACCGCATTGCCGCCCGACTCATCACCCCTTCGCCTATCACCTGGGCTGAAGGTTCGTCCAGGGTATTGCGCTCTCGAATCTGCCGCCGATAACGATTGATGAACGTATTCGTGAGGATTCTCAGCAGCCAAGCCTTCATGTTGGTACCGGGCTCAAAGCGGTCGTAAAAGCGAAAGGCTTTGAGGACCGTATCCTGAACCAGATCTTCAGCATCGCTCGGTGAGCGCGCCATGCGAACGGCAGCGCCATAAAGAGATTTGAGATGGGGACCGACGTCGAGTTCAAACCTCTCTCTCGTCGCCGATCGATTTCGTTTTCGTGGCGTCTTCACGAGAGGTTCAACGTATGGACCTGTCTAGATATTTCAGCTTCTCTTACCGCCGCGCATGCAGGTCGGTGTGGGGGACGCTGAGGGAGGGTTTCAGGGCTCCTCCACATCGAAGGGCTCCTAAACACCGCCGTCAGAGTTGCACGTTTCGGCAACGGCGCTGGATGAAGATGGCCGGGATTCTCTCGCGGTCGATGGCTCAGAAACGTTCGGTTGTTCCTCTTGGGGCGGCTGCCGCCTTCGCGCGGCGATCGTCAGGTGCTTTTCGACTTCGTCGATTCGTGTCTGCAATCGGCGCACCTCGGACTGCAGCTGCTGGATGTGGGTCACGGCCCCCCCAAGGAGCGCTCGAAGCCGGTCGTCGGCAAGTCGTGAAAGCTCCTCAAAAGCTTCTTTTGGCGACGTGATGATCCAGCGGCGCGTGCTTTCTTCCGGCGCCGCTGGAGTCGATCCCGTGACCTCGGCTGTCTCGGCGTCCACATCTTCCGCCTCTTCACCGTCCTCTCGCCGCGCCACCAGCTTGGTCACCGGACTGTCTCGAAGCGTCGTGATGATCCGCTCCCGTCCTTCCTGGATGAAGTCACGACCCTCTTGGATGAAGTCTCGAAGGGAGCGAGCTCGTCTCCCGCTTGCCTCGCCCTTTTTTTCTTCCTCGTAAATGATTTGAGCGAGCGTCACCGAGGTGAGATCTTCTTTGGACCTGTTGTCGACGATACAAACGTCTTCTCCGTCGCGAACAAATTCTGCGATTTGCTGGAGGGTTACGTATCTACTGTCGCGAGTATCGTAGAGTTTACGGTTGGCATACCGCTTCACCAGGCGCCGCTCACCGACCTCCGCATCCTTTGGTTCCGTCTCCACGAGGCCCAACTTTCTTTATCGCGTCTCGAACCGGTCGAGAAGACCTCGGTCAGCTCGAAACGTAGAGCGAGAACGCGTTTGCGAACGTTCGCTGCCACTCGGTATCGATGGCACAACTTGTCGAGGACACAAGTCGAAGGGCGGGATGTGTCTGTACGGGGGGGGCATCGATTGGCGCAAGCGGCGCTGCAAACCTTGCCTGCTTCAGCAGGTCAGCGTAGTTTTCGTCAATCATCCCTCTTGGAGACTGCAGTGTTGACACCGGCAATCGGCATGCCCGGCATGGGCGAACTCATCGTCACTCTCATGATCGTGATGGTCGTTTTCGGCGCCAGCCGACTTCCGGCGATCGGTGAGAGTATCGGGAAAGCCGTCCGTAATCTCAAGCGAGGCCTCGCAGAGGACGACAACATCGAGGTCACGCCTGCAGAACGCAGGGTCGTCAGCGACACGAACGAGCAAGAGCCGAGTGCCGAAGTCGCTGAAGCAGATGTGATCGAGAAAAAGTAAAGCACACCATCGGTGTAGACGGTGCAAAGCCGCCGCTTCGCGGACCGTCTACCGACTCTCGCGCAAGCGAGGTTGGAGGAACTCATGCAGCCCCTGACAGAACTTTCAGGACCGAACCTCCGTCAGCTCAGGGGCGTGGTGTTCGATGTAGATGACACCCTCACGCGCAACGGACGGCTCGAGCAGGTCGCGTTCGAGGCGCTCTTACGACTGGCAGAGGCGAAACTGATCCTCATCGCGGTCACGGGTCGTCCTCTGGGATGGACCGACGTGTTTGCTTCGCAGTGGCCGGTCGCCATCGCCGTCGGGGAAAACGGCGCAGGCTGGTCTTGGGTGCGCCGCGGGGTGTTGGGGGAAGGCTATCTCTTCGGAGCAGAAGCCAGGCAGAAGCAGCGGAACCAACTCCAGCGGATTCAAGCCCAGGTCCAGCGCATGATGCCCTCGATGCGCTTGACTCGTGACTGTCGGGTGAGACGCTGTGATCTTGCCTTCGACACTGGCGAAACCACGCATGTGTCCCCAGAGCTCGTCGATCAGCTGGTAGGGATCATCGAAGACGAAGGGGGTAGCGCAGTGGTGTCCTCGATCCAGTGCCATGCTTCCGGCGCGCGCTGGGACAAAGCAAAGGGCGTAACCGAAGCGGTCCGAGAAGTTCTCGATGAAGATCTGAACGCCACAAAAGAGCAGTGGCTTTTCGTCGGGGACAGCGGAAAGGACGCTGCGGCATTTCAGTTTTTTCCCGCTGCTGTCGGAGTTCGTCACGTGAAAGACCCTCTCGAACGAATTCCCCCGCTTCCGGCCGACATCACCCAGGCCGATCGAGGCGCGGGATTTGCCGAGGTTGCAGACCACATTCTCCGCGCTCTAGCGTGTCCGACTGCCGGCAGTCTTCCATGAGCCGAGCGCCTCATAGGCTGCCCACAACGTTCGTTCTGTTGACGTCAGGCTCGATGGTCTGTGTGGGCGTCGTCGCTGCCGGCTGGACCTGGTACAGCTCGGAAAGTCGCGCTCAGCAAGACCAGACCGAGTCAACTATGCGGACGCAAGCAGGCAACACAACGCCCGAAGGCGCGGCCGAAGCCTTTCTCAACGCATGGCGCAAACGCGAGCACGAACGGGCCGCGGCGCTTTCTATCGGTTCGGCGCGGCGCAAGGTAGAAGCGAGACGAGCGCGGGATCATGCGCTCACCGAAGAGGAGCGCACCCTCAAAGAACAGCTCTGGGACGTGATGGCGGCCGACGAGCTCACGCTGCGGGTCTCTTCCGCTGAGACCGAAGGTCCCCACCGTCTCAAGCTCTCGGGGGTCGCCAGCGGAGCGTTCATGGGGGAACCGTATCGGAGAGAGACCGAGTTTAACCTGGCACGGATGGAGGATCGCTGGTTCGTCAGCGAGGTCGTCTTCGGGACAATCCTCACGTCCGCCCCCGCAGCATTCGATCTGGATCGAGGTGCTCCATGAGTGACGACTCCCCCGAACACAAAACGAGACCAGACGACGATGCCTCTGAAGAGCATCGGGAGCTTCCGGCCGAAGATGGTAGCTCTGCCCCCTATCGAGATGGTGCGTTTTACGACCATCGCTATTTGAAACGCAAAGAGGATCTCAACTTCTACTTGAGGCTGATCGAGCGAGTGCAGGCAGATTCGGTACTCGAGCTTGGTGTCGGCACCGGACGCATCGCCACCAAGATCGCCGAGCAGGGCATCCGGATCGCTGGGGTGGATCGCATGCGCACCATGCTGCAGCGTGCCGAAGAACGGATCGCCAAAAAGCCAGCGCAGGTGCAGGAGCGGCTCTCGCTACACCAAGGCGATTTGCGATCGATACGGCTCGAAGAAAAGTTCGCGCTGGTAATCGCTCCCTTCAACGTACTGATGCATCTCTACCGGCGTGAAGACTTTGAACGGGCGATGACCACCGTGCGACACCACCTGGCCTCTTCGGGCCGCTTTGCATTTGATGTGCGGATGCCCGACTTTGTCGAACTCAACCGGAACCCAGACAAAATCTATCGCTCGAAAGACGTCACCCATCCCGAGACGAAACACCGCTTCCACTATCGCGAGCGATTTGACTACAACGCCGTGCGCCAAATACAGCTCGTGGCCACCTCCCTTCAGCGAGAAGACAGTCCTTCGGTGCACATCTCCGCGCCGCTCACCCACCGGCAGTTCTTCCCGGCAGAGCTCGAGGCGCTTTTGCACTACAACGGCTTCGAGTTGGAGGAACGCTACGGCAACTTCGATGAGGACGCTTTGGACAACTACGCCGAGTCGCAGGTGATCGTCGCGCGTCAAAGGGCAGACTGGGCGCCAGCCTGATTCTCTCGCCTGAAGGATCGCCTCGGGATTTCAGACGGGCCGAAGCGGTCTCTGTGCGGCGAGTACTGCCGGTGGGTCGCTCCGCAGCGCTCGGTTTGGCCGAGGCATGTTCTAGTTTCTGACGCAGTAGCCGGGCGGAAGATAGATCGATCGGGTCGTGCTTGTGCCGCCGTGCGATATGTGAGGAGACTTCTGTGGATTTTGCCGCCCGTAGGCGCCTCGGATCAGGGGCAGGACGCTCAGTAGACGTGACTTCACACCACGGGTCGATCGGTAAGCGTAGTCCATACTCCGGGGGTTGCTGCAGGACCGCCATTCGAAGGTAGCTTCCATGCGGTCCTCGCTCCCTCGAAAAAGCCTGCGGCGATCCCACTGGTTGACGAGGTTCATAGAACGTTCCAGCAGTTTTTTGTATTTATTGGGAGTGCCACCGAGCGTCATTCTGATTTGATCTATGATGAATTCCTGATCTGCTTGGTATACGAAAGACCTTGCCAACTGCTTCGCCTCCGCCTCAACTGCGTTGTAAAGATGAAGGTCAAGGTCACAAGAAACCTGACGAGCCAGCCATGACTTGTCAGAAGAGCTAAGCCCGTTGACGCGAAGAGCCGGCAGATTGTTCTTGGGCAGAAATCGCATCGCATCTTTGAGCGACACATCATAGCTGAGACGGTGGTTGGCGGGCACCGAACCCATGGCCAATCGTCCCCGTGAGTGCAGATATAAACTGAGCCCTAAGCACGCCACGATCGTCAAGAATCCACGGAGCTTTTGGGCTTTACGGACCTGAGTTCCATCACGCTTCTTTGCGATGTTCTGGGTAAACCGCTCGGCGATCGCGGCCGCTGACGACTCGACCTTCAACATGGAAACCGCCGCAGACGAATCTCGCAACAGCGAGCGATTTCGCCCAAAACGACGGCGATGCGGTTCATTCTCTGCCGAAAAAAACTCCCAGACCCTTTGGAGCGGCAGCGAGAAGGTGAGCTGAGGCCACATCCTCGGAATCAGCGCGGTATGCTCTGGCTTGAAAAACACCTCCGAAGCCGAGGGTTTCGCCTTCAGGCACTGCTCTCCTACCCGAATCGGCAGGCGCACTCCGCGCAGCGCCACCTCACCATTTACCCATCGAACGAAGCACTCAAGACTGGCGGTGCTCTCGTATCCGGGCTGAAACCGCAGCAGATTCAGAAATCGATAGTAGAGGTTCGCTAGCTCGAGAATGCGGTCGAGACTCTCACGGAACTCGGGTTCGGACTGAATTCCAACTCGATCCCGAAAGAGGGCTCAGAGCGCGGGTAGACTGGAGGGTACGCCGAGGATGCACGGTTCATCATCGACGCAACCGTTGAAAAAGCCACACTCGAAAAACGTAGCTCTACCGGTCGATAGGTACGATTGCAGAGCGTTTCTTACCCTGCCGCAGGCTGCAGGAGGTCTGCAGGGTCGAATCTCTTGGCGCTAGAGCGACTGCAGCGCTTCCCGCACCATCAGATCGTGCTCCTTTGGGTCGCTCCATCGCAGGCGACCTTCTTCGGGCAGCAGGTCCACCGGATCGAAGTAGAGAAAGCAACGACCGGGCTTGACCGAGGGCGCGGTATAGACACTGATTCCGGTCACGCGATCGTATCGCTCAAAACTGTGCACGCCCCGCTTGCCACCGCCCCCCGGAGCGTCCACGACGAAGGTGGGGGTATTGAAGCCCGCCAAGGTTCCGCGGACATACTTCTCAAGCTCAACCGCGGTGTGCACGGACGTTCGCAACTCCTCGGTCCCCTGAACCAGGTCGTGCTGATAGACGTAGTAGGGCTGCACGTTGATCCACGCGAGTCGCCGAGCGAGCACCTGCTGATCTTCGATGCGATCGTTGACCCCGCGCTGCAGCACCGACTGATTGCGTATCTTGACGCCGCGCTCGAAGAGTCGATGCATCGCCATGCGCGTGATCTCGGTGATCTCGTTGGCGTGATTGAAGTGCGTGTGGAGCACGACGTCTTTACCCAAGGCTCGACCGCGCTCGACCACCTGAATGAAGGCATCGAACCAAGGGTGATCGCTGAGTAGCTTTTGGGGCATTACCGCAGGTCCCTTGGTCGCAAAACGCATGCGCCGGATATGCGCGACATCCAAAAGCCCGTTGCCTATGGCCTCAATATGATTTGCCCGCAGATTCCAAGCGTCGCCTCCACTGATCACGACATCCTCAAGTTCAGGGCGAGAGCGAATGTACTCGAATACCTTATCCCATCGGGCCCGGGTCGCTTTGAGACTCACCTTTTCGACCGTCTCCTGGTCCGGCCCTACAGCGTAAGAGCGCGTGCAAAAACGGCAGTACACCGGACAGGTATCGAGGGCTAAAAAGAGCGCCTTGTCTGGATATCGATGGGTCAATCCGGGGACGGGAGCGTCAGTCTGCTCTCCCAGCGAATCCAGGGTCAGTTTCGGATGATCGGGCAGCCGGGTCGAAGCGACTGGGATGAACTGACGCCGGATAGGATCTTCATAAGGTCGCTGCCAATCGATGAGACTGAGCATGTAGGGCGACACGCGCACCGCCATCGGAGCCAGCCGGAACCCCTCACGCGCATCCTCGACAAAAGAATCTGAAACCACCCCCGAAAGCGCATCGAGCAAACGATCTGCGCGAGTGATCGTGTGCTTCATCTGCCATTTGTGATCGAGAAAATCCTCGTCGGAGATGGTCGCGTACGCGGGGATGGTCCTCCACCATGGACCTGACTTAAGGTCGCGATGCGAGAGGGTGTCGCGATCGACCGGGGCCCTTACCGGGCGGGCTTCTGATACCACCGATAGCTGCATCCGTTCCTCCTTATGGCCCAAGTTATCAGTATAACCCCTACCACCAGGTGAACCCAACCTGAGTGCGTGACTTCGCTCGAAGAACCACCTTGGAGGGCATGTGGGCGATCGGGCCTAGCGGCTCGCGCGATAGACACGTATGAAGAGACCGTGCCGCACTCGATCGCCACCTCCGCTCGGCCCAAAGAGACACCCGCGTTGGACTCTTCGCTGGTCTTTGTGATCTCCCCGCCACGCGCCGGTTCCACTTTGCTGCAGCGCATGCTTGGCTCCCATTCACAAATTCATACCCGAGCTGAACCTCATTTGATTACCCCTCTCGCATACCTCGGCTACCACGATGTGATCCCAAAAGCTCCTTACGACTCCATTCACGCGGCCGAGGCGATTCGAGGATTCGTCAAAGAGCTTCCTCAGGGCGAGGAGGATTATCTGGATGCACTTCGAGCCTACGCCGGCACACTATACGGACGGGATTTAAAGGCATCCGGCAAGCGATTCTTTCTAGACAAAACTCCCGCTTATGCACTCGTACTTCCCTTTCTCACTCGACTGTTTCCGCAAGCGAGCTACGTGGTGCTCACCAGACATCCGATCGCCATATTCAACTCATATGCAGATAGTTTCTTTGGTGGCGATTGGAATCAAGCCCATCGGTACAACCCTGTCTTGGAGCGCTACGTACCGTCGATAGCCGATCTGCTTCGCAAAAAACCAGTGCCCCTACTGCAAGTCCGCTACGAAGAGCTCGTGCAGAAACCCGAAGACGAACTGGGCCGCATTTTTTCGTTTCTAGGTCTCCAGCATGAACCCGAGGCGGTTAACTACGGAGCACATATTCAAGTCAACTCAGGACGAGGAGATCCGATAACGGTTGGGCAACACTCGCGTCCCACCACCAAGTCTCTAACCGCATGGGCACGGGAACTGAGCGGCAACCCTAAGAAGTACCGACTCGCCGAATCGATGCTCGAACGCCTCGACAACGACGATCTCTGTCTTTGGGGCCATCCTCGAGATGAAGCGCTCTCAGAGGTGCGTTATGCGTCAGGATTGGGCGATGCGTCAGGATTGGGCGATGCGTCAGGTGCAGCTCGTAGCGCGAGTGCAGCAGGCGGTGCCGGAGGGAAGCGACGCAAGCGCACTAGATACGCCGCTCAGAGACGCCTACTTCTCTGGTTGAGACGGCATGCACACAAGCCCACGATTCGTGCTTTGCGCTACTACTGCGACGTGATATTACGCGACCGACTTTAGAAACCCGCTTTGCGCCACCGTAGCCCTCGAAGCGAAAGAGCGTAAGCGTAGTTTCGCTCCTTCAAGCGCCCAGCACCTCCGGCAAGCGGCCGTTCAGGCCGACTCAGCAACCACCCCCCAGCGGGTCTAGGTTGGTCCAAACAGCAAGCGCTCCCCAGCACGCCTCGCTAGGCCTGAACGCCTGCTTTCCTCCCATGCTCGGAGCTTGAAGTAGCCAAACTACTCCTGCGCTCCTGTGCTTCCGGGGCGCTGGCCGTTAAGACCCATCGAGACGCGCTGGGCCGAGGAGGACTAGCGTACTTAAGGTACGTTGAGCGACGAGCACCTCCGGCAAGCGGCCGTTCAGGCCGACTCAGCAACCACCCCCCAGCGGGTCTAGGTTGGTCCAAACAGCAAGCGCCCCCGAAGCGCAGGAGCGAAGGCGTACTTTAAAGTACGTTGAGCGACGAGCATCGGAGGTAAGCAGCTGTTTGGGCCGACATAGGCCCGCTGGGAAGTCAAGAGCCGCGACCAAGCTTAGCCTTCAACAAATCACCAAAGGTACCCAGGCCTTGTTTTGCTGCGTCGCGCCGATAGCTCGCGACTGCCTTGCGTTCTTCATCTTGCTGCCGCGCGCGAATGGAACAACGCAAGCCACCATCTCTATCCGTACCGATGATCTTGACGGTGAGTTCCTGACCTGCCTCGAGCTTCTTCTTACCCGTTTGTTCAGCACCCAGCTCGCGATTGGCAACAAAGCCACGTCCGCGCTTACCGAGAACCCCCTGCACCTGAACCGACACACCAGCATGATCCACCCGTTCGATTTTAACCGTTACGTGGGCACCTGGCTTGAGGGACTTGGGACGATTCTCGAGGTCAACCTCCCCCGAAGCCAAGGCAGCGACTTCAGCATCACTCAGTTTCGAGAGCGAAATGCGTCGCTGCTTGCGGTCGACGCGGTCGATAATGACATGAACCTCGTCACCCTCGGAAACCGCTGCATTTGCATGTTTCAGGTCCCGACCGAGCTCACTGATGTGGAGCAGCCCCTCGATTCCCGGAGCCAGCTCTACGAACGCGCCAAACTCGGTGGTCCCCACAACTTTTCCGGTGTGGTGCGCGTTGAGCTTCAGTAGATCCTCCTGTTCGTCCCACGGATCCGGCAGTGCGGCACGAAGTGAGAGGGAAAGGCGCCCGAAGCGATCTTTTCTGGTCGCGGGAGTGACCTTGAGCACCAAGACCTCTACATCGTCTCCGGGCTTGACAACATCTGCCGGCCGGACACCGCGGGTCCAGGAAACTTCACTCTGGTGGACGAGTCCTTCAACTTTATCGCCCACATCGACGATGAATCCGTATTCACGTACTTCGATGACCCGTCCCTTGAGCCGCTCACCCGGCTTGAGCAGTTTCATCTTCTCTCGAGCGTGCTTGCGCTGCTCTCGCTCGAGAATGCTTCGACGACTTACGATGATCCCGCTGCCTGTCGCTCGACTTTGAGGAACGGAAAACTCTAGTTTCTTGCCGACAAACGCGTAGGGATCTTCGATGGGAGCAAGCGACATTCCGCTTGCAGGACAGAAGGTACGGATTCCAGATACGAGTACGTCAAAGCCGCCGCGATTGAAGCCATAGACGATTCCGCGCACCCGGCGCCGACCCTCGCGGGCTGCAACCAACCTTTTCTTGGCGAGTCCCCGATCGATGGTTCGGTTGAGCAGAATTATATCGCCGCTTTCAGCGATGGCGCCAATGCGACCGCGAAAGACGCTGCCGGTCAGGGGCGGCTCTAGTGGCTGTAGCTCTTCCTCCGGGGGAAGCTCTTCCTCAACCGCATCAACAGCATCCGAAGCATCGACAGCGGCCTCCGGAAGTAGGGCAGTCTCCACCTGAGTCACGCCACTATCTGCCGCGGGACTGTGCGCTTCAGAATGTTCTTCCTCTGCGTGGATGCCGGTCTGACTGAGCTCGGTTATGGCCCCTGGTTCTGCCGCCGCGGCATGCTCATCCGGAGACAACTCGGCGCGTGGTGATGCCGATTCACCCTCATCCGAGTCGACGACGCTACTCTCGACGCCCACTTCCGGTCGCTCCTCGCTGGATGCGTCTTCCGCTTCGGGGCGCGGGACCTGAAGCACTCCGGGGTCAGCAGATGATTCGACCACCTGGCTCTCGGTTGCGGACGAATCCGGCAGCGGGGGCACTTCCCTCGGCTCGGCCACATCCACCACAGCAGCAGCCCGACCGAACAGATCCAGTAAGATGGTTCCGCCTTCCGTCGACTTAACGACCCCCGCGACCGCCTCTCCTAGTGCGAAAGGGCTCCGACGTGCACCGGAATGACCCTCGAAGTAGCTGGAGAAGGGGAGCGTGTTGGCTCTTTGTTCCAGACTCTCCTCGTTCTTTTTCTTCTTTCTCTTGCGCCGCTTACGCTTCTTTTTTTCCGCACCTTCTTCAGACGCATTGGCTTGGACGGTTTTCTCCACCGCATCCCCCGCGCTCGCAGCAGCGTCATCGGCCGAAGCAGCGCCGGAGCTCGCTTTCGGCGGCACACCATCCGCGTCAGACTCAGAAGTTGGTTCGACTCCGTCTGCAGCAGCCAATCCATCAACCGTTTTGTATTCGCCGCCAGACACGGTAGGGGACGCCTCCTGGATGGGCTCCCCTGAACTGCCGTCGGGGCTTGAATTGGTAGCGGAGGATGTCGCTTCGATCGTTTCAGAAGCGGGTTCAGACGGGGGAGATGTCATGGTGGTAGTCTCCGCGACCGGCAAGGAAGTGCCGTCGGTCGCTGCTTCGCAGAACGAAGCAGAAGCGGTTTGGGGTTCCGAGGTTTCGGATGAATCGATGTGCTGTTCCGGACGCAAATGACGTCCATCATCGCGATATGTGTCGGTTTTTGACACTTCAGACGCCTTTCAACGATGTATTCGCACCTTTGGAAGACTTTAGTGTGACCTGTCCAGCCGCAGGGCCCGGAAAACTAAACTTTGTTCCGTATTGAGTCAAGCTACTCCACCAAATGCCCCGGAACGCCAGCGTGGAGACCTAGCCGAACACTTCTTTTACCCGGAGAATCTCCGATTTCGCGACCCCGCTCCGATTTCGCGAGACTACGTCGTAACTTTACAGGCACAATAAGAACTCGGCATGTATGGACGAAACACCCGAAGAGAAGCCCGAAGAACGCTCCTACTTTGAAGAACGCAGGAGGCAGCTCCGAACCCCGATCGAACTGAGGGTGGAATACAAGCGACTCAACTCGTTCTTTGCCGACTACACCAAGAACATCGGTCAGGGCGGGACATTCATCCGCACCGAAAAACCATTGAACATAGGGACCGAGTTTACCTTCAAGCTCGTGATTCCGAACCTCGAAGAGCCGCTTGAGCTGCATGGACGAGTTCAATGGATTGTCAGACCCGAAGACCTCACAGAAGGTCAGGATCCGGGCATGGGGATTGGCTTTGTGTATCAGTCGGAGGCCGATCGCCATCGAATCGAAAATTTAGTCGAAAAACTCATGATCGACAGTCTAGGAGAGCATATTTACGAGCAGTTGCTCGGCAGTCGAAAGCGATATTAGGTGGCCCACAGCTTCTTGAGGAGCGCACCAAAGCCGGCCGATCGTCACAGGAGAGTTTCGAAGACCGCTTCCAGTTGCACAAGACTGCAAGGAGAGTCACTTTTGAATCATCTCGTTTCCAGAACACACAGGTGGGTCGGCTTTGACTTTCTTCAACTCGGGCAGCGACCCTAGTCCGAACCGCTCTCCTGGATGGAATGCCGATCGTGCCTGTGAGACCGGACAGAATCAGACGATCGCTCAGAATTCTTCGGGCTATCCGCGAAGCCAATGCCTGATCATGCGAACTGCTCAGCTATTTCTCTTAGGTGCTTTCGCCATCTCGTGCACCTCTGAAGGCACCGCAATCGAGAGCAGCCCGGAGGATCCAAGCCATTCTGAGCGAAATGCACCCTTGGTGGAGACGCCAAAAGGTGGCTGCTTCAGCGCGTCCGACTGCGATGACGGTGATGCGTGCAACGGAGCCGAGACCTGCGACAACGAGGTATGCACTGCAGGCACCTCGGCATGCGACGACGGGATCGACTGCACAGAAGACCTTTGCACGGATTCGGGGGGAACCGTGAGCTGCGAATTCAGCCCGAACAACGGGCGCTGTGGGCCAGGTCAAACCTGCTCTAGACTCTCCGGCTGCGCTCAGGCGTGCTCGGTGGATACCTGCAAGTTGGCGTGGCCTCAATGCGGGTGCAGTCCCGGAGATGCCTGCGTAGTGGGAAGCGGTGGAGCGCGCGCGTGCGTGGGGCGCGGCGATAAGCATATGGGCGAACCTTGTGCTGAGTCCGCTCAGTGCGATGCCGGATTCGCATGTCACGATGTAGACGTGGGATACGCCGGGGCATGCACGCCCTATTGCGAAAGCGATGGAGACTGTCCGACCTCTGTGGGCACGCGATGCGTCGTGCCTTTCGAACTCTTTGCAGAGCAAGGCGAACAGATTGCGGGTATCCGGGTCTGCTCATTTTCCTGCGATCCGGTGAACGACGAGAACAACCGCTCGACTCCGGGACGAGTAGGAAAATGCCCTGCGGATACAAAATGCGATGTCTACACGTCCCAAGCAAACGGCTCTGCTGTTCACCACACGGATTGTCGCGGAACGATCGGCACGGGGACTGCCGGCGCCGGCTGCAGCACGCACAACGACTGCGCAAGCGAGCACAGGTGTGTTTCCGGCTCTTGCCGTCGGTATTGCGTCACCCAAGGGTTTGAATGCGCTCCCGGAGAACTCTGCCAACCTCTCTCACCTGGCACGGTGACCTTCTCGGGCGTGACCTTGGGTACGTGTCAGTAAAAGGAGACTGTCCACAGCGAGCGACGGGTTCCACACGCAGGGGTGGCCTGGAGCGTTGACAAAGCCTCGAGTCCAGGTTAGCCCGGGCCTTTCGGGGAGCGTTATTCTATGGGCACGTCCGTGAGTGAGAGTAGGGAATACCTGCAAGACCTCGCGCAGCGCCATCAGGTGCTGGGGAGGTATCTTTGACGTCGAAGGTTTACGGCATCGGGTCGAGCGCCTCACCAACCTCACGATGGCCGAGGACTTCTGGAGCGACCAGAACGCGGCTCAAGGGGTACTGAGAGAGCGCGCAGCCGCAGAGGAACTCATGCAGTCTCTAGAGTCTCTCTCTGCTGAGATCCCCGATCTTCTCGAGCTCCTAGAGTTGGCTGCCGAGGAGGAAGACGAGCAGCTCTTGCATGAAGTGGCGTCTCAGCTCCCACAGCTTGAACAGCGACTCAGGGAACTAGAGCTACAGAGGATGCTCTCTGGTCCCGAGGACAAGTCCGATGCGATCGTGCACATCCACCCAGGCGCCGGTGGAGTCGATGCGATGGACTGGGCGGAAATGCTGCTGCGCATGTACCTCAGGTATTGCGAAAATCGCGGCCTCAAAACCGAGGTGCTCGACCAACAACCCGGAGGAGAAGCGGGGATCAAGGACGCTCAGTTTGTCGTCCGAGGCCTCAACGCTTATGGCTTTCTCAGGGCTGAAAATGGCGTGCACCGGTTGATTCGGATCAGCCCCTTTGATGCGAACGCCCGCAGGCATACGGCCTTTGCCTCGGTCGCAGTGGTACCCGATCTCGACGATGAGGTTGGAGAAATCGAGATCAAACCCGAGGAGTTGGACTGGCAGACTATGCGTTCCGGTGGCGCTGGCGGTCAGCACGTCAACAAAACTGAATCCGCCGTGCGACTCACCCATCTTCCCACGGGAATCGTGATCAAATGCCAAGCAGAGCGCAGTCAGCATCAGAACCGAGCCACAGCCTTGAAAATTCTCCGAGGCACCCTCTACGAAAAGGCGCGCAGTGAGCGCGAAGCTGCCTTCGAAGACGCTTACGCACCCGACGATAAAGATATCGCCTTCGGATCTCAGGTACGCACCTACACCATGCATCCTTACACGATGGTGAAAGATGAGCGTACCGAGCATAAAACAGGCAATGTCGCCGCAGTACTCGATGGAAGCATTCACGAGTTCATCGAAGCGTTCCTGCTCATGAACGCCAACAAACAAACCGATACCGAGGACGGTTCAGACAGCATTTGAACCTCCTCATCCATGTCGAATCGACACGGTTCCTCGATCCTCGACCGAACCAATTCCGCTTCGATCCCGAAATTGATCGAGACGGAAGTCCACCGGAGCAATCACAAAGTGGCAAGCGAAGAAGAACTCCGAACCACCCGTCTCGCCAAGGCCCAGAAACTTCGCGAGCTTGGTCTGCACGCCTGGCCCAACGACGTCTTGGAGTGCACTCCCGAGGTGGAGCAAGCCCGAAAAGCATTTGTAGAACTCGCGCAAGATCATGAGCGGCGCCGCAGTCTACCTGTCCATCCGGACAAAGGACCGCAGATCACTCTCTACGGACGGGTCATCGCCAAGCGCGGACCATTTCTGGTGTTCCGGACCCCTTATGGAGATGCCCAAGCTTTGGTGATCAAAGGAGAGCTCACCGAAGCAGAGCAAAAAGCCTTGAAGCTATGTGATCTTGGCGATCACGCGGGAGTGGAAGGGGTAGCGGTTCAGACCAAAAGTGGCGACGCGGCGGTGCATGCACGTCGGTATTTCCATCTGAGCAAGGCCGTACTACCGCCCCCTGCAAAATGGTCAGGTCTGAAAAGCGTAGAGAAGCGATATCGCGAACGATATGTCGACCTCTGGGCCAATCCGAACGTGGGGCAGGTGTTTCGGGCACGCTCACAGATCATCTCAACGCTCCGCAATTTTCTCGAGACGAGAGACTTCCTCGAAGTGGAAACACCGATGTTGCACCAGGTACGAGGCGGAGCCACGGCCAAGCCGTTTTCAACACATCACAACGCGCTCGACCTCGATCTCTTTTTGCGCATTGCACCTGAACTGTATCTCAAGAGGCTGCTCGTTGGCGGTTTTGACAGAGTATATGAAATAGGGCGCAACTTTAGAAACGAAGGCATCAGTACCCGACACAACCCCGAGTTCACTATGCTCGAACTCTATCGGGCGTACGCCACCTACGAAGACCTCATGGCGCTCACTGAAACGATGTTCCAAGCGGTGAATAATGAGGTGCGCGAAGCCTATCCAGAACTCACCGCGAACCAAACCTTCGAACTTGAAGAGCCGTTCGCTCGCGTGACCATGAGAGAAGCCATCGTCGACCGCATTCAGCGCTCTGGAGAAAAAGACATCCCGCAAACCCCTTTTGACCCACTCGACGAAAACTCCCTAAATGAACCGGAGACACTAGAACGACTCTGCGAAAAAGCCGGAGCGGCGCTGCCGGGACCAGATGCGGCACTGCTTCGCAAAACCAAGAGTCACGGCGAGCGGATATTTTTGCTGTACGAGCTTTTGGTGGAACCTTTTCTGCCGCATCTCTATCGCACCAGCGACGGCACTCGATCTCTACCTGTATTCATTACCGAGTACCCTTTAGAGACTTCACCACTTTCGCGTAAGAGCGATATCGATCCTCGTTGGGTCGACCGATTCGAGCTCTTTATCGAGGGCCGAGAGATCGCAAATGCCTTCAGCGAGCTCAATGACCCGGTGGATCAAGAAGAACGCTTTCGCGCTCAGGTAGCGTCGCGACAAGGTGGAGATGAGGAAGCGATGGACTATGACGCCGACTACATACGCGCTCTTTCGATCGGCATGCCACCGGCCGCGGGACTTGGATTGGGTATTGATCGACTGGTGATGACGCTCTGCGGTCAACACTCTATTCGAGACGTGCTGCTCTTTCCCCTGCTGCGTCCGGAGGTCTGATGCGCAACTCCGACGGAGAGGCCTCAGAAACAAACGTAAGACCCGCCGAGGCCGAACAAGTCGCTCTCGGGGTATCTAGACCTCGAAACTCCATGGAGGATGTCTCGGGCTTGCCCAGAAGAACCCTCCTCATCACAGCTATTTTTGCATTCGCTGCGTTCATCTACGCGGGGAGCCTCTCCTTCTACGCGCAGGTAGCGAGCCCGACTGCGGCGACTTCGGGACTTTTTGATTCCGCGATCGAGTACGGATATCGATGGGCACTCGCCTGGATCAATTGGTGGGCTATTCTCGGCCCGGCAACAGCGCTTCTTGCGGCAGCCGCAGCGCTTGCGCTTTATTGGAGTCGCCGGCTCGGCCGCAGCGCCCCAGCTCGCACTCGACTGGCGACCGCCGCTGGATCTGCGCTGATCCACTGCATCGCCTCCTGCACGTCAGTATCGCTCCTCCTCTTCACCGCCGGAACCGAGGCAATTCAACAGTGGGCTTCGTTCTCAAGTGTACCGCTTCTCGACCTAGGACCCGCTCCGCTTCCCGCCCCTAGAGCGCTCGAAATCGCTCACGCAGTGCTGGTCCCGATCTCGCTGAGCTCGCTGCTCGTTTGCTTGAGCGCCCTCGCCTCTTGCTGGTCGCTCTTGCCGCCATTCGTTCGCAGCGGCGTAGTTCGCTCCCTCGACGCGGCGCTCTTTATCGCTTTTGTATTCGTGTCGATAGCGTTTCCTCTACTTCCGAACGCAGATTCGGCCGGCATCTGGGCATGGGATTCTGGCACCGAGGACGAAAGCAGCTTCCTATTGCGCCTGGCGAGCATCCGACTTGCGGTATCGATCCTCTTTGCCGGGCGCCTCGGACTCTGGTGCCTGCCGATCGCGCTCAACCTGATCGAGAATACGAACTTTGGGGCGATGGTTGCAGCACGGCACCTTCGAGCCAAAAAGAGCGGCTTTCTCACCACCATCGGGACACTCTCAATACTCGCAGTCGCCTTTTCTTCCTGTTCGCTTACAACGACGCTCAGCGTCATGGGTGGATTCCGTGACGATCTCAAACAGAAGATTCTCGGCAACAACGCCCACGTCGTGGTTCAAAAAGGTCGCCGCCAAACTTTCGATGGCTGGTCTGAGACGTTGGTCACGGTCAAAGAAACAAACGGGGTTGTGGGCGCCACTCCTGTGCTCACCGGCGAGGTCATGCTTTCGAGCGCTACGAATTTAGCAGGAGCACTCCTGCGAGGCATCGATCCGATCAGCATAGACTCCGTCAGCGATCTCAAAGAAAACCTGGTGTGCGGCAAGCTGGACTACCTCTCTCGCCCCGCGCTTCTGCTCGAAATTGACCCGGAGGAACGCGGGTCGGCTTTTCGTCCATGCCAAAGGAGCTCCTGGCTGCCAAAACCAGTCGAATCCAGCAAAGCTCAGGAGGACAAAAGACTTGAGCGGTCAGGGCGTAAGGAGCCAGCCAAGCTAGGGGATGCGATAAATACGTCGTCCTCAAACGGACTCGACATCAGGTCGATCCTAGATCTCGATAGAGATGAATTCTTTAGATCAGAGCCAGAGGTATTGCCCGGAATCGTTGTTGGACAAGAGCTCGCAAGGGTCCTCCGACTCTACGTGGGAGATGAGGTCAATGTCGTTTCCCCCTTTGGAGATCTAGGCCCATCCGGACCCATGCCCAAATCACGCCCCTTTCGGGTAGCGGGGATCTTCTACAGCGGCATGTACGAATACGACATGAAACATGCATATATTACGCTCCACACCGCTCAGGGCTTCTTAGGTACCGGAGACACCGTGAGTCGAATCGAGGTCAAAGTTGAAGACGTAGACCGCGCTCCGGAAACAGCGGCGCAGGTCAGAAATTCTCTCTCACGAGTACAACCGGAGTTGTTGGTGCAAGATTGGCAAGAGGTCAATCAGCAACTATTTGGCGCGCTCGCACTCGAAAAACTCGCCATGTTCATCACCTTGGGAATAGCGATCATGGTTGCCGGCTTTTGTGTGTTTGGGACCCTCACACTCATGGTGCAAGAAAAGAGTCGGGAGGTCGGCATTCTTCAAGCTATGGGGACAACCAAACGCTCTATCGTGGCGATCTTTCTCGGCGAAGGGCTCATGATCGGTTTGCTCGGATCGCTGATCGGCCTGGGATTCGGATTTGTCGTATGTTTTGCCGCCCAAAATTTCGGCATCACGATGGATCCACAAGTCTACTACATCGACCGTCTTCCGGTGCACCTCGACGCCACCGAGTTCGGGTTGGTCGGCCTTTCTTCCGCAGTCGTGTGCCTTCTCGCCACCATCTCCCCCGCACTTCTCGCCAGCAAGGTACGACCTTTAGACGCTGTGCGTTACGACTGAATTAGGAAGAGAGATCGTTAGGTGACTCGAGAACTCGTGGTGGTAGAAAACGTCCACCGAAGCTTCAAGCATCAGGGGCGTGACGTCGAAGTGCTCAAGGGCGTCGATCTGAGGATCGAACAGGGCGAGATGGTGTGCGTTGTCGGCGCTTCCGGCACCGGAAAGAGCACACTCTTGCATCTGCTGGGAACGCTCGACCTTCCTTCGAGTGGACGCATCCTCTACGGAGGGCAGGACGTTACGAGATTTTCCGGCAGTCAACTCGCCAGATTCCGCAACCAGAGCATCGGTTTCGTCTTCCAATTTCATCATCTTCTGCCCGACTTCACCGCCCTCGAAAACGTCATGATGCCGGGTTTGATCCAAGGAGGCGCGAAGCGCGAAGCGCGGCGTAGAGCCACACTACTGCTGGAGGAGGTGGGCCTCGAGCACCGGCTCAGCCATCGGCCTGCCGAGCTGTCTGGCGGCGAACAGCAACGGGTAGCGCTCGCTCGTGCACTTCTCATGCAGCCAAGCGTCGTTCTGGCAGACGAACCGACCGGAAACCTGGACACGGCAACCAGCGAACAAGTGCACGACCTGATGTGCCGATTGAATGCCGAGCGAGGTACTACCTTCTTGCTCGTGACCCATTCTCAAGAATTGGCAAAGCGGATGCCGAGAGAAGTCTCGATGCGCGACGGGCTGATCGAATCAGACATACGCCACCCCTAGAGGCCCGCGCCTCCAACCCGCGGTACGAAACCGAGCCCAGCCTTGACCCAACTTCCCCCGACGGCTAAAGCCCCGACAACTTCGGGAACGTCTCGATTGCACTCATGAAGCGGCTCGGCCTCCCATTTTTTCTATGGTTCTTTGCGGTCCCTATTCTTTCGACCCTTACCTTATCGGTCGAAGCGAATGCTCAGCTCGAGGTCTCCGGCGAAGAGGAGGCGGAGACAGAAACTGAAGAGGGCGACGCCACATCGGACCAAGCGTCCTACACGCCAACCGAGTCTGCAGAAGAGGGCATTCGCATACCCCGCACCGTGTGCCACGGCCGACGCATTCAAGACATTCGGGTGGAGGGAAACCGGCGCGTCGAAGCTGAAGACGTCCTTGCAACGCTTGAGCTCCAATCCGGCAGTCTCTGTACGGACGAGGCTGTGACCCGTGACGCTCGCGCGCTCTGGTCGCTTGGGTTTTTCGACGATATCGTCTTCGACGCGCAGCAAGAAGCAGGGGCGGTTGTACTCACCGTGAGGATCCGAGAGCGCCCAGCGATACGCAACGTGGTGTTTGCGGGCAATGACGAGGTAGATGAAGAAGATCTCGATGAGATCGTCACCCTCGGCGAAGGTGCCATCTTGTCGGTGCCGACGGTTCGCAGGAACGTCACGAAAATCCGCGACAAATACGCTGAGGAAGGCTTTTTTCTAGCTCGAATCGACTACGAGCTTGTTCCCGTGGAAGGAGATAAAAACGAGATCGATGTGCGCTTTGATATCGATGAGGGTGACGAGGTTATCGTTCGCCGCATCCGATTTGTGGGGAATAAAAACATCGACTCGGAAGAGCTCAACTCGATTATGCAAACGAGTGAAACCGGGTTCTTTTCGTTCATCGCCAGCAACAATGCGTTCAACCGAACCGCCTTCGACGAGGACGTCACCCGTCTTCAGGCCTACTATTACGACAAAGGATATCTAGGCGTTGCAGTCGGCACCCCCAGCATCGAACTCACGCCGGACCGAAGCTACGTAGACATCACAGTTCCTATCGAGGAAGGACCCCGGTTCAAGGTCGGATCCGTTCAAGTTCGTGAAGTCGACGCGAACGGCGACGAGGTCGAGCCGTTGGGCGGACGCGCAACCATACTCAAGCAACTCGATACCGAAGAGGGACAGTGGTTTAGTCGATCAAAGATCGCACTATCGCTGCAATCTATTACGCGCACCTATCGCGATGCCGGGTATGCAGCAGTAGACATGCTGCCCGACACAGATCTCGATTTAGAAGAGGAGCGGGTCGACGTGGTCGTCGTTATCAGACGTGGCCCTCTAGTCTATATCGAGCGCATCAACGTACAGGGAAACACCAAGACCCGGGATCCCGTCATACGCCGTGAAATCCCGATCAGTGAAGGCGCGCTTTACAACCAAACCAAACTCGAACGCGGACGCAGACGCATCAACGCACTCGGGTACTTTGAACGAGTGGATATGTCGGAGGAAGCCGGCAGCACCCCAAACCAGATCATCGTCAACGTGGAAGTTGCGGAACGATCCACCGGAACGTTCCAAGTAGGTGCAGGATTCTCTTCTATCGAGAGCTTCATACTTACCGCCCAAATCCAGCAGCAAAATCTATTCGGCCGTGGGCAGGCACTGGCCCTACAGCTACAGCTCTCCGGAATCCGCCAGCTCATACAGGTGCGTCTGACCGAACCCTGGTTTTTGGGTACGCAATGGAGCCTGTCGGTGGAGGGATTCTCTACAGTTCGAAACTTCACTGACTTTGTTCGACGATCAAATGGTGGAAGCGTCACCATCGGGCATCCCATACGTGACCCGCGTTTCCGGTTCTTTTTGCAGTACCGGGCTGAAATGGTCGACATCGCTGCGCGAACCGCAGGCTTTTTCGGCAACGCAAACGCTTCTGGTGCAAGAATATTCAACACCATTCCTCTGGACGGACTGCAGCGAGACGGCTTCACGAGCTCCGTTCGCTTCGGACTCTCGTGGGATTCGAGGGACAATCGCATTACCGCAACCGACGGCATCTTCGCCTCGGCATCCACTGAGGTATCCGAATCGATGTTTGGTTCTCAAAACATCTTCGTTCGAAGCACTGGATTCTTCCGCTACTATAAACAGCTATTTAATTTTCTCACGCTCAAGGTAAACACCGAACTTGGTCTGATCACATCCCGTCGAGACATCGGAGTGCCGATCTTCGAACGGTTCTACCTCGGGGGGATCTTCAACGTTCGTGGATTCAGGCTCAATAGCCTGGGGCCACGCCTGGGACTCCAGACCGAATTTGACCCGAATGTCGACCTTGTCGACGAAGACGGGATCGCAGTTGGAGGCAACCTTCAAGCATTTTACAACGTAGAGCTGGAGTTTCCGATCGTCGAGACGGTCGGGATTCGAGGGCTTGTATTCACCGACGGCGGCAATGCGTGGAACCTAGAGGATAAGATTTGCGCAGGCCCCGCCACGACTCAAGAAGATGATTTCTCGGATCGATGCAGTATTGACGTCACTCGGCTACGTACTTCCTGGGGTTTTGGTTTCCGTTGGTTCAGTCCCCTAGGTCCTCTCCGATTTGAATGGGGTCTGCCGTTTCATCCACGCTCCTTCGAGCGCGACATGCGTTTCGAGTTCACTATTGGAAACTTCTTTTGAAGATTCGTTTTGGATTCGTTCTATCGCGATATGCGAGCTTTCCCTTGACCGAATACAGCTCAACAGGTAGCAAAACCGCTCGAAAGGACACTGAATGAGCCTGTCGCGCCAAGCCGTTACCCTTATCATCGCACTGCTGATCTCTGCAGTAGCACCCAGCGTCTACGCTCAGATGCGTGTCGCGACGGTCGACCTACAGCGTGCCCTGAACGAAACCGAGGATGGTCGGCGCGCGAAGGCTCAACTAAAGACGCTTTTCAAGCGACGACAGCAGTTCCTCGACAAGCAGCAAAATGATCTAAAGCTCCTTAAAGAAGAGATCGAAAAACAAAAGAACGTACTCAGTAGAGAAGCGTTAGAACAGCGCCTCGAACAGTACCAAAAAGCTTTTGTAGAGCTTCAAACCACCTACGTGGAATACCAACGTGAGCTTGCAGCGAAAGAGGGTCAGCTAACCAAACGCATCCTCGAACGCATGCAGGAAATTCTTCGACGAATCGGACAGGCTGAGGGTTACACGCTCATCTTGGAGCGGAACGAGGGAGGCGTTGTTTGGGTGCCGAGCAACCTGGATCTCACGGATGCGGTGATTCAACGCTACAACTCCGGCGCAGAGTCGAACGGCGGAGCCGCATCAAAGAGGCGTTGACGATTCAACATCGCCCCTGGATTCAATGCTCCATCGCGGCACTGGGCATTTCGATGCCTCTGGCGACAACGGCACAGAACCACGAAGCAGACGCTCAGTCTAGCGCGGAGCATCAACTTACAGAGGAATGGATTTCCGACTCTGACCAAGTCCCCTCGAGCGGAGTCGATAGCTCACGACTCGAGCCAAACCGACTTAGCCTTAGCGCGCTCATCGAGGAGGCGGAGCAAACCTATCCCAGTTTGACCGCCTGTCAGCACGCCATCGAAGCTGCAGAAGCCCAGCTTGGAACTGCTACCGTTTCACCGTTTTTCCAGGGACAAGGCACGTTCAGCTTCACGATGGCACCCGGCGCACGAGGAACTGCGGTGTTTAGCGACAGCACTCAGGAAGCGTTCGGAAACGGCTGGGGACCCGTGTACAGAGTGGGCGTCGAGGGCATCATCCCCCTGTTCACATTTGGGAAACTAAGGCACGCCCGCAGGGCAGCCCGAGCAGGAATCTCCGCAGCAGAGTTTGGATTCGAACAGGCAAGATCGGAACTGCGGTACAACGTACGCCGCGCCTACTTTTCACTCCAGCTGGCACTCGACACCCTCCAGATGCTTTCGGAGGGAACAAGACGCCTGCGTCGGGCAGCGGCAAAGCTGCGGCAACAATTGGAGCAAGGGAGTACGGAGGTCGATGAAATCGACACCTACCGAATCGAAGCCGCGACAGCCGAAATCGAAGCCCGAACCTCTGAGGCCAGACGGCTCGAAGAGTCATCCCGAAGCGCACTCACCACCCTTACGGGACTCGATGAAGTCACCATCAGCGACTGTCCGATGGCGAAAGTCGATGTCCAGCTCTCCCCTCTACAGGAATATGTAGCAGGGGTTCAACGCCGGCCTGAGTTTGGCCGACTGCGTGCGGCACAATCAGCGCTAAACTCGCAGCTACAAATCGCACGTGCACAACTGGCTCCCGACTTCGTCTTTGGCTATCAGGCGCGCGCAGCGGTAGGCCCCGCACGAACGGATCAGGAAAACCCATTTGTGGTAGACCGTGCCAACCGAAACGACCTAGGCGTTGCCCTGGTAGCCACATGGTCGCTCGATCTTTGGGGCAACCTGCATCGCATGCGCCGATCGCGAGCGCAGCTGGCGGAAACTTTAGCGAAGAGCGAGGAAGCCAGGCGCGGCATGGAGCTGGAGATTTCCACCGCGTACTACGCGGTCACAGATGCCAACCGTCGCGAAGCGGCGTTCTCGGAAGGTGAACGACAAACCCGCAGATGGTTTGTTTCCGCCGGGCAGGCCTACCAAGTAGGCACGATGAGCGCCAAAGATCTAGTGGATGCAGTGCAAGCCTACTTCACCAATAGATTCAGTCATCTTCTCGCCCTACGGGATCGAATGGTCGCCCTTGCAGACCTCGAGCGAGCGACAGGAGCGATTTTGTTGCCTGGTGGGGGTTGGGAACTGCCGTGCGACTAACCCCCCAGCGGGCCTATGTCGGCCCAAACAGCCGCTTGCCGCCTTGCTCCTCGTCGTCAGGTACCCACTCGTACCCTCCTCCTCCTCGCCCCAGCGCGTCTCGCTAGGCCTCAAAGCCCGCTTACCTCCCATGCTCGACGTTCGTAGTAGCAAAACTACTCCTTCACGTCTGCGCGTGCGGGGCGCTGGGCGTTCAAACCCATCGAGACGCGCTGGTCGGGGGCGCTGGCTGTTTGAACCAACCTAGACCCGCTGGGGGGTGGTCGCTGAGTCGGCCCAAACAGCCGCTTGCCTCCCATGCTCAAAGCTCAACGTACTTTAAGTACGCCTTCGCTTCCGGCGCGTTCAGCGAAATGATTCGGTAGTTCAGATAACCCGGGGGAAGGATTTCTTACTCGCCCGTCGCCGACGCGCCTGCTTTGGGTTGTGGATATCCACTAAGGCGAACTCTAGGCTCCGCACCACGGCGGGCATCGATTGCGAATCGACGAGCACTCCCAGACGACGAGGCAGTGATTCCAGGAGAATCATGCGCACGTCGTATCCGTCAAACTTGCGGGCGATCATGCCGTGTTCTTCCAAACAATCGTTTAAGATCGCCTCAGCTTTTGGGCGGGTGACAAACGTACTTAGTTCTTCAAGTACCCGTCGAAACACTACCGACTCTGCCATGACCACGCCCCCCGGAGTAGCATTCTACTGTCCCTATAAATATGCAGACATTAGCCTAGAAGTACAACCCTTTACTCCGCCCCAGAAATAAGGATGGCAGAGGCATCTCCGCAGCCGGTCCGTAGAGAGCCGCATGCGACGCACAGCAGGCCGGCCGGTGTCCGCAAGCGAGGTTGACTAGATCTTCAGAGCATCTGAGAGCGTTTTTCGAACCTGACGTCGAAGATTCGTGAGCCGAAATTGAACGACGAAGACTCCCTCTCCGTGACGTCGACCTCCCACGCACTTACCCTGAAGCTCCAGCGCACCGTCCTCAAGCAGCGCGATCATGGTCTTTGGAGCACCAGGCGCTACCGATCCGTCGAGACGCAAAGTAACGACCTCGCCCTCAAGCGTCTCCAGCGTTCCGGCCAATTCGCCTACCCTAACCTGAATCATCGTCGCCCCTGCACGCGAATCACGGCACAAACTGCATGCGACTGCAGGGTCGTGACCTATTGATCGCGCTCGTGAATCTTGCGTACCGCAGCGCGAGCCTCTTTCAAATCGAGCTGCTTGCGGAGCTCATGACGCTGGTCCCCCTTCGTGCGTCCTTTGCCGAGGCCCACCTGCACCTTTGCAAAACCCTTCTTGAAATAAACTTGCAACGGCACCAGAGCATACCCTTTTTGAACCAGGCGTCCGCGAATACGCTCGATCTCATGTCGATGCAGCAGCAGCTTTCGAGTGCGTCGAGGCTCGTGACCAAAGGCACCGGCATGGAGATAGGGCGCCACGTGCATTTTGTGCAGGAATACCTCGTCACCGTGCACGGAGGCGTAGGCGCCCTCCAGATCCGCCCTCCGCTCGCGCATGCTTTTGACCTCTGAGCCCGACAAGACGAGCCCTGCCTCATATCGTTCTTCAAAGTCGTAGCTTTTTACCGCCTTCGGATTTCGGCAGACGAGGACTTCTCCGGGTGTCTCCTTATTCTTTTTCTTCCCCATGAAAAGGATCGATTTCTCCGAGCGGCGGAGCGTGCCACGGGAACTCCAGCAGTGCCAAGGAGGAAGCAAACGAGCGACTCTGTGCGTTAAGTCTCAGATGAATCGCATACGTACCCCGGTCGAATCCGAAGTATCGAGTATGACCAAGTTTACCCTGAATGGCTGCACACAAGCCTTCGAAAGCATGCTCTCCTTGATCGCTCCGGCCACATGCGTGGCCTGCGACTCGGTCGTATTCGAGCCCAAGCGATCCGGCTCCGTGTTTTGTGACGCCTGCGCACCACTCGTAGAGAGAGAAACGTTGGGACCCGCCGTCTTTCGCTATCTGGGGCCCGCTGCCGACGCAGTTCGCAGGTTTAAGTATGGCGGTAGGAGCGACCTATCGGTTCCGCTCGCAAGGGCGATGACGACACTCGCATGCGATCGCTTCGGCGGCACCATCGATGCAGTCGTTCCCATCCCGCTTCACCCCCGAAAACTACGCAAACGGGGCTACAATCAGAGCGCCCTCCTCGCCCGTCCTATCGCGAAACGACTTGCCGTTCCCATCGAATGGCATGCCCTGAAACGCACGTGCGACCTGCCTCCACAAGCCGGCGGCAGCGGTTTGGATCGCCGAGCACGAAGTGGTCTGTTTCGCGGCCATCGACCCTCAGCCTCGATCTTGCTGGTCGACGACGTCATCACTACGGGGGCCACCTTAAACGATGCGGAGCGAGCGCTCTATGCCGCCGGCGCCCTCAGGGTATGCCGCATCGCATTGTGCCGCACGCCCTGACCACGGAGCGCCTTGTGGGGCACGCGAAGCTTGCCGGCCGACGGTACCCTCAGCTGAACCATCGGGTGCGTCAGACTGCCTACCAAGTCGATCAGTGCGCGTAGGGCTCGCAACGGAGGATCGTGTAGGCGCGGTAGAGCTGCTCTGCCAGCACGAGACGCGCGAGGCGGTGCGGCAAGGTCATCCGAGACAGTGAGAGCTGGAGATCGGCCTGCTCAGAAAGCACGGACGGCAAGCCGTACGCACCGCCGATAAGGCAGGTCAGACGTTGAACACCGGCGTGCTCTCCACCGCCGAGGTAGTCCGCAAGGTCTCCGCTGGTCATGGTTCGACCCTGGACTTCCATCGCGACCACCCGGGTGCGCGGGTCGAACTCCCGTTTAAGTCGCTCGAGAAGCACGCTGGGCCGATCATCGCGGAGCTCGATCTCTTCGAAACGCACATAACGTTTGATGCGACTGAAGTAGTCGTCGAGCACTTCACGCAAACCACCTTTGCGAATCTTGCCTACCGCGACGATACGGACCTGCACGGATTCGTCTCCGCTTTATTGGGGCGCTCGTTCGACCAAGCGGCGGACAGCGCGCGTGCTCATAGTGCGGCTCGGGCTCAACACACGGTCTCCATCTCAACAGGGGCAATACGCGCCGCATCGATCCAAAGAGACTCGAGATCGTAGTATCCGCGCGTGTCCTCGTGAAAGACGTGCACGATCACGTCAGAGAAATCCATCAGCACCCACTCACCACGAGGCAAACCCTCTATCCCGACGCATCTTTGACCCAGCTCAGTACGAACACGCCTTTGGATCTCCTTTGCGATCGAAGAGACCTGCCTCTCGCTGCGTCCACTCATAACGACAACGTAGTCCGCGTAGTCGATCTTGCCGCGAACGTCGATGACCTCGGTCTGTAGGGCTTTTTTTTCCAAACCCGCTGAGACGATCGCGAGGGCCAGCTGCCGTCCGAGTTCGCTTGTCTCACCTTCGATTGACTGAACCTGCGCGTGACCGGTCTTTGCTCCCAAACGATTCCTCCTAATTGCGTATGTGTCCCTCACCGTACCCGATCCACTTCAGGGTGCACAGTTCCGACAGACCCATGGGCCCGTAGGCGTGCATCTTTGAGGTACTGATGCCGATTTCAGCGCCAAGACCTAACTGAGATCCGTCGTTGAATCGAGTGGATGCGTTCACAAACACGCAGCTTGCGTCTACCTCTCGAACAAACCTGCGAGCCTTGGCATAGCTCGAGGTCACGATCGCTTCGGTGTGATGCGATCCATGCTTGTCGATATGGGAGAGCGCTCCATCGATTCCCTCCACGATGGAAATCGAAAGGGTGAGGTCGAGGTACTCGGTATCCCAATCTTTTTCGGATGCCTGTTGCGTCTCCGGAGCAAGAGCGCAGACTCCCGAGTCGCCTCGAACCTCCACCTTGTGCTCCGCGAGCCTTGAGAGGATTTGAGGTAAAAAGGATGCGGCGCACGCTCGGTCGATCAGCAGCGTCTCCATCGCATTGCATACTCCAGGACGCTGACATTTCGCGTTGAGTGCGATTTTCTCAGCCATATCGAAGTCGGCGTCTCCATCGACGTACAGATGGCACACGCCCTTGAAGTGCTGAATGACGGGTACGGTGGCATGTTCAGTGACGAAACGGATTAAAGGCTCGCCACCCCGCGGGATCACCAGATCGATGAGACCGGTCAAGCCGATCAAGGCCTTTGTAGCCTCACGCTGCGTTGTCGGCACAAGCTGAACCGCGTGCGTGGGCATGCCCGCGACATCGAGCGCCCGGCGAAAAACCCCTGCGATCGCTTGATTGCTGCGAAAAGCCTCGCTCCCACCGCGCAGGATCACCGCGTTGCCGCTTTTGAGGCACAGGGCAGCCGCATCGGCGGTGACGTTGGGTCTTGATTCGTAAATCATGGCGATCACCCCCAAGGGGACCCGCATTCGACCCGCCTGAAGGCCGCTTTCGAGCATACGCATCTGCACGATTTCCCCGACCGGATCGGGTAGTTTCGCAAGGTCATCCAACCCATCCGCCACCTGCAGCAGTCGTGTGCGGTCGAGCACAAGTCGCTCGATCATCGCCGAGGTAAGACCGCTGCCGCGAGCCGCCTCCACGTCGACAGCGTTGGCCGAGAGCACTTCGTCCTGAGCCTCACCTCGGAGCGCTTCGGCCACGGCTCGCAGCAGGGCATTTTTCTTTGCGGTATCGACATGACCCAATGTTCGAGCAGCCGGCCTTGCGCGTTCTGCCAGAACCCGAACGGTCCGATAGACTTCCTCATCCATATGCATCGAGTACCACCATATCGTTGCGATGAACCAGCGCCTCTCCGCCAAATCTTCCCGTTCGCTCTTCGATATCTCGAGAATGCGCCCCGGCAAGCCGGGCTACGTCTCCCACTTCGTAACGAACCAGTCCTTTTGCGACTTCGATGCCCTCCATCGTGCAGAGATCGACCGCATCGCCGGGCTCAAAGTCTCCACGCACCGCGACCACACCTGCGGGAAGCAGGCTTCTCTTTTCATGGACGACCGCCCGTATCGCGCCCGCGTCTAAAAACAGTTGTCCTTTGGAGCGGAGGGTGTAGGCGATCCAGTGCTTCCGGCTCGCCATCGGAGCACCGACCGGCAAAAATAAAGTTCCGAGACGATCTCCGTCCACAATGCGGGTAAGCACCTCCCGCTCTGAAGCAGAAGCGACTACGACGGGCACGCCGCGTCGGGTCGCACGGACCGCAGCATCGACTTTGCTCGCCATCCCTCCACTGCCTTGCGTACTCTTTTCAGGACGGATCGCTGTTCGCGCCTGTTCGATATCCTGCACTAGCGGGATACATCGGTTCTCGGCATCGAGGAGCCCCTCGGTGTGGGTGAGCAAGAGCAGGAGGTCCGCGCCGACGAGGGTGGCCACCATCGCAGCAAGCTGATCGTTGTCTCCAAAGCGAATCTCTTCAAAGCCGACCGTATCGTTCTCGTTGATGATCGGCAGCGCCTGAAGATCGAGCATCGCATCGATCGCAGAGCGCACGTGAAGGTAGCGATCCCGATCGGATAAATCCGCATGGGTGAGAAGAACCTGTGCACTCGCCATCCCACATTCGGCCAATGCATGCTCCCAGCGACGCATCAGTTCGGTTTGACCGACCGCGGCGACCGCCTGCAGTCCGGCGATAGACCCTGGACGCTCCAAGAGCTCGAGGCGGTCGATCCCGAGCGCGATCGCGCCCGACGAAACGAGTACCACCATGCACCCTCGATCTCGCATCGCCTGAAGCTGCTTTGAGAGAAGAGCAAATCGACCCTCCGCTTCGACTAGGGATCGACTTCCGATCTTGACGACGATCCGCCTCGCGTCCCGGAGCGCACTCCGAGGCGCTGTGCTGCTTACGATCGAGTGGCCATCCGTCACCCGTCTGAGTGTATGCGGATCCAAGCGTCGCGCACATCCGGATACCGCTAGCAAACCTTTCCTCAGCTTGATGAAGCGACTACGATGCCGCCGCGTGTCCACCTCAGATCTGACACCCTTCGCCGTACGTTTGCTTGCCTTTTTATTCGGTAGCCTGTGGGGAAGCTTTTTCAACGTCGCGATTCACCGGCTTCCATTCGAGGAGTCGGTAGTCTTCCCCTCGAGTCGTTGCCCCAGCTGCGGCGTGCAGATCCCCCCTTGGCAGAACATCCCGATCGTGAGCTGGTGTGTGCTGCGCGGCCGAGCCGCCTGCTGCAGCGCACGGATTTCACCTCGCTACGTTTTTGTCGAGGTCCTCGCCGGCCTCTTGTGCTTGGCGGTGGCGGAGGTGTTTTTTGTTCGAGCGCCTCAGTTCACTCCAGCCTCAGACGGGCTTTTGCAAACCGGACTTTGGTTCTCGTTTGCGGGAGCCTTGCTCATCGCCACCTTTACCGATCTCGAGCACATGATCATCCCCGACGAGATCAGCTTGCCCGGCTGTGCCCTCGGACTCGTCACCGCCACCGTCCGGCACATGCCCGGCGCGGAAGCTGCTGCGGTGGGCGCGGGAGTCGGCTTTCTCATCATCCAAGTTCCCTTTGTCTGGGCGTATGAACTCGCGACCGGCAGGCGCGGCATGGGGGAAGGAGATGCGAAACTCCTCATGATGATCGGCGCATTCCTAGGATGGGAAGGCGTGCTTTTCACCCTCGCTATCGGGTCCATGCAGGGCGTTGTCGCGACAGTGCTGCTCGGCGCAGCGGGCAAGCTAGGCGTGCTCCAAGGCGAATCCGAATCGGCGGAGACCACCGGCGTTATGCCGGAGTCCGAGGCGCAAAAAGAGACGCTGACTGAAGCGGAGAACAGTTCAGCCGGAAACGACTACAGCTCAGAGGATCCTCTGGAGGAGAGCCGACCTGCTGAGTTCGGTCGGCTCAAAATCAAGTTCGGTCCCTTCCTCAGCCTTGCCGCTCTTGAGTATCTGTTCTTCGGAACGCCGCTCGTCGACTGGTACTTCGGCCTGCTGACTTTCTAGCGCGCCGCAAGCAGGTGAGCGTCCAAAGGACCAGCCACAGCAAAGAAGTTCGAGGCATGGACGATTGGGGCCGGCCTCCAAGCGCGCAGCCTCCTCCCGAAGAGGCGGGCGTCGATGAACCCGCGTCTGGGCTTGACGCATCCAATGCTACAGCAGATGCATCGGGCGGCGGTTCCTGCACCGCAAATCCGCAGGCGACCTCACTCGTGCAGGCCTCATCTTCGAGGATCCCCGGATCGCAAAGCTCACCGGTATCGACCACGCCATCTCCACATCTTGGTAGGGAGCAATCGGTGCGACAGGCATCTGGATCACGGTCTGAGTTGATCGCCATGCCTTCGACGGTCTCCATATCACCATCGTCGCAGGCCTCACCGGTATCGATCACCCCATCTCCACAACGCGCGAACACACATCCACTGAGACGGCAGGCATCGGCGGCCGTATCGGAGTTCTCGTCTCCGTCGTCACATTCTTCGTGAGTCTGAAGGACGCCGTCTCCGCAAGTCTGCAGGCAGGAAGCACCCGGGGTCAGGCAGACGTAACCCGGCTCGATGAGACATGCATCGCTACAGCCGTCACCCGGCTCGCTGTTTCCGTCGTCGCAAACCTCGGTCTGTCCCAGCGTTCCATCACCGCAGCTAAGTTCACACAGAAGCGACTCCTCATTGCGGGTGTACCCCGGCCGGCACCGACAATCGGGCTGCTCTCCACTTAAGCGATTGACGCAGAGCTCATTTTCGCCGCACGGCGTTCCGATCGCGCATTCATCTATGTCGACGCAGGTCACTCCAGATCCCTGATACCCGACGTTGCAGCTGCACTCCCATCTTCTTGGGTCTGCCTGAACCGGCGTGAGGTCCGAGCAGGTAGCCGTAACCGGAGCGCAATCATCGAGCCCTAAGGCGCACTCGTCGACGTTGATGCAGATCGTCCCGGACACATCGTATTCGAAACCGATATCGCAAGGACACTCCCAACGCCCGTCCGTATCCGTGCAGGTCGAGTTGCTAGGGCACAGGCTTACCTCGGGAGTGAGGCATTCATCGACATTTTGACAGACACCGTTCAACTCTGCGCTCTCCACATATCCTGCGTTACACACGCAGAAATAATCTCCAAAGCCACGTGAATCACCGCCAACGCCTGTCTCAAAACATGTCCCGGGACCGCAGGGATCTCCCAGACACTCGTCGATATCGACGCAGAAAGGACCCGATGTACCCGAAGCCACCGCAAAGCCCTCGGGGCAGCTGCAGCTGTAGGTTCCTTCAAGATCGCTGCAGTTACCTGGATCGCATGGTGTACCGATGCTGCATTCGTCGATATTGATGCAGCTGCCGCCACTGGCCGGCGCTTCATAACCGCTTTCGCACTCACAGACGTAACTGCCTTCGGAGTCGCTGCAGCGGCTTGCATTGCTGCCGCAGACTCCAGGGGTCTCGGTGCATTCATCGACGTTCTCACAGGTACCTGCTGTTACCGGCGCACTGTATCCCTCAGGACAGCTGCAGCTGTAGCTGCCCTCATCATCTTCGCAGCTACCCACTCCGCAGATATCAGGAGTCTCGGCACACTCATTGATGTTGGCACACGTGCCTCCTTGAGAGGGAGCGGAGTAACCCGCACTGCACGCGCAAGAGTATGTACCGTCACGATTGCTGCACGAAGAAGAGTTCGAACCACACGGCGCGCTCACCACGCACTCATCGATATCCGCGCAGCTACCTCCCGCAGCTGGGGCGGCGTATCCGGTGGCACAAGCACATTCATAGCTGCCGCCGATATTGTTGCAGCCCGTCGCGTTAGAGCCGCAGGGCGACAACACACATTCGTCCACGTCCTCGCAGGTTCCATTTTGGAAGATATATCCAGAGGGGCAATTGCAGGAGTACCCGCCGACTGAGTTGTCGCATGATCCTACGCTGCACGGATTGGTCTGTGCACATTCATCACGGTCGATGCAGGCAGCAGAGAAGCCAGAGCCGCTCAGGTCGTATCCGCTGGAGTCGCAAACGCAACTGTACCCAGGAGTCAGATCGGTACAGGTGTTGGTGCCTGGCGCACCGAGGTCTTGACCGCACGTGCTGGAATTGCCGCATTCATCGATATTTTGGCACGTGCCGCCTGAAAATGAGTATCCCTCGGGACAATTGCAGGAGTAAGAGCCCTCAAGATCAGTACAGGAGCCTGCCCCGCAAATGCCTGGCGTATCGCTGCATTCGTTCTGATTCACACAGGTCGCGGTAAAGCCAGAGCCTTGAGCCGAAAAACCAGGGCCGCAGACACACGTGAACCCGCCGCTAGTATCGATGCAGGTATTGATCCCGCCGCCGCCGAGATTCTGACCGCACTGCGTGGCTACGGCACACTCATCGACGTTAGAGCAGCTTGTGCCGCTACCCGTCCAACCTTGATCGCATGAACACGTAAATCCAGTAGGCGTATCCGTGCACGTTGCATTCACATCGCAGTTGTTGTTGGCCGGATTTGTACACTCGTTTTCCAACACACAGGTCTGAGCGCCTGCATCAAACGCGTATCCGTTTGCGGTATCGCAGCTGCACGTAAACCCACCATCGGTATCGGTACAGGTCCCAAATCCCAAATGCGCGTTACAGCTCGTATCCGCGCCAGCTTCGTCGCTACATTCATCGACGTTACGACAGCTTGGGTCGCCTCCATCGAGAAAACTCTCGTAGCCATCGGCACACGTACAGCTGTATCCACCTGTCGTATTATTGCACGAACCATAACCTAAATGCGCGTTGCAGCTCGTATCGGCTCCAGACTCGTCGGTACATTCGTTGATGTCTGCGCAGTCCTCGGAGGTCGTTCCAGCATTAATGCGCGTAAAACCTGCTCCACATGTGCAACCGTATCCGATGGCACTACCGCTACCGGTATAGTTTGTACAGCTACCCCACCCGTCCTCTTGATGACATGTGTTGTCAGAAGGGCCTCCGTCGGTGCACTCGTTTACGTCGACGCAGTCTCCATCAAAGCTGCCGCTACCTGTGGCTGAAAACTGTGGTGACTGACAACTGCAGCTGTACCCCTGAACTAAGTTGGTGCAGGTGTTGGTTCCACCAGGGCCAAGATTTTGTCCACATACGGAAGTACTCACGCACTCATCGATGGGGATGCAGTCTTGATTACGATTTGTCGCGGGAGCGCCGCTGTTTTGGTGGGTAAATCCTGCAATGCAGCTGCAACTATAACCGCCATCCACGTTGGTGCAGACATTCGCGCCGCTACCAAAGGTTCCGGTTCGACCGCAAAGACCGCTGTTCTGCGCGCACTCGTCGATATCCTGGCAAGTCTGGCTTCGAGGGGCACTACCGCTAAGCTGAAAACCCGCTCCGCAGGAGCATCGGTAGCCGCCGCTGGTGTTGCTGCAGCTGTTGACGCTCGAGAAGTCATCTTCGCGACAGTGGTTTTCTTCGTTGCATTCGTTGATATCGTTACACCTCTGACCGAGGTTGCCTGAACCGGCAGCGGTAAACCCTTCATTGACGCCGCACTCACAGGAAAATCCTCCCGTTTGATTCACGCAGCTCGTATCGCTATCAGAATAGTCTTCACCGCAGTAATTGTTCGCGGAGCATTCATCGATATCGAGGCATTTCCGATTGACACCGGTAATCGATCCGGTTCGGTTGTAGCCCGAGTCGCAAGAGCAATCGTAGGAACCCGTCAGTTCCGTGCATATATTGTTACCCAGCCCAGAGACGCTACAAGGATCCCCCGTACTGCACTCGTTGTTACTACTGCAGCCGTTGGTTCGCGCCGCTACGGATCCAAATTCTGTATAGCCAGCATTGCAGTCACAGCTCCAGCTTCCTGCAGTGTTCGAACAAGCATTGTTGCTGAAAGTATTGTCTTCACCGCAAGGATTCGACGTCGAGCACTCGTTGATATCAGAGCAAAGCCAGCTGCTCTCGTCTGACGCAAAGTCACTATCGTAACCTGCATTATCGCACGAGAAGCTATAGGTGTAGCTGTACCTGCCTGAAGCATACTGGATGCGATTACAGGTGATGTTGAACCCGGTGCCGCCACCCGAGCAGTCATCAGAAAGCGTGGAAGCGCAGTCCGAGAGATCGCAGGAGCTCGCCTGGCGAGGAAATCCAGGCTGACGAGATGTATTGTTCACCTCGGAGAGATTGGACTGACCGTCAGCATCGGAATCTGCATTCCCAAATGAGGTGGTCCAGCCACCATTCGAAAAATAGGCTAGGCCAAAGGGATT
The DNA here is from genome assembly GCA_039030515.1 of Myxococcota bacterium. GTDB lineage: Bacteria > Myxococcota_A > Polyangia > Polyangiales > Houyiibacteriaceae > JBCCEA01. The sequence continues at coordinate 84,959 of JBCCEA010000007.1, read as the reverse complement.
GAGACAGGGGAAAAAGCCACCAGCGCACGAGAGACCTCCTCCCGTGTTGGTGTGGCACATCTCGCATCCAGACGAATGAGCTCCAACTCCAAAATCTGTGGTGCCTGGCGGGTTGGATCCCGAGCCGTAGTGTCCGTAGTAGGGATAGGCCTGAGCGGAAGGAGCCCAGCCAAACAGCAACAAAAGCCCCAAAGCGAGACGCATCCATGGCTGCATCATGGACGCCTCCGGCGAAGGATGAGCCAGCCCAGACATCCGACGATCCAAATCAGGAGGGTGTGACGTGGGCTACCCCCGACATAACATCCACCACCTGCGGAGCGAGCCGGTGTGCCGCCGTCTCCATCAAGCACAGGCGGCGCACCGGCATCAAAGCAAGCGGGATCCGGACGATACGCGCACAGAGTCTTGGCTTCATTGCAGCCATCGATGGTGCACGGATCGCCATCATCACAAAACGTCATGCAGTCGCACTGGGTGTCCTCGAGATCGGTAGCGCCGTCGCAATCGTTGTCGATAAGGTCGTCGCAAATCTCTCTTGCACGAATGTTGATAGAAGCGGCCAGCGGCTCTAGGAGCGGATTGTCGGAGCAGTCTTCTCCAAAACGATCCTCGGCAACATCCAAGCAGTCGCCATCTCCGTTGTCGTCCACTCCGGTGGGGCAGAATCCGTCACCATCTGCATCGAAGAAACGCTTACACTCGGCGTCGTCGAGATCCACGCGCGTGTCGCAGTCGTTGTCCACAAAATCAAAACAATTCTCGAGACCGGCTGCGTCGTTTGCGGGATAGACCTCGGCATCTCGATCGTCGCAATCGAAATCTCCGAAGCGCAGTTCGTCCATCGAGGGGTCTTCACTGCTGTCCAGGCAATCTCCGTCGCCGTTGAGGTCGCGTCCGATACTGCAAAACCCATCTCCGTCGGCGTCGCTGTCCCGAGAACATGAGGGGCTCTCGAGATCGACAAGTCCATCGAGATCGTTGTCGACCCCATCGCCACAGTGTTCGAAGGCTCCCGGGCCTATCGTTGGGTCGAGAGGGAAGCTGTCGCTCAGACCTTCGGCCGCATCCAGTTCTCCCTCGTCTGCGCAATCGAAATCGGCGTTAAGATCTCGACCCTGAACGCAGTAACCGTCGCGATCGAGATCGGCAAAATCGGTGCAGCTATTTAGGAACGTCCCCGACTCAGGATCGGGATCCCCCGGATCTGCTGCATCGGTGCTTCCATCACAGTCGTTGTCGAGTCCATCGGTACAAATCTCAACCGCGACCGGGGATATGGAGGCCAGTGAGTCGTCGCAGTCTACTAAAGTGCCACCTTCCTCATCGATGTCGGCGCAGTCACCGTCGAGGTTTGCGTCGAACCCAACGAGGCAGTAGCGATCACCGTCTGTGTCGAGATACCCCGCACAGTCGCTATCCGCGAGACTGATGCTGCCGTCACAGTCGTTGTCGATCGAATCTCGGCAAGCGTCTCCATCCTCACCTCGTCCGGGTGCCACGAGTGGATCGAGATCGTTGCAGTCACCGAGTTCCCCGTCGGCAAGCCCCTCGAGCTCATCGATGCAGTCACCGTCTCCGTTGCGATCTATCCCGGAAACACAAAATCCATCTCCATCCGCATCGAAAAAACCTTGGCATTCAGAGTCGATAAAATTTGCATCTCCATCGCAGTCATTGTCGATCGAGTCATCGCAGATTTCTGTCTGATCTGGATTTGCAGCGGCATTCTGATCATCACAATCGAAACCATCCGAAAAAACGCTATCGTCGAGTTCTCCAGCGTCGAGGCAGTCACCATCGCCATTCAAGTCAACCCCCAACGGACAAAACCCGTCGGAGTCCTCATCCACATCGCTGCGGCATTGCGTATCCGCTACGTCAATTAGTCCGTTACAGTCGTTGTCCTGTCCATCAGTACAGTTCTCTCGATTTCCCGGAAACACGGTAATTCGCGTATCGTCACAATCGATGTCTGAGGTCTGCTCACCGCTGCCGTCGATACAGTCTCGGTCACCATTGAGGTCTCGACCGAGCACGCAAAAGCCGTCTCCATCCCGGTCCACCACGTCTTCGCAAGCAGGATCCTCAAGGGTGGTAAGCCCGTTGCAGTCGTCGTCGATCACATTGCTGCACAGCTCAACCGCCCCGCTATTCACGCTGTCGTCGCCGTCGTCGCAGTCGAGCGCTCCGGTGTTTTCAGTGACGCCATCGCAGCTTCCGCTGCCGTCTAGGTCTTCCCCAAACCAGCAAAAGCCATCACCATCCGCATCGATCTGCCCCGGAGTGGAGTCGTCAAAGCCGGGCCGAGTGACGTAGTTCGTTACACCGGGACTATGGTCACCGGGTATCCAGTTCCCTTCCGCATCTTGCAGCTCTTGCCCGTTGGTAAACCCGTCCCCATCGGCGTCAAGCTGCGAAAGCGCGTTGCTCCAGAGAAAGCTTGCATCACGAAACTGTACCCCAAAAGGGTTGAGGCACGGCCTCGCGCCTCCGGACGAGGTACATCCTGCACCACCATCCACGTTGTCGTGGCAGGTAATGCAAGGCTTGGTCGAGCCATCGGATGAGAGTGCAGTTGCCGCATTTGGCACTCTAGATGTATAAAATTCGTGTGCTCGAGTCGAATACGGAACCGAAAGTACCACCAAGAATAAAAGGCTCCCTGCCGATCTGCGCAGCAAGCCACTGGTTCTCTGAATGAGGAGCAGCATGGCGATGGTCTCTCTGCCCGTCAGGGACTCAGGGTGAAACGGACTTCGTAGCGAACAACACGACTCCGATCCTCGCGATCATCGACAATGCTTATGAAGTATAAGCCTTCGCTCAATCGCGCTTGGACCGTTGGGCAAGCCCCTGAGGTGATGTTCGCGTCCGGCTGCCCGCCACCCAGAGTTTCGAGAACCATGGTCACGTCCTGAGCCTCACCATCTGCATCGCATGCGTCGACGCCCTGCATCAGATACTCGACTCGAAGGTTCGGTCGCCCGTCTTCTACCGCAATCGCGTAGTAGGCCGGGTAGGAACAATCGGCCAAACCACCGAGCAGTCCACCGATGGTCAAACCAACGCTGGGCGTCCCATCGATTGCCGATGGCTCCACCAGGTGCGCTTCCTGCAGATTAAAGTTGAAGCCCGTCGCAAACCGGTCGTCCTCATTGAGAACCAGACGACACGATTCACATGCAGGTCCATCTTCGACCGCATCGTCGCAGGCCTCTCCATGATCGACACGACCGTCACCGCAGACCGGGCGCACCGCGTCGAGGAGGTAAACCCCACCTCCGCTGATGCGATCATCGATGCCGATAAACCATCTTCCAGCCTGTGGGAACTCGAAGCCGAAGTGCTCCTCGTCGCTGGTAGAGCCGCAATAGTCCGCAACTGTCGCTGCCTGACATTGAGTCACATTGCACCCGTCACGCAATAGATAAAGCGTTGGGTCTCGCTCTCGGCTATCGCTGGCGGCTGTGGGATCGGTTTGCAAATGAAAATGCCAGTAGGTGCCCGGCTCTACGTCGACAGCAACGAACGCATCGCTACCCGGCACCTGCAGACCGCAGGATGGGAGACTCGATATCGTGCTCACATTGTTGCGGGTGTCGATCACCAGATCCTCAGTGGTGTCGGTGAGAACCAAGGTGTCCCCGTTGTCTTCGCAACGGTCCGCTGGAGCAGGTCCAGCATCGAATCCGGACGCGTCTCCTTCTGACGCATCCGCGGCGCCGGAGTCCTGGCTCGTTACCGGTTGCGCGTCCTCAGGCCCCGCATCGATTGAGCTTCCCTCGAAACGCTCCAGCAAACTCTCGTTGGCGAGACTACATCCGGCACAAAGAAGCAGCAGAGCATACGCCGGAGGTCGATGTCGCACATTGTTCATCAGCATGTTCATCCCTTCCGGCTAAAAACGGCGACCTGCTCGAATGACGAACCCTTCGGCAGTCACCGCCACGGCGGCATCCGTATCCGGACGAGTTTCGCGGGAGCCCCATCGAGTAAAGAAAGCGAGCGCTCCAGCGGCCACGCCGAGTCCCGCGGTGACGCCTATTAAAATATTGGTGCGCCGCTCGGCATCCTCAACGTCGTTATATAGAGAACGTGCACGGGCACTGTCGGTATTACTCAGGTCTGCAGCATACGACTCGTAGTCGTCGTTGCGGCTAGACGCATCGATTCCCGACCAAATCAAGACGGCTCCTGATGCAAGCGCCGCACCCGCAACCGAATAGAACACTATCGGGTTCAGTCCGCCCTGCTCTGGCTCCTGCTCGGGCAGCGGCACAACAGCGGCGGCCAAAGACAGCTCCTCATTCATCGCTTCTTCGCGTCGGCGCGCAGCAATGGCCTCTTCCAGCACCTCGATACGCGCCTGTACCTCAGCCAGGTTGGGCGCATGCTGCGCATCTTCGGACGCTAGATACTGACGGAGCGCAGCGACCGTCTCTTCGTCTCGACGGAGCCGATCCAAACAGGAGGCGATATTCAAAAGAAGCATAGGACGCGGGCTGAGGTCGTATGCCTGGCGAAATCGATCCAGCGCCGTAGCGTAATCACCCTGAACAAAAGCTTCCCGTCCCGCGAGAAACGTCAGTCGAGCGGCCTGATCGAGTTGAGAATCATATCGCGAGTCGTGTTGCCGATGATCGACGGTGATCGGGCCTTGTCCCGCACCCTCGGCGGCGGGGGTTTGCTCGGCCGCGCTCGGGGTTCGTGGCTGTTCCTCCTGTGCCCGTGCGGACTGCCAAGGCAGTACCGCAGCGACCGACAGCGTAACTACTGAGATCGACTTCATTTCCCCGTCCCAAGAAGCAAAGGAACCCAACACCTGTATACAGTGTGAACGGTTCTTTTCTCTCAGAGTACACGATTCAACAGTGGACGAGCACGGTAAATGACCTTATTCCTAGAGAGCGTGGGGAGACGTCGATTCGTCGTTGTCTGGGTTGTGCTCGCGAGTTCCTGCTCGGATTCGACGGGCCCTAGCCGCGAAATATCCGCAGATGGAGCGGTCACAACCTTCGATGCGGACGTGGCCGATGCGCAGGAACCCAATGTGGATTCGTCGTCCGAGGATGCCGCGGGCGACTTCTGTAACGGTCCTCCAGACCTGTATATCGACGCCGACTGCTCCGTCCTCAATCCGTCGATTCTGGCCTACAGCCCGCGTTTCTGGCTTTGGAGTGACGGTACCGGAAAAGAGCGGTTCATTTCTTTTCCCGAGGGCTCACAAATCGATACTAGAGAAGCAGATCATTGGGTCTTTCCGGTCGGCACCCGGATTTGGAAAACCTTCTCCTATCAAGGCGCCCGAGTCGAGACACGCTATTTCGAGAAAACAACTTCGGGCACTGGGGTCAATCACTGGGACTTTCGGACCTATCGTTGGGACGGCCCGTCTGAAGCAAACGAAGTTCCTTTCGGCGGTGAGGAGAACGCCCTCGGTACACCCCACGACATCCCGTCACTCGCTCAGTGCGTTGAGTGTCACTCCGAATACGGGCCAAGGGATATGGTGCTCGGGTTTGGAGCGGTTCAGTTGAATCACGACCGAAGCGAAACGACGCTGCAGGACCTTCGTGATCTCGGAATGCTCTCACACGACATACCTACTGAACTTGCCGCGATTCCAGGCATGGAACATACGCAACAAGCTCTGGGCTATTTGCACGCCAACTGTGGGCACTGCCACAGCGCGGACGAAAGCGCTCCAGAGGGTCTACGGCTTTGGGTACCGGTCGGCTTGGCTACGGAGCAGCAAGCGCCAGCCTATCTCACCGCCATCGAGGTCGACAGCGAATGGCGAACCCTCGTAGACGGCAGCATCGAGGCGAACCAACGCATTGTGCCGAGGAGACCCGATATCAGTACGCTGTACTTACGGACCGGGATCCGCGGAGAGGATCAGATGCCTCCTCTCGGCTCAGAAATCGTCGATGCCGACGGACGCACAAACCTCTTTTTGTGGATCTCTGGACTCGAAACGACCCAGTGAAACCTGCACTAAGGGTGTGCAGCCCTTGCCTGTGTGCAACAAAGTCTTGAGGAGTGCAGTGGGGCGCGATCGGTCCCCCAGACGCTCAGTCCTGCAGGGTCTAGGACGCTTTGGCGGCGGACTGTTTTGAGGTCTTTTGCTTCGAGCAGAAGTAGTCCCAGAGTTTGGGAGTGGACCACTCAAGGAATCTCTGTCGGTAGTCGGAGTCTTTGGTACGTTGTTCTAAGGCAACGATGGCGTCGACAAGCCCTGTTCGGGTGCCAAACTGCGCCTTGACCTTGGTAAGTACATCGTGAAGGTGCTGGAGCTTTCGATTGGATACGCGCTCTAGGCCCTTGTCCCCGTTCACCCGATCGATCCACAGATCTTCAGTGGCTAGTTCTTTGATGGACTTTACTAGTTCGGCTTTGCCACCAAAACGCTCCTTGGTGACCTGAATCGGTGACTTCTTCATATCTGCTCCGGACAGCGCTCTGCCGCCTCAAGCGCAGGCTCGTAGCACGATGGACGGGGAACGTGCAACGGAATGCCGGAACTTGACGCCGAATCCTGAGCGATCCGCGCCCTCGCGAGCGATCTACTGCGCAGACAGCAGCGGCTACGCGGCTGAACTCCTCACTCACTATTCAAACGATGTGGCTGCACGCGGATGGAATCGTCTTGAAGCTGCGTTCCTCTTGCTGAGACTGCTATGGTCTTCGCGCCATGGCGAACGAGTTCGTACACCTACACGTTCATTCTGAGTACTCCCTACTCGAGGCCGCGAGCAGGCTCAAACCTCTGGCAACCCGGATCCAGGAGTTGGGCATGCGTGCCTGTGCCCTCACCGATACGAACAACATGTTCGGCACCGTGCAGTTTCATCAACTGCTAAGCGGTAGCGATGTGAAGCCTATCGTCGGCGCGGAACTCAACATCACCGCCGGCGATAGAAAAGACCCCAGCGCAAGGGATGTACACCACGTGCTCCTGCTCGCCGAGAACCAGCAAGGCTATCAAAACCTGGTGCGACTCGTGAGCCTTGGCTGGGTTGAAGGGCTACACGCTGGTGTTCCTCGTATCGACTTCGAGCTCCTCAGGCGGCACAGCGAGGGTCTCATCGGGCTCTCTGCATGCATGGGTGGATGGCTCGCACAAACGATACTCATGCGAGGCACGGGAGCTGGACGAGAAGCGATGGCCCAGCTTGCCGGTGCTTTTGAAAAGGGTTCTTTCTTCATCGAACTCCAAGACCACGGCTTCCCAGAAAACGGACCGCTCAACCAAGTTCTCGTGGAGCTGGCCCGGGAACTTGAGCTTCCCATCGTCGCCACTAACGACTGTCATTTCGTCGCCAAAGAGCAGTCCCACGCCCAGGTCGTGCTTCAGTGCATCGGGAGCGGCCAAAGGCTCGCAGAGGTTCAGGCCATCCACCACGGGTCATCGGAGATGCACCTCAAATCGGCCGGAGAAATGACACATCTCTTTCGGCATGTTCCAGAGTCGATCCAAGCGACACTTCAAATCGCCGAGCGCTGTGCCGGTCAGGTCTCTCCTTTCAGTAAGCCGAAACTGCCGCGTTTTCCCGTCCCTCAAGGCCTCACTGAAGCACAGTACCTCAGCCAGATTGCTCGAGCCGGCCTTGAAACGCGTTTTGAGGAACTTCGCCGGATCGACTTCCGTTTTGAACCCAAGGCCTACTTCGAGCGACTGGAGCTCGAGCTCCGCGTCATCGCGAATATGGGCTTTCCCGGGTATTTTCTGATCGTCCAGGACTTCATCAACTGGGGCAAACACAATGGAGTTCCGGTCGGTCCAGGGCGAGGCTCCGGAGCTGGCTCTCTCGTGGCTTGGGCACTTCGCATCACCAACCTCGATCCAATTCCGCACGGTCTGCTCTTCGAACGGTTCCTCAACCCGGAGCGGGTATCGATGCCCGACTTCGACGTCGACTTTTGTATGGAAAAGCGAGATCTTGTCATCGACTACGTACGAGAGACATACGGACACCAGTCCGTCGGTCAGATAGCGACCTTCCATCAGCTTAAGAGTCGCAGTGTGGTACGCGATGTCGGTCGGGTCATGGGGATGAGCCCCGGAGACGCAGGACGTATTGCGACCATGATTCCTGAACCGATACAGGGCAAAAGCGTCCCGATAGAAAAAGCCCTAGCGCAGGAACAGCGACTTCGGGCGGTTTACGATGAGGACCACGCGGTCAAGGAGCTCATCGATACCGCGCAAGCCTTAGAAAATGTCACTCGCCATGCAGGTATGCATGCAGCCGGAGTGGTCATCAGCGAAGGCCCCATCTGGGATCATGTCCCCGTCTTCTGCCCAGAGGCAGGCACCTATGTGACGCAGTTCCACAAGGACGACGTCGAATCTGCAGGCCTGGTTAAGTTTGACTTTCTCGGCCTAAAGACCCTCACGGTTCTGGACATCGCTGTCGAGTTGATTCGGCGTCGTCCCGGTCGCGACGGAGATCCATTCGAGCTGGACACGCTACCGACCGATGACCCGGCGACGTTCGCCCTCTTGCAGTCTGGGGAAACCACAAATGTATTCCAGTTGGAATCAAGTGGTATGCAGAGCCTTTTCAAACAGCTTAAGCCAGACTGTTTCGAAGATATCGTCGCAGCAGTCGCACTCTACAGACCTGGCCCCATGGGCGCCGGAATGGACAAAGACTTTGTCGAGCGACGTCATGGCAGGCAAAAAGTAGAGTATCCCCACCCCTCCATCGAACACATCCTGGAGCCCACCCGAGGCGTGATCGTGTACCAGGAGCAAGTGATGCAGATCGCGCGGGACATGGCCGGCTACACCCTTGGGGGCGCAGATCTTCTGCGTCGCGCGATGGGAAAGAAAAAAGCCGAGGAGATGGCCAAACAGAAAGCCATCTTCGTAGAGGGCGCGCTAAAAAACGGTCACTCGGAAGCAGACGCCGTACACGTATTCGATTTGATGGCCTATTTCGCAGGCTACGGTTTTAACAAATCGCACTCTGCTGCATACGCACTGATTACCTATCAAACAGCCTATCTCAAGACACACTATCCGGTCGAATTCCAATGTGCAACGCTCACTGCCGACAGAGACAAGAGCGAAAAAGTAGTCCGCACCGTTGCGGAAGCACGTTCGATGGGGATCACTGTACTTCCACCTGATGTGAATGAATCTGAGATCAATTTTTCTGTCGTCTACTCAGATTCACTCGACGGGGAACCACGTAAACGGGCGACACAGCCAGTTTGTCTCAAAGGCAAACTAAGAGACCCTCGATCACCCAAAATCCGCTTTGGACTGGGCGCACTTAAGGGTGTGGGGGAAGCTGCGCTCGAAGCGGTGTTTGAGGCTCGTACCTACGAAGGGAACAAACAACCCTTCTCCGACCTCTTCGAGTTCTGTGCACGCGTAGATCTTCGCCGCGTGAACAAAGGCGTAGTAGAAGCTCTGGTTCAGTCCGGCGCCTTCGATTCAGTTCATGAACCGCTAGAGGTGACCCGAGCGCAAGCCTTCGCCGCTATTGAAGCTGCTATCGAGCGCGGGAAAAAGATCAGCAACGAGCGTTCGAGTGGTCAAACCAATCTCTTCGGTCTACTCGAACCCGCTCCAGCGGAAAACAGCCGTTCTCACACAGGGCTTCGCTTTCCGTCGATGGCAAACTGGGACAGTCGCGATCAACTTGCCCGAGAAAAATCAACACTCGGATTTTACGTTTCAGGTCACCCTTTGGATCGATATACGGCTGAGCTCAGTCGATTTTGTGAGAGCACGATCGACAATCTTCGGCATCAAAGCGAGGGCACCAGGCTGACCGTCGGGGGCCTTGTCGAAGGATTTCGTGAACGCAACACAAAGATGGGAAAAATGGCGTTCTTCTTTCTGGAAGACGCTCAGGATCGAGTAGAAGTGAAGGTGTTCTCTAAAGCGTTAGGGAATCCGGACAACTGGCGCGTACTCAACTCCAGTCAACCCGTAGTTGTTTCGGGCACAGTAAGGCACGAGCGCGACCGCAACGCAGACTCGGATGCTCCTCAAGAAACCAAACTGATCCTTACCGGTGCTCAGCTGCTTTCCGACGCGATCCAGGAAAAGGTCAGGCAGATTCATCTGCGCATGGACATCGAGCGCATCTCGACAGAGAAGCTGGAGTCGCTTCGCCACATGCTCTCAGAGCATCCGGGATCCTGCCGGGTTTCGATGAGTCTCGCGAGCAGGAATCGATGGAGCGTGGAACTGCGTGCGATTCCGCTTCAGGTAGCGCCGACCGACACGCTGATTTCTGAGCTTGAGCAGCTCTTCGGAGAAAAGGTGTGCGAGCTTCGCTAGAGGTCTGCTTTTCAAGCAGGCTGCATCGCTGCGGTGTTCCACGAGCCCACAGTATCCAGAGCACGAACATCAACGCCCGTGCCTCGCACCGACTCGCAAACCGAGTTGGCGATGGCCCGCATCGAGTGCCTGTCGCTTGGATGGGGCGCCAGCAACACCTCTGACGAACCGCGCCCCTCCCGGGTAGAGACAAACGCTTGAATCATACTCGCTCGAGCGGCCCAAACAGCCGGCTCGCGATCCTCGCCACCCAAGATGAGTAAGTTGGCAAGGGGTGGGTGTGAACGGTCGACATACGCTAGGCGCTGACGAACCCGAGATGCAAACTCCGCTGAGGACTCGCCCTCTCCCTGCACGCAGTAGGCCCCGGGTTCTTTCGGGAGCCTTTCACTGGCCTCGGACGACTGCCACACGGCTCCGCGCTCGGCCACGAGCATCCAATCTGTATATCCGCCTATATGTCCACAATGCGCCATAACGTACCTAAATTGTCACCAGCACGAGAACCACAAGCATGAATCGTACCAAGAACAGCAAGTGCGATCGCCAACTTGGCGCAGATCCGCAAGCCACCCTCGTGGTCGGTTAAAAGAATCGATCGCATTCGCTTGACCGACAGTCAGGGCGGCGTTATCAAGCGCATTCCAAGCGGTTCCGGGCCGTTAGCTCAGTTGGTAGAGCAGTGGGCTTTTAACCCAACGGTCGCAGGTTCGAACCCTGCACGGCCCACCCAACCGACTCGGAATCTGAAATTTAGTCCCCATCGTCTAGTGGCCCAGGACCCCGGCCTTTCACGCCGGTAACGAGGGTTCAAACCCCTCTGGGGACGCCACCGAAAAAAACCCGTCGTTCCTGACGGGTTTTTCCCTTAGTTACAGGACTCTTGCTTGTCACCTGGTGACGACTGACCACTCCAGGGACGGGCCGGGAATCCACCATCGTCGATCCAATTTCTCGTGAACTACCCGCCTGAGGACGAGCGATTTAGCTGGAGGAGCGACGAGTCTTTTTGGCGGCGCTGGAGTCGACGCATCACATCGATCTCGGTGGTCTTCACGACCACCCTGGTCGTCACAGTGCTCTGGCCAGCGGCACTCCCCTTGGTGCTGTTTTTGGACGCGCGGTCAGGACGAGCCAGCGGTCTGCGCGCGCTTCTTCTATGCTCCGCATTCTTGTGGATCGAAATAGCCGGTATCACAACAGCGCTTGTCTTAGGTTTTCTGGGGATGCTGCGGCTGCTGCGCGACAGCCGCTATCAAGACGCCCATTATCGCCTTCAGCGCTGGTGGGCTGCCGCTCTGTTCAAGACGTTGAGCTACCTACTTTGCTGGGAACTCGAGTTCGATGGCCCCGACTCGCTTGCGCAAGGACCTCTGCTGATCCTCTCACGCCACGCGAGCATCATCGACACATTGCTGCCCGCTGTGCTTCTCGGCAGAATCGGCTACCAACCTCGCTACGTGATGAAACGGGCCTTGCTTTGGGACCCCTGTCTGGATCTGGTGGGTCAGCGTCTTCCCAATGCGTTTGTAACCCGGGGCGGCAAACACCCGGAGCTCGAAGCCAAGCGCATCGCGGCACTGGGTCAGGACGTAACCCAGATGGACGCGATCGTATTGTACCCGGAGGGCACCCGCTTCACCCCTGAACGCCGAAACCGCCACATCGCTGCGCTGAGGCGTAGTGATGATCCTCGACTCCCGGTCGCGGAAACGCTGCAGCATACACTGGTGCCCCGAGCGCGCGGTATAGAGGCCGTGACAAGCACCCTTCGGCAAGCGCCGTCCGCCGCTGTCGTTCTCTTCGAGCACACCGGTCTTGAAGGACTTACGGGGGCCCGTGATCTGCTTACTTCAGCTGCTTTTGGGCGCCGCATCACCCTGCGTCTCAGAACCTTTCCGTTGGCGGACGTGCCTGTAGGCCCCGAACTGGAACGCTGGCTCCACATGCGATGGCAGGAGATGGACGCATGGATCGCACGTATTCTGCGCTGACCAAACAGCGTTCGAACCTTTGCATGTGCCGCAGCCTTACTAAGGGTTCAGGGATTACGTCGTCGGCAAGGAACCAACAGGGACTACATCGTGGGCAACGAGCCAAGCCGGGGCTCCTTCAGCGGGACGATCCAGGGGGTGGCACCGAGCCACGCGGCGGCACCAAAGCTCCGCGGATACGAGGCGAGATCGACGCTGGGATCGACCAGTCGTTGATGAGGGCGGCCGTTCAGAGAGGCCCAAGAGTGCGCATACACCCGAACGTCAGACGCTCCTGCCTCACGGTATCTCTGCGCTAGGCGAAGTGCATACTGATGGATCATATCCGGCTGGGTCGCGACCATTCGGGCTTGTTGCGCAGAAAGCTCGCGTCTTGGAGCGATCCGGTACCGTTTGGAATCTGCGTGAACCACGTACTCCAACTGGCCGGTTTTTTCGATGAGCATCACCCGCCAAGCGAAACGAAAGCCCTGCTCGGTCCAGAGCACGTTGCCGGGGAAAAACGCAAATCGCATCGGTATCAATACCTGAAGCAGCAGATACACACCGATCGCAAGCGTAGCACCGACCCCCAAAGCCCGAGTCTTCTCCGGAGCAAAATGCTGTTTCTCCAAAGGCTCTAATACAAGCGCCGAACCATCCGGATCGCTACGATGCAGTGCACTGGGCTTCAGTGCACGGAGCCGATGCGCACGGAGACGATGCTGCAACGACTCGAGCACACGCCGCGGCCAGCTGGGATCAAAAAAGAGGGTAGCCGAGGCTAGCATCACCCATGAAAATACTCCGATGGGAAACAGCCACCACACCAGACAGTGAAATACGATACTCACGCCATACGCCCAATACCGGGTTCGGCTCCAAGAGAGAAGGAAGACGATGCTGAGGTCGTATATCGCTCCTGCCCAGCTCATCGCGTAGGCGGTATACACACTTTCCATGAAGGGACCGACCAGCGGAAGATCGGTATGTGCAGAAAGCCAAGTCGCAAGGGGCTCCGCGTCAAAAAGCCAATCGTGATTTAACTTTGCAAAGCCTGCGAAGAGATAAACCATCGCAACCTGGCTTCTCAGCAACGCGTAGCCCCACCGCCGGGTGGTGAAGCGTGGACTGGCTTCCGCCCGACAGTGCGCTTCGTGAATCCCTCTGCGCGGGAACACTTGGTCAGGAACTCGATGGCGCCTCCTGGAGCGCCACCAGGACTCTAAGGAAGCCACTTCGCTCGTCGGCACAAACACCAGGAGAAGCGCAAGCAGGCTCACCAAATAGTAGTGGTTTAAGTAGGCCGCTTTTTCGAGCAGCTCAACGTAGGTAAAGCCCACAAAGAATACCGCAGCGCTAAGTCGGGTCGCGGCACCGAGCATGAGCGTGAACGCCGCAAAGCCCATGACCAGGAAGTGAAGGTACATCAGGGGCTCCGGCCAGGGACGAACCCAGTCGAAACCGAGATAGGTGAAGTGGTAGGTCGGGGCCACGTAGAGATCGTGGATCCAACCTTTAAGCCAGAATCGCAAAGTCGCCGCGGTCATGATCGCGCCGAACAAGATTCGGAACGCGGCCAAGCCTGATGGATCGGAGGAGGTCGCAAGCCAAGAGCGCAGCGTGGTGGACAGTCGCCAAGCACCGACTCGATTTGCTTCTTTTTGCCTCCCTACCGCTTGAACCTTCATCACATACGTCCGGGAAATGGCAATATCTTCTGATGTACGGCAGCGATGGAGCTTTAGTCCCCGTCCGTATCGTTGAAGACCGGCGTGAGGGAGAGCGCACCGATGAGGTCTACTTGAATCACGGTCTGCAGGGTAGCGAGATGACCCATCGCTTCGCTCACCCTTTCGGGCTGCTCTGTGACTGCAGAAGTGAGCGGCATCTCGATCGAATCTAGGGCGGTAAGGGACGCTTGAAGGGCCTTGCGTATCGGAGCGCTGAAAGAATGCCCTTTGTCGAGTGCGTAACGCTCTAAGGAGAGAGCCGTCTGAAATGCCTCGGTCGAGCCGGAATTTCCGCTGACTCCGGCGTCGCCCGTCAAATCCGGACCTTCGGTGGACTCGATCTCACCGAAATACAGCCGCTCGACGCCACGCAGGTTGTCCCGAATGTCGTCGAGAGAGCGCCCAGAAAATTGCGACTCTGCTCTGTCTGGCTGCGGAGATCCCCCGGTGGTCACGCCGAGAGGGCCACCTAGTTTGTCGAGTCGGATGTTCTCCACAGTAAAACTCATTCGATTAACCACTTCGCTCAGGGCGCGCTGGAGTGAGGGGAACGCAGTGCTGCTGCTGCCGGCTTCGGTGAGCTCTGCGAGATAGTTGCCTCCATCAGGATCCCAGGCTTCGTGCATCCGCGTGGCCTGAAGCGAAAGGTCGGAGGCGAGCGACACCAAGTACCGACAAGCGCGCTCGGCGGCTGCACGGTCTTCTTTCGGTGCGTCTGCTTTCGGTGCGTCTGCTTTCGGTGCGTCTGCTTTCGAAACCAAAAGATCGAGACCGGAACCGCTCGTCTCGGCAAAGATAAGGTACTCGATCACGGCAAACCCCTTTCTTGAGGCTCCAAGAACCGCCGCGTTGATCTCGTCCGTATCTTCGAGAACGTCTTCGATATCCCCTACGCGCACGGGCCAAAAGTCCACTTTGGGACCTAGGCGAAGTGGCTCGTTGAGATAGGGGCCAAAGGCAAAGACCTCCATCTCCTTCCACGGTTGCCGAGCCGCGATCCATGCTGCGTGCAGGCCGTCGAGACGCGCCGAGGAGGGTTCAGCGCAAAAGCCCTCGGCAGCAGTCTGAAGGGCCGCAGCCTGGGTCTCGAACTCTTGGTAGCCGGGCAAGACCACCTGTGTGCCCCAGTACTGTAGCAGCTCTTGTCGCGAATCGATCGACCCGCTGTCGCTACAGCCAAGTGCGGAAAGAATCATAAGATATGAAAAGAATACATGCTTCATTTGGATTCCATCACAGCGAGTTGATGAAGGCCACGAGCGCTTCGCGGTCTTCTGCCGGCATAGACTCGAAAAACTCTTTAGACCCTTGCGCCTCACCACCGTGCCAGAGAATCGCCTCCGACACGCCGCGCGCTCTTCCATCGTGAAGCAGGCGATTGTGGTCGTTCACCACCTCGATATATCCAAGCCCCCACAGAGGCGGCGTGCGCCATTCGCTCCCGCTCGCGGCAAAGCTCGACCGATGGTCGGAAAGCCCTTCTCCCATATCGTGCAATAAAAGGTCGGTGTAGGGCCAGATTCGCTGGTTTTGCACCTCTGCAAGATCAGAGTCTGCTCCCGTTACGTAGCTCGGCACGTGACAGGAAGCGCATTGGGCATCGTGAAAAAGCTGCTTTCCTCGCAGCACTTCCGGATCGTTTGCTCGAATCCGCATGGGAACTGCAAGCAAGCGGGTGTAGACCTCTACGCGAAGCAACAGACGATCGGATAGTTCAGGCGCCCCTCCCGAAAGGGCCGAGTCGCACTCGGGCTGCGCTTCAGTGCATCCCTCGGCCGGGAAGAGGGTGGTGGTAATGCCTATGTCGCCTGAGAACGCTGCGGCTGACTGTTGCCGCACCGTTGGCTGCTCTGCCTTCCAACCGAACCGGCCTAGCGACCATGTCTGCTGGACCACATCCCAGACCCAGTTGGCGCGACCGGAAATGCCGTCTCCATCCACATCTTCGGAATCTTCTAGTTCGAGTAGCGCTACCTGGTCGATGGCCTCGAGCAGGCCGAGGCCCACTACCGCCGGCGCAACGCGGGGAGAGAGACGCAGATCTTCATGCATGGGGCCGTAGGAAAGGTCGGATATCGTGTATGTGGGGTCGAGCAGCGTATAGGGTTCGCCATCGGCGTACGTTCCGTGAATCTCCTGGTAGTGGACTTCGGGCCTAGCTTCCGCAGGAACATCTGCAACGGAGAAAGGTTGGAGCTGTAGGCCGTAGGATGGCTCCGCAATCGGCTGCCCATGACCGAGAGCATCGACATCGCGCTCAGGCTGATCGACATCGTGCTCAGACTGACCGTCAATACTCAGCCTCAAAAGCAGTCCGAGAAAGGGCTCTTCTGGCTCCAAAGGAGGGCGCCCTCTCCCGTCGCGAAAATGGCATGCAGCGCAGGAGCGCGCGTTGAAAAGCGGCCCGAGCCCGTCTCGACTTTCGGTGCTCGCAGGCGCCTGCACCCAAGGCTGATTGAAGAAACTGTTGCCAGAAAAAAAGAGCGGCTCGTTTTCTTCGGCGATGTTGGACGCGGGCCTGATGAAGGCGTTTTCACCGAGCAGTAGGGTGTTGGTGGTTTCTCCTCCCGGCAGCTCTTCTCCAGGCTCAAAAGAACCTGCAGCTCTTCCGCTCGAGCTGCAGGCGGAGAGCACAAGCAGCGGAAGGATAGCGAGCGCGAGCCGTGTCGCGCAGGCTCGAGCCACATACGGATGGTCGACGAGGTGCACCCAAAGCTCAGCACCGATGCGGTGCCGCCGCACGCACCCGAGGGCGAACGACCCCGGGGCAAAGGACGGCGGGACGAGTAACTTCGGATGCCAAGCGTCCCTTTTTGCTATGTCGGTGCAGTCCGTCATAGGTGCCTTTCGTTCGCGCTCCCTACTCCACCACGGGAATCGAAAGCTCGAACATCTGGAAGACCTCTTCCAGTAGGTTCTCCTGCGCCCGGAGCGCGGCGATCAGAGCTTGGATTCGCGCTTGGCCATCTTTGGTCACCAGCTCCTGATCGAAAGGAGGTACCAAAGCGTTGGCTAGGTCGAGACTTTCCTGGATTTGGTCGTCGAGCTCTTGAGCTAAATCGGAGTCGACTTCGCGCACGACGTCCGCGACGCCAGTGCCCGAAATCGTCGTGCCGTCGAGGCGGGCGTAGGAGCCCTGCCAGACGTTGAGCACGCCCTGGATGTCCTGAATCATGTCGCGGTGGGTGTTGTCGCTGAAGCAGGAGTGCTCATCTTCCTGGTCACCGGTGTCGAGGGCGGTCTGAAGACGTTCTCCCCCGGTTTCGAACCCGCTGAGAACGATCATGCCGGTGAGTATGCGACGTAGCGCCTCGGTGCTCTCCGCGCTTTCAAACTCGGCCCGGTAGGCCGAAGCATCCGCTGGGTCCCAGGCATCGACGAGAAACTGAAGATGGTCGAGAAGCATATCCGACACGGTCATGAGATAGAGTGCTCGCCGGTCTTGGTTTTCGGCGGTGCTGCCCTCGCCTGACACGTAATCTGAAAATGGCCGAGCGCCCGGGCCGGTTTCGCTGAGGTCTTGTCCCCAAAGCAAGAACTCGATGGCGTGATATCCGGTCGCGATGTTTTCTTCGCCGCCTTCTTCGTTGAGGGACTCTAAGGTCGCGGCGTCGATGGTCACCATCGAATCGTTGACGATTCCAGCAGTCAGATCGCCGACCACGTAGTCGATGTATGCTTCATCGAGAGGCCATGCATTGATGAGCCCCTCGGGTCCATCCTTCGCGTTGTCGATGGGCCCGTCATAGAAGCGATAGGTTTCGGTCTGCAGGTAGGGCTCCCTTGAAGCCAGCCAGGCTGTCTGGGCGGCCTGCTGTGTCGCAGCGGTCGGCGTTTCGGTCATGGCCAGCAGCGCGGCGTCCATTGCCGTCGCCTCTGTCAACGAGTCTTCGTAGCTGGCGAGTACGATTTCTGCGTAGGTCTCGACCATTGCAGCTCGGGTGGCCGCCGACGATTCATCTGAGGAAGAATCATCACTGCAGCCAACCGAATAGATCGCGCCGAGCACGAGCATCATGACGCTTGCTGGACGATCCTTGGTGAAAAAATCAAACATGATACATACCCCTCTGTCATTCGAACGCAAACAGCACGGTCATCGGTTCACGGCCCGCCCAGATGGATTTGCGATCTGGAGAGGGCTCGCCTGTATTCGATATTGATTTTCGTTTTCGAATAGGCTGCGGAGTAGTATCAACGAAGGCTGAGCGACGCCAGCACAAATCGCGAATCCAGCGACCGAACCCAATAGATGAGCCGCAAGCGTTTTCTTCGCGTGAAGCTGCTAGGGTCGGCGTGTGTCCACTCGATATGAGGAATCAATCCTTCGGTCTCTGCGGCGAATGTCGCGGGCGATCGACCTGCAGAGCAAAAGGCTCGCCAAACAACACGAACTCACCGGTCCTCAGCTGGTGTGCCTGCGAGAAATCGTGCGTCAGCAATACACCACCCCGTCCGGCCTCGCGAAGGCGGTCTCTTTGAGTCAGGGGACAGTGACGGGGATTCTGGTGCGTCTTGAACGACGGAGGCTCGTAGAGCGGGTACGAAGCAACGAAGACAAGCGGCGTATCCACGTATCGGTCACCGAGCGGGGCCGGGAGCTGGTCGCGCTTGCGCCTTCGCCGCTGCACGAGCGTTTTTCGGACCGCCTCGGCCGTCTGCCTGAAGGCGAGCAAGCGATGATCGATTGGGTGATGCAGCGGATGGTGCGGTTGATGGAGGCAGAAGACGTGGATGCGGCCCCAATGTGGACCACCGGCCCTGTAGACGCCCGACCCGAAGAAGTCGCAAACCTGTTCGACTCAGGGCCAGACTCCGAGGATTCAGAATGCACTGCTTCTGAAGATATAGCGTTAGAGTCCTAAAGCTATGTTCGAGCCCCTGAGGCAACCGCTCGTACGGGACCCACAACCATTCGTACCCACAACCAGTCATGCGGAGCCGTGAGTCCAGCGCGCGTGCTTCAGCCGATCGCTATCTCAGGTAGCCCAGGGCTCGCAGCGCCTCTTGTTCTGCTGGGGAGAGCTGCACCGCGGACCCAAGCGTTCCCCTTGCTGCCTGCATGAGTGATCGAGCTTCTTGCAGCAGAGATTCGACTTCATCGGACGCCTCCAATGTGGAGAAGAGATCTTGGCTCTGGACCGGACTGTTTGAAAGCACGCCTGGCGGATACTTCGGGGACACAACCAACCCGAACACATCGATATTGGCTGCAATGACCGAACGACCATGATCGAGCAGTCCATCTTCATTGAGAATTTCACCGTGGTCGCTCATAACCGAGATCACTGTAGATCGTGATAGCCACCCTGCTTCAGACAGGTACTGCATACTCGCTCCCAAATCACTATCTGCAACATGCACTCCACATGCATAATCATTGCGGAGCTCTTGCAGAAAACGGATTCGGTGAGGCTCCGGCGTCTCGCCACGGACGAAACGACCAAAAAGCCCTTCTGGGCCACCCTTGATCAGACCGATTGTGTGATCAGGCCGATTGTGTTCTGTGTCGATGCAACAAAGTGATTGCCCTCGGGAGCCGGCTCAAATGGTCCATGGGCGATGATAATATTCACGAACAGAAACAATGGTTTGTTCGTGGCAACCTGAGATTCGACAAGGGCACGAAGCTTCGGCGCCGAAGTCGCATCCGATCCTGCGTGCAAATTGCGAGCGATCAGGCGCCGCTCAAAAGCTCTCAGTACGCCCGTAGCTTCCGTAAGAACTGGGTTGCCTGAAACGATAGCTGTGCTGTAGCCAGCTTGAAGAAACAGTTCAGCGAGTGTGGACACGCTCGTATCCATTGCCGAGATCGAGAGACCACGAACCGACGCAGATGCCTGCGCCGGAGGGCGAAAATCCGCATGATGTTCGGTGGGGAGAAGTCCGGTAAAGATCGAAGCGTGCGTCGGCAGAGTCCAGCTACCCGGCGTGACCATCCCGCAATAGGTGGTTCCCCGCGCTGCAAGCTGAGTGAGATGTGGCGTCAGGTCTGCTCCCGAGGAACGAAGAGACGAGTGAGTCTTCGGGCAAATGGAAACGTGATCACGTCTCACGGTATCGAGTACAAAAAGCAACACATTGGGCGGCACTACAGAGGTTTCAGGCACGCCGCTATGTGTGCCGCGGGCGGAAGAAACGGAAAGCTTTGCAACGTCTGAACAGAATGTATACGTCGCATCCGGAATCGAGCGAAGCGGCTTGTCTTGAGGCGGCATGGTGAGCATCACAGCGATCGGATGTGTCGAAAGATCAAAGGCGCGTTCAGGGTGTTTATCGAGCAGCGTCAGAAGCTCATAGTTGCGCGGATCATGACGGAACAAGCCAAGCAAACCTACGCAAACGGTACAGAGCGCGGCGCATCCAGCAGCAAACCTCATCGAACTCGCGAGGACGTTTCGACCGACGATGAATACCGCTACCCGGACACTCAGAGAGAGAAGCCTTGGGCCCAAAGCTATGCCGCCCCACCACTTGAAGAAAGAACACACCAGCAGCAGTTGAGCCAGAAGCCCTGTCGCCAAAGTAGCTGAAAAGAGATTCGAGTCAGCAGCTTTTGGAGTTTCGCGCTGAGCCTAAGCAAAAAGGTATGCGTAGTGCGACCGGGGCGAAGAACAACAAGCCGCGAGCGGGGCTAAAGAGTAGTCCCACAAATGCATAAAGAATACGATGAGGCGAAAAAGAAAACGGCTCCCCTGCGGAGAGAAGCACGTTTGCGTCCCACTGCTGATGCGGAAGAGATGAGTTTAGCCACCTAAGACTGTAGAATCTGAACGCTAAGTCGCAAAGAATTGCCAAACCAAAACCGACAACCAGTGCCGGCAGAGCTTGCCGAGATCGCCAACGAATCAAGAGAAAAGCAGTACCCATAGCGAGCCATAGGATGCCGTCTGCGGGCCTGAGGTACGCGGCGCTCACGACAAGCGCTGGCAAAAGTACATTCGAAAGGGCTGGCCAGCGTTCTGCCCTGCTAAGTAAGGGTAGTGACGCCGAAACAAACTGGAGGTCCGCGTACCGGCGATTCAAGCGGTCTTCGGTAGATCGATGGCAAGCGTTATTCCGGCAAGCTCCTCCAACGAACGATGAGATGATGATCTTGGATTCGTCACCCCAAAGCTAAGGAAGCCAATCGCGGAGGCGCTGCTGGAGACCTGAAAGCACGTAGGGACCTCGCGTAGGAATGCGGTGCAGCGGCAATAAGATCCACTGGTATATCTTTTCTAAAGTGTGAGATCCCGCCCTTGCAAACCCACAAAGCGGTCGCGGGCTCTCAGTGCATAAAGGATATCCAAGGGACTCCAGTAGGGGTCCGCATTCCGCTTCAAAGATCTCGATGTCTCTCGAGCCAAGCGTCTGCTTCCAGGCTTGGCTTCGAGATTTCTGAGGCAAACTACCGACTAAGCGATGCTGCGCCAGCGTGTATGCTGGTTTTTCAAAACCGTCCCCCGGCTTCATCTCGGGCTGGTAGGGAACTCCCAGAAAGTCGGTAAGCCGCTCCAAACTCTTCTCAGGTGAGTCGACAAGGTCTTCAAAACGAACCCGAATCAGACGGTCATCGTACTGCTGCTCGGCCTGAAGGCCAGCCTGTGCTCGCTTCTTCCACCAATTTGCACATCCCATCATCGTCTTCGGTCCCCACCGCAGCGGCCGGACAGAGGCTGCAACGGCCCTTCCATCCCGGACCAAGTGGATCCCAAGTGCATTAGGAAAGGCATCGAAAAGCGCGTCCCAGTTAAGTAGGTTCTCGGGAGTGTGATCCACCCACACGGTCGCGCTCGGTTGACCAACACTCGCGGCATATCGCTCTACCAACCAAAGGAGAAGCTCCGGCGCTTGCATAGGACGAGGGGGCAAGCCGGGATCAAAATCCCAGATTCGAAATCGCCAATGGATACGGATTCGACTCCACTGGCTACCTAGGTCTTCCTGAACATCTTCTCCTGAAGCCAAAAGGCCCAACTCAGACTTAAAATGACTCTCTGGCGTGGCTACCATGCTTGTATGCGCTCCGAGCATGGAACCAAGCAGCGTCGTTCCGCTGCGCCCACATCCTCCGATGAATACCTGACGAGATATCATCTTGATACATTCAAAAAACCAAACATATACACCCTACGCTGCAAGAATCTCGGCGACAGTCTCAAGTACTGCATCGCTTACGGGCCGCATCTCCAACAACGCATGAACAGCATTAGGGGTGGGAAGCTTCGTTTCAAAAAATTCTTCAAGCTTCGCTCGATCAACCCGATCCAAATGCTCGGCCATCGCGATTCCAGCTTCTTGCGCTAAGTGTGCATTCATTTGCTGTTCTAAGTCGCCCTTGCTGTAGAGCGCGAGCATCGGCTTGCCCGCAAGGGCACATTCGGCTGGAAGATGGTTTCCTGCAGAGCCGACCACAGCGTGACATCGACGAAGGTGATCGGCGAATTGCGGCGCGTCGGGCTCATGGCGCTCTACGCCTGGAGGCACCTCCGCGTGACCGAAGTAGACGACGCGCCTTCCAAAACGCTTAAGTTGTTCTAAGACTTTATAACCGTTTTCGTCACGGAAATAGGTGAGTATGAATCCCTCGTCGATAGCGTCTTGCTCGGTAAGAGCCTTAAGCTCTGGCCTCGCCACATCCACACGGCTCGCATCAATCGGCACAAGAGGCGCAAAATGTACCGCAATCAGTCGTTTGCACAACCAAGACGAGCTTCCTGCGTTCAATGACTCACGAATCCGCCCCCATCGAGGGAGTCCCTTAGGAAGTTTGGTTTGGGAAAAAACGATGCCGTGGCCTAGTCCGATGCTTGGGATACCCAATATCGCTGCCGCGTGTATGGAGGGCATGTCCGCATCGCTGATCACCAGAGCAGGACGTATCTTACGTAGTTCACCCAAATCTTGAATAAGTCGCTGACTTAGCGAGGGCAGCCAATCCCACCCGGGAAGACATGGCTGCACCACCCGAAAGTCAGTTCGACCACCGAGAACACCCGTAGCGTGCCCGCCTCCAAATACCGAGAGTCGATAACCTTTTTGCTCAAGCGCTGCGAGAACCGATTGCGCTCGAACGGCATGCCCTCGCCCCCGACCATGAACGAAGTAGGCGATGTTCAACCTGTCGCTCACCGGCGACGGTCTACGAGAGTCGAGCGAGCAGGTCAAACCAATAGCGTGGACGCCGGATCGTTGAGCCAGGGGCGCACCCAAGGCCCAAAAAGATCTCTGAACCTTCCGCACTCGGAGCGCCAACCCCAAACGATCGAAGGGTTCCGAATCGCTAAGTTCAACGAGAGGAAGGCGGAGCCCAAGTCTCTAAGATTGCGTCGAGCGAGTCTATACGCTCTCGTAGAATTGCGACCTGGAGCGGATCGGACATCCCCAGAGCAACTCGACGCAGATGGACCAATCTCTCGTGCCAGGCATCCTCGACAGCAAACGATATTTGTTGACGCAGTCGATACATATTGGTTCGCGTGGGATGCAGTTCCAACGGTGAAACTATCCCGTTGCCGAACCACCAACGGAACACGAAGTAAAAGAACCAGTGGCGCTGATCGTAATTGCCGAATGTGCGCGACAAGCGAGTTGGATAACGTATTTCCTCAGAGTTCGTATCCGTTCGGTCGTGCCGGAAGTACCACATAAGGCGTAGAGGAAGCGTCCTGCGCCGGTCTTGAAGGCCGACGCCGTGGATCTGTTCTTCATCGAGTCGAACATTGCGCAACGCATCGTCCACTGTCAGTGCCAGCGGTGGAACCTCCCGAAGGCGTTGTCGGGCCCACTCTGCAGCACGTTCATCCGACAAAGCCTCTTCCTGAACGGGCGCCTGAGTGGTCCAAAGTTCTCCGGAGCTTACCACCCACCAGCGCCCCGGAGCTCCTGGGGCAGATGCGATGCGCTGGATGGTTCGTCGGGTCATCCCCATGAAGAACGGAAACCAACTCTCACCGCCGTCGTCACTAGCCCACACGCTCGTCTCTCGACATCCGGTACCGCCAGCAGCTGCCGCAGGGCTACATTCTGCAGCGATCAACGCAACCCGCGGGGAGCCGTCCTCGGTCTGACCCATGGCTACCTGAGTGATTTGGTGCCTAGAAAACGTTAGACGACCTACATTCGACCAGCTCACCCCGTCGTCAAAAGAGGCTCTAAGCCCGTCTTCCGTACCCAGCCAGATTTGATCGTTGGACGACTCGACCCAAAGGATTGGATCCCAAGGCAGTGTCCCTGCATTGTTAAAATCGGGATAAACTGGAATAAGTGCATCGTCACGAACGTAGAGGCGCGCTCCTTCTGCTACCAGTTTGGTGCCGTCAGGGCGATAAACCGCAGCCGACGCGGGGCGACCAGGTTGACTGACCGGGTCCTCATTGAAGGTGATGCCTCCATCGTTCGAGAGAAAGACCCCTTGAGTGGTAACCAAAATCAGCTTGCTACTGTCGGTACGGGAGCAAACGATTTGACGCATTTGGGTGTTGGGCTTCTGAAAAACGGGGACGAAGGTAAGCCCGTCGTCATAGGAGCCAAACAGCTCATGCTTCGTTGCGACAAGAACCGGAAACGCGGCGTCAGGACAAAGCGCGATAAAGCGTACCGAGTTGAGCTCTTGTGCGCCGTCAAGCACAGATTCAAGCAAAGTCTCTTGCGGACCGTAACGAAGTCCTAGCGGTATCAGCCAAACGTAGTCGTGGTGGTGAAGCGGCATGAACCAGTCAAAGAGCACCAAAGTATCGGAATCTACGGCGAAGAACGCGTTGGGATAAAGACGTGCTAGGGTCGCAAAATCGTCCGCTTTGTAGGGCTCGATGATGAACCAGGTGCCCTCGTCGAACCCCATGTCGATATTCAATTTCTCTTGAGCTCGTCGAAGTCGCAAACGCGGGCTTATTTCAAGCTCCCTCCAGGATATCCCGCCGTCCGTGCTCTTCAGAATGGTGCCTTCTTCCGTCCCGACAAAAATTCGAGCAGGATCGGATCGATCGACCTCTACGGTGGTGAGACGACCTCCGATACGAGGAGACGCCAGCAACTGCTGCCAGCGCCATGCGGGCATTCGCCGATCGGTGTCCACCGACCTGAGATTCACCGGCGTGTCCAAGGTCGACCCTGGCGCAACGATCGAAGTGGGTACGACCGCTTCATCGACTGAAACTAGCTGATAACCTTCACTATCTAGCCATCCCCGACGCGATCCCACCGGGGTTTCCCCGGCCCCGTCTGTCCTGGGAATCGGCTCCGAAAGCAGTGAGAGCCCCCGCGGTCGAGTAGATTCCTGCAGCTCTGTGCTCCCGCCCTCTTGTGCGATGCACATGGAGCGGTCGAGCCCCCCGCAGGCCCATACCAGATAGCTGACGAGCGTCGCTGAAAAGAGAACGATGACGCGTCTGCTTGAGTTCGCCTCGGCGCTGTGATTCGCTCGGGCAGAGAGAAAACGCCGCTCCTGAAATGGAGTCAGCTGTCTTTCCCTTTGTTCGAACATAATTCCACGTATCAAATGGTTATGTAGCAGACTCGCCTTTCAGGCCACTCCAAACGTCTACGCCCAACCCGGCACGTTTCTTGCCGGACAACGGCCTACGTCCATCTGTACGATATCCGAGACTCAACGAGTCTCTGCTGGACTCGGACGCGCGGGCATACGTCCTCGTTCCGAGACCTCAGTACGTTGGTAGATAGAGGGCTGCAGAATCCGCATGTTGGCGGGTACTCGATCGAGAGACTCGGTGTGACTAATAATCAACACTCCGCCTTTTACGAGGTATTGCGCAAGTCGCGTCGTCAGCCAGTTACGCGTCTGCTCATCAAAATAAATCAATACGTTCCTTAGGAATATGACCGAGAAAAAACCTTTCATCGGCCAACCTTCCATGAGATTTAGCTTGGCAAAAGACACCATCGAGCGCAGACGTCGGCGGGCCTTGAACGTCGCCTTATCGCTGCCTTCGGCCTGAAAATACCTATCCCTAAGGTTGTCCGGTACGGCGACGAGACGGTCACGAGAATACACTCCCTTCTTGCCCACCTCGAGAACACTCGGAGCCACATCAGTCGCAAGCACTCGTGCACCGCGAGCAGCGTCCGGAGTACAGTTTTGGGAGATTTCGATGGCGGTCGTAAACGCCTCTTCTCCCGTGGAACATGCTGCGCTCCAAACTCGAACGGGTGTTTTCAGATAAGGCCATACACTTCGTCTGAGAAATTCAAAGTGGCGCATTTCTCTATAAAACCGTGTCTCATTTGTCGTGAGGACATCGATAAGTGCTTCGAGTTCGTCATGCGACTTATCGACCCTCTGGAGGTAGTCCTCAAATGAATCGCAATCCAGCGTGCGCATCCGAACTTTCAATCGGGAAGACACGATGCCGCGCTTGTTGCCTGAGAGACTCAATCCTGCGACGCGATAGGCGAGTTGCGCCACGGTTTTGAACTGAGCAGAGCTCATCTCAGTCGCCGAGGACTCCCGGGAGCCATCGTGAATCAAACCACTCACACCTGAGCTCGCTCTACCCGCCCACACGCTGAAACCGCTTTGACGATCACCTTGGCCATACTGGGCAGAGGAACCGACTGCATCGCTGCGCCCAGTCGTTCTGCAGCACCAGGCATTCCGTGAATCAACGAGGTCTCCTTGTCCTGCGCAAGCGTGATCTGTCCAGCCTGTCGAAGCGCCAGTAGCCCCGTCGCTCCATCGTCGCCCATGCCGGTCAACAAAACGGCAACGCAGCGAATGTCCCTCATCACCAGACTCTGAAAGAGCACGTTGACGCTGGGTCGATGAAAGTTCACCGGATCATCCTGGTTGTGGCGCATGTAGAGCTTGCCATCGCGTTTTTCTACGGTCAGGTGATGAGTCCCCTTCGCGATCCAGGCCGTTCCGGGGGTTAGTTCGACTCCCTCCTCGCTTTCAGCAACGGACACCCGGCTGCGATTGGACAAACGCTCCGCAAGCGGCTTTGTAAAGGGTCCGGGGATATGCTGCACCACTACGATAGGCGGAAGCCTTGCGGGAAAACGAGCGAAGAGTTTGGAGAGCGCGGCTGGACCTCCAGTAGACGCTCCGATCGCGATGAGATCCGCGGACAGATCTGTGGGTCCCGCGACTGCGATAAGCTCCGCAGAGGAATTCTTGCGCCGTCTCACGAGCTCGGTAACCCGAGCCACACTCGCACGGCGGATCGCATTGGCATACTGCATCGGTCGTCGGGCAGTTCGCTTATCCATAATCTCGACTGCACCGAGCTCCAGAGCTCTGAGTGAGGCTTCTGTCTGCGGCCCTGCTACGCTGCTCACGATCACGACCGGCATCGGGCGGTGCGCCATCACCTTACTGAGAAAAGTCAAACCGTCCATCCGGGGCATCTCGATATCCAAACTGAGCACATCAGGTCTGAGCTCGACCATTTTTTCTCGAGCTTCATAGGGATCATTTGCGAAGCCGACGACTTCGATATCCTCTGCAGAGGACAACAAACGGGCCAATAGCTTCTGAATCGAAGCCGAATCGTCCACGATCAACACCCGAGTCTTCTTTGCCACGGACACCTCCTCGACAAAGATCTCGGCGGCTCGATGAGCCGTACCGAGACCCATCGCACGACGCTAAAATTGGGAAAGAACCGATTCGTGCCCGGAGTCACCATCATCGAGAGGAATCAGCTGGTTCGGATCAGAGGCTCCAAAACTCGGCGAAACCGGAGCAGCGGCGAAGCCCAAATCAAATGAGGTGTCTTCTCCGCTCAGCTGGAAATCAGAAACCATGCGTTTGAGACTGTCGGCCTGACCCGCAAGCTCCACCGCAGCGCTCGCAGACTGTTCGGTCGTGGCGGCGCTCTGCTGCGTCGAATCCGACATTTCGCTCACCGACTCGTTGATCTTGCCGACGGCCTCCGCCTGCTGCCTGGATGCACTGCTTATTTGGCTCATCACGTCGGTCACCCCGGAAACGCGATCGTTGATGTCATTTAGACTGCGCAAAACCTCATCATTTGCGGCGACGCCCATTTTGGTCTTTTCAAGAGAAGACTCGATCAGCTGCGCCGTATTCTGGGCAGCTTCCGCTGATCTTCGAGCAAGACTTCGCACTTCTTCTGCAACGACCGCAAAACCTTTGCCCGCCTCCCCCGCGCGTGCCGCTTCGACCGCAGCATTGAGCGCCAAAAGGTTGGTTTGAAATGCGATGTCGTCGATCGTGCGAATGATCTTCGCCGTCTCCTCAGCTGACTGACGAATCTCCTCGATCGCGGAGGAAAGACGACCCATCGACTCGGTCCCGGTTGAGACCGCGGCGCTCATTGCATCAGCCATGTCACGAGCTTCCTCAGAGCGCTTTGCATTCTCGGTGCCCATAGTCGTGATTCCCTCAAGGGACCGCGTTACTCGATCCAGCGATCCGGCGCTGCTCGAAGCGGCTTCTGCCATCTGCTGATTGCCGACCGTAATCTCGTTTGCCGCGGTAGAAACCTGATCGGTAGCCATAGCCACCTGCGACAGAGCATCGTCCAGATTGTTTGCTGCTTGATTGAACGCTTCCGCCATCGCGCGAAATTCTCCGCAGTAGCTGCCCGACATACGCAGATTGAGCTGCCGTGCAGCGACTGCTCTAAGGCGCTGAACAACCTCCTCCAGCGGCACGCTAAACGCAACGACGGTCTTGTTGAGACCGCTGACGATCTCCCCGTAGACGCCATCCAAGTCTTCGGTGTCGGCTCGAACTCCGAGATCGCCAGACTCTACCCCATGGATGATGTCGTGAGAGCGGCCCACCAATCGATGGAGTGACTCCCGCATCCGCAGCACGTTCTGTCCGAGCTCGTCGTTTTCGGCGTCGCGAAGCTCATAGTCGAAATCCAGCTCCCCTTCTGCCACATGCCGAACGGCATCATTGACGTCTCTGAGATAGGAGGCGAGACCATCCACGGACCTTGCCAACTCACCGAGTTCGTCGCGACTACGCCAACCGATTCGCTGATCGAAGCGACCCACCGCCATCGCGCGCGCGACCTGCTTCATTTCCAAAATGGGGCGAACCGCCAGACGACCCAAGAAAAAGCCGAGCAGCGAGACAACGACAAGGGTGCCCACTGTTGTCCAGATCAAAATGTACTGCACGTCGATCGCCGCAGCAGCGGCGATCTCCGCGGGCACCTCAGCGAGCACGACCCATTCGGTTCCGGGATACCCCAGCGCTCCGACCAAGGGCGCATAGCCGATCACGTGATCTCCCTTCGGACCGCGAAATCGGAAATGCCCCGCCTCGCCTGAAGTGATGGCTTCCGCCTGATCTCCATAGCCCAAGGTGTTCAGATTCTGGACGCCCTGACCGTGCCGAAGGGTGGGCTCGCCGTCCTGCAGGTCGATGAGCACCAGAAGGTCTCCCGAGCTCGTCACGACTTTCAATCGCAGGTCTGTCACTCCCGCACGTGTTTGTTCCGTGTAGCTACTGCTTAGGATCTCCTCCACTATCGAAAAGCGCGCTCGATTGCTCCAGTAGGCAACGATATTCCCGCTCGCGTCTCGAACGGGCGCGCTGAAGCCTAAGGCCAATCCAGTTTCCTCAGGGTAGGTCCGCCGAACGGTGGAGTCTTCGTGTACGTCTTCGATGAACGTACCGTCGGAAACGTCGTTGCCTGGTGCAGTGTATCGGGTAGTCCTGGTAAACTCCTCTTCTTGTAGGGCGCGGAACCAATCGGAGTTGGCGTAGTTCACCCCGTAAATGAAGCTTGAGTCGATCGCACGACCGGTCTCGTCTTTGTCGTTCACGGCGATGACCTTGCCCTGAAGGTCGACCAAAATCGTCAGGTAGTAGTTGCCGTAGGTCGCCACGTAGTGGTTCATCGCGTTGACGATAGGGGAGTCCCTCCGGTACCAGTTCTCGCGATCTTGGACCACCCCGTTCAAACCGAAGGCCTGCACGTCTCCGTATCGTTCGATGAGGTTTCTGTCGATTTTCTCTCCGACGTTCGCCGCAAGTCCTTGGTACCTATCGGTCGCGTCGTCCTCGAGAGCACCGAGAGATCGCAGCGTGAGGATCGATACGAGAACCAACGGAACGGCCGCAAATCCAACCAGAAGCAAAACCACTTTAGTGGAGAGACCAATCCATGTGGATGGGCTCTTCAAAACCAGCAGCTTCTCAGACTCAGCGGTATCAGACACAACCGACTCCCCCCTTGCTCGTCCCCTCGGAAAAGCGGATACGCACCAACAAAAGATGGGCTGGCGTACACACCGCCATCAAACGCCGCACCGATGTGCGCCACACCGACCTTTGTACAATCAGGTTCATGCAACCCTCGCTCGGCGAGCGCCCTGCACTTCTCGACGTGCCTGCTGCGCTAGACCAGCCGTGTCTACGATGAGTCCAACACGTCCGTCTCCGAGGATCGCGGCTCCGCCAAGCCCCATGGAGCGGCTACGACCAAGCTCCAAACCCTTGGTCACGACCTGTTGCTGACCGATCACTTCGTCGACGAGTAGCGCGTAGCGAACGTCACCGTCCTGCATAACTACGATCAATGCATCAGAAGGATCTTCGACGGCGCCTTCGACTTCGAACACTCGGTACAGGCGAATCAGCGGCAAGGGCTCTCCGCGCAACATGGCGAACTCACCTCTGCCCGGGGCGGCGACCAACATCGACCGTGTCGGACGAAAACTCATCACGATATTCAGTGTCGGCAGAATGTAACGCTCTTCTCCGACCCGTACGACCATCCCGTCCGTAATCGCAAGGGTGAGAGGAAGCTTGATCGTGATCGTAGTGCCTCGACCTTGCTCCGACGCAACCCCTATCCAACCACGAAGCGCTTCGACGTTTTTGCGCACCACGTCCATACCCACTCCGCGGCCGGACACATCGGTGACCTGACTGGCCGTGGAAAATCCAGGTTCGAAGATCAGCTTGAACACTTCGGAGTCAGGCAGGGTGGCAGACGGCTCTATCAGTCCGCGTTCGGTGGCTTTCTCAAGGATGCGCTGCCGGTCTAAACCCTTACCGTCATCGGAAATGCGAATCACGATGCGCCCTGCCTCGGACGCCGCGCTGAGATGAATGGTGCCCGTGGGATTCTTGCCGAGACGAACCCGATGCTCCGGAGTTTCAATCCCGTGGTCCACCGAGTTCCGTATCATGTGGATCAGCGGCTCCGCGAGCAGGTCGACAAGGGTGCGGTCGATCTCGGTATCGTCTCCAGTGGTCTGCATCTGAACGCGCTTGGCCTGCTTGGACGCCACGTCCCGGATGACCCGACTCATGCGCTGAAAGGTGGAGGACATCGGTACCATCCGAAGAGACATGGTCAGGTCCTGAAGCTCCCGTACGATCTTACCTGCCATGACGATCTGTTCGACGAGGCCCGCATTCGAGCGCGAACTGCCTCGTCCCTGCTCCAGCACCATCGTCTGCGCGATCACCAGCTCACCTACCGTGTCGAGAAGCTGATCGAGACGATCTGTGCGCACTCGAACAAAAGCCTCGCGCTTCGCGGCGGAACCCGTCGATTTCTTCGCTGCCGTCTTTGCAGAATTGGACTGGCGCGTAGACGAAACCTGTTGGGTGTCCGCGCCTTTCTTCGAGTGCGTTTGGGTTTCAGACTTCGGTTCCTCAGGCGCTTTGGGAGTCTCTTCCTCCTTTGTGACACTCTGCGAAGCCTTCTCAGCAACCTCGACTGAGGTTGACTCAGCCGAGGCAGGTGGCTCGGGCGACATCGGTTCGGCTGCGGGCAGCTCAGCTGGAACGGGCGATTCGACCGCACTCGACTCGGCGGATGCAGGCGGCTCGGGCGGCGTCGGCTCACTCGAAGCAGGCGATTCGACCGCACTCGATTCGGCGGATGCAGGCGGCTCGGGCGACGTCGGCTCACTCGAGGCAGGCGGCTCGACGACGGCAGGTGGAATCTCCAGCGCAACTTCGTCTGGCTGAGTCTCGACGTCTGAGTGGTCTTCCACCTCCAGTCGGTAATAAAGAGCCACCCATTCTGGATCGATCGCTACGCGTACGTCACTGCCGTCTTCTACCGCCGCATCGCGAACAGACTCGAGCGTGCGACGCAGAAAGTCGACGGCGTCGAGCAAGGCAGTCCCGTCAGCACCGCCGAACTTGTGTTCCCCGGAACGAACGAGCGCCAGTATAGACTCGGACCGATGGGCAATCCGAGTGACGGGAACGAGTTCCAAAAAGCCTGCGATACCCTTTACGGTGTGAAACGAACGAAAAACGGTATTGACGAGATGTTCGTTTGTCGGCTCTTGCTCTAATTCCAAAATCGCATTCTCAGCATTGGCCAGGTGCTCGAGCGATTCGTCTACGCACTCGGAGAGCATCTCCGGCTCCTCGGAGACCACGATCTCGGAGATCGGCTCTATCTCCTCCTCTTCTGGGCTCATATGCAGTGCCTCAGACGATTCGGGCGATGGTCTGCGGGAATCATTTCCCATGTAAACGGTCTATCCGACTGCGAATGTAGCCCCAGTCGGACTTAAACCTGTACGACGCTACACCGCTTCTTGATCAGGAGGCGGATTCTCCTCATCGAGGCGCTCTTGTGCCTCCAAAAAGAGGTTCACCTCGCGCTCAACCTCGCTACCTGCCAGCACAAAGTCTTCGATGAGGAGCGTCAGCAGGCTCTGCCGCGACTGTTGCTGCTCAGCGAGCACGGCCTCGATGTCGACCTTCCGGAGAAATCCCCGGGAACGCGCGCATTCACCGATACGAAGCGTCGGGTACTCCGACTGGTAGGCCAGAGCATCTGAAATTTGTCGCGGCGTGAGAAGTTTCATCCGCATCGCCACCCGACCGAATTGATGCTGCCCCTTGGTCTGCAATCGGCGCACCCGATCTGCTGATTCTTGTGTGATTCGATCGGAAGCGACGAGGGCGTCTAGAAACGCCTGCTCCTCTTTCGGACTGAGCTTTGGAAGATCACTAGACATCGAACACGATACTCGGAAGGAGCAGCATCACGAGTTCCTCGGTGCGAGGTCGCTTCATGATGCCCAAAATATGCTCCGAGTTTCCCACGCTCGGCATCTCTGAACAGTCATCATGATCGCTGTCCAGCGGTTCAAGGTGTTCCACCGACAAGACCTGATCGACCACCGCAGCGCTTCGAACTCGACCATCGAAAAGCACCAGAGCTATTTCTCTTCTCGATCGACGATAGGCGTCTTTGGTCACCGAGAAGAGGTGCGTAATTTGGGCGAGCTCCCCTCCCCGGGTGAGACGGACCAGTCGTTCGGCCTCCTCGTACTTTTTGCCGGACACAAGGGTGCCGACGCGACTAGCGATCGAATGAATCGCGCGATGTGGGCGGTCAAAACGGGTGAGCAACGTACGCATCAGCACATCATCGGTGCGAAACGAGCTGAGAAACCTGCCAAGCTTGGAGCGCTCTGGATCGGCCTCCATCGTGAAGGGACGTTTTTCTCGCACCGACGCCTCCAGCTCGCCAAGCCAGCTGTGGTGATCCGCCAGTCGGTCGTCCATCAGCTGTTCAAATGCAGAGGCTTCCTCTTCAAGCGTTGGAAGAGAAAGACAGAGCCTGAGGTCGACGACGCGGAGAATCCGACCTCGAAGATTCATCACCCCCCGGATGTAGGAGGGGGTATTCGGAACGCGAGTCACCGAAGGCAGCTGAACCATCGACTCCACCAAGCCGGCGGAAAGTGCAAAGTTTCGTTCTCCGAGACGACACACGATCGATGGAAAACTCCGGTCCAGGCTGGTCTGTGCCTGAAGCTCCGTTTGTATCGCTTGTGTTTGCACCTCAACGTCCGAACGACGGGACCCTGGAGTTTTTGAAGCCACCGCCGCGACAAGGGCCGCCTGGATCCATCCGATGCGCTATCCCGGAACTTATTCGCCCAGTAGATCCAGCAGATAAGGCCTCGCTTCTTCGACCGCGAGCCTACCCACCTCATCGCCGATGATCCTTCCATCCAGATCGTCCGCTTCGATATGAATACCGCCATACAATCGAGAAAGGCCTGCCTGATCGGCAGCGTCGTAGTACGAGGCGTAGGTCAAGCCCACCTCGGTCGTCGGTCCAGCTTCAAAGACCAAATACCCGGGAGCCAGCGGTATTTCATAGTAGCCAGATGGAAAGTACGGGCTGCCGGTCACTTCCGCTAGGACTCGAGCGGCTGCGCGACTGAAGGTGCTGTGCCCCGACACATAACCGGGAAACGCAGGCGAGACGAACGTACGACGCTGGTACGGCAACCATTCAGCTCCGCGGATCCAGGCGACTCCACTCGCCACGTTGTCTCGATCGCGAGGTTCACCTCGCCAACTCCGCAAAGCGATTTGTCCGATGTAAGGGGATAGGTGCTCGTGACGCCCACCGGGAGCAGCGCTCTCTTCCGTAATGAGCTCGATGAGTCCGTCCACAAGCGGAATCCCCTCAGCATGGTAGCTCTGCCCCGATGGATCGCTGCGTTGACCACGTTCCGCCATGTAGCGAATAAGCGTGATCGGCCTCGAGCTCTCGTAGGTTCGCTTGGCCTCCCACGCGGCGATCGCAGCATCGTGAAGTGCTCCGTTGAGCACGAGATACAGCTTCACGTCCCATTCAAGTCGGTCAAGAGCAGGTCCAGATCCAAACAGCTGAAAAGAAAAGTCCGGACTGTCGAACACCTGATTGGCGATGACATTCCAATGCCCTGGGGGGGTCTCCGAGTTCGGGCCATCTGCCCAGATTTCAGAGATCAGCCTCCCAAAGTCCGCAAGCGACACGAGATTGTCCGCATAAGCTTCGCCGGTAACCGGGTTGTTGCCGTGGCCCGTCCCGTCGTTGGTTCCCAGACTGTTGTTGCCGAACACGCGGGGAGAGAGATTGATCGTCTGCGGTAACCTAGGGTCGAGAAGCGAGGACAGGCGAACGAGCTCGACCGCTTCTGCAACGGTCGTCTCATCAAAAAGCGGACCGGCACCGAGGTCAAAATAGCTGGTTTCCGGCTGCTCACGCTGAAGCGCAAAGGGAGTGACAAGACCCCAATGAGGACCAATGTATCTCTGCACACCCGCCTCCTCGACAATGCCGTTCTGGGTCACCGCCACCGATAGATTCAATGGTTGCCACCGCTCTGGGTCGTCTGCTCCGGTGCCGGCAAGGTCCACGATGAGTGAGGGATTGAGGGCTGCGTAGGCTTGTTTCGGTTGGTAGTCGCGCTCCTGAAATGAACCGTCGTTCGCATAGGTCGCGAGGACTTCACCAGCGATACGATTTCCAACCGCCGCAGGACCGTTGCCTTCGGTTGTCTCCTCATTCGGATCGAGTCCGAGTTGCGCCATCAGTGCAGCAAAGCACGCAACAGAGACATCTCCCCCGGCTTCTTGGGCATATCTTTGCACTGCAACTCGGTAGGCTGCATAGCTCATTGCATTCGCCTGCTCTGCTTTGGTCCCGACGCGCTCTTCCGTTACGAGATAAGGCGTCACATCTGCATCATACGCGCCAAAAGCATCGTAAAGCGCGATCGATATATGGAGTAGATTCCGGGCGTGAACGGTGGGACGAGGTATCGAACGTCGAATCGCTCCCATCACGGCCTCATTCCATCGCCGGGCGATCGAACCGCTGGGTTTTGGATCCACATCTTCGGCGGGACACACGACCTCGTCACCGGCATCGACTCCGCCATCCAAAGCGTCTGGCTCGAGTCGAAATTGCGCGGTCACCGGACCTCGATGAATCAGTACGCCATGGTCTAAGTCGGTGGACAACACATTGCCTCCGACCGACCAGACGCCTCCATCGGGGTCGACCCAAACTGCGTGCAGAGACTCCACCGAAAGGGGGATCGCACGGGCCTCCTCAATCCAGATGCCGCTTGGATTCCTGCGGTACATCGAACCGGAGGCGCCGCTCGCCCAACCTCCGCCTTCGTCGTCGAGCCACACCCCCTGCAGTAGAGGCACCGCTCCAGACAGCTGCGAGGATAGGGTCGCATCGTCGATATCGAAGATCGCACCGCTTACGCCGCCTCCAACGGCAACGAATCCTTCAGCCCCACCGTGCACCGTAAATAGCGTGCCGGTCTCGCCGCTTTCGACGACCGTGAACGAATCCTCCACCAAACGGAGCACCAAACCCGAGGAGCCGACAATATACAGCGTATCGTCTGTTCCCCAGACCTTGAAGAATCCCGGGATCGATCCTCTGCTGTCCTTGGGCAGGGTGCTGGGGAGGCGAACTTCGGTCCACTCACTGCCCCGGTAACGCCAAAGAAACCCGTCGCGCCCTCCGGCGAGACTCCCTACCGCGTAAAGCTCGTCTTCAGTTCGAGCCCAGATGCCGTAAACCGTGTGCGTCGAAACCGCTGGGGTGTCCATGACCTCAAAAGAGCTGCCGTCGTATCGCAGTATCAGACCGCCCTCGCCCCCGAAATAGACCAGGTCCGTTCGGAGCGCGTGCACCCACCAGATGCCACCTGCGCCAGAGTTCGTGTCGAAGGAGGACCATTGCGTACCGTCAAAGTGTAGTACCCGAGGACCGTTTCCCCGGTCAGCCCCGACCGCCCATACATCGCTTGCGCTGGTGCCGTGCACGGATAGGAGCGCTTCAGGAAGATCTTCGATAAGCGCGCTGAACTGCGTACCATCACTCGAATCGTCGCAACCCGACTGAATCCACAGGGGACCGAGAAACGACGCCGCGAACCACCAAGAACGAACAACCCTAAGACCGCGATTCATCGTAAAAATCTAACGGAACCGAGGAAGCCGACACAACCCTTAAGAGCCGCTTAGAAGTCAGAACATCGGGCGTTGTCGAGCGGCGCCTAGAGCGTGCTCGATGAGCTCGTCGGAACGCTAACTGCCTGATTCCGAAGTGTTCATCTCGAGTGAGGAAATCTGGCTGCGCAACTCGCAAAGCTGCGCGCGATTCACGGAAGTCGCGACCGCGTGTTCGACGAGCACGCGCGCAAGCTGCAGATCGCCGGACTCGATTGCAGATGCAGCACCGATGCAGCACTCTCTTGACACGTCTGGGGTTTTCGGCAGCTTGAGGAGAAGGCCCAAGGCCTTCATCTCGAACGCAACATTGCTGCTGAGTCGGCAAAGCCCTATCAAGGTCTGAACGGCCCAGAAGGTCGGATGGGTCGCAGTCGCACGATGAGCGAATTCCAAGGCCTCGATCAGTGCTCCGCCAGAGCGAAGACATTCGGCCGCATGAATCAAGCACTCTGCAGCCAGAGGAGCCGCGTCTCTTGAGGCGTAGATGCCGTGCGCACGATGAAAGTGATCTGCGGCCCGCTCGTGATTCGACCTGCGGGCTTCAAGCTCACCGAGGGCAACCCAACACTCGGGCTGATCCGGCGATAGCTGAAGCGCTTCCTCGATCACACGGGCCGCCAGATCATAGTTCGATGCGTTGAGGAGCGTTTTTCCGATGTTGATGAGGATCTCTGCCTGAGTCTGCACGGGGAGCGTCGTCCACTTCAACAAACGCAACACGGGTTCTACCGCTTCATGAGCTGGGGACGACGAGACAAGCGAGCGCGACCAATCCAGGATCAACTCCGCGTCCTTTGGCTTACGCGCTACGGCCCTTTGCAGCAGAGAGGCTCTGACCGCCGGAGCAGGAGCCACACCCTCGTTGACCTGACGTACGGCAGAAATGACCAGTTCCGCCAAAGGCTCGGTCTCGAGTAGGATGTGGACCTCCGAAATGGCCGAGGGTCGATCGCCGGTAAGTAGCGCCGCACGCAACCGTTGATACGTCTTAATCAGTGTTCCTTGACCCTGACGTTCTCCGATCGATAGCGCTGCATTCCGGCCATGCGGAGAGCCTTCCCTGGAGTTCTCTGGCCGATCCTCGGGTAGTTCTGAGATGGTCAGACGCACAACTCCATCGCTACACGAATAGGCAAAAGAAGCAGCGGACAACTGAGGTCGTCGCCATCCGTGCATCACCATCAGCTCGGTAAGTGCCAGCTGAGCAGGCGCGTCGAGTACAAAATCTTGGGTCACCGGCTCAAAGCACAAAGGCAGACCTGGACCTTCACGCAGCTGAACCTGCTGTGCAGCCTCCAAACGTGCGAGGGGATTCTGGACGTCGGTCCCAAGCCATCGATACCCCTTTGGAACAAATCGTATCCCCTTAGAGTCAGAGAGGACCTCGAGCTGAACGCCAAAGAGACCCTCCTCGTCTTCAAGCGCCAGATGAAGTGCTTCCGACTCCCACTGCACCTCGACGACCGGAGAAACACAGAGCGCAGCAAGCGGAAGTTCTATCCGTGCAGATCGCACGGTGGTCTTGTGACTCCGAAACTCGCTTGGGCCCCTTCTGAGATCGCAAGGAAAATTCACCCCGTGAACGAGAAGCTCGAGCTCGAGGACCTTGATAAAACCAGCGGATGCCGGAGAGGAAAGACGCAGGGCGATCGCACCTTCGCCGTCCATCTTTAAGTCAAACCTCGGTGCTCCCCCAGACGCGCTCGGTCGTCCGACAGATGTACGAACGAAGGAGGCGAACGGACGCGGACTCACTTCCTCTAGGTCCCGCAAGTTGGAGGTACAGAGTCCGGAGGTACAGAGTCGCTCGCTGCACCAAGTACGGAGTCACTCGCTGCACCGTTAGATACCGCGCCGACCGGTGCAGCACCTGCTGGGACAAGCTGCCGAAAGCGGTCCCAGGAGCTTCCCAGTGTCGCCTTCCAGGCCGAAAGCTCGGAGGTGAGTTCCGCATCCTCTACCCCTGCTTCGAAGGCTTCCTCCGCACATACGATCGCCGCGACAGCTTTTCCCCGCACCGCATAGCATCGCGCGAGTCCGGGCAAGACCACTGCGGGCGGCGCGCCGAGCGAAAGGGCGCGGCGAAACAATCCGATCGCCTGACCGTGACGTCCACTGCGGGCGTTGGCGTCGGCCAGGCGTTGAAACAAGTCGCCTGAAACGACATCGTCTTGGCTCCACTGAATACCCAAGCGCATCACTTCCTCTGCCCAATCGAAACGCGCGGTGCGGGCATAGGCCGTCCCCAAAAGTCCAAGAGCTCCCGCGAGCAACCTTCGGACATCGACCGAAAGAGACTGGCCATCCGACGTGCGAAGCAACAACGAGAGTGGACCTGGCCACGCGCCCAAGCAATCGATCACGCGATCCCAATCTTCCTCGGCAGCCGCACGCTCGGCTGGGGGAATCGCATCCAGATCGATGGCGAACGAGCTACCTGAACTGCTGTCATCTAGCTCCGATCGAACTTGATCTCGAATCATCTCGCGAAACTCAGACAGCGAGACATCACCGTCCACAGAATCCACATCCATCCCGAGCCGGGCTTCGGCTCCGCCCGCAGGGAACACAAGATAGTGCAGATGCATCCCGAAAACTGGAGCCAAAAGGACGTAGCGGTATCCGATGTAGGCCTGAAGCTGGCCTGGGTCGGAAGGATCACTCAGCTCCGTCAGAAACTCCTCATCAGAGAGCAAACTGGCGGCAAGTCGTCGGCGGAACTCGCCCAGAGACAGCCGATGCTCGTCGCGAGACTCACCGATGCGAAAATCGACGCGAGACGCTTCTGGCTGCTGACGATCTACGGTTAGGGACGTGACGTGCACCCCAGTGAGGATAGAAAATGCAACAAACTTTTCGCCGATAAGCTCGCAAAGCTGGTCAAAGCCGGGTGAGCTATGACCGAGCTCTTCAAACCAGTCCTCTGCGTACATGCCGTCGAGGGAAATCACACACGGAGCGATAGGTTCCACAGGTTCCACTTCTTTTTCGCCACGGTCTTCATTTCTTCTATGACGATGCGGATCGGTCAAGGAACAGACGGCAGTCCTGCGCTGCGATACCAATCGATGGTTCGCAACAAACCCTCTTCCAGATCGATCTTGGCGCGAAATCCGAGCAGACGTTCCGCTTTGCGCACGTCGGGAACGCGAAGCTCGACGTCGGCGGAGTTCCATTCGACGAACTGGATTGGAGATTCACTTTTTGCCAGATGACGAACCAGACGAGCCAGCTGATAGACCGTCACCGTACTTCGAGGATTGCCGATATTGAACGCCTGCCCGACCGCCTGGTCTTGGGTCATCGCGAGGACAATACTGTCTACGATATCGTCGATGTAGCACCAGGCTCGAATCTGATCGCCATGGTTGTGAATCAACATCGGCTCTGAAGCGAGCGCCTTGACGACAAAGGCATGGATCGCCCCTTCACCGACCTGACCAGGCCCGAATATGTTGAAAGGCCGTATCGAACATGCAGGCAATCCGTGTTGCTTCCAGTAGTTGTGGGCAAGGTGCTCGGTAGCCAGCTTACTGACCGCGTAGGTCCAGCGGGCTTCGCCCACAGCTCCGAGCGACGTCACATCTGCTTCACGAACGCGAAACGCGTAGGAGCCGAAGACCTCACTGGTCGAAAAGTCTATGAAGCGTTTAATGGTTCCTTGTTCACGGGACGCACGGAGGAGGTTGGTGGTTCCGAGCAGTGAGATCTCCATCGTCTGCACTGGGTTTTTCAGTACCGTGTCTACCCCGGCTATCGACGCCATGTGGATCACATAGTCGACGTCCTCTACGGCACTACGGACCTCCTCTTCATCGAGGACATCTCCGACCCGCAGCTCGACATGAGGGTGCTGGTCCATCCCGGCTTGCGCCAAGGCATTGCGCCTGAGAATATCCAGAATGCGAATCTGGTTGTCGTCGGCAAGTCGCTTACACAGGGCGGTTCCGATAAAGCCAGCACCGCCGGTGATCAGCACCCGAGCTCCACGAAGCATGGAGGCATGGGTATCATGGAACGGGTGATGCTGTCGAGAATCGCAAACAAACCTTCGAGGGGGTCGAGAAACTGCTAGGGTCTGCGGGTGCTCAAGCAGCTCGAAGCCCGCGTAAAGGGTCGCCGGCGCTCCGTGGATCCGCTCGATCTGACCGTGGACTCCGCATGCAGTTCAGCCGTGAGCTTTGCTGCCGTAAATCTTACTACGGACCCGGTCTGAAGTCGCTATGGAGTGCATCGTGTTTTGGCACCGGACTGTGCCGCCATCCCGCGACGACTTCGAGGCTCAGGAGCGAAGCCGGGCGTGGATGCAGTCGGTGGATGAAACGTTCACCCGAGTCGGAGGCACGATTGCGATGCAGTTCGGCGGGTCTCTTGTCGCCCTCTTTGAGCCTATCGACGTTCGGCCTGCACTCGACGCAGCGCTAAAGATTCTAAAACAAGCGGATGAAACCACGGCTGGCGTCCTCCCCTTGCGGATCGCGATCGGTGTGGCCAGGGGAGAGCTTCTATCAGACGAAGAAAACCTGCTTGGAGCCGCACTTGACCGAGCCCAGCTGCTCGCAAACCGGGCAAGACCAGGAGAGTTGGTGCTCGACGCCGATGCGCGAAACGCTGCCTCCACCCACTTCTTATTCGAACGCCAGGTTTCCGCAGGCGCCGCTCCACTCAAAGGTCACGCTGTCGATCGAAACCAACCCCACCGAGCTCATTGCCGTCTCACGCTCGCCAACCTCAGACCGGCACCGGTGTCTTCAAGCGTGCAGGCAGTACTGGCATCGGTTGAAGACCGATGTTCCAAGCGACTGGAAACCCGAGTGCTGCTCCGTGGCGACGTAGCCGCGGGAGGAGACGAATGGATCCGCTTGATGCTGCAGCGGTATCCACCCGCACACGCACTTTTTCTAGAGGATGTTCCGGGAGGGCTCGCTCCTCTCGGCAGCCTGCGCATGATGCTGCTGAGGCAAGGGGCCTCGATCGATAAAGCGCTGGAGCAGTTGGGACATCCGCACGAACCGATACTCAAGCGCATCGCGAGCGGAGCCGCGGTAACGCGTACCGAAGCCATCGATGCATTCCGAATGTTGGTTTCAAGACTCGGTGAACAGGGGCCCCTTTGGCTCATACTAAGCCCGTGCGCTTTGATCGATCCCGGCACCCTAAATCTCGTGGGTGCCCTATTGAGGAGCCGGGATATTCCCTGTTCGCTCATCGCCCGCCTGCCGCAGAACACCCGCACTCCAGCGGCACTTTCGGTCGAGCATCTGGTTGAAATTACGCTACCGCAGTTGAAATCGACTGAAGCTCGGGAGATCGCAGCCCACGTGCTCAGTTGTCCTAAGGATGGGGATGTACCTAGGCGCATCGCTTTGCTCGGCAACGGAACTCCTCTTGGGGTTGTCGAAGCGGCGCGAGCCATGGTTGCCGCGGGAGAACTCGTTCCTGACGCAGAAGGCTTTCGATGGCGAATCACCCCCCGCAGCACCGAGCACACCGTCGGCGTCGAGCTGCTGACAAAGGAAAGGCTACATAGCCTCGACGATATTCTTCGACGTGTGCTCGACATCATCTGCCTTCTCCCAGGAGGCAGTCCCATGCCGATGGTTGCTGCAGTAGCGGCACGTGACGGCATCGGCGAAAATCAACTGATGAACGCAGTAACGCGGCTTGGCGCCGAGGCGTTTCTGCAATCCTCTACAGTCCCACTGCCCGATCACGAACTGATTCGGACGACCTCTCGATCGGCCTTGCAGCCCGCACGGCGCGCAGAGCTGAACAGATTTATCGCTGCGGAAATGAACGTGTCTACCGAGGCGTCCTTTGCTCAAGCGCTGCGCGGTCACTACTTGGCTGAAGCAGGACTCATCGAGGAGTCCGTTCGTGATTTTTTGTCCGCGAGCCAGCTTGCCGCCGAGATGGACTTTCAGCGTTGCAGCGTCCGACTGGCTGCAGCGTCCGTGCAACTCGACTCGAGCGAGACGACTCGAAATACAGCGCAGCAAATCTCACAGTCGATCAAAGTCCCTTCCCCCACGCCGAGACCGTTTCCAAACGCAGTTCATTCGGAGAGGCCCGCCGAGCGCGCGACTGGGTTGTCTCCACCGGCCGAAACCAGAAAAAGGGCGCTACCGCATCGCGCGGTGCACTATCTGATGAGCGGGGATTTTGACGGTTTTGACCGACACATGGACGTTGCCACGGCGGAAGGACGAAACCTTGTCGCCATAAGTAGACTTCGAGCCATGTCGTATCTCGCCCGCGGTGAATTAGCCGCAGCCCAAAGGGTACTCGCCTCAAACGCTACCAGCGAGGGAGCAACACCGAAGGCGACTTCAGATTATCTTGCAAAAGCTCTCGTAGTTTTGAGCTCGGGAGACTACCCCCGAGCCGTCCGGCTGGGCCTAAAGGCACTCTGCAGCGCAAGACGCGATGGGGACCGCCGGGGAGAGCATGCGTCCCTTGCGGCGCTCGCTCGCTGCTATAGCGCTCTGGGACGGGTGGAAGACGCACAGAAGATCGGCAGTGTCGCCGCACAGGGTGATCAAAAAGACCGAGCTTGAAAGGTTGCAAACGCGCCAAGCTGCAGCACCCGGCCTAACCGAGGCTGCCGCAGCACCCGGCCTAACCGAGGCTGGCCGCAGGCGGAACGCAGTACGGCAAACGCTTCATCAGCGACTCGAAGTCCTGAAAGGTGAGCGCCTGAGGCCCATCACTGAGTGCGGAGTTCGGATCCGGATGAATTTCAAGCATCACTCCGTGAGCTCCTACCGCCAAAGAGGCCTCCGCCATAGTGGGAATCCAGCGCCTGACCCCCACTGCGTGACTCGGATCGACCACGATCGGCAGATGGGTGCGCTCCCTCGCGACCACCACTGCCGATAGATCGAGCGTGTTCCGGGTTGCCTGTTCGAAGGTCCGAATCCCTCTTTCGCAGAGAACGACCCTCTGATTGCCCTGAGCCAAGATGTACTCCGCTGCTTGCAACCATTCGTCCACCGTTGCGGTCAGACCACGCTTGAGCATCACCGGTCGATCGATCCTGCCGACTTCTTTCAGCAATGCGAAGTTCTGCATATTGCGGGCGCCTATCTGGAGAAAATCCGCTTGGTGGGCGACCCGAGCCACGTCGGCAGGGTGCAGTACCTCGGTGACGATCGGCAGCCCGAATTCGCGACCGGCTTCTTCCAGCAGATCCAGTGCCTCAAAGCCTAGACCTTGAAAGCTGTAGGGGGACGTGCGCGGTTTAAAGCAGCCTCCGCGCAACATGGCGCCACCTTGTTCCTTTACTTCTCGAGCGCAGTTCTGAATCTGTTCGCGGGACTCGACGGCGCAAGGTCCCGCGATCACCACAGGCACATCGCCACCGAGTTCGACATCTCCGAATCGAATCAAAGTGTCTTTCAGACGCGTCACTCGAGAGGCAAGCCGGTACGGCTGCTTGGTCACGGGGATTCGCGCCTCACCCTCTTCAGCTCGAGGAGATCCTGCCTTGACTCGGATGGAACCACCATCGCGAGCCGGCGCAGCGCGCGTAGCCGCGGGCCCTGATCGCGGCGCAGAGCTCGACTCCGGAGACTCGGACTGCGCGAAAATCGCTGCCGGTTCGGACTCTTTCGGAATTCGGCTCGGATAGGTTCCGAGGACCTTGAGGAAACCAGTCGCGGAGGATAGCGACTGCAGTGCTGAGCCTGTGCCGACTCCGTCAAGCCTGCCTTCAAAATCCACGTAGAAGATATACTCCCAAGGGGTATTTGGTCTCGGCCGAGACTCGAGCTTTGTCATATTGAGACCATGCTCGTGCAGGATGTTCAGGCAGCTGGCCAAGGCACCGTGTTCGTGACGCGTCGCAAAGAGCAAGGAGGTCTTCGCTGGAATTCTAGGGTCCAATTCGATGGGGTCCCGAGACACAACGACCATTCGAGTGTAGTTCTCTTTTTGGTCGGCGATATGGGTTCGCAGTATCTTTAGGTCGTAAAGACGAGCAGCTTCCGCACTGGCGATCGCAGCCTGAGACAGGTCGCG
Source organism: Myxococcota bacterium (assembly GCA_039030515.1). Lineage (GTDB taxonomy): Bacteria > Myxococcota_A > Polyangia > Polyangiales > Houyiibacteriaceae > JBCCEA01. The sequence continues at coordinate 40,205 of JBCCEA010000007.1, read as the reverse complement.
ATCTTCCTTGATCTTTGCTGCCGACAATGCGGTGTCGTTGAAGGCTTCGACATGACACTCCCTCAGTGCGCTCAGAAAGCCACCACATTGCGCGAGCGCGACGGGATGCGAGTACACTCGGCGAATATGACTTAGGGGGACCTCATCGATGGCCAGCAAGCAGTGATCTACACGCTGTATTTCCTCACCGACGATGACCAAGTTCATTCGAGCCAGTAAATCGTAGCTTTCATTGATAGAACCAGCGGTCGTATTTTCAATAGGCAGTATCGCAAAGTCACTCTCCCCCTCGGTGACCGACTGCAGCATAGAGTCGAAACTCTTTTTTCCCTCATAAACGACGTTCGCTGGATGGACTTCGAAGTGTCGAGTCGCTGCAAGGTGACTGTAGGACCCCTCCCCGCCCTGATAGGCCACCACGACCGTAGTCCGCTCGGAAGCCCGATCTCCTCCGGAAAGGTGCACCTGCTGACTCCGCAAAGAGTGGTCGAGTATTTCTCGATACAGACGTCTTACGAAATGTCGATCGACTCCAGCGTTCTTGCCGTACTCGGACAGCGCGCGCAGCAACTGCTCTTCTCTCTTTGGATCGCGCAGCACGGTCGCCCCGTCGACCTTGACCTTCGCTACTTCCCCCACCACCGCCTGGCGCTCCGCCAGTGAATCAACGATGCGGCGATCGATCTGATCCAGGCGTATCCTCAGTTCGTCCAGTTTTTCAGTCACGCCCCGCCCACCTTGTTGGGTTCTCAATTGGATTGAAAGTATAAATCTTCATCTTCTTGCACTTGGGTTCTTCGCCCCTCGCCCGGAATTGTTTGCACAAGGGGCATGTTCGCGGGGCCAAGCGCCGATGGCGTCGGGTCGCGAATTCTTCCCACCATTCATCTCGGTCTTCAACTCGGCTGAACACATCGTGACCGATTACTGAGCCCCCACGACACGCCTCAACGAGACTGTGCCCCCCCAGCCTCTGTTTTTCTCTCGAGTTGAACTCTGTCTACGATGTATGATTGGAGCCTTTTGCTATCATCCGTGCTAGGGGCTATCGGTGTTTCAAAAACAGCTGTGGCGAACAAGCCACCTCGCCCGTACCCTAGTGCTCGCTGGACTGAGCTTGACGATCGCATGTGGGGATGACTCCGAACCACGCATTGAAGTGGGTGATGCCGAGGCGATCGTGCATCCAGACGGCTCTTTGAGTCTTATGGTGGGCGACCGGATACTCCTGCAAACCTCGGCTTCAAGCGTACCGACGAGCAGGCGGTTTGAACAAACCGTCACCAGCGCCGTGGGCTCCTATCGATTTCGTCGTTCGGACGAGGCGGACACCGAGCTCAGCATGGGATCGAGCGTGAGAAAAACGGCCGACGGGAGCTTCCAGCTGCCGCTCCGAGGCGCAGAGGGCACCCGCGGCACCCTCTCGATCGAAGCTGGACCCACTGCCAATTCGACCCGTCTAACCTGGCTCGTCGAGCGTTCCGAAGTCGCAAACAGCCTCGAGATTGGCTTGGTTTGCGAACCGGAAGCCACGTTTTTTGGATTCGGCGCCCAGTACAACTCTGCGGATCAACGTGGGGAAGCGTTCCCGCTATGGGTAGAAGAACAGGGCATCACCCGAACCAGCTCTTCGTCCGATCCAGCGTTCATCGTGGGCAGCCCGCACACAACCTATTTCCCGGTACCTTATTGGCTCGACGCTCGGGGTTTCGGAATACTCATCGATACCGACGCGCGAACCCTAGTGGACCTGTGCCAGACAGACCCTGAGATCACCGAGCTTGAAGTCGAAGACGGGCAGCGCCTTTCGCTCGTCGTGTTTCACGGTCCAACGCCGATGGACGTGATCGATCAGCTGGGCGCCACGCTAGGCCGCCCCAGTGCCCCGCCCCTTTGGGCATTCGAACCCTGGATCGCGGTGCAAGGCGGAAGACAAGCGGTTCTCGACGAGGCCGATGCGCTCGATGAAGCCGGGATTCCCTACAGCGCGCTCTGGGCGCAAGACTGGTCCGGACGGCGCAAGTTTGGGCTGGGCAACTTCGGGGTGCAGTACCGCTGGGTAAGCGATGAGGAGATCTTGTACCCGAACCTTCGAGAAATGATCGCCGAGCTTCACGCCGGGGGAACGCGATTTCTCGGGTATGCCAATCCCTTTGTGGTCGAGGCATACAAAGATCACTACCCGGCTATGGAAGCGAGCGGGCTACTCGCTAAAAACGAAGAGGGTGAAGTGGCGCTTGTCACGAGCCCCAATGGACCCGCCGGCCATCCGGACCTCACAAGCGCGGAGAGTCGCGCCTACGTCTCAAGTTTCCTGGAGGGGATGGCCCTCGACCTGGGAATGGACGGGTGGATGGCTGATTTTGGCGAGTGGCTGCCGCCGGATGCCGTACTTTCCGACGGGAGACGCGCAGACCACTACCACAACCGATATCCGAGCGACTGGCATGAGCTTTCTCGGGACGCCCTTCAGGCAGCAAACCCGGACGGGGACTGGGTGATGTTCTCGAGGTCGGGCTGGGCCTACGAGCAAGGTGTGGCTCAGATCGTCTGGATCGGCGATCAAGAAGTCGACTTCAGCACCAGCGACGGTCTACCGACGGTGATTCCCGCGATGCTCAACCTCGGGATAAGCGGGGTATCGATGGTCACCCACGACATCGGAGGATTCAGCGGCGGACCGAGAGAAAAAGAAGCGTTCTTGAGGTGGACCGAGCTCGCAGCGTTTACCCCGTTTTTTCGTACGCACGAAGGCTTGAGGCGTGAAACAAACTGGGATTGGAACTCCGACGAGGAAACCATCGAACACTTTCGGCGCTTCGCAACGGTGCATGGCGTCATCCGGGATGAGCTTTATCAACTCGCACTGGAGTCCACCGAGACTTCCACTCCGATCGTTCGCCACCTGATGCTCGCGTATCCAGAAGATCAAGTCGCGTGGGGTATCGACGATCAGTTTCTCCTCGGCCCCTCACTTCTTGTCGCACCGGTACTCGAAGAGGGAGCCACCGCCCGTGACGTGTACCTGCCCTCGGGCACCTGGTTCCACATCCCTTCGGGAACTGCGCTAGACGGGCCAGGCTGGCACACCGTTGAAGCGCCGATCGGACAACCTCCCGTGTTTTCGCTGGACGCAGACCGTAGCGATATCCGTGCAGCGATCGACGGAAACTAGATTCGGTCGGCGGACTTCATACACGGTAGCGCTGGCATTTCATACGCGGTAGCGCTGGCATTTCATACGCGGTGGCGCTGGAAGTCAGGGTCTCGAATCGCTCGAAGCAAGGCGGAGCCGAGCGTATCTACAACCGCCGGCGGGGACGAACCACGAACAAGCCCCTCATGCAGGAGTCGCTTGACCACCTCCTGACCACCGAGCTGATTCATCCCAAAAACCCCGAAATCTCTCAAGAAGAGGGAAAAAGACCACGCAAGGTCCCCTTGCTGACGACGGTGGCTTCGCCCTTTGTCGCCGAGACCTTCACGATGAGCGGAGATCGCGTTCATCAAGTCCTCAATCCCGTCTCCATGGCGCGCACTGGTCGAGATCGCCTGAGGCGGCGCCCCTGAGAAGGAGCCTACCGCCGCCAAAGTGTGCAGCGCGGATTTGAGATCGCTGAGTGCACGTTGCGCGAGCTTGGTCTCATCGGCCTTATTGACCACGAAGAGATCCGGAATCTCCATCACTCCCGCCTTGAGGAACTGCAGCGTGTCGCCGCCGCCCGGCTGGACCACCAGCACTACGGTGTCGGCGATGTGAATGATGTCGGTCTCGTTTTGGCCCACTCCTGTCGTTTCCACCAAAACGACGTCAAAAGCCGAGGCCAAGATCTGCACCGCGCTGTGAACCGCATAGGATAGCCCTCCAGCGTGACCGCGCGTGCTCAGTGAGCGCATAAAGCAGTCTCGATCGCGCGGATCAAACTCCATGCGAGCGCGATCACCCAAAAGCGCCCCGCCAGAAACGACACTGGTGGGATCGATCGCGACCACCGCCACCGATCGACCGGCTTGTCGATAAGCGCAGCCGAGGCGTGCCACAAGAGAGCTCTTGCCCACGCCTGGAGGTCCCGTGAGACCGATCCGGAGTCCTTCATCTTCTGCCCCATCGCCGTGCTCTCGACAAAGACGATCGAGTAGCTCCTGTACACGCGACTGCGCCGCAAACCGTCGGTCCTCGACCCAGTTGAGAACCTGAGCGACCGAGGCCTTATCACGGGCTCGGAGACCGGCGAGGACGTGTTTGAGATCTCTCGTCACGATGCGCTGTGCTGCTGCCCTTCATCTACCAGCGAGACCAGGGCTTCCATGATGGACGAAAGAGCGAAGTCTTTAGGCGTGTACACCGCGGCCACCCCAGCCTCGCGCAGCCGAGCAGCATCGCGATCGGGAATGATACCGCCGACCACCACCGGAAGGTCAGGACGTCCTGCCTCGCGAAGGAGACGGAGAATCTCAGGAACCACGGCAAGATGGCCACCGGAGAGGATGGAAAGCCCCACCAGATGCACGCCCTCCTCCACCGCACTCGCCGCGATCTGCTCTGGAGTCACTCGAATGCCCTCGTACACGACCTCGAATCCAACATCTCTAGCGAGAAGCGCGATCTGTTCTGCACCGTTGCTGTGACCGTCCAGGCCAGGTTTTCCGACCAGCATCTTGGGTCTTCGTCCGATCCGATGCTCGACGTCATCAAGCCGCCGCCGCAACCGGTGAAGGGAATCTTCCACCGCGCCGCGCGAGGCGACATGAGCGCTACCCACCCCGGTCGGCGCTCGATACTCACCAAACACCTCACGCAAAGCAAACGCCCACTCTCCGGTGGTCACCCCCGCGTGGGCCGCCTGAATAGACGCCGGCATGATGTTCTCACCCGACTCCGCCGCATGTCTCAACCCCCCGAGCGCTTCACGAACGGCCGCTGCATCGCGCTTTGTTTTCCAATCGTTGACCGACTGAATCTGAGCGCGCTCTACTTCCGGATCCACGCTGAGAAACGCCCTGCTCAGATCCGCCGTGAGGGGGCTCTGCTCCGACGTCGTGTACGCGTTGACGCCGACTACCGTCTGAGCCCCGGACTCGATCGCCTGAAGCCGCACGGCGTTGGACTCGACCAGTCGCTGCTTGACGTACCCCGACTCCACTGCCTCGATGGCCCCGCCCTGGTCGAGTACGTGCACTACCTCCTCCCAAGCGGAGTCCACCAGCGCTTGGGTCTTTGCTTCGACGACATGACTTCCACGAAACAGGTCTCCGTACTCGAGCAAATCGGTTTCAAACGCGAGGATCTGCTGGGCGCGAAGGGACCACTGCTGATCCCAGGATCTCGGCAGGCCCAGAGCTTCGTTCCATGCCGGCAATTGAATTGCCCGAGCCCGGGCATCCTTGCTCAGGGTCACCGCAAGCATCTCGAGCACGATGCGGATGATATTGTTTTCTGGCTGCTGCTCGGTAAGTCCGAGCGAGTTCACCTGAATCCCGTAACGAAACCTGCGGAACTTCTCTTCTTTCACACCGTAACGCTGCTCGGCGACGCGGGACCAAAGCTCCACGAACGCCCGCATTTTGCAAAGCTCTTCCACAAAGCGAATGCCGGCATTGACAAAAAAAGAAAGGCGCCCGAACACCTGCTCAAAGCGTGGCTCAGAGATCTGCCCGGTCGCCTGCACCGCATCGAGCACCCCGATCGCGGTCACCAAAGCGTAAGCGAGTTCCTGAGTAGGCGTCGCACCCGCTTCTTGCAGGTGATAGCTACAGATATTGATGGGGTTCCAGCGAGGCACGTGTTCCACGGTGTAGATCACCACATCGGTGATGAGCCGCATGGAATGCTGCGGGGGAAAGATATACGTCCCTCGCGATAGGTACTCCTTGACGATGTCGTTCTGAGTGGTTCCCCGCAGCGTCCGCGGGTCGACGCCGCGCTCCTCCGCCAACGCGATGTACATCGCGAGGAGCCATGGCGCAGTCGCGTTGATGGTCATCGAAGTATTCATCTCTTCGAGCGGGATGGAGTCGAAGAGCGCACGCATATCACCGAGGTGCGTTATCGGAACGCCGACCTTGCCGACCTCTCCTCGGGCAAGCGGATGATCGGGATCGTATCCCGTCTGCGTTGGCAAATCGAAGGCCACGCTAAGTCCCGTCTGCCCTTTTTCGAGGTTGGTGCGGTAAAGTGCGTTGGATGCTCTGGCGGTGCTGTGACCCGCATAGGTTCTCATGATCCAGGGTCGATCCCGAGTTTCCTGCGCACGGTGTGTCATGAACCCGATGTACCTCAGAAGCCCTGTTCTCGCCAAGCACAGCGGGACAACGAGTCACGCCCTCCTCGGGGCGTCGATCACCAAGGCCTACCGATCGCCCCAGGCGAGCCGAATTAATTGAACGCATCAGATTGGCGCCCGCGATCCGAAAGCTGGCACCTCGACCGGTCTGACCCCACAGTTGCTCTTGCCACAGACCCAAATCGCGTCTTTATAATGCGCTCTAAGTGCGCGCCTCACCGACATGCGAATCCGGCCGAGACGTCAACCCGATAGTGAGAACCCCAATGCAGCCCGTTGTTGAAGCCATTGAAACCCTGTACCAGCGAGCGCGAGACAAGCTCCGTGCACGTGTTCTAATAGCGGGCGACTCGTCCAAAAATTCGGATCGTCCGACCGTGAGCGGCAAAGCGCTCAATGAACTGCAGGCACCCGCACATGCGCTCAGCTATCTGGCGACAGAACTAGAGAGCTGCAGGCAGATGAGCCACTGGGCAGGCCAGGCAGAGGATCCTTTTGAAACACTGGTCGCACGCTCCTACATTGCCGAAGTGGCGCGAAAGCTCCGCAGCGGAGTCGACATCGGCGCGTGCGAACATGTCTCGCTTGAGGATCTTGAGCTCGGACAGCGCGATCTAGAGGACACCCTGCTTTCGAACGACACCCTTTTGTTCATCAAGGAATTCGGCGGTACGGAGGCAAATCTCACCATCGCCAAGAGAGTTCACGAAGAGGCTACCGGGAGCTTCGGACTTCAAGACGAAACACTCGAAGAGATCCGCGCTCAGTTTGCGACCTTCGTCGACCGGGAAGTGGTCCCCATCGCTCAGGAGATTCACCGCAAAGACGTCCTTATCCCGCTCGGTCTCCTGGACCAGATGAGCGAGCTGGGTGTGTTCGGACTCACGATTCCAGAAGAGTATGAGGGATTGGGCCTTGGCAAAGTCGCCATGTGTGTCGTCACCGAGGAACTTTCTCGTGGCTACATCGGCGTCGGATCCCTCGGCACGCGAGCAGAAATCGCAGCGGAGCTGATCTTAGGCGGAGGAACCGCCGAGCAAAAGTCGCACTGGCTTCCAGCGATCGCCACCGGCAAAGTGTTGCCTACAGCGGTATTTACTGAACCCAACTTCGGTTCAGACCTGGCGCATATCGTCACAAGAGCAGAAAAAAGTCCAGATGGCACCTACCGAATCTTCGGACAGAAAACCTGGATCACCCACGGAGTCCGTGCGGATCTGATGACGCTGATGGCACGAACCGATCCGGAGGATCGTGGCTACGGAGGTCTCTCCATGCTCCTTGCGGAAAAAACGCGCGGGACTGGTGAACCAGGCGAACCTGAGTTTGTAGACCCAGGCCTCAGCGGCACTGAAATCAAAGTCCTAGGGTATCGAGGGATGAAAGAATACGAGCTTTCCTTCGATGATTTTCAAGTGCCGCAGTCTGCTCTGCTCGGAGGCGAGGAAGGCGCTGGTTTCAAGCAGTTGATGCGCACATTTGAAAGCGCGCGCATCCAAACCGCGGCCCGAGGCGTCGGTCTGGCGCAGGCTGCTCTTGTAGATGCCATTCGGTATGCAAATGAACGAACCCAGTTCGGCCGTCCGATTTTGGAGTTTCCTCGGGTCGCAAACAAAATTGCCGGAATGGTCAAAAGAACCCACGCAGCAAGGCAGCTGACCTATTTCTCGGCGAGACAGAAAGACCAAGAGAAACGCTGTGATCTCGAGGCAGGAATGGCGAAGCTCCTCGCTACCAGAGCAGCCTGGGAGTGTGCTGATGCAAATGTGCAAATACACGGCGGCAACGGCTACGCGGAAGAGTATCTGGCGTCGAGACTGCTGGTAGACGCCCGAGTGCTGTCGATCTTTGAAGGAGCGAACGAAATTCAGGCGCACGTCGTCGCTCGAAGACTGCTCGAGCCGTAGAGCTCAATCCGAGCGAAGCGCCAGACATCAACCTCCCTAGGAGACGAAGAAATGACTCGAGTTACGCCCCGCTACGGACGCCTGCTAGAAGATTTTGAAGTGGGCTCAACCTACCCGCATCCCTGGGAAGTCACCGTGGACAGTGGCTTCCTCGCACTCTTTCAGGGTTCGTTTCTCGACGCGACGCCGACCTACGCCTCTTCTACCTTTGCTCAGGCGCTGGGATTTCGAGATCGACCCGTGCCGCCTCTCGTGCTGATGAACCTTGGGCTGTCGTTCTCGGTACACGATGTGAGCGAGCAAGCGATCGCTCATCTAGCCTACCTGGACGTCCGGTTTCCTTATCCCGCCTATGCAGGAGATACGCTGATCGCTTCAAGCGAGGTACTCGGAAAGAAGACTGCTTCCAGTGGTGATAAAGGGGTAGTTCACGTGCGAACCGTGGTCGAGAATCAACACGGCAAGCCGGTGTGTATCTTCGAACGCAAAGCGCTCGTGCGCTGTGGAGGTCCGCTCGAACAGCGCCCTGACTGCCCTTTTGAGTTGGTTCAGAACATCGCAGAAGCACCACAGCTGCCAGAGCAGGTCTCCGCATTGAGCACGAGACCAGAACGCCGCGTCGGCTTTGCAGGCTATTTTGAGGACTTCACTGCCGGAGACACGTACTGCCACTACAACGGCAAAACGGTAAGCGACTCCGAGCACATGCAGCTCACGCTACTCTTACGCAACAGCCATCCCATTCACTTCGACGAGAGCTACTGCAAGGAAGGCAAATCGTTCGCGGGAACCCGCGTCGTATACGGTGGACTGGTATTCGGGCTGGTTGCCAGCCTTGCCAGCAGGGATGTCGCAGGCAACGCGGTATGGGATTTGGGCTTCGACAGGGGAGCACATCCCAGCGGAGTCGTCGCTGGGGACACGCTTTATGCGGCGACCAAGGTCATCGAAACGCGAGAGGTAGGGCCGCATTTAGGCGACGTGACCATGCGGCTTGTGGGTTTGAAAAACACCCGTCCTGATCAGGTACTCGATGAAGGACTCGACCTCTTCGCAGAGGAATTGAAAAAAGAAAAAACCGACAAGATCAAGAGTAAGGTCTTCGAAGTGACCCGAACACTGAGGGTCTTGCGCCGATAAGATACAAGACAGCTGGCTTCGGCCGATCGTCCTCTCTTCAGGTGCCGTCACCAGGATCAGACACTGCCGTGGCGCGCGAGCGTGTCTCGAATCTGCTCCGAGTGGGTGGCCTGACGTAGTTCATCGATGATGTCGGACGAGAGGACCAAACGAGCTACGTCGGCCAAGATCTTCAGATGGGTATTTCGTTCGCTCGGCGGCCCCACAGTCACGAAAAGCACATCGACGGCGCCCCCATCCGATGCGTCGTAGTCGACCGGGGTCCCCAAGGAAAAAACGCCCAAGTAGTCACGCCTCGCGGCGGGAAGCGTCGCATGGGGCAGCGCAACTCCGTGTCCCACCGAGGTATTCTGGCTTCGCTCCCGCTCCCAGAGCGCTTCTTCCAGCGCATCCACCTCGGATGCATCGAGAACTTGAGCCATACGCTTCGCAATGCGCGAAAAAAGCTCCGCCTTTGTTTGAACCTCGATGCGCGTGGCAAGCAAGGCGTCGTCGACAAAATCGATCAAACGAATCCCGCTCCGTGCCCCGACCGAACGCGCTTCCTTCTGATGGGCACGCGGGGCCCGAACTCGGAGCACGGAGCACGCAGCGCTTTGAAGAATGGCGTCCTCGGGTGCCGCCGGAAATCTGAGACGTGCGCTCGCCGGCGCACCCAACACCAAGAGATCGAAGGCGGAGGTCGCATCGACCACGGAACTAACCTCGCTCTTACCTCGCAAAATCCTGTGCCCGACCGGACAACCACAGAGCTGACCGAGCTGTTCAAGATAGTCGGCGGTCGCCTGCAACCGGATGGGATCGGCATCGTCCGGAACGTATCCGACAAGGGTCACCCGAGCGCCAAAAACGCCCGCGAGGTGTTCGGCTGTATCGACGACCAAAGCATCGTGAGGCCCGGGTTTCGGCAGCGCGAGGATTTCCCGAGTGTAGCGCACGCCCGCATCTCGGAGCAGCGCGAGATTTGCTGACAGATGGTTGACGAGCCAGCCCAAAGGGTTGAAGGGGGTGATTCCGCGAGGCCGGATTCCGGCCCAGTCCATGACCAACCAATCACAGTGCACTTGGTTCGTCACCTCATAAATGGTCTTCACAACATCACGCGTGACCACTGCCTGCAAATCCAGGTCAAAGCGCCGTACTTGAGCCATTGCCGAAATACGTCGCCGAATCGAAGTAAGCCCCACATCGTCTTCGAGCATCATATCGAGTTCCATCTGCTCGGGTGCGTCAGTGAGGTGGAGAACTTCTACCCGTCTACCGTCGGAGAGAGACGCACCTACTTCGACCAGGGTCTCCGGCGAACGCTCTTCTCCGAGCAGCGCGACCACGACCTGAGCTTGTCCGGGTAAAGCGGCGTCAAGATAGGGAAGTGGCGGCGGCTGCGCTACGAGCTCCCGGCGCGGACCGCGCTGTCCGAACACTCCTCGGCGGGAGGTCCGATGACGCCCGTAAGCGAGATACAATACGGCCCCAGACGCGGTCATCGCCAAAAGCGCAACTGCACCCAGCACGCCCATCATCCAAAGAAGCACGATGCCCCCCAGCACACCCAAAAGCTGCATCCAAGGGTAGAGAGGACTCCGATAAGAGGGCCTGTACCAGGGGACATCGCTCTCGCGAAGCACGATCACGGTCAGGCTCACCGCGCTGAACGCAGCGATCATAAACGACCCGGCAAGCTTCGCGATCTTTTCCACATCGAGGGCCAATATCGCGACCGCCATGATCCCCACCGTCAATAGAATGGAGCGAACCGGCGTAAGAAATCGATCGTGGACCACGCAAAGACCAGAGGGCAAAAGACGATCGCGCGCCATCGCGAAGGGAAAACGACTTGCGGCAAGAAGTCCGGAATTCGCCATCGAGGTCATCGTCAGAACGGCCAATATCGCGGCCAAAAGCGCCAGTTTGGAGCCTCCAACAGAGAGCGCCAGCGTATAGATGGGACGCAGATCTCCGGCGAGGGTCTGCATCGGAAGGTGCCCCACGAGAACGAGTGTCACCACCGCGTAAAGCACCCCAACTACAGTCAACGAGATCAGCATCCCGAGCGGAAGGTTGCGTCCCGGATCTCGAACCTCTTCCGCGACCGCGGCCACCTTTGTCACCCCGGCGTACGAAATATAGACAAAGGCAACCGCTCCGATAAAACCGTTCGCTCCCCTCGGGAACGAGTCGTGTAGAAGCGCTGGATTAAAACTAGGCATCGCCAAGAGCGCCAGGGTGAGCATCCCCAAAACAGACGCCGCCACGATCCACGACTGCACGCGGCCCACCTTACGCACGCCCACCGCATTGAGCAGCGCCACCAAGCCGAGCAGTAGCAGCGCCATCGCCCGCAAGGGAATCGGTATCTGAAGGTAGTCGGTGGCGATCGCCCGGAGGTAGGCGCCAAAACCGACCAGAGCAAAGGCGCTTTTGAGCAGCAGAGAGAGCCACAGACCGAGACCCGCGATCGTTCCAGCCAGCGGACCAAAGGTCCGGTCGATATACACGTACGTGCCGCCAGCAACCGGCATGGCGGTCGCAAGCTCTGCCTTGGAAAGGGCAGCCGGCAGTACCATGAGCCCTGCGCCCAGATACGCGAGCCAAATAGAGGGTCCGGTGAGCGCGCTCGCAAGCCCGGGAAGTACGAAGAGCCCACTGCCGAGCATCGCACCCATACTGATGCCGAGCACCGAAAGCAGTCCCAATCGCCGTTCGAGTGTTTTCACGATAGGTTCCTAACTCTTCGGTGCTTCTCGATCGACAGGAAAGGACCTGATCACCAAGTCGGCTCCCCCCAGATATGTCGAGTGCATTTTGGGCTGGGACCTGAGGATTCACGGAGCTAGTTTGCGCCGAGTCCCTGAAGCCAAAATCAACGATCTCCTAGGAGCGACCCCATGGATCCACGACGACACAGCCCTGCTGCAGAGCGCAACAAGGAGCCGATATTGAAGTGTCTAAGCGACATGCTCGGTGCACGAGGTTCGATGCTCGAGATCGCAAGCGGCAGTGGCCAACATATCGTCCACCTGGCACGCGCGATGCCAAAATGGACGTTCCTGCCAACCGACATGGACGCAGACGCACTCCGGAGCATCGAGGCGCTCCGAGGAGATTCAGGCCTTCCGAACATCTCCCCCGCAATCCATCTCGACATCTCGACGAGCGGCTGGTCGCAACCCTTAGAGGAGCAGGTTTTTGACGCCATGCTCTGCATCAATATGGTGCACATCGCGCCTTGGGAGGCCACCGTGAGATGGCTTGCTGAGTGCACGAAGGTGTTGTCTCCAGGCGGCGTCCTGGTCTTATATGGTCCCTACAAGCGAAATGGGCGCCCTACCTCGCCGGGAAATCGCAATTTCGACTCCATGCTCCGACAGCAGGCCGCCCACATGGGCCTTCGTGATCTCGAAAAGATCGAGAAGCTCGCGGCAGAGCAGGGCTTTCGTAGATTTGAACCGATCGATATGCCCGCAAACAATCTACTGCTGAGATTCGAGCTACCGCCCGAGCCTCGATAGGTCTCGAACAAAATCAAAGCTAGAGGTACTCAAGTCCTGGAGGGTTTGGGGGCGGCTCCCATGAGTCGAACACGAGCGCGCACAGATAGCCGGCGTAACAGGTCAACAGTATTGCGCCCGAGAGTCGACTCAATCGGTATGGGCGCTTGGACGTATAGGACAGCAGCAAGACCAACACCGCAACGCCGACCATGAAGGAAAAGTCGCGGTAGAGGCAGATCGGCGCTACCTCAGTCGGCACGATCATCCCCGGAAGGCCGAGCACGCCCAGCGTGTTGAACATATTTGAGCCGATCACATTGCCGAGGGCGATATCGTGCTCGTTCCGGTAGGCGGCGACGACCGAGGCAGCGAGTTCGGGTAAACTGGTCCCGAGCGCCACCACGGAAAGACCGATGACCACATCGCTGACTCCGATAGTCTGGGCGACAGTCACCGCACCGTCTACGAGGAGCCTCGAACCGACGAGAAGCATGATCAGTCCCGCAGAAAACCAAAACACCGCGACCCTGGTGCCTGTAGGGAGAGGCACCGAAGCCATGGACTCTTCATCTGATCGAGCCGGCGACTCATTCGATCCTTGCTGTAACGCATCGTTCGAGTCCTGCAGGGGGGGTTGGCGTAGGCCTGCGCGAACCACCGAACCGATCAGCACAAACATACCGCCAAAAAGAAGGGATCCATCCCAAAAGCTGAGCAAACCATCGGAGACCAGCAGGGCCGCGAACGCCATGATGACGATCAATACGGGCAGATCACGACTCAGAATCCTGGAATGGACCCTCAGAGGACGAACGATCGCTGCGGCCCCCAGCACCAGGGCGATGTTCGTGATGTTGGATCCCACTGCATTCCCGATGCACAGCCCTGGATTGCCCGTAAGCGCCGCCGTGGCAGACACCAGGAGCTCCGGTGCGGTCGTGCCGAAGGCAACGATAGTAAGCCCGACCAAAAGCGGAGAAACCCCAAGGTTTCGAGCGGAGGAAGCTGCCCCGAACACAAAACGGTCGGCACCCCAGACCAGCGCCACGAAACCGAGGATGACGTAGACTATGGCGATCAGCAGTTCCAATGGAGGGCGGCAACATACCGCATCCTCAGCGATTCATGTAGAGGGATCGTCATCTATCTCTTTTGTTTCGAAGGCTACTTGAATCCCCAATGTTCACCAGTCGTTGCCGGAGGCGGATTGCCTGTAGGGGCGCGGATCGGGTCACGAGGTCCCAGCCTCGCTGATGCAAGGCCCCCGTTGAGGGGCCTTCCGGCAGAGCTCCTGCTATATCAACGACATGGACCGCATGCGTCTTACAAAGTGGCTTAAAAACCCACACCACACGTTCCGATATCGACTTGAAGAAGATGACGAGGAGCACTACCGCGCAGTCGAGACCACCGCCGACTCATTGGTCTACTATCGATGGTCCCATCAGATAGAGGACGGAGGGCGAAAAGAACGTGAAGTCCAGTCCATCGAACACTACCGCGCTCAAGGTCCCATAAAGCCTCTGCCAAAGTTGGTGCGTTCTGCCATCGACGCCTGGTTCGAAACTCAAGAGGAGCGATGAAGTTCGAGAGAATTCTGCTTGAGCAGGGATGTCTTCCTTGGGCTCACGCGCCCGCCGTGGGAGGTTTGTGGCCGTGAAGTCTGTCACCTCGAGATTGGTCAGAAGCGCGCTCGGCGTACTCTGGGTGCTCGCCGGGATCTTCCAACGACTGCGTCATCATGCAGACGAGACCTGCCTCACCGTCACCAAAAAAGGTTCCAATCTCACGCTCATACGGCACCTCCCTATCGGAACGCCGCCCGCAGCGCCGGCCGACTCGAAGGTCGGCAACGCGCACATCGTTCATCCCCAAGTGCTGCTTTATCATGACAAGGTCATGAGCCGCTCCAGGTTCGATGTGGGCAGACGTACGCCTTCTCCCGCTTCGTCACTTGCCAGCTATCTCGCCGCAAACGGTTTCGACGTTTGGTGCCTGCAGCTACGAAACTTTGCAGCGCGGGAGGCGCTTAGCCCCAAAGACCGCACTCGGCTCAGACCGCCGCTTAATGAACCGCTTGGCGATCTACTTACAGAGTGTGTTCGGGATGATCTAGAAGCCGCGCTTGAAACCATAAGTTTGAGAGCGGGTAGTTCCGCCTATCACTTCATCGGCGATGCGAAGGGAGCACAGGTCCTTTGCGCACAAATCGCGCAAGGAAGCTCACCCTCCATCCGCAGCGTTGCGGTATTGGAACCCACTAATTCAGCGCACCGTGATGCGGCCACAGTAGACCGCAGCCAGGCATCTGAGCATCTCAGGCGAAGCAGCGAGCGCCATGACTGCAAACTCCAACTAAGCAACCCTTTCGAGAACACAGGTAGGCATTCGAGACCCTCCGTTCCCATCTTGACGATTTCAGGAGCCAGTGATCTCGACGATCGACAGTCGAAGAGTGAGATCTTTCCCAAGATTCGAGATTGGTTGCTGCACAATGAGCGGTCTTCATCGAAGTCATCTCGCGTCTCCGTATCAACCAGCTCGTGGAGTGCACCTCGCGTTCAACCGGAACTCATCCGCGGTCGAGCGCACAAGAGCGCCTCGCGATCCAATAGTTCGGTGCCGCCTGCATGTGCCGCCGCAAGAGCCGCACTAAACGATCCTGCAGCCATGCCTCGATGGAAGTCAGAAGCACCGCCTCCTCCACTGCCTGCACGCTCGCGCACGGACGCAGGCATCGCCTGAAACGCACGAGCATCTCCTGGTTTAGGTCCTGGTAGACCACCCATTCTGAAGAGAGAAACCGCTCGCTTGTACGTCGTGGCAAGGAAACGCCAACCTCGGGGATTGAAGAATGATTCCACAGAGGCGAATGCATCGCTATAGTTCTTGCAGCATGAGCCTAGACCGCTCACGATTGGACGTCTTCCACGTCGGCTTGCTCGGGGACCAAGGCGACGGGGGGTTGCGCCGTGTTCGAGGCAGCTCGGGCCATGGTTTGTCCCGGTCCTTTGCGTTGACGTCGTTTGGCGACCCGCTTAGGGGAGCAGACAACCGGCGGGGAAAGATTGGCTGACATGGGTGGTAGCAGCCCTCGAGATTCGACGGCATATCCTGCCGAACCCGGCGAACCTCCCTCGGACTCGGACGAGAGCCGACTCGCGGTGCTCACGGCCGAACTCGCCGCTGCCGAATCGAAGTCGCATCAAGCACTGATTCACTATGAGATGGGCTACCACTATGCCAGCGCGCTGGGGGATCAAGCGCAGGCCGCCAAGGAATTTCTCACCAGCTACAACCTCGATCCAAATCAGCAAAACGGTCTACTCGAGCTTCTCTGCATCTTCGGCCGCAGAAACTCCGCCAAGAACCTCGACCGCCTATACCTAGCCCGAGCCCGGGGCGCCGCCAACGAGCAGGTTCGAGTCTCTGCGCTCCTCGATCGGGGTGCGCTCCTTATCGACCACCTCGGGAAGAACAAAGAAGGCACCGCACAGATCGCAGCCGCCTTTAAGTCGGCGCCGCAAGACGCTGCTGCAGCGCTTTTTCAACAGCAGGCTGCGCTTTCAGCCGGGGCAGACAAAGCGGCGCACGAGGCCCTAAGGGCACGCGCAACGCACACCAAAGACTTGGCCTTGCGGGTAGAACTTCTTGGAGAGCTCGCAGAGCAGCTTGCCGAGGCAGGCAAGCTCGAGGAGGCGCTGGCGGTAACTCGACAGGCGCTGGAAATTCCGGTCGGCGGATACCGAACCACCTTCATGCTCGAACGCCTCGCGCGCCGCTGGGAGCGCCAAGACATCATCGCCGAGGCTTTGCAGGAACGAGCCCGACTTGCGGCAGCCTTTGCCCTCGGATCAGACGCAAACCGAGGCGGTTCCTACACTTCGACAAACCGCTTCAGGGATCCTCAGTCCGCCGCGAAAACAGCGGCTGCCCTGTATGCTGAGGCTGCCGCCATCCACCTGTACTCGCTGAGTCAGGCAGATCGCGCGCTCGAAGCGCTGAAAGAGGCGAATGCCCTGCTGCCGGGCGAGGTGTTCCTAGAAGAGTTGCTCATCGAAGCCGCCCGTCACGCAGGCGATCTGGAAGCGGCTGCAGAGCGAGCTAACAAGTTGATCGCACGCTCGGCCACGGGTCCATTGACCGCGCCGCTTTGGGTAGATGTGGCAGCCCTCGCGGAACGTCGGGCGGATACCGAAAGCGCGAGGGCGGCTTTAATGGCCGCAAACACCTGCGCTTCCGAGTCACCCACAGCCGAGGCGCTCCTAGATGAGTTCCTGCTGCGACATGATTGCATCAGCGAATACGTCGAGCGGCTCGAACGCCGCGGACGAGACAATCGCCGAGACACGACCCAGCGCGTCGAGGAACTCTGGAAAGCCGGACATCACGCCGCGTATTCGCTCGGCGACTTCCAGGAGGCAGAACGCCATCTCCGAGCCAGCGCAAATCTCGCGGACAGCCCTGCCGCCATCGAGCAAGACCTGTACGGTTCCGCCCTCGTATTTCAGGCAACAGACGCTGCCAAACGTTCGCTGAAGGCGCTCTTGGAGCGAGAGATCGGCCCGCAAGACTTTGCTCTTTTCTCTCACGAACTTTTCGACCTGCTGCAGAGCGACGAGCGATCTCAACAAGAGGCGCTCGAACACCTGCAAAAGTGCGTCACCGATGAGCGCTGCCTCGTGTGGGCTCCGGATGCCGCACGGATTGTCGCGACCTCTGCTGGCGACTACGAGACCCTCTCGCGGGCGCATCGTTCTTTGGCATCGGCAGCGTCCGGTCTCGATGTCCGCGCGGCTCATTTTTGCGCTGCGGCACGAGCCGAGGTGCGCGCTGGAGCATCGGAATCCGCCATACAAAGCTTGAGGCAGGCGATAGAGAGCGTCCCGGGCCATCGCTATGCAGTCGCACTCCTCGAGGAACTCTATCGAAACAAGGGCAGGCACAGGGAGGTCGTCGATCTCCTCCGAGGGTCCGCGAGCACCGAGAAGGACTCTCGACGCGCAGAGCTTGCCCTGGTCCTTGCGGGAGCGACCGCCGAGAGCATTCAGGACGGCGCACTTGCGGAACGCACCTACGAGGAAGCTATCGACCGGGACCCCGTCGCCGAGTCACCACTTTGGGCACTCAAGCGGCTTGCTGAGCGAAACGGAGACAATCGACTCCTATTGAAGGCGTATGAGGCGCTCAGCGAGCGGGAAGTGGCCAAGTACCAGCCGGGAGCCGTGACCTTGGAACTCGGAGAGCATTACGATCTCATCACTCGAAAGCCGGAACTCGCCGAGCCTCCGCTGCGGGCTGCCCTTCGCAGCGACGACCTGCAGTTCGAAGCTGCGATCGAGATCGCTCTACTCGACATCCTCCACGTCGATCCAGATGCGCGCGGCGAAGCGATCGAAACGCTTCTCGAACAGGTAGAACCCGAGGACCGGGAACTGCTAGCGAGAGAGCTCGCCGGCACCCTGCTTTGCGACAACCACGACCCGATGCGTGCCGAGCGCATCGCGACGACCTTTCGAGAGGCATCCCAGCACCCCTGGACCGCGTACTGCGCACTGAGAGCCACGGGTACCGATGCCGGAAGAGCGGACGAGAGGGCAACCTGGTGGGCCGCACTCGCAGAAACTGCACCCCCCGACGAAGCCGCGGAATACCTACTTCATTCCCTCCGAGTTCGGCAGATCGCGT
This sequence comes from Myxococcota bacterium, assembly GCA_039030515.1. Classification (GTDB taxonomy): domain Bacteria; phylum Myxococcota_A; class Polyangia; order Polyangiales; family Houyiibacteriaceae; genus JBCCEA01. The sequence goes on along the minus strand of JBCCEA010000007.1, from coordinate 21,692 downwards.
TTGGCACCGAAACTTCGTCAGACACCCTGATGCTCGCCGAAGCGATCCAAAGTCGGGCCCCAGGAAGTGCGGCTGCTGCCGTAGCGATAGATGAGGCCCTTGAACCAGGAGACGACCCGGAAACGCGAGTGCGTGCGTTCCGAGCGCGTCTTGTCAGAGAAGCAGCAGAGGCACGCCCATCGATAGAGGCAGCGCTGGCCCGAGCCCTGACCTCCGCTGGCCAGGCGCGACAAGCCCTCGAAATACAGCAGCGCCTCATCGACGCACACCCGAGAAAACTCTCCTTATGGGAATCGCTACGCCATTCCGCACGAGCAGCTCAGGATTGGACCACGGTTGCAACCGCCTGCGATCGACTCGCTGAAGCGTTGGATGGAGAAGTCCGCGCACAGCTACTCGAAGAAGGAGCCGTCGTCCGCATCGACCATCTGGGTGACGAATTGGGCGCTATGCAACGCCTCCGGGAAGTTCTGAAGTTCGACGCAGCAAGGCCCCTTGCCTACGGCCGTCTACACGACTTACTCGTCAGACGCAGTGCAACAACTGAACTCTTGGCATTGGTCACCACTCGGATTGAAGCCGTGGATGATTTTGAGGATCTCGCGGAACTCTATTACGAGCAGGCCCGACTGCAGCGCGCTCTTGGAAACCGAGACACGGCACTCGCGGTGATCGACAACCTGATGATGCTCGACGAACATCATGTCGGAGGCCTTGCACTGGCTGCAGAGATTTTTGTCTCGCTGGAGCGTTTTGAGGCAGCCATCGAACGACTGCAGCTTTTGGCTGCCGCCGATGTGCCACCGAGACAACAGCGCATCGCACGTTTGGGTGCGGCCGATTTCCTATCGACAAAACTGGATCGACACGAAGCAGCCCTCGCCGAGCTCGACCGGCTCATCCATGCCGGTATCGACAACCTTTCAGTTCACATCAAGATCGCGAAGGTGGCGAGGTCCGCGGAGCATTGGGACCGAGCTGCAGAGGCCCTGGCAACCGCTGCCAGCCTGACCGAAGGCGATCAGCGGGCCGACCTGTCCGTGAAAGCCGCACGTATCCATCGCAAACACCGAAAAGACCCAGCAACCGCAGTGCAATCGCTTCGATACGCACTCACCGCGGTCGCAGACCATCTCGAGGCGGGAGAAGAACTCGCGAGTACGCTGACGCACCCGTCTGAGGTGAGGGAATTTTGTCGCAGTTTTGAAGATGCAGTGCGCCATAAACTCAGCAGCAATCCCTACGATTCCGACCATCTCCGCAAGCTTGCCGCAGTCGCCCGCTGGCGCGATGAGCATCATCTGGAACAAGCGGTACTCCAGATTCTCGATGCGATCGGCCTCAGTACCCACGAGGAGCAGCAGAACGTGGATCTGCACCCAGACGTTCCGCGCCCAGGCCCTAAGGGAGCAAGCCCAGAGGATCTCTTTGAGGAACTTCGGCTCCCGCGTTCGATACGAGGATCTAGTTTCGACCAGCTCGCAAAGCTCTCAGCGTTGACCCTCGAGCCGATCGACGATCTGATGAACCGCACTCTCGAAGCCGCCACAGTCACTCGAAAAAACCTCATTCCATCCCGGCAACCACATCCACTGCGTGACGCGCTCCACAACTGCTCGGTCTTGCTGAACGCAGGACCGGTAACCGAGGTTTACTTCGGAGGAAACGAGCCAAAAGGGATACGGATCTATCTTGGACGGCGAAAAAAAGGAGCGATCGTGTTTGGCGCCTCGGTGCAAACGCCCCTAGACGCACGAAGCCGTTTTCTACTCGGCCGCCAACTGGTGGGACTGCGCTGCTCAAGCCTTCATCTCATCGATCGCTCTCCGAGAGAGGCGGCGATGCTGCTGCATGCGACCGCTGCTGCCTCAGAGGTCAAGCTCGATACGGCAAGCCGCTATCCAGAACTCCCAAGATACCGAGACGCGCTACAAAAATCACTCAGTCGACGCCAGCGCAGAGCCATCGCAGAGGTCATCACCTCGCTGTCAGACCACATCAAAGAAAACGATCAAATTTTCGAGCAATGGTGTGAAACCGTGCGCAAGGAAGCCAATCGGGGCGGACTTATGCTCGCGGGAGATATCCGCCCTGCAGTTCAGGCCCTTTTCGGCGCGGACCACACACTGAGACACCTACAGGAGAACAAGGAGGCGACCGACATGGTCGGTTTCTGGCTCGCAAGCGATACCCTTCGCCTACGTCGGAACATGAGCGTTGCCCGATGACCGGTGAAAAAGACAATGGGGACGCCGACTTCGACTCCGCGCTGGACGAATGGGAAAAAGGCTTTGAGCAAATCTTACATAAAGATGGAACAAATGACCTACGCCAGGGAGCCCTCTCCGACACCCCGCAGCTTCACGTCTCAGAGGACGAAGCCGAGACGCGCATTTCGAAACTGCCCGAAGGTTTTTTTGACGCCCCTAGCGCACAATCTGCCTTCTCAGAGCGATACCTCAAAGCGCAAGAACCTGTACTCGATGAACCCTTCAGCGAGCCCCCCGGACCACCGAATCTTTCAGAGTCCGAGGGAACTCTGCTCGAGAGCTTCAGGGCCCCTAGAACGCCGATAGACCTTGATGCTTCAGAGCCGGGCGGCAGTAGTAGCCTAAACCCGTCGACTGCTCCAGAAGCGAGCTTTCCACTTCGGGAGATCCGCGATTCACCCTACCCGTCCCTAAGCGAAGGGCTTGGGTTTCTCGATAATTTCGAAGAGCAGGAGACTGGAAAGCACAGTCGTCTGCCGCCCTTGGAGGCAGAGACTTTTGGGCTTCAGCCGATGGCTGCCGAACAGACGACTTTTTCGAGTATACCTCCAGAGGATCCAAGCGTTCCTCCTGAGGACCGGGGAGCTGCGGTCGCAGAGCGAACGGTTCATAAGACCAAGAGACGTACCGAACACTTTCCCCTCGTCGGCGACGGACCAGAAGCACTTCGTGCACGTCACGAGTTGCTCAAAGCGCTTGCGAAAAAAATCGATAGAGGATTTCGAGTAGACGCACTTTTAGCCGCCGCAGAACTCAGTGAAGAACTCGGAGAGCTCGAGCCGGCGCAGGCGCTTTACCGCATCTGCAACGAGAAAGACCCTGCGCACCTCCTGTCCAACCGAGCCTGCCGCCGCGTAGCAGAACACAGCGATGCGTGGAGTGAAGTAGCTCGACTGCTTCAAGAGGAATCCAGACTTGATCTGTCAAAAGAGGATCAATGCCTCTTGATGATGAAGCTAGCAGAGGTACAGCTCGCCCAGCTGAATACACCTGTACAGGCAGCGGTGTGGGCCGGACGGGCCATTGAAGCGCAAAGGTGCGCCCCTGCGGCAATGCTTCGGGCTGAAACCTGTTTTGCTCTCGAAAAACCACAGGAGGCGCTCCAAGCGCTTGTGGTACTTGCACAGACAACGAAAGACCCTAAACTCGCAGCGACCGTCTGGGTCGAGCTCGCGCGCCATGCAGAACGTGGAGGCCAAGGTCGCCACGCAAAAGCGACCTACGAGCGTGCGCTGGAGGCAGACCCAAGTAGTTTTGACGCGCTACTTGGAATCGCGCGATGTGCCAAGCGACTCGGGGATCTATCGGAAGCTGCATCTGCACTGCTGCAGGCATCCGAACTCATCAAGACTCGCCGGTTACGAGAAGCACTTCATCGAGCTGCAGCCAAGCTCTATCTCGCAAGCGGCGACCATCAAGAGGCCCTAGAGGCGGTGCGGTCGTGTACCAATCCTTTGGCGTATCGAACGATGGCTGAGGCGGCCAGGCGTTCGAAGCACGAGCAGCTGCGGATTCAAGCCCTGCAGTCACTCTGCAACGACACGATCTCTACGGAGCGAGCCCTCGCCTTTCTTTCTCTATCAGAAGCGTATGCGGAGCAGAATCGACTGGACGAGGCCCAGTCTGCACTCAAGGAGGCTGCTTCCGCAGACAGAGCACTCAGCCTCATTCGGGTCGCTCAGGAGATGCTCGTTCGTCGACGAGGCGAGCATCCTCACTTTGGTGAGACGAAACTCGAGACGTCGACCAGCGCCATCGTAAGTGCGGCCAAGAGCGCGATGGAGCCGAACGCTCATATCGAGGAGCGATCCCTGCTGACTCAAGCAGCTCAACAGGGATCGCTGACGGCCGATACGATCACCCTGGATGCGGCGACAGAGCACCGTGACATAGAGGCGATGGTCGAAGCCCTCGAGCGCGTTAGTGCACAAGGGGATCTATCGCAACGAGCAGGACCGGTGCTCACGAAGGCAGGGCTCCTCGAGTCTCTTGGAAGGTCCAGCGAGACAATCAAACTTCTCCGCGCCACCGAAACTTCTCAACTATCGGCTTCGCTACTTCGATATTCCCTGGCCCGGCGCGTCATGGATCGCGATCCGAAGGATGCCGCCTTGATCTGGCAAGAGGAATCCGAGAACCAGACCGGCCATTCCGCGGCAGCTGCAGCCACCATGACGGGAAGACTCCTGCATCGACTAGGCGAAGACGCAAGATCGATGTTTAGGAGGGCCACCCAAGCCTCAGCGCAGTATCGACCTGCGATTTGGAACCTCGAGGACATCTTCCGAAAAGAAGGTCAGTTGGAAGAGGCAGCTCGCATTCAGAGAGATCTTGCAGGCTCAGAGAAGACCTCCTTTGCCTGCACCCGTCTCGTTCGCGCCGCAATCCGGCTCTCCGAGTCGCCCGAGAAGGCAAGATTCGCTCTCGAGGAGGCACTCACACTCTCGCCTTTGGACCCCATACTGCGCAGTCTTCGAAGCAAACATAGCCTTCCTGACCCCCTCCAAGACGAAGCCGACTACCTTCAGCAAATCGCAAGCGAACTCTCACCAGACTTCTCGCGCAGTGCAAAATTGCGCGCAGCACTGTTGTTTTCCAATACAGGAAACCTAGAGAACGCTGAGAAGATCTATCAAGAGCTGCTTTCGGACTCCCCAGAGGATCCATTTGCGCTGATCGCACTTGACCGTATCGAACTCGTCAACGACAAGCTTACGAACGCAGCCAATCGGCGGATGACCGCTGCGAAAAACGCGATCTCCGTCGAAGAACAGATCACGACGCTTGAGGAACTAGCCGATTTTGAGCAGCACGAGAGAAACGACACCTCCAGTGCAATACTCGCCCGGCAAGCCTTACTCGAAGTATCCCCGGGACACATACCGAGTCTTCGCTGCGTTGAGCGCTATCTCATGCGGATGAATCGAATCGAAGACCTGGTTTCGATCGAAGCGAGCCTCGCAGAGCATCTCACCGACGCCACCGACGCCGCCGCACACGCCCGACTCGCAATTCGAATGATGACCCGCGATCAGACAAAGGCGATCCCTGTCCGGCGCATCGACCCGCTCATCTTCCGAGTGCGTGAAGCCCTCCATGAACTTCCCTGGGTCGCACGTATGTGGCTCACCGTAGAAGGAAACACGATATTACGTAAAAGCGCGGAGCCAGATAAGAAAATCGAACTCATCGCCGAAGCCCGGCACGCCCTTGAAGACTCCTTTGCTTCCCCGTTAGAGAAAGCAACTGCCAAGATACGGACAGCCGAGGCACTACTCGCTGCCGGAAAATCAGACGAAGCTGTCTTGAAGGTTCTCGAGGCGGCGCGTCAGCAACCGGATCATCTCTTTGTGCATGAGTACTCGGCGCGGATCCTACTTGCTTCTGGAGCGTTTGAAGAGGCGACTAACCACTTCGAGAAAGCCTCTGAACTCTCAAAGAGCGACCGCCGCCGAACGGAACTTCTCTACGAGGTCGCTCGGGTTCACGCGGATCATCTGAATGATCCGACCTCCTCCCTCGCAGCGCTTGAGAGAGTGGTACGTGCCGACGTTACGTACCGCGATACCTTCGAGCGTACCAAAGCGATCTTCCTCTCTCGAGGAGACAGCGACGGGCTTCTTGAGCTGATAAGCCAACGTATCCGGGCTGGAGGCCCCGCTGAGGAACTGATCGCTCTCGATCTCGACCATGCCGGTATCTCCGCAAAAATCGGAGCACTCAAATCAGCAAAGCAAAGCTTGAAGCACGCGCTTTCGCTGAAGCCAAACCACAAAGAGGTACTGCAAAGGCTTTCAGAGGTGTGTTGTGCCGATGAAGATTGGCGAGGCGCTGCGGAAGCGCTGATCAAGATGGCCCGACAGGCGAGCGACCGTACAGAACTCAAGCAACTCTTTTTTAGGCTTGGTGAAATTTACGATACCCACCTGCCCGAGCCAAAACGAGCAGAAGCTGCCTATCTTCGAGTTCTGAAGACAGCACCGAGTGACTTGGATACTCTGGACCGCCTCGCCACGCTCTATCGCAGAGAGGGGGAGTTTCAGAAAGCGTGCGAGATGCTCACCGACCTCACCCAGATCGTGAGCGATCCCGAGCGCAACCGAGACTATCGAATCGCGTTCGCGGAATGCCTGGAAGAGCTAGGAGACCTAAAACGTGCGGAAGCCACGCTCGAGCAAACCCGACGAAGTGCACCTTTAGATTTGCATATACTCAAAACGATCACGCAGTTCTATGAGCGTCATGACGACGCCTCTGCACTTGGGATGCATCTAAGTCGATCACTCAAGGAATTCCAGAGGGCGGTCGACACCAACGCCGTTGAGCGTGGTTCCTGGGAGGGCTTGGTTGAGATTCACCGTTGGCGAGGACGCTTGGATGCAGCGAGATGCTGTGCCTCGGCATGCGTGGCGTTGGGCATAGAACATGAGCACCATCGTGAACTCCTGGGGGTTTCGGGAGACATCCCCGGTGCTGCGGAGCGAGGCGCGGATCCGGCCCTCGACGAGTTGCTCGCACCGTCTGCATGGTCTCCAGCCGCTCGTTTTGTATTCAAGACTGCACAAGACGCCTTTGACAAGCTGTTAAGCCTCGACCTGCGTGTTCTGAAACCACAGAAGGCAGCCAAGGAGGCGCCCATTCGCCTTCATGCAGCCAAAGTAGCTCGCTGGTTTGATGTGTCCGAGATCCAAGTGTTGACCACCGACCTTGCTCCGACAGCATGTATTCCCATCCGAGACTCCCCGATCACCGTACTGTTTGGGGAGGAGTTACTCGCATCTCTCACCCCACAAGAGCAAACCTTCCTTCTCGTGCGCGCCGCGAAAGTGGCTGCTTCCAAGCTCTCTGTAGCGCTACGTACGCAGCAAGAAGAATTTGCACTTGTTGTTTACGGACTACAACGATTGGTAGACCCCTCGATCAAGCCGAAAGGCAACCCACTTCCCAAGCTAGATGATTTTTCACGCAAGCTTCACAGGTCCCTCGGGCGAAAGAGGCGCGAGGAACTTCAGCCCATGGTTCTTGAGATGGTGGGCCACCCTCAATTTAGCTCTGAGAATCTGGCCGTCGCGGCTTCCCAGCTCGGCAATCGCGCAGCTCTTCTCTCTATCGGCTCGGTCCCGGTAGCGCTCTCCTCCCTTCTCAAGCTCGCCGGTCAGCCTCTCGATGGCGACTTTCAGTCGAGAGCACAAGCGATCCGAAGTGTTCCAGAAGCGTGGTCCTTGCTGCGTTTTGCCACCTCAAAGACCCTGTGTTCCGTGAGGGAGCAAACGGAAACCGACAAGAGAACCTTATGACGCGCATCGGTTTGGTAGGACCATGCTTTAGCGATCCGAAGATCCTAAGACGCGCCCTTGAGTTCTTGCTCGACGAAGCAAGTGCAGACGAGGTGATCTACCTTGGAGTTGACGGAAAAATCGATCGAATCATGCGGGAATGGATCGACGAGGTGACCCACGGCCGCTTCGATGAGGTTCGCTTTCTCGATTACGCCGCGCAACTGATTTTGAGAGGCTCGGCTGATGAGATCGCAGAGCTTTTAGACGCCGACCAGAAAGTCACGCGACTTCGCAAGATCCGGTCGGTGCCGCGACCGCCGGAACGGGACGTTGAAATGGTTTCCGACAGAATCGTCCTCGTCGTCTACGACAAAGCCATCCTCGACGAGGACGATATCGCCAACGCCACGTTGATCGTATACGGCAAATCGAGCGAAGTGTTTTTGAAGCAGTTCGGGCCTCGATATTTTTTTACACCTGGACCGCTAGAGCAAAATCGCGTTGCGGTGATCGAAGTGGACAGCGAGCAGTCCGTGTCGATCGTGGCCTATGACCTCCAAGGTACCCTCGTATTTCGGGAAACCCTGAGCGCTCGAGCCACAAAGATGCAGGTGCGGGATTGACCACCTTTGCACTCTACGGTGGGAGCTTCGATCCGCCGCACATGGGACATATCTTGGTAGCGACGTACGTGGCAGAACGCCGGGAGATCGAACGGATCCTGGTGGTACCCACCTACCAGCACGCTTTGGGTAAGACTGCAGATGCATCCTACCAGGACCGATTAGCCATGTGCAGCCTCGCCTTTGCTTCAAACCATCGTGCGATCGTGTCCAATATCGAGGCAGAGCTCGGAGGCGTGAGCCGAACCTTTGATACCCTTTCAGCGCTGTGCACACGCTATCCCTCGATTCGTTGGAGGCTAGTCGTCGGCGCAGACCTAGTTTCGGAAATTAGCCGTTGGCACCGATCGGAAGAGCTGCTTGTCAAAGCTCCGCTTTTGGTCGTAGGACGCAGCGGGTACTCGAGGGAGGCGACCCACACCGTACAGCTGCCACGCATCAGCTCGTCGGAGGCACGGGCTGCTTTGCAGCAAGGCAGCAAAATAAGCCGTATCCTCCCAGATTCGGTTATCGACTACATTCGGGCGCACCGTCTTTACGAGTCCAAAGCCTCCGCTCTCGAGGGCGATATCTCCGAAATCGAATAGACTCGGCTCGAGATGCACACGAAAACCGCCATCGAAAAGGTCACGATCCTCGGCAGAGGCAAGGTTGGTCATGGATTGCTGCGAGCCCTCAAGGATGGTCCGTTCGAGGTCCGACTCGTCTCAGGGCGAACTGCACGGCTCAAGCAGGTTCAGGAAAAAGAAGTCGTGGTGCTCGCCGTGCCCGACCACTGTATCGCTGAGGTCTCGGATCGACTCTCGGCAGTCATTGTGAAAGGCGCGGTGATTTTGCACTGTGCGGGAGCTCGAGACGCGAGCGAACTTCGATCGTGCGCCGAGACGGGTGGCGAGGTGGGCAGCATGCATCCCCTCGCCTCCTTTGCTTCATCCCGCCGGCCACCCGATCTCAGAAAAGCAGCCTTCGTCATTTCCGGTTCGAGAAAAGCACGCAGTACCGCAAAAACACTCGCCACGACCGCTGGGGCAAACCCTGTGATTTGGTCTGTCCGGGGAGCGGCGTACCACGGCTCGGCCACCCTCGTCGCCAACGGCGCAGCAGCATTGGCCGGAGCGAGCATTCAGATCTGCGAAAAGCTGGGCATGAAGCGCAGGGACGCTGAGCGGGCGATAGGCGCACTACTTTGCACGGTTGGGCAAAACATCGCGGAACTTGGAATGCCGAGAGCGCTCACCGGTCCGATCGCGAGGGGAGATGCACCCACCGCCTTAGCGCATCGCAAAGCCCTACAGCTTGAGGATCCTCCCGGACTCGATGTCTACGATCGCATCGCACCGGTCATCCTCGCGAGTGCCATGCAGGCGGGTCTCTCCCCGGAACAGGCGGCGTCTATCCGTAAAGCACTACGCGCACGCCTACAACGATCCTGACCTGGGGCGGGTCTATCCTTAAGAGCACATAAGCGGACGACGAGTCGTCTAAACCCCGAATCTCAAAGTGCGCGCCTTCCAATAGAGAAGACTTCATAAGCACATTCTCTGCAGCTCGATAGGTCCCTTGGGCTACGTGCCTATTTCATGAACCCAGTGTAGCTCTGTAAACAAGTGCAGCTCTATAAACCCAGTGACTGCGGTGACCAAAGAAGGTTTTCTAAGAGATGATGACTCCGTAGACGAGCGAGATGAGGCAGAGGAGCAGCGCCCCAAGACAGAGTCCAAAAGCCCGGTTCCGCACTCGCTGCCTCTGTACTGCAGTTAGATCAGCGCCAGGTGGAGTGCCTTTCACCGGAATGCTGCCCAAGGGACGTGATGCGCGGCGTTTCGCTAAAGACGTGCGATTCGTGCCCACAGGTTTGGTTCTCGCGGATGGCTGCGCGATGCTGGATGGCTGCGCGATGCTGGATGGCTGCGCGATGCTGGATGGCTGCAGGGCCTCGGAAGGTGCGCTGGTCTTGGGACGCGGGGCAAGTGGCGTATCCATTGAGTGCCAATCGCGTATACCGCTGTTGCGCACTGACGTAGCGTCTACCGCAATCGAAAAGACGATAGCGCGCTTCGCCATGGCACCCAAAAAAGGCTCCACGGCTCGCTCTTTCTGCCTTCGAACGCGCACGATATCGTCGGTGAGGGACTGGGTCAGGAAGGTTCCAAAGCGTACATTCGAGCTGCTCAATCCCGCACGCAATGCCCAGTACTCGAGATCCTGACACATCTCTGCAGCGGTCGAGTAGCGCTCATTCCGATCGCTCTTGAGGGCTCTTTGCACGATCGCCCTCAAAATCTGCTCTTCGGGCAAACCCCGCTGGGGGAGCAGGGGCGCTGCGCCTTTCCGTGCCATGTCGAGCGTCTCCTGTGCGGTGCCTCGATACATCCGTCTGCCTGCACAAAGCTCCCAAAGCAAAACCCCAACCGCATAGACATCAGCTCGCTCGTCTGGAAGCACTCCTCGGGCGTTCTCGGGAGACATGTAGGCGCCCTTGCCCGCCACGCGAAACTGTTGGGAAAGGTCGTCGACCGTGGGGTCAAACGCACCGTCCAAACCGGGTGGATCGATTTCCTCATCGGAAGCCTGAGGTGGGTTTAGAAGCTGAGCGATACCGAAATCGCAAAGTTTGATCTCGCCTTCGAAGGACACCAGGATGTTGGCGGGCGATACGTCTCGATGGACGAGTCGAAGTCGTCTCCCTGTATCGTCGGTAAGCCGATGTGCGTAGTCGAGGGCCCGCAGCACCCCATACACGATCGAGAGCGCATGGGATGCGGGCAAACCGATCCGTGACTGGCTGAGCCGGCGAAGCAGCTGGTTGAGATCGTAACCTTCGACATACTCCATGGCGATGAAGAGTCGTCCCTGCTCCTTACCTAAATCGAATACCTGAACGATATTGGGGTGGTTCAGCCGAGCTGCGAGCTTCGCCTCTGCGATCAGCATTTCATGAAGCACCGCATCCCCAGTGAGAGGCTCACGGATTTGCTTGACCACCATCCGACGTCGGCCTCCAAGGCCGTCTGCCGCCATCGCCAGATAGATATCCGCCATGCCGCCTCGACCGATGTGATCGAACAGCACATAGCGTCCAAGAACGTGCGGCATCTCTGAACGCGAGGACCTGCGCCGAGATTCTTCAGGTGCGCGCTCCAAAGCACGAGCGACAGCAGACATCTCGGTACATGTGCACGGTTCCACCCCCGGGTGCAAGGCGGCAAAAACACGGTGCTTCGGGAGAAGCAAGTGGCCCTCTGTGCCACGCACTCTGATCAATAGCTCTGAAAAAACTACGCGTTCAAACCATGCAACTCAGAAGGACCGCGTTGCGCAAACAAGCTAGGCAAGTTTGATTTGTGAGAATCTCTTAACTCGCGCATCGGCCCAAAACAAAACCTCATAAGTCGCTGAATCACGGGTTTTGTGTGTACCAATGCCGATCACCCAAATCGTCTCTTGAGCACTGGCGCCCGCAGCCCATGGCTTATGATAGAACACCGTGTAGCGCCCTTTGTGCTGCGTGTCGTGGTAGAGGCAATGATGCTCGGGAATCGCATCTAGAATCGCACTTAAGAGTAAATTACCTTGTGAAGTTCTATTCGCATCTCGGAAACGTTTCTTATTCAACGGTGTCGGTCGCGTAATTCTTATCGAAGCGTTCACTTTCTCTTTCAAAAGAGGAGCCGCATAACCACGCCCGCCACAGTCCCACAATGCGTCTTTCTTCGTTCCCCAGCATACATTCGCGATCATCATCGCAGGGTTCGAAGGCGGTCTGGTTGGTGGCTGCACCAGACGTGGAGCTCTCGGCGCAGCAGGGCCACGCGATACACAGCTAGTAGGCGCCACTCTTCTTGGTGATATTCTCGCGTTGTGCGAGAGAGTTCTTCATGAGCTCCGGTCGATTCCGCTGGAGAGGCTCCCATCGAACCATGCGGTGGGACTACGACGCGGAGGTCTCCTTGCGGAGCCCGTGGAAGCATGCGCCGCTGCGCGCTTGAAGCAGCGTCACGCACCGCTTGGACGTAGGTTTCTCTTAGACGCTGAGACTCGGCACGGCGCGCATCACGAAAAGCCTCTTCGGCATAGACCGCAAGAGCCGAATTGCTCGCCTGAGCCGCTTCTAGAATATCCTGAACCTGATCACTAATCGCCTCGATTACGCGTGTGCCCACACCCAACTTTTTACAAATTGCTGTAATTTGGCGTTTCAGCGCCGAGAACGTATCACGAAAAGAATCGACGACGCCGTTTGAAGCTAAACCGCTGTGTTCAGTCCACTGCGTGGCATTGACGTACTCGTCTTCCAGCTCAAAGATCTGGTCGTTCACATTGTGGAGAGCCTTTCCAACCTCTCGCCCAGGTTTGCTGTCAAGCGTTTCGAGCTGAGCCAACAAGGCGTGCCCTCCGTCAAAGGACGAGATTTTTGATTGCAGACCACGCCCCATATCCAAACAAATCGTCCAGCTCCTGAGACCATCAGACAGCATTTGTGACGATTCGTACTCGAGACGAAAGAATTCGTCGAACTCATCTAATTTGAGATTAAGACGCTCAGAAGTCATACCCGCAAACCCTGGAAGACCCAGGTGAACGTTAAACGAACACCTTAGTCTGCAGGCGAGACGCATAAGCTCACAAGATTGGTACTCGTCTATGATCTGGTCGCGACCAGAGCGCATCACAACCTCTTGATATCGATCGGAAAAATTGTTCAATTGGAGTTCGAATATACGAGCAAAACCTTCATCAAACTTAAGTGCATATCGAGTCGAATGAATATCGCTCGGGTTATCATCGATACGTCGAGGAGTTCGATTCATCGCTCCAGATTTTATTACCGCCGACTCTCGCACTTCCTGCATCAAAGAATATGATCTTCTGGTTTTACGAGCTGGGCTGAGGAGGACATGTGCGCAGTATGCGTAGTAACTATCCATATGAATCGCTTGGTCGTACCTCAAATCGTAGCGACGAAATTCAAGTGGAAGTTCTGGTTCAGACAGCGAACGGAGTTTATGAATCGCTTCTTTCAGAACCTCTTGATTGTATTTGATTGCATCCTTCTCATAGGCCGATGGGCCTCCACCAGCGCTCGACCCACTTCTGCTCTTTGTTTTATTTTTTCCCAATCAGACGTCCTTCAACTCTTGGAAAAATAGCCATAGGCTAACCCAATGTCCGGCGGCCCGGCAGCCTCATGGCTCATCCACACCTCCGACATGTGATTCAGTATGGTGGTTCTGCACACCACTGAGGAGCAGGACTCATCATCCCCGCAACGCAGCTTCACTCTCTGCGCATGTCTGCCGCTCGGGTTTACGAGAGTGGCATCCCAAACAAGTAGGATATGCACGCTAGTTATTTAGAACCAGCGACGATGACTCTTCATGCTGAATCCAACAATTCGATGTACGGCGTCTACTGAAAACACTTCATGAAGAACGGCACTCCTGCGTCATGGGTACCGGGTGAATCCAGTCCACAGCAGCAAACGCAAACCAGATGGCCTAAAAGCAAGAGTACAAGGCCCGTTTTTGGTCATTTTGCGCTGCCGTCCTGATATCCTCTCCACGGATGAACGTTGCGGCCAACACCGACGTACCGATCGTTTGCTTGGGCGCATCAGCCGGCGGGCTCGAAGCCTGTCAGGAATTTTTTGGATCGATGTCCGTCGATACCGGCGCAGCCTTCGTCGTCGTCGTGCACCTTTCACCGGACTTTAAGAGCTTGATGCCGGAGCTCATCCGCAAATGCACGAACATGCCTGTCTCGACCGCGGAGGACGGCACCACCCTGCTTGCAGACCGGGTATACATGATTCCTCCAGGCGCCAACATGCTGGTCAAGCAAGGGCGCCTGAAGCTGGAAGCGCAGGATCGGCGACCCGGACATGCGCTTCATCTGCCGATCGACCTCTTCATGGTTTCGATGGCGCGCGAGCACACCTCGCTTTGCATCTCGGTCATTCTTTCCGGGACCGGCAGCGACGGTTCACGCGGGGTGCGTGCCGTCAAGGAAGCAGGAGGCGTCGTTTTGGTCCAGACCCGGGACAGCGCCCGCTTCGACGGCATGCCGGTAAGCGCCTGCCAAACCGGGGTGGTCGATGCCGTGGGCACTCCGAAGGAGTTGGCTGTCCGGGTGGCGCACATACTTGGAGATGAACGAATTCAAGAGGATGAAACGCGCGCCGAAAATTCCCAGCTGCAGCGTGTCTTCGAACTGCTTTCTGAGGGAGGCGGTTTGGATCTTTCCTACCTGAGACCCAACATGGTGATGCGCAGAATCCGTCGTCGCATGACCCTAGCGGGACACCGCTCTTTCGAGGACTATCTCGAGGCACTAGCGGAGCACGGCGATGAGCGAACCCATCTGGGAAACGACCTGCTCATCGGGGTGACGCGTTTCAATCGCGATTCGGGTGCCTTCCAGGGGTTGCTCACCAGAGTGCTCCCAAAGATCTTGCTCAACCTCGGGGCCAAAGAGCCCTGCCGCGTGTGGGTCGCAGGCTGCTCCACCGGCCAAGAGGTCTACACCGTATCGATGGCGCTTCAGGAGGCCATGATCGGTTCGGGTATCCGCCGCGATACTCGAATATTTGCGACCGATGTAAGTGAATCATCACTGGTACGCGCTTCGCGTGGAGCCTACACGCTGAGCGACGTGGCCGATCTACCGCACTCTTGGCAACTCAAATATATGGAGCAAGAGGCGGAACGTTTTGTCGTTCGATCCGATATACGCCGGAGCGTTATTTTTGCCCGACACAACCTGGTGGTCGACGCGCCCTTTACCCGTATCGATTTGGTCACCTGCCGTAACTTGCTCATCTATCTGCGACCCGAGCTTCAGGAGCGCGTGCTCGGTTCGCTGTACCTTTCGCTGAAGCCCGACCACGGCTACCTCATGCTGGGATCGGCCGAAGACGTCGGATCACTGAGCTCCTCGCTCGTCGCCGTAGACAAGTCCGCAAAGATCTTCCTCCGTTCTGGGCCACCACCCCACAACCTGAGCCAGCGAAAGTTCCTGCGTGAGCCGATCTCAGTCATCAAAACCGGCGTTCCGATCTCCACAATGCGTGGGGACCAGCCTCGGGCTCAGTGGCGTTACGCGGCCCTCGAGGTACTCGCGGAGGCCGACCGTCGAAGCGTCGCCATCGTTCAGGCGCCCCACCGACTGGTCGAGGTGATAACCGATCCTTTGGAGATATTCGGACTGCGAAAAGGTCCTCCTACGGACGACTTGACTCGAATGTTGCCTCCGGCCGTTTGCACCGCGCTTTCTGCCGCCAATCGGCGGCTAGACGACGGAGAGGGACATGTCCACCTGGTCTCGCCCTCCCTCAACGGGACGGAATTTGTGGTCACCCTAAGAAATCTGCCGGCCAAGTTGGGTGACGGCAGGTTTCGCACACTGTTGGTTCAGTCGCGTCCGAGCGAGCCCGAGACCTTCAGTCCGGAGACGATCGCTACAAGTTCCACCCAGCGAGTAGGAGAACTCGAACGCGACCTCCGGGAGACGAAAGAGAGTCTTCAGGCAACGATCGAAGAGCTTCAAGCGGCTAGCGAGGAGCAGCAAAGCACGAATGAGGAGCTGGTGGCTTCCAATGAGGAACTGCAAAGCACCAACGAAGAACTGCATTCCGTCAATGAAGAGCTATTCACCGTCAACGCAGAGTACCGGCAGCGCAACGAGGAACTTCAGCTCGTTACCGCAGATTTAGACAATCTACTCCGCAGCATATCCGTAGCTACGATTTACCTGGATACCGACTTACGGTTACGCAGATATACGCCCTCCGTCGTGCATCTACTTCCCCTGCAGGAGTCGGATATTGGTCGACCGATCACGGACTTTAGCCACTCGTTACAGGTAGACCTCGCAGAGGTTTCGTCTCAGGTCCAATCTAGTGGTGAGATGCACGAGCAAGAGGTGCGGGATCGACTTGGCAGCTGGCTCTTGTTGCGCGCTCTACCCTACAAAGAGCAAGGCAAAGAACGTCGCATGGCGGGCGTACTGATCACTCTAGTGGACGTCACGCGCATCAAGAATGCGGAACAAGCAGCCCGCGTGATGGCCGATCAGCTCCAAGAGAGCAATACTCAGCTCTCGGAACAGTCGATTCAACTCGAAGATTTCTTCTCCATCGTCGCGCACGATGTCAAACGTCCTATGCTGACTCTGGATGGAATGTTGAATCTTGCGCGCAACTGTGCGGAGGAGCTCGATCAAAACGGCACGTTTGTGCACCTGGATAAAGCATCCGAGGCACTTCTGCGTTTACGGAATCTATTTGCCGACCTCACGGCTCTCTCCAAACAGTCGACGGTGTTCATCGAGCAGGAAGAAGTCGAACTCAGACCTTGGCTCGAGGAGCTGCTGGATCCTTTTACTCAACGCGCAAATAAAGAAAGCGTGGAACTTAGGTGGGCCGTCAGCGGAAAGTCTGCCGTGTTTTCTAGAGCCGCGGCGTCGGGCATCCTCACCAATCTGGTGGAAAATGCACTGGTGCACGGCACCACGAATCCGGAGCCCTGCATCGACATCGTGTGTCAGACAGACCCCTCTACGGTACGTTTTTCGGTGAGCGACAACGGCCAAGGAATCGCTACCAAAGATCAATCAAAGGTGTTTGAGCTTTTTCGTCGCTTGAATCCAGATTCGAGCGCGGGATCTGGCGTGGGTCTTGTAGCTGCACGCCGACTGGCTGCAAAAGCAGGGGGAACGGTACACCTAGAAAGCGAACTCGGGCGCGGTGCCACGTTTGTGCTCGAACTACCGAGTGGCAGCGTCGGCCAAGCGCCAATGGCATCGGGACAACCGGAAAGCGGACAGAACATTTTACTCGTCGAAGACGACGCAGCTGATGCAAAATACGTAAAAGAAGCTCTCTCGGGATATAAAATCGTGACCGCGACAACCTTGGAAGACGCGAGACGTCGAACGGCGGCAAGAGTGTATGATGCAATTGTGCTGGATCTATCTCTCCCTGATGGCCACGGATTGAGTCTGCTTTCACCGGACCGCATCGGAGTGAACGGCAAGACTCCAGTCGTCGTGCTGTCCGGCCATGGAGCCGGCATCTTCGAGGAAACCGCCTCAGGCAGTGGAGGCTTCGCGACGGTGGATAGGCTTACAATCGTCGATAAGAATACTGGAGACGCACTAAAGATTCGGCACATCGTATCCGAGCAGATCGGGGAGCCTCCGTGAGTCTGCGGATTCTGATCGTGGACGACGACGACCTTTATTGGGATTTGATTCAAGCAATCGTGCAGCGAGAACGCTCTCTTGCGCACGTCGAGGTCGCGCGACTCACCGACGGGGACGAACTGATCGCACTGTTGGCAGCGGGTCCGTCGAGCCACCCGGACCGATCGTCACCGACTCAAGCTTGGCCCGACGTTGTGCTCCTCGATCAACGCATGACGACCATGGATGGCGTGGAAACCCTACTCGCCCTGAGAGAGCGTGGTCTGGGAACCGCGATGTCTATCTGTCTCATGACTTCAGCAGATTCCCCTTTACTCATCACGGACGCCCTTCGGGCTGGGGCTCGATTCTGCTTTACAAAGCCATTGGAATTTGCACAACTAAAACTCCATCTTTCGGAAATCGCGCGGTTCTTCTCCGAGGTTGCTGTGCTTCCGAGAACCGAGGCTGGCGGTCGGAACGGTGACGAGTCGACCTAAGATCCTTGTCGAAAACCTCGTCGCGCATCTGCCCATGCCGTACCTCGTATACCGGTGGGAAGCGCATGGTTCACGCCTCATCCTCGTCGAAGCCAATCGGCTAGCGGAAGCAAGATTGGGTACGACCGATCCCATTGTTCTGGGGCAGTCGTTTGAGGAGTGCTTTGTTGAGCTCAAAGATCCGTACGTGCATCAGCGACTGCGTCACATCGCTGAAGGCGTCACGAGGCCAAGCGACACGCAACCGCTAAGCGGGACGCAGCGCATTCCGGACGTGCTGACGCTTCAGGGCTTTGAGATCGCCGCATTTCAATCGGCCCCGAATCACGTGATGCTTTTGTTTGACGAAGCGATATCGCTCTTCCGGAAAGCCCCTCAACCAGGGCGCAAAGGAGAGCACGGGCATACGCTGCAGTCGACCCGAGCCGAACTGAAACGATTTACCCGCGCTGCATCACACGAGCTAAAGTCTCCGCTGAGGGGCATACGCCTCGCGGTACGCTGGCTGAGCGAGGAGCTGGGCAGCACACTTTCCGCAAACGCTGCCGAAAACTTGAGATTCCTCGAAACCCGCTCTGAACGACTCTTAGGCCTCATCGAAGGCGTGTCCGCGTACGCGCAGGCCCGGTATGTCGATTTTACCTACGCTAACTTTTCAAGTCGTGAAGCCCTTGACTCTGCGGTGCAAAAAGCAGCCCGAGTTCCAGGAGCGGAAATCGACGTTCGGGGAGCATGGGGCGAGATTGTGGCCGATCGACATCAATTTGAGCGCGTTCTGGCGGAGCTTATCGACAACGCATTCAGGTTTTCAAATCGAGCGCGGCTCTTGCTGCACGCAGAAAAAGAAAAGAGCGAGGTTCGGTTCAGTGTTTCAGACAACGGTTTGGGCATCCCAGAGACACATCGCGAGGAGATCTTTGAACCATTCCGGAAGCTTCATTCCCGAGACGACTTTGATTCCGCGGGCACCGGTCTTGCCATCTGTAAAACGCTGGTGGAGCGATGGGGCGGGACACTGTCCGTATGTGAAAGCGAACTCGGAGGATCGAAGTTTTGGTTTACCGTCCCTGAGCTGCATTTCGATCCCCGGTAGCACGCATACGCACGATCATGGCGGTCACAGACTCGACAAGCGACTTTCCTATTCTCCTGGTGGACGACGACGATTTGGACATCAAGTCGTTTCGATGGGCGTTCCAGAATGCTGGACTCGATCACCCGATTCTAGCCGCCAGCGATGGTGCATCTGCGATGAAGTACCTGCGTCTGGCTGAACGTCATCGGGGAGATGGATCGAGCGAGCACGCTCCCCGACCTGGTCTCGTTCTTATCGATTACCGTATGCCAAGGTTGAACGGACTGGACGTGCTGCGACTCATTCGATCTGACCCAGTACTCGATCCGATACCGGTTTTGATCATGACCACGTGCGTGAATTCTCAGCAAACCAAAGACTGCTATCGAGCGGGCGCCGCGGGGGTTCTTCAAAAACCTAGTGAGCTCGAAGAGCTCGAAAACACCGCGCGCATCATTCACGCCTACTGGAGTTTGTGCGCCCTGCCCTAGAGTGGACCAGTCCTGCGACCTTTAGATCCTTTGAATCACAAGGGTTGTTCGGCTGTAAACCTGGATGGAAGAAGGCGATCGGACGACCGATCTTGAAGCAGGAACATTGAGTCGCTGCATTGACCTCAGGGCTGCTTCCCGCTGGAAGACTGGCGGTCATACCGGTGCATGCTAAGAGCACTAGTGAATGGTTCGTTGGCCCGTACGCCCCTGTTCTTGTCTCTACAGCACGCGAATCGCGCCAATCGATCTCGATCGCATCAAAGAGTATTAGAACAAGTTGGAGCGTATATGACTTATTTATGTAGGAATCGTGGTTTCCGATTCAACGTAGCCCTTTCTGCCGCGTTATTCTTACTCATATCTGCCGCGGGCTGCAGCGATGATTCTTCTTCGGATACCGGCTCGGTGGACGCAGCCACAGACCCGGGCACCGACAGCGGCTCTGGTTCAACCACCGACAGCGGCTCGATGACCGACAGCGGCTCTGGTTCAACCACCGACAGCGGCTCGATGACCGACAGCGGCTCGATGACCGACAGCGGAACCGTTGTAAGCACGCCCGCGAGCTGCACCGAAATATTCGATACGCAGCCAGACGCGCTTTCTGGCACGTATGAAATCGATCTTGGAACCGATCCCTTCAACGTCGAATGCGTTTTTATCCGCGAAGAGAACGACCCGGACGTAGGTGCCTGGACGGTGGTCGACCTCCTCGACTTCTCCAACTACGCGACGTCAAATATCCGCACGGATACTTGGGCAGCGAGCACTATCGACACGACTTCGGCGTGTGCCTTGGCGTTCGCTCCGATGCTGGGGGGTTCTTCGGCCTCGTCGCAGCTCTCGACGAGCTGGCGTTACGATCTGACACAAATCCCTCACCAGCGCGTGCGCATGGAGATCAACGTCGTAGTGCTCGATTCTTGGGATTACGATCATCAAGGCGCCGGCAGCACTGACGGGGGCCTCGACGATGATTTAGTCCAGGTTCAACTTCGAGGTGCAGGCGGTATTAAGGACCCGAAGGCCTCCAACGATTATTCAGAGGAAACGTTTTCCTACGACTTTCCATTAGAGGGTGACGAGGTTAACCTTTGTGATCCTCCAGGGGTGTCTAGTATGTACCCCGACCGAGGCGTGAACCAACTCGTAGCGCGAACCATGCGTACTGGGAGCCCAGAACTACTGGAGAACCTCGAGGTCGCGTTTGATTCACTTGCGGAGCAAGGCACCGAGGACGAGTCGGTCGGTATTCTTTCCGCTAAGCTCATGGTGCGCTAGGTTTGATCAGACATGAAGGGGCCGCTCTAACAAACGCGGACCCTTTCACGTCTGTTCTCCATCGGGGGCGAAACGGCTTCGACGGGGATGCTGAAGTGATTGGCTGCGTGTCGCCGGCCTTGGGACGGCGTAAATACTCCAGGGAACCGTATAATTGCGAACGATAACGCAACACCCGCTCTCGCTGCTGCTTAGTCGGTAGTATGAGAGCCGTCGAACCAGAGAGCTCGTCCATACTCTCTGGGGAGGCGTCATTTGAATGGACTGGTCCCTGCGCACGCGACTCGGCATGGGGATGAGACTCAGGGTCGCTAGCGACACGGAGAGCCTGCTCGCGGGCGCAATGTGCGGCGAATCTATAAATCGCGAGATACACACGTAGACGTCATCGTGGATCATTTCCGGACCCGGGTTCGACTCCCGGCGCCTCCACCTCTGCTCGGAGCACGCTTCGCTTGCTCCTCAGGTATGCTTGCTCGTCGGTCTCCTGAAAAGCTCCACCTCTCTGGACCTTTTCACTTCGATACAACTCCCGGCGCCTCCACCTCTGCTCGGAGCACGCTTCGCTTGCTCCTCAGGTATGCTTGCTCGTCGGTCTCCTGAAAAGCTCCACCTCTCTGGACCTTTTCACTTCGATACAACTCCTGGCGCCTCCACTAATTTTATTGATGAATTCAGCCACGCGTGAAACGCGAGTGAAATTTCAGGTGCAAATATACTTTCACAGCGGAACAGGCAGCAAACGGCGGTTGCCGTTGTCAAAATCCTCTGACCGAGCGAAGAGGGGGAGTCGGAGCCGTGCCGCCCTGAGGCTGGGTAGTCGAGTAGCGGTAAGCCCCGCGGAGCTACAGCACTGATCGGGTTGGGGGGATTTTGCTAGAGATCTTGGTCAGTTCGGAGTTATGGATCGACAAGATTGGCTACCCGTGATCGTCTCCGGTGATGGAGAACAAGTCGAAGCGGCCGAGCGGGCTGAGCTGGAAGCCCCGA
>JBCCEA010000006.1:0-137892 GCA_039030515.1 Myxococcota bacterium | reverse complement strand
ACCGCGAGATGCTCACCACCTGGGCTCAACCAGAGATTCCTCAGTCGGCAAGGCAGCCGCAGTGTACCGGTAATGTTCCCGGTTGCGGTGCTGCTTACACGCACCGAACTCACAAGCGAGCCCAAACTGTAGCTGGCCACAGAAGCACCGTCCGGGCTTAAGCGGCACCTTTGTAATCCGCGCCCACTGGACTTAGGTGCGAGGCAAGCCTTCCCGGTCTTGCAATCCCACACCCTCACTTCGTCTTCATAACCAGTAACGATACGCGTGCCGCCCTCAGTCCAATAGACCGCAGGAGGTACTTTCCAGTGATCATAGCGCGGGGGTTGAGTCTGCGGATGTGCGTGCAGTCGGCGCGTTTCATCAAGCTTTGAGTAGAAAACTGTGCTGACATCACGACCCAGGAAACGGACTGTGGGCACACCCGAAGAGCCCAGCCTTCTTGCGACACCTGGCAGATGCGCTGGAAGTGAGAGGGCTGGTGGTTCTGATGGATTCTCGACCCCTGCCGGACTTTGGAGTACAAAATCTATGTATCGGTAGATTACCGGGAGCTTCGATTCGGTCTTCGGGGCTCGGTCCCAAGGACGCTTACCGAGGGCCTTTTCGATGACCTTAGTGCCCCAGTCTTTGGCTCTTTTTGTTTGAGGAGGGTTCTGTGCGAGCGCTGCCCTGAGTGCCTCGCGTCCCTCTGAAGAAATCTGCCGAGCCCATTTTGGGTCATTCTGAAGCCAGTCCCGGTTGCCTTTTGCTCCCGGGTCGGCGGGACCTTCGGTCTGAGCAGCGGGTCTTTTTCGACGGTACAGCAAGCGCATTTGTTCTCCAACGCGCGCCTAGGCCAGCTAACGCGCACCGACAGTCGGGGACGACCGACCTCGGCTTGTAACGTCGTTGCAAAAAACACGCCGTGCACCCTGCCGCCCCTCGACCACCGCATGCACGCCATGCCACGCACCGCAGGCTGGTTCTAAGACGCTCGCTTGGGCCCAACCAGCGTGCGCAAGGTGGCCTGGGCAACCAGCACGCCTTGCGCGTCATTCAATCGGACAGGCACCAGGTATTCATCACGCTGATTGGACTCGACCGTCGGGGCTTCCGAAGTCGCGGTGATCGTTCCCCGGGCTTTCTTGAGGTACTCGATCTCGAGGCCGGCAACGATAAAGCGCGCGTCGTCGGGCAGTGAGTACGCAAGGGCGATGTTGCCCGCCAACTCCGCCAAGTTGACCAGCGCTACCGCGTGAACCGAACGGAGGTGGTTGCGCACCTTGGGTCGGTCCGGCAGCGTCACCCGCGCAAATCCACAGCGCAGTTCTTCAACATGCGCCCCGATCGATCCGGTGTAGGGTGCCATCCGGCCCACAAAAGCGGAAAATAGCCTTGTTCCTCCGGGAACGTGGTGCAGCGCGTCCCAAATCTGGCGGATTCTATTGCCTTTAGATTCAGCGCTTAGGAGCATCTTTGGGATCGTTGGAAGAAACTTTGTGGCGTTCGACATCTGCATCATTGGACCCGTCAATTCTGATAATTGCTGAGCGTAGCATAGGGTCACTCCGTTCGAAGACACCGAGCGAAGTCGCGTGCGCCACAGACGTCCTCCATCTTTGTTGGGTTAAGGACGCGCGGGCACACCGTACGATGGTTTTAGAGTCACGCCCGCGATGACAGAATCGAAGCAGCACCCTCTGGTCACCATGGCCAACCTCGGCCTACTCGTTTGGGTGCTCGTCCGCTTTGTGCCTTGGCCGGAGGCAGACATCCTCGACTGGATCTTCCTGAGCTGCCCCCTTGTTTTTGTTCCGCTTGGCCTTGCCCACGGGGGTCTCGACCTCAATCGCCCGCGAAGAGTGCAGCTGGCTCAAGGCATTGGATCCCTCGGTCTCGCGCTGTCCTACTACGTGGAGACCCCCTGGTCTGCAATCCTCGCCGGGAGCTGGCTCATCGCCTCTTCCATGTTTGCGCTGCACGCAGTCGAACGGCTGGCGCTGCACAACCGAAGACCGCTGCCCGAGCTATGCTTCGATGTGGGGCTTCTTTACTTGGCGGTCGGCGCGCTCTTTGCGCTTGCCGGATCTCTCAAGACCTCTTTTTTGGGGCTAAGCCCAAAGACCATCAAGACGATCACGGCCCACCTGCATTTTGCGGGATTTGCAACGCCGTTTGTCGCTGGACTGATCGGTCGATGTCTTGTCGAGCGACCTGCGCCACCCGCGACGCACTCCCTTTACCGAAAAGTCGTACCCTTGGTGCTCCTCACCCCTGCCCTCCTTGTCGCGACGGCGATGATGCCGCCGTTAGCGAAAACCCTGGCCGCCATCACGGCCAGCGCCGGACTCTTGGGAATGGCGCTGCTTATCCTCGGCCCCGTTCCATCTCGCGTGCAGGGCTGGGGCGCGAGGACCTTAGTCGGCATCTCGGGTGCATCGCTGCTTTCATCCATGGCGATCGCTTGCGTAGGTGCCTACGAAGCCCACCTTGGATTCCATTCTTTAGAGCCCTCGGCCCTAGGCTCCTCGGTATCCGATCCTCAAATGTTAACGCCCGAAGTGTTGGATCCAGCGGGCGCTCGAGCGCTCCTTTTGTCTAAATTGCATGCGTGTACCGCTGCGTGGGGGTTTGTGGGAAGCGCCCTAGTTGGATTCACTTTGAAATCGGAACCTGCGTTCAAACCCCCAGACACCAAGCTCTACTGATATGATGGGGTGTAGCGGGCTTGAGCCGATGAAGGCCTGCCCGATGAACACTGCTGAAATCCTATGGAATTTCTGGGTCGCTATCAACTACTGGAACGGAGCGCCGACGGGCCTCATGCCACTCTGATCAAAGCCTACCAGTGGGGCGACGGGGGTTGGGTCCGACCTGTGGTACTCAAGCGCATGTCGACTGAGGTGCACTCGGACGACCCAGCATCGCCACTCAAAGCATTTCAGCACGAAGCCTATCTGCTCTCCCGTATGGACCACTCGGGGGTCCCGGCGTTCATCGAGCATCGCTGCGAACAGAACACCTGGTACAGCACCTTCGCTTGGGCGCCCACGGTGACCCTGCGCGAACTCCTCTCTGCAGAGGCTGAAATCGGACGAACCCCTCCCTATTGGGTGCTGGTCTCGGTGGTTCGCCTGCTGGCTGATGTTTTAGACTACGCACATAACCTGCAAGATGATTCAGGCAATGCACTTGGTATCGTCCGGGGAAGCCTCACGCCGGAGCACGTGCATGTCGATCGAAGAGGCCGAATACGCCTTGGAGACTGGATGAACGCGACCAGCACCCAGCTGCTCGAAAATCCTCTCAGGCCACCCGCGCGCTACCTTGCTCCGGAGCAAGTCTCACCAAAGCCGACACAAACCGTGCAAACAGACGTCCATAGTCTGGGGGTCCTCTGCTACGAGTTCATCACCGGCCACCCGCCATTTGAGGGCGACGACGCACACGTGCGTGCCTGCCTTGAGAGCGGTCGAATTCCACTACCTTCGGACCAAAAGGCAAAGTGCCTGCCCGAGGTGGAAGCCGCCGTGATGCGCGCACTCGCGACCGATCCGGCAAACCGGCTGCAGAGCCCCGTGGACCTAGCCTCAGAACTCACCGCCGTTGCGGAACAGATGGGGTTTTCCACGGGAGAAAGCGCGCTGCGGAACTACGTCGAGATGCTGCTGCCTCAACAGGCTAGGTATTCCGAACCGGGCCCTGCTCCGAGTTTTGTGGTGCCGAACTCACTCGCCGGCGCCCAACCCGATCCGGTAGGCCAGGCGATCCAACAGCCGGTCGCCATCTCACTCGCGCCTCGCTCTCGGGTTTGGCAGAGCAAGGCCGCGAGCTCGATCCCGCTGCCGTCGCCGAACAGCTTGATACCCAAGGGCCCGAACAGCTCGAAACCAAGCGAATCGCCTTCACGAACATCAGACCCTGCGTCGTCTTTTCGAGTCTCCGTGCCGGTGCTGGTGGGGCAAAGCGATGCCGAGGATCCCATCGCGAGACGCGCAGCAGCCCTTGCACATCGGGCTAGAAGCACGACGCTTCCCGATATGGAATTAGTCCAATCAGTGCCTCGGATCCCCACCCGTCAGTGGCAGCCTGCTTCTGAATCGGCAGGTCCGGTTTTAGGCAGCTCCGAGCACCCTAGCGAACAGCCTCGGCCCGGCGGCAGCGTCTCCTCCGCCAAGAGCGCTCGCAACAGCCTGGTGGAGCTTGAAAGTCCTCAATCTGCTCCCTCGGCAGATGAGTCAGGGTCGATGAAACCAACACTCCCGGAAGACGCCCTGCGACAGGAAAGCCGCCGTGAATCCAGCCGTACGGGGACCCGCTTTCAGACTAAGCAAGGACTCGCCTCGATATCGCCGCGAGACAGCAGCGATCCGGGATCAGAGGTCGCGGTTCAAAGT
Source organism: Myxococcota bacterium (assembly GCA_039030515.1). Taxonomy (GTDB): domain Bacteria; phylum Myxococcota_A; class Polyangia; order Polyangiales; family Houyiibacteriaceae; genus JBCCEA01. Next base: position 133,513 of record JBCCEA010000006.1, on the reverse strand, counting down.
GGCGCGGTTCAAGGTGGCGCAGCTCAAAGTGGCGCGGTTCAGACTGGCAGCGAGCAGGCCTATGATTCTGATCTAGAAGGTCTCGTCCTCGAGCCCGATGAAGAGCACTTGGTGTCTTCAGACGGTCCGCTGCCTGCCGAGGGATCCGAAGACGACGGGTTTTGGGATCTGCTCCGGGAAGTCGGCCAGGGATCGGCACAACCACCGCCTCCTCCGGAAGCCGCAAGAAGGTCCATCAAACCCCGAAACTCAGAGGAAACGCCTCCCACTCTCGAAGCAACGTTGTCCGACGAGACACTGCTGGACGAGCTCGAGCCTTGGGAGCCACCGGCGCCCGATGAGAACCCGTCCGGACCCGCGGCACCTAGTTTAACCGCCCCGGCAGAGGAGCCAGCCGCAGCAGATCCGCCTCACTCCGTAGCCGAAAAAACACATCCGCGCGCTGAGGCGGATGAACTTCGCGGGTCTCGTCCTGGCGTGTACATTCACACCAACGCGAGCAGCGAAGAGCGCGTCGGGGCAAACCATCGTACCAAGCGCAAGAAGGTCTAGATGAAGGCGAACGGCGAGAGTCTCGGCCGAGAGAGGGCAGACGGGCAAACACATCCTGGTCTGTGCGCTCACTGCGTCTATTGCCGTAAAATCGTATCTGCGAAAGGCAGTGTGTTTTGGCGCTGCGCACACGAGCAGACTCTGAAGTATCCAAGGCTTCCGGTCGTCGAATGCGCGTATTTTGAGCGAGTCTCTGCCGAGGCCGCAAGCCGCTAACCCTTGCCGCAGAGATCTCTGGCGCGTGCGGGCTTTGGAATTGCCTGAGCGATCAGGCTAAGTCAGGCTCCCTTTAGACACCCGCACGGACCAACGTCATGGCAACCAAACGTCGAAAAGTGTTCGCTATCGCCCTAGCTGTCCTCGCCACCTTGGCGGTCGTAGGCGGACTCGGAGCGGTAAAGGCAGCCCAAATCGGAGCGATGATCGAGCAAGGAGCCTCCTTCGAGCCACCTCCCCTCGCCGTCACGACTGCCGAGGTCACAGGGCAGTCGTGGGAGCGCACCTATTCTGCCGTCGGCACCGTGGTCGCAGTACATGAGGCGCAGCTGGCCGCCGAGGTCACCGGCACCATCGAGACGGTGGGCTTCGATTCGGGGCAGCACGCCGTCAAAGGGAAGGTACTGCTCCGAATGGATACCTCCACCGAGCGGGCTCAGCTGGCGTCCGCAAGAGCTGCTGCACGGCTGGCGGAACTGACGCTGGAGCGGACCTCACAACTGACCGGCACCGGAGCGATAGCCGATACCGAACTGGACCAGGCCGAGGCGCAAAAGGCCCAAGCCGAAGCGGACGTGGCACTAACGCTCGCCACGATCGAGAAAAAGACCGTCCGTGCTCCCTTTACCGGTCGACTGGGCATTCGCGAGGTCGATCCGGGCGAGGTGCTGTCGCCAGGCAGCCCGATCGTAGAGCTGGTATCCGTCAATCCCGTTTATGTGGAGTTCTACCTGCCGGAACAATCGCTGCGAAACCGGCAGACCGGTTGGGCAGTCCGCGCCCGGGCTGAGGGACTGAGCCGCACATTCGACGGCGAGATCGAGGTGATCAATCCCACCGTCGACGCCTCAACCCGCAACGTTCGAATCCGGGCCCTGCTGCCCAACGATGAAGAGCTGCTGCGCCCGGGCATGTTCCTTCAGGTAGAGGTCATCGAACCCGTCGAGGTCGAGGTCCTCCTCATCCCCAATTCAGCCGTGCTGTACGCGCCGTACGGAAACTCGGTGTTTACCGTCGACAACTCAGATGCCGTACCCACAGCCAAGCAAACGTTCCTGCGTCTGGGAGAACGACGGGGAGATCTGGTTTCGGTGGTCTCCGGACTCAGCCTAGGCGACACCGTGGTGTCCACCGGCGCGTTCAAGTTGCAAAACGGAGCCACCCTTCACATCGCAAACGACCTAGCGCCGGACCCGCAGCTCAACCCGAGCCCCGAAAACCGCTGAGCGCTGAGGTGACCGAAGCGCCAAATGACTGGGGCTGTGCGCCGAGCATCCAGGAGAATCCAAACCGAAACCGCGTGAGAAGATGAAGTTTACCGACCTATTCATCCGCCGACCGGTGATCGCCATCGTGGTGAATCTGATCCTCGTGATCGCTGGACTTCAGGCAACTCGTGCACTCACCGTGCGACAATACCCCAAGAACGAAAACGCCGCGGTGACCGTGACCACCGTGTATGTGGGTGCGAACGCCGACTTGGTCAGGGGATTTATCACCACGCCCCTTGAGCGCGCGATCGCTTCAGCCGATGGGATCGACTACATCGAGTCGGAAAGCCGCCAAGGCGTGTCGATCATCCGAGCTCGCCTCGAGCTCAACTACGATGCCAATCGAGCCCTCAGTGAGATCGGCGCCAAGGTCGATCAGGTGCGCGGAGATCTACCGCCAGAATCCGAAATACCCACGATCGACGTCGTCTCCGCCGACAGCGAGTTTGCCGCGGCCTATTTGAGCTTCTCGTCGGATTTCCTAGGGCAAAACGAGATCACCGACTATCTGGTCCGCAGCGTGCAGCCTCGTCTTTCGGCCGTACCGGGCGTGCAGCGAGCCGATATTCTCGGGGCGCGTACCTTCGCCATGCGCGTCTGGATCGATTCGGACAAGATGGCGGCGCTTGGCATCAGCCCCTCCGACGTGCGGGACGCCCTCAGCAAGAACAACTACCTCGCCGCCGTCGGCTCCACGCGAGGCTCCTTCACCCAGGTCAATCTGACCGCCAATACCAACCTCTCCTCGGTCGAGGAATTTGAAGCGCTGGTGATCCGTGAGCAGGGGAACGCGATCGTGCGGCTGCGGGATATCGGAACCGTCGCTCTCGGCGCCGAAAACTACGATGAGGTGGTGAATTTCTCGGGGCAAACCGCGGTCTTCATCGGCGTGTGGTCCCTGCCGAACTCCAACACGCTCGATGTCATTGGCGACGTCCGAACGGAGCTTGAGTCCATTCGACACGATCTACCGGATCAGATCCAAGCCACCGTCGCCTACGACGCTACCCGCTACATCGACAGCGCGATCAAGGAGGTGGTGTCTACCCTCAGCGAAACGCTTTTGATCGTCGTGGTCGTCATTTTCTTATTTCTAGGTTCACTACGCTCCGTACTCGTTCCTCTGGTCGCCATTCCGGTCTCCTTGGTGGGAGCGATCTTCCTCATGCAGCTGCTCGGTTTCACCCTGAATCTACTCACGCTCCTCGCGATCGTGCTCTCGGTCGGTCTGGTGGTCGACGATGCCATCGTGATGGTAGAAAACATCGAACGTCGCCTGCGCGAAGGCAAAACCCCCGTCGAAGCAGCCACCCTAGGCGCGCGTGAGCTCGTCGGCCCGATCGTCGCGATGACCGTCACGTTGGCCGCGGTCTACGCCCCCATCGCGTTTCAGGGAGGGCTCACCGGCTCCTTATTCCGAGAGTTTGCCCTCACCTTGGCGGGCGCAGTAATGATTTCAGGGGTGGTCGCCCTCACGCTATCTCCCGTGATGGCCTCGAGACTGCTCAAGCCCGGAGCGCACGATCGCGGCCTTTCCCAAAAAATCGGCCAGGGCTTCGAAAGCCTGAAAAGCAAATATGCATCACTGCTGAAGAAGTCGCTGAACGCACGCCCGGCGATCTATCTGATGTGGGTCGCGCTCAGCCTACTCAGCGGGGTCCTCTTCAACATGTCTCCAAAGGAGCTGGCTCCCTCAGAGGATCAGGGCGTGATCTTTGGCGTCGTGAATACGCCTTCCAACGCCACTCTCGAGCAGCTCTTACCTTCCAAGGATCGCGTCCACGAGATCGCGACCGAGTTTCCGGAAACTCAGTTCACCTTCCAGATCACCTCCCCCGGAGGTGGTTTTTGGGGCATGGGGCTTAGACCCTGGGCCGAGCGAACGCGAACCGCAGGTCAGCTGCTCCCCGAGGTTCAAAGCCGGGTTCAAAATGTTCCCGGAGTCGAGACCTTCCCCATCGTTCCTCCCGCCCTGCCGGGTGGAGGCCAGTTTCCGGTGGAGTTCGTGATCTCTTCTACCGCGGAGCACGAGGAGATTCTTGAATACGCACACAAACTGCAAAAGAAAGCCGCTGAAAGCGGGCTCTTTGCCTTCCCGCCGCTGATCGACGTAAAAATCGACCAGCCGGAATCCAGGATCGTCCTGCAGCGAGACAAGGTCGCGGAGCTTGGGCTTGACCTACGCACGGTAGGCGAAGACCTATCGGCTGCGCTTGGAGGCAACTTTGTCAACCGCTTCAGTGCCTTTGGCCGAAGCTACAAGGTAGTCCCGCAAATTCAACGAAGCCAGAGATTGAATCCAAAGCAGCTCGAGAATTTGCATGTCCGCGGGCCCAACGAATCCTTAATCCCTCTGAGCACCTTTGCGCATATTGAACGCAAAGTCTCACCACGCTCTCTCAATCGCTTCGAACAGCTAAACTCGGTAAAAGTCAGTGGGGTGTCGATCGCGACGGTCGATGCAGCCCTGAGTTTTCTGGAGTCTGAAGCTCGGGAGATTCTGCCTAGCGCCTACGCCACAAACTACACGGGCGAGTCGCGCCAACTTCGCGTTGAAGGAAACGCGTTTCTGCCTGCGTTCACCTTGGCGGTGATCCTTATCTATCTGGTCCTGGCGGCTCAGTTCAACAGTTTCCGAGACCCCTTTGTGATCCTTGCTGGCTCGGTGCCTTTGGCGATGTTCGGCGCTCTGAGCTTCACCTTCCTGAAGATGCCCAATCCCAATCTTGCCTTTTTCACCGACGGCTGGACGACCACGCTCAACGTCTATTCTCAGGTAGGGCTCGTCACCTTGGTAGGGCTGGTTGCAAAAAACGGCATTTTGATCGTCGAGTTTGCCAATGAGCTGCAGCAGCGTGGCGAATCCAAGCTCGCCGCGATCCAAACCGCAGCGACGACTCGCCTTCGTCCCGTCTTGATGACCACCGTCGCCACCGTATTTGGACACTTTCCATTGATTCTCGTCACCGGACCGGGAGCGGCCGCCAGAAACAGCATTGGGATCGTGCTGGTTGCCGGCATGGCGATCGGAACCCTTTTCACCCTGTTTTTCGTACCTTCACTCTACATGCTCTTTGCAAAAAAACGCACTGCGCAAGAGCGCCCAAATACCACGGCGGAGCCCTCAGCTATCGAGGCGATGGCCTAATCGACTTCGGTCCTGGCGATGGCCCCGGCGACTTCGATCTAGGATAGGAAGAACGCACCCCGTTCTGCAGACCATTAGGAGCCAGCGTGATCAGAATCGCTCACCTTACGGATCTCCATCTCCTCGAGGATGAACCCGGGCGACGCAGTACAGGAGACATGATCCGGCTTCGTTTTGTTGGATTTGGGCGGAAGTTCCACGTGACGAGGCGGAAGCGACGGGTGGCACAGGCGCTGGTCGATGCTCGAGCGGCGGGAGCGGAACACGTTCTGATCACCGGAGATCTGACTGAGGACGGCACCCCAGATCAATTCGAGAGCCTGGCAGAGATCCTCCATCATAGCCCCTATAGCGCAGAGGAGATCACCCTAGTTCCGGGCAATCACGATCGCTATGCCGATCCGAAAGCATACGAACGCGCCCTTGACGGACCTCTCAGGGCGTTCTCAAGGACCAGCCAGCGACGCGTCCCGCTCGTCTTCAGCGACTGCGCGATACTGCCGGTATTCACGACGTCGATTCGCCAGCACTACACGCGCTCAGCCGGGGTTATCGATCTGGACGAGCTAGAGACGATTCGAAAACTGGCAGGTGATTCGGGCCTTCGGAAGAAGCCGCTCGTCATCGCGCAGCATCATCCACCTGTAAAGTACATGCTGCCGCCGGTGCAGTGGGTCGATGGGCTCCAAAACGCGAAGAGCACCACCGAGATCCTGAAAGCGCACGAGCATCTCTTTGTGCTTCATGGCCATGTGCATCAAGCCTACGATCGACGCGTAGCGCCACATCGACCGCCGCAGGTATTTTGTTCGCACGCTACCGTAGCCCGGGAAACCGCGCTCCGACTCTATGACGTAGGCGCGCGTTTTTGCACTCCGGTAGAACACACTTCATCGATCGGAAAAGCGCTATCGAGCAATGCGGCCAATCGAGAGGCACGCGCGACACTTCTTTCAGCTGCACGCACAAAAGTCTCTGAGTCACCGATCAGCGTGACTGCCTGACGCGCTCGCGTGATCGCGGTGTAGAGGACTTCCTTGGTCCCAAGGGCCGTATCCGCACCCGGCAGTAGGATCATCACGTGATCGTACTCACTGCCTTGGGACTTATGCACCGTAACCGCATAGCCGAGCTCGGCAGACTCCTGACATATGACAAGGGGTACCAGGTGAATACCCCCGGCTTTTTCAAAGGCCACCATCTTTGAGTCGTGTCGACTCCGACCTGACGCAACCACCACCCCCGTATCGCCATTGAATAGGCCATGACGATAGTCGTTCCGGGTCACCAGTACAGGTTCACCTACCTGCCATGAAGCAGCGCTCGAGATCGCGTTTCGAGATGCCGATTCTTTATACACATTCGATGCAAAACGCTCTACGTAGAGCGCGTGCATAGTGGCATTGATGCTCACGGTGCCCAACCTGGAGCCGCGAGTCACGCAGAGGATTCGGGCTGTCTTTTGCTGACTTAGAGCCTCGGTAGTGCACTCATTATCTGCAGGGCTCTCGCGCAACCGCTCGATCGCGTCAGCCTCGAAGTACCGCTGAAAAAAGCGGCGTGTCGCCACATCTCTTTCGTCAAAGCCCACCATCTCTACCCCTGAATAGTTCAGCTGCGAGGCCCGCCGGCATTCGATCTGAATCGCGTCATCCCGCCCCTTTGAAAAGCAGGCGTGACCGCGCTCGGAGTTGACCCGACTTGCGATCGTCAAGATCGCCCGGCCCGCGCGATTCTTTGGATTCATCCGAAAGCTCTTGGTGAGACGGGTACCGGAAACCGCCGCGCTTAGGTCCCGAAACGCCGCCCCCTCTCCAACGGAAGGCAGCTGATCGGGATCCCCAAGAAAGACCAGACGCGCATCCGCATGAACCGCCGACACCAGTCTTTCGAACATCGCGAGATCGATCATCGAAGACTCGTCGACAACGACGACATCGAAGGGCAAAGGGATGCTTGCCCCATAGCGGTAGCCGCCAGTCGACGGAAGAAACCCAAGCAGTCGATGCAGGGTAGTCGCACCGGGCAGTGCGTTCAGCAGACTCTGATCTTGCAGTGCTGGCGTATGAAGCTGCGACATCGCGACACCCACCGACTCGCGCATTCGTTCCGCCGCGCGACCTGTCGGTGCCGACAGCACCATCTTGTTTGGCTCCACACCCAAACGCACAAGCGCGCGCAGCATACTTACGACGATCGACGTTTTCCCCGTACCGGGACCTCCAGCCACGAAGCTCAACTTGGAGCGCAGGGCGAGTTGCACCGCCTCCACCTGCTGTTCGGTCAGCCTCACCTCTCTATCGCCTGCGCGCGGAGGTGCCGCCTGAACGTCGCTCACGGCTCGATCCAAGTCCTGCGACTCAAACGTGCCTGAGAGACGCTTTCGAATGCATTCGGCAAGACGCTCTTCGAGCACGCGCAAACGAAACGTAGAAAGGACCAGGCCGTCCCAGATCAGCGGGCAGCGCGACTCTGGGCCCCCGATAAGCGCGCCCATGCGTCGAACAGGAGCCTCGGTATCTCTGGACAGCGGCTCAGCGTCCTCCCTCAGGCGATCTCGATCCCATTCATCGACCAATAGGAGCGCTCGCTCCAAGAGCCCGGCAGGCGCCTCCATGCTTCGGAAACTCGGCACCAGCGCTTCTCGAACGGCACATATCGTCGAGCCGCCACCCAAATGCATGAGAAATACGGTCAAGAGCCATGAAAGCGCCTCTTCTTCATCGAACGACAGCCCAGTGACAAGCCGCAGCCACTCGTGAACCAAGAAACGATGAGCCGTCGAGCCAAAGTTCCGTGGCTGTGGAACATGCAGTGCGCCAGCAAATAGCGCACCCTGTCCCTGCGGACACAGAGCCGGTTCAACCCCGCGATGCTTCAGTCTAAAGATAGCGACTGCTCCCAGCGGCATACGTCTTCAAAATCAGGGCGGTAAAAAATAGTCGCTTCAGGCATATTTCTCAGAAAGCAGTAGAGGATCCCCCCGAAACGAGCCTCGAAATCCTCCGCGGTCGATAGCCTCAATAAGCGGACCACGCCGAGCGTGTACAGCTTGACCTGAAGGCGGTAGTGCTTCTCGACGTGCTCCGAAAGACTACGGTAGTTCTCGAGCCGATCGCTCTTCCAGTCGAGGAGATAGATTCGCCCCTCATATTCAAAGACCAGATCGATCACCCCGCGAACAAATCCGCGATCTACATGAAACGGGGTTTCGTCTGCCATGGGGGCGTCTCCGCGTGGAGACTGCAAAAAGTATCGTGAGCCATCGTGCAGCGAAGGGTGCGTAGGCTCCGGCAAAGGGTAGAGAAACGACATCTCCGCCACCGGCGAAGTCACGGAGCACAATCCGTCCCCCAGGCGGATCGGTCCGCAAACGATCGGACTGCGAAGCGCCCGCCAAACGAGATGCTTGGCCGCACGGAGGTGATCCTTGGAAACGCCGCCGTTCGCCGCCGCTCGACCAAAAATGCGTTCGATTTCACGGTCTGAGAGAAAATCCTCGTAAGAAACCGTCTGCACCACCTCAAAATCCAAATGCTCGATCGCCTCGTGCAAAAACACGCCGATCGCCGCGCCGCCCGGCAGCATGTCCTGATCAAGATCTGACTCAAGGTCAGAAGAGCGCTCAGGGCTATCCAAGCAGACAAACTCCGCAGCGATACCGTTCGACTCTGCTGCTACAGCTTCTTCTTCTGTCTCAAACGCGGGTTCCTTCAGCCAATTGGATTCGGGCTCCGATGCTTGGTACCCCGACTGCTTCATTTGCGTATAGGAAGTCACTCGCGTTCCAAACCGAGACGCTGCCGCGCGAAGGAACCCATCGATGGCGGGAGGCTGCGCCACGCGGGGAAAACGCCATGATTCAAGCGCAGCACGGAGTCCAGGATGTGCGCTCTCGACGATCGGTAAAGCCGCTATATCCGCACTCGGTGTCGAGCCGCTATCAAACTCCTCCTGCTCTGGTGCAGAAGAGATCGAACGGAGTGCAAAGAGTTCTTGCGCGTCCCCACCGTCAAGAGCTTGAGGCGAACGACTCTCTATCTCGAGCAGAAGAGACTGCAGCCGGTCGTTGAGTACTCGGTAGCTACCCCCGAGCCTTCCTGGGAGCACAGGCAGGTACAGCCGAGACTTGGCACGCGTCATCGCGACATAAAGTAGCCGCTCGTCTTCTTCTTGTAGTTCTAAGCGAACCTGGGCTTCGATCTCTGCATTCGGAGTGCCAAGGTGGCCACAACGCACCCCTTGCTCATGAAATATTTTAGGCTCGTCTCGCGAAGTGCGTCCTCGTGCAAACCCACCAAAGAGGAAGACGATATGCGCTTCAAGACCTTTGGACTTATGGATGGTCAGGATCTGAACGGCAGCAGAGTCACCTTCTACCCTTTGAACATTTGCCGATTCAGACTTAGGCGCGGCCCTACCCTGCTGAAAAGCCCGAAAGCGTTTGGCAAGCTCCATCGGAAGCAGACGCAGCCTGCCGGTCTCCTCAAGAAGCAGTTCAAAAAGCTGCTCGTAGTTGGCGAGCGACCTGCGATCCTGATGCGAAAACAGCAACCGGCTGGACAGACCCGACTCCATGAGCGCTCGATGGAAGAGGCGCGCGTAGTCACCCGCAAACGCAAGCCGCTGATAGTCGCGCAGTACCTCGATGTATCTGTCTAGCCCTTGCTTTGCGCGCAGCTCCGCTATCTGCTCCGCCTCGATTCCAAAAAAAGGAGTGAGAAAAGCGAGCGTCTGCCTTGAGGGCTCCGAGGGGCTTGCCAGGCCAAACAAAAGCGCGTCGATGTCTTGGGCTTCTCGTGTTTGAAAAAGACCTTCCTGCTTGAACAGTGCAAAAGGCACATCTCGCTCCGACAAAGCAGTCGCGACCTGCCGGCTCTCTTCGGTCGTGCGGGTCAGCACAAAGATATCGCTCCACCCAAGCGTCCTTGGCGCATTCGCAGCATCTGCAACGTGCCACGCGCCTTCGACAAGCGTTTTGATCTCCTGAGCGATCTTCTGGGCAAGCACCCGCCTTTGTTTCGCAACCGGTGCCTTTTCCAGTTCATAAAGAACCACCGGCGCCGCGGTTTCCTCCATCGTCGAGAAGAAACGGCGCGCTGGATCCCCACAACGCACCGGGTGCGGATAGCGATTGGAGCCGGAGAAGAATCCATCGAGAATACGATTGTACGCGGCGATAAGCGGCTCCGTACTGCGGTAGCAGCGGTCGAGCACCACCGTTTTGGCCCCCGCTGCCCGAACCTCATCGCATGCGGCGCGATAGCGAGCGATATCCGCATTGCGGAACCCGTAGATCGCCTGCTTTGGGTCTCCGATGAGGTAGAGGCTTTTGCGATCCGCTCCAAAAAAGAGGGTTCGCAGAATCTCCCACTGGACCGAGTCGGTATCCTGAAACTCGTCTACAAGCGCGACCCGAAACTGCTGCCTGAGCGATTCCGCAAGTTGGGGTGAGGCGCGGACCCCCTCGGCGAGCAAAGCAAGCAGGTCGTCGAAGTCGACTTCTCCGGTCACCGCCTTGTGTCGATCGAGTCGCATACGTAGTGCAGGGAGCAGCTCCGCCAGCAGTACCGCCATCGGTGAAGCAGACGCGTCTCCGATCTCAACGGCGCTTTGAGCCAACCGAGCTCCCTCTACCGTTGGCGCAGCGGCGAGGCGTTGTGAAATCCAGTCAAACGTTCGCAGCGGACGAGAAACCACCTTCCGCCGCAAGTCATCCACCTCAGCAAGCGCTCGCGCCAGATCGCCATCGGAGCGAAAACGAGAGGAAAGCGCGGCCAGCTTCAGCAATCGCTTGCGAACCGCCTTATCCTGATTGCCCGGCAGTCCAAGAGGCGCGTCGTCGACAAACGAAGCCGAGGGAAAATGCTCGAGGGCGGCCACAAAGCGCGAACGCTCAAACCGCGGCAGAAATTCCAAATGCTGTCGATACCACTGAAACGCTGCTTCCTCGATCTCCTCAGGCGATCGCGTCTCGAGGGTGAGTGCAAAAAAGGGACGCAGCGGATCTGACTCGGCAAGCGAGGCCCGCATCAGGTCTCGAAACACCGTTCCGAAAAGACCTCGAGGGTCGGCCGTGTTCAATCGAAAAGCGCGGCCAAGCTCAAACGCACGATCAGAAACTACCCGGCGACAAAATCCGTGAATCGTCGAGATCGGCGCTTGATCAAAATTCTGAATGGCGCGATCGAGACGCCATTGGGCGGCCTCAGAGAGAAAGAAACGATCCTGCTCTCCTGCGCCAGCTCCTGCATCACCGCTGCTCGATCCGAAAGCGCTGGACGGGTGGATCCTTGGCGCCGAGCGCAACCTGCGTAAGGTTCGGAGTACCCGCCGCCGCATTTCACGAGTCGCCTTGTCGGTGAACGTCATCACCAAGATCTCAAAGAGCTCAAGGCCACCCCGGCAGATCAATTCCATCAAGAGATGCTCGAGCGTAAATGTTTTTCCAGTGCCTGCAGAAGCTTCGATCACCACGTGCCGGCCGAGCGGAATGCGGTTCAAAATCTCAGGTCTGGGGTAGGCCACGTACGCCCCCGGCGCTTCATGCGGCCCGCGATCCGAAGACTCTTGAGATGCGTATCCTGGGGGACGAATCAAGACTTCTCCTGCGCGGCAGGCAGTTGGAGCTCGGGCGATGCGTTGAGAACTCTAAAAAAATCACCAAACCGGGCTCGGCACATTCGTTCGAGTTCTCCCGCCGGTGGCAGGGGATACGTTTCAAGGTGCGGCACTGGACTAAAGCGCACTCCGGGACTGGAGCGCACTCGAGCTGCTTCCTTTAGGAGACCGGGCTCGCTGAGGGCCTGGTCCATCTCAGCGGGAACCCGTGCGCCAGCAGCTGAAGCCGCAGTGGCGATCGGTATCTCAGCTGGAAGAAAATAGGCATGAGGACCCTTTAGGTATTCTGACGCCAGTCGGGAAAGCGCGCCCAAAGCCTCTTGACTGGTGATCGAGCGAAAGGCGCACTCGGCAAGCTCAGGTTCTTGCGCTCCATAGAACATAAGACTCTGGTGAGGACGACTGTCTCCTCGGCTACTCAACACCAAATGGTCGACGTAGGCTGAAAGCGCGCGCATGAGGCGGTCGACTTCTCGCTTTTTCGCGCTGTCTGCAGCTGCTCGACGCAGACAGACTGGAGTTACGCGGGTAAGCGCCCCGTCGATAAAGGGAGCGGTCTGCCCGTAGAGAAGCACCCGCTGGACCCGAGAGGCATGCTTGGTCTGAATTTCAAGCGTGAGGGGCTCGTGCAACTCGAACGCGACCGGTTCCGTGCGTCCCGTGGTTTCGCTCCGCGTTTGAGGGCGAACAGCGGGGCCCTGCGCTCCATACTCGGCGACCAAAAGCTGACTCGCGCCTGGTTGCGCGTAACGCGCTCGAAAAAGATCGAACCAGAGCTGAAGCTGGACCGCATGTTGGCGCTTCACGCGATCGGCCAAAAAGCCGCTCGGCCACCTTCCTCGCGACTCGAGCATTTGCGTCTTCTCAAGGTAGACATGGGTCCACGAGTCCGGCCTGAACAAACCGCTCAGAAAAACCTCTCGCAGCACCTCCGCCTCATCCAGCGGGTGGGGAGAAAAGGGCTCGTCTTCTAGATCTTCTCGACTGTCGCGTTCGGCATACAGCCCAAGAGAATCTCTCGACCATGCGGAACAAGGGCACAGCAGAAACTGGCGTAGGGTGGAGATCGAAAGAGGAATCTCTTCTCCCGATGGGGAGCCAGCCGATCCCCTCCTCGCTGCAGCCTCATCCTCTATGGACTCATCCGATCGGGTGCGCTCAGCTGAGGCGGCGACCAGGAACGTCACCGCATTACGGTCTGATGCCGCATCGCGTTCTGACGCCGCATCGCGTTCTGACACCGCATCGCGTTCTGACACCGCATCGCGTTCTGACACCGCATCGCGTTCTGACACCGCATCGCGTTCTGACACCGCATCGCGTTCTGACACCGCACGGCCCTCAAACGGATTGTGTCGTGCGGCGCGAGCAAAACACCATTGCGGCAACACCGGCGGAGCTGCGCCCGTCTGCTGGATCAGAAGCGCCCTCATCGAGTTCCCGGCAGAGGCAAAAGCTGCGTTCAGGTACGCACCGCGATACGGCATCGCAAAAGTTGGCGTCGCGTGCAGGGCGCATCGTTCGTCTTCACCATCACCGCCGAGCACGCTTGAGCGATGCAGCGGAGCACGAACAGCGCCTAGTGTCGCTAGGTCCGAATCATCCGCTCCGCCCTGCTTTTCTCCATGAAGGATTTCGAGTAGCGAACTCAGCGCAGTCGCTGGAGCCAGGGCATCGCCGGTAAGCGGATCTCGCGCAAGGTACGTGCAAATTAAGTTTTGACGCGCAGAAAGCAATGTTTCCAAAAACGCATAGCCGTCCCGATCCCGAGCCGAAACATCGCCGCGTGCAGGAGAGGCTCGACGGAGGTCCATGATGTCTTGCGACTCCTGAGACGGCAGCGCTCCTTCGCTGAGACCTACGACGAATACGACCTGAAAGGGTACTGCACGCATGGGCTGAATACCCCCGAGCAGCACCCCCTCAGTCCACATCGACCCTCGCCCTCCTTCGAGCTCAGAAATGCGCTGGATGAGAAGCTCGGCGGCAACGGCATAACGCATCGTGCTGTCCGAATCTCCAAGAGCCCCAACGCGTTCATCATGTCCAGAATCGCCCTGCAGTTCAGGACCGCCCTTGAGTTCAAAGCCGCCTCCAAAAGAAGAGGGATCCTGACCGGCCTCGGCATCTAGGTGAGCTGGGGGGGCATCTAGGCGAACTGGGGGGGCCGGCGTTTGGGTAGCGAGGTCCAGCGCATCACGGAGCTGCTGCACACAGCCGAGCACGCGCTGCAGATGTCGCTGCTCATCACTGTCCTGAGGCGATAGGTGAGAGAACAGCCCTTCGAAAAAGAGCGTCCATCGACTCAGAGGCAGCTCAGAATCGCGACAGTACTGCACGTCAGAGAGCAGGCTTCGCACCAGAGCCGCCAACTCGAGAGCCACCTTTGGATCGTCACCGGGCGACTCGAGAAGATAACGCTCTCCGTCTAAAGCAAAGCATTCCTCGTCTGGAGGAAAAGCAAAGCCCAGCGCCAATCGCCGGACCGCTTGATCCCAGTTGTAGACGTCGCGAAAGAGATAGCTTTCACGCAAATCCTCGCGATCGATCCCGTGAAACGCGCCAAGTCGGTCGACGAGTTGCGACCAGACCTCTGCAGACGCCTCGTAGCGACCGCGTATTGAGGGATGCAACAGGACCGAGAGCATGGTTTTTCGAGTCACTCGCGACAGCGGCAAACGAAGCAACTCCAGCGCCGCTTCGACCAGACGGCTGCCGTGCGAGAGCGGAACATCCGTCACGCAGCTGGGGATCGCTGGCTCCTCCGCAAACGCTGCCTCTAGGTGGGTGAAGTAGCGCTCCCGATCGCTGCCAGCGACCATCACTGCGACCTGATTGAAGCGCAATTGGGAGTCGGCAGAGATCAAACGCCATATCTCGCTCGCAACCACTTCGGCTTCTCGGCGGATACTCGAGCAGGCAAAAACGCGGACGCTGCCGTCCTCTCGCCCTGTCGGTTGATGCGGATGACGGTCCAGTATCTCCTGCTGCAGGTCCCTCAATCCTCGTCCGGCCTGGGCGCTTGAATCGACCGCAGCGCGCTTGTAGGGACGAGCGTCGACGAAACACGGCTCAAATTCACAATCGGTTAGCTCGTTGAGCCACCGGATGTAGTCGCGACCGGGCCGACTCCAAAGCGTAAGCGCGAGAGGATCAGAGGGGTCCGGGACCGCCTGGTCGAGTAAGACAAAGCTCAAGTTCGCTTCCGCCCGCGGCTGCTCACGCTCCACCGGGAGATCTTCCCAGTACTCCCGACACGGATTGAGGGCAAAGAGGTAGACCGGGCACACCCGGGCAAGCACGGCAAGCGCCCAGGTCGTCGACTGCGAGAGATAGGAAAAACCAAACACGCAGACCGGCAACGCCGAAGGATCGTCCCTTTCACGGCGAAACACCTCGATCGCCTCCCTCAGCGTCATTGCATTGGGTGGGCAGACCTCCTGAAAGAGCCGGCGCTGAAACGCCTCTACCTCGCTTTTGGGATCTACCGATCGACCGGCGCGCCAGGAGGCGAGCAGCTCCGGACGCGCATCGTCGTATTCGATGAAAAGCCGAGCCAGCCGGCTTGCGAGATCGACTCGGCGAACGTCCGCGGCTTGCGCAGACCAGGAGTCTGAACGACGGGTGCCGTTTCCGCCTAGGTAGCGCTGGACGAGAGCCAACTCTGGCAGAGACAGCAGCTGCTCCTCGGCGAGCGCGTAGATCAGGCGAAGTCTGAGCGTGGCTTCGGAGAGAAGCTCCCGCGTGTGAGGATGGGGACGCGATCGCTCCTGCAAGAACGCACGTACACCCATAAACCGCAGATTGGCCGCCAAACCGAGTCGCTCTGCAACACCTGCTTCGACGTAGCGCTGAGTGATGCGGTTTGGAACTACAATAGAGATGGGAGTCAGAGGCGAGGCGCGAGCCTGTATATCGATGCGTTCCGCGAGACGCCCGAGGAGCATCTCGATTCGATTCGAGTAGCAGAGCCGGAGTCGCGCTTGGTCCATCCCGACCGGGAACTCATAGCAGCACCGCATGCGATGTACCCGCAGGAGCCGCGGCTGTTGTACCCTGGGCTGGTGACCGATACGGAAGAACGAAGCCCTTCGGACCCAGTTCAGGCCATGTTTCGCGTGCAATATCGTTCACTTGACGAGTTTGTGGTCGCATACACACGCAATATCAGTCGCGGCAGTATGTTTGTGCTGACCGAGACGCCGATGCCGGTGGGATCGATCGTGCGCGTCTCCCTCGAACTTCCGGAGGAGGACGAAGATCATACCGAGGGGCCGGTTATCCCGTGCCTTGCTGAGGTTTCGTACGTCGATGAGGGCAAAGAAAGCGGAAATCACGGAATGGGGCTCGAACTTATCGAGGTTCCAACCGCGGTGATCCAGGAGCTTTTACTGGACAGCCTCAATCTGAGCGCCGACAGCGAAGCGATCGAACAGGAGGCACGTGGCGCGCGTATTCTGGTCGTCGACGACCAGGATCACTACCGAGATGCGGTGACGGCCACGCTTCGAACCACGTGGCCCAAGATCTCGGTCGCAAAGAACGGCCTCAGCGCACTGGGCATGGCCCTCAGCAACCCACCCGACCTCATCATGTGCGATGTCGAGATGCCGGAAATGGACGGGTGGCAGCTGCTGCGCATCGTTCGCTCGAGGCCCAAGCTCGCGCACGTCCCGGTCGTACTGCTCACCTCATTGACAGATGAAGCCGCGAAACTACGCGGATACCGCATGGGCGCTGACGACTACATCACCAAGCCCTTCGACCCGACGGAGCTACACGCGCGAGTCCGCGGCCTACTTCTGCGCAGCCGAAGCCATCAGCGAACCGGCGGGCAGAACATCCTTCGTGGTGACCTGGACCAAGTCTCATTGCCCAGCGTGCTTTCGTTTATCGGTCAGGAACGCCGCAGCGGCTATCTGTACATTATCCGGGGCAGACGACTGGCAACCCTTGCGATCTCCAATGGGGATATCTTCCAGGTACATCTTTCGGGATCGTCGGACGAATCCACGATCGACCAGCTCTTTCGGGTACTGGAATGGGAGGAGGGGCGTTTCGAACTGACTCCCGGCGAGGTAGACGTGCCCGACACGCTCGGGATGTCCACCGCTGGAGTCTTGCTTGAGTGGGCGAGACTTCAAGATGAGGCCGAGCGCTGACGATGCCTGGGTTCACCGTGTTTCCCGCACCTCTTCGGCGACGCCACGAGCCTGAAGACTGCACCTGTTCGATAACGCACCAAGCCCCTGAAACGACCCGAGACTCGACGCGAGCGCGTATCATGTCACGCTGACTATGTGCCTCTGAGTGGTCGCGACTCCGCCGGCACGGGCAAGTGTGTTCAGCCCTTGTGGCTCATGGAAAGATCTTTATGGGACATCGGTTCAGTAAACCGGCAAGCAAGGGCTTCAAGCCAGAGCTAGGGTCACGGCTTCCTGTGACGATCACTTGGGACCGCATTCTCTCGACAGCACCCGCTCTTCCCCTAAACAGAAAAGCCTGGAGCAGCGCCAGAGAGAGAGCCACAGCATTCGACGTTCGACGCCTGGAACGTTTGCGCCTTCACCAGAACGGGGGGCACACACACTTGGTCACTTCGGTCGCGATCTTGCCGGACGGGCAGCGCATCGTTACCGGCTCGCGCGACGGTACCATCAAGGCGTGGGACGCCTCAACGCACCGGTGCCTTTACACCCTTGAGGG
Source organism: Myxococcota bacterium (assembly GCA_039030515.1). Lineage (GTDB taxonomy): Bacteria > Myxococcota_A > Polyangia > Polyangiales > Houyiibacteriaceae > JBCCEA01. Next base: position 115,999 of record JBCCEA010000006.1, on the reverse strand, counting down.
GCACGCGGACTTGATCACTTCGGTCGAGATCTCGCCGGACGGGCAGCGCATCATCTCCGGCTCGCGCGACGGTATCATCAAGGCGTGGGACACCTCAACGCACCGGTGCCTCTACACCCTTGGGGAGGACACGTATACTATCAACTCGTTCGCGATCTCGCCGGACGGGCAGCGTGTCGTCACCGGCGTACGATGCCATACGTTCGGGATCGATGGCCTCATGGTGTGGCACACCACCCAAACGTTCCAGTTACTTAACTTCTTTGAGGGGCACCTAGACTTGATCACTTCGGTCGCGATGTCGCCGGACGGGCAGCGCATCGTCTCCAGCTCAGAAGACCATACCGTCAGGGTGTGGGACATGCGAAAGCCCTCCTGGTGCATTCGCACCCTTCGGGGGTACACGAGGCCGGTCACTTCGGTCGCGATCTCGGCTAACGGGCTGCGCGTCGTCTCCACCGGCTTACAGGACCGTACCATCTGGGTGTGGGACACCGAAACGGGCCTGTGCCTTGGCACCCTTGAGGGGCACGAGGGCCCGGTCAAGTCGGTGGCGATCATGCCTGGCCGGCCGCTCGTGGTCTCCAGCTCAGACGGTACCGTCAAGGTGTGGAACGCCGTCACGGGCGAGTGCCTTCACACCGAACCCGGAGCCAACCATTTCGTGATAGATGCCTCCAATCCCGAGCGGCCATCGGTACTATGTTTCTACGCCAACTGGGAGCGTGGTGCGGCTTGAGGGGCATTTTTGTGATGCCGAGGACCGGGACTCCGGGCTAGCGCCCGTCGACGAAATGGAAGCCCCCAACGACGTCACGCATGCATGAGCAGACGAAGCTCGTCCTCGCATCGGAGACCCCTCGACCCAAGCCCCTGAAACGACCCGAGACTCGACGCGAGCGCGTATCATGTCACGCTGACCATGTGCCTCTGAGTGGTCGCGACTCCGCCGGCACGGGCAAGTGTGTTCAGCCCTTGTGGCTCATGGAAAGATCTTTATGGGACATCAGTTCAGTAAACCGGCAAGCAAGGCCATCAATTCAAAGCCATGGTTAAATCTTCCTAAGACGATAGCTTTGTGCCGCACTCTGCCGGCAGCATCCGCTCCTTCCCCAAACCGGAAAGCCTGGGAAAGAGCCAAAGCATTTGAAATTCGATTCCTGGAAAGTTTGCGCCTTGACCAGAACGTGGGGCGCCTTCGATTCTTCATCCCGTCGGTGGCGATCTCGCCGGACGGGACGCGCATCGTCTCCAGCTCATTCGACCATATCAAGGTGCGGGATGTCGAAACGGGCCTGTGCCTTTACACCCTTAGGGGGCACGAGGGCCCGGTCAATTCGGTGGCGATCTCGCCGGACGGGCTGCGCATTGTCTCCGGTTCAGACGACAAGACCATCAGGGTATGGGACGCCAAAACGGGCCTGTGCCTTTACACAATTGAGGCGCACACGGGCCACATCAAATCGGTGGCGATCTCGCCGGACGGGCAGCGCATCGTCTCCGGCTCAGAAGACAGAACCATCGGGGTGTGGGACGCCAAAACGGGCCTGTGCCTTTACACAATTGAGGCGCACACGGGCCACAGGGTCTACATCAAATCGGTGGCGATCTCGCCGGACGGGCAGCGCATCGTCTCCGGCTCAGAAGACAGAACCATCAAGGTGTGGAACCCCGAAAAAGGCCTGCGCCCTTACACCCTTAGGGGGCACGAGGGCCCGGTCAATTCGGTGGCGATCTCGCCGGACGGGCGGTGGATCGTCTCCGGTTCAGACGACGGTACCATCAGGGTGTGGAACCCCGAAAAGGGCCCGTGCCTTCGGATCCTTGGAAGGCGGCACACGGGCCGGGTCACTTCGGTGGCGATCATACCTGGCGGGCCGCTCGTGGTCTCCAAGTCATTCGAGAACCACCTAATCCCAACGATCAACGTGTGGGACGCCGTCACGGGCGAGTGCCTCCGCACCATCCACGGAAGAAACCATTTCGTGATAGATACCTCCAATCCCGAGCGGCCATCGGTACTATATTTCGCTGCCTGCTGGTAGCACGGTACGGCTTGAGGGGCATTTTTGTGATGCCGAGGACCGGGAACTCCAGGCTAGCGCCCGTCGACGAAATGGAAGCCCCCAACGACGTCGCGCATGCATGAGCAGACGAAGCTCGTCCTCGCATCGGAGACCCCTCGACCCAAGCCCCTGAAACGACCTGAAAGTCGACGCGAGCGCGTATCATGTCACGCTGACGATACGCCTCTGAGTGGTCGCGGCTCCGCCGGCACGGGCAAGTGTGTTCAGCCCTTGTGGCTCACGGAGAGATCTTTATGAGAATATGGCGTCGTATACCACACGAAGGGACCCGTGGAAGAAATCGGGGTCCTGGACTACCGGACCCGGTCTCGTCTGGGGTCATCGGGCAAGAGCAAAATCCAGATGTTGGCAGCATCCCCACGGATCCCATGCCGATTCCACTAAGGATTCTGTATGAAGAACTAGAGGCTCCTCCCCTATGCACGGAATACCGGGACGAAGCCAGACCATTCGAGTTTCAAAACCTAAGATGGTTACACCATCCCAGCGACAAGGGGCACGTGAGCCGGGTCATCTCGGTGGCGATCTCCCCGAGCGGAGAGCGCATCGCCTCCGGCTCACACCACGGTGCCGTCAAGGTGTGGAACGCCGAGACGGGCCTGGACCTTTGCACATGTAAGGGGCACGTGGGCCCGGTCATTTCGGTGGCGTTCTCCCCGGACGGGAAGCGAATCGCCTCCGGCTCAGGCGACAGTACTGTCAGGATGTGGAACTCCGAAACGGGTGAACGCCTTCACACCCTTGTCGCGCACACGTCGCATACAAGTCACTTGTGGGGGAACACGGGGCACACGGGGCACATGGAACCGGTCACCTCGGTGGCGTTCTCCCCGAACGGAAAGCTCGTTGTCTTAGGCTCAGAAGACAGAACCATCAAGGTGTGGAACCCCGAAAAGGGCCTGCGCCTTTGGATCCTTAGGGGGCACGGGGGCACGGTCAATTCGGTGGCGTTCTCCCCGAACGGAAAGCGCATCGTCTCCGGTTCAAAAGACCATACCGTCAGGGTGTGGAATCCCAAAACGGGCGAGTGCCTTCGCATCCTTAGGGGGCACACGGGCCCGGTCACTTCGGTGGCGTTCTCCCCGAACGGAGAGCGCGTCATCTCGGGCTCAGAAGACCATACCATCAGGGTGTGGAACCCCAAAACGGGCGAGTGCCTTCGCATCCTTAGGGGGCACACCGGCCCGGTCACTTCGGTGGCGATCATGCCCAGCAGGCCGTTCGTGGTCTCCAGCTCAAAGGACGGGACGGTCAAGGCGTGGAACGCCGTCAGGGGCAGTTGCCTTGGTACCATCGACGAAGACCAGTGCCTTCGCACCATCGACGAAAACCAGTGCCTTCGCACCATCAAGGGAGACCAGTGCCTTCGCACCATCGACGGAGACCCCTTTTTCGTGATAGACGACTCTGATACCAGGCTGCCAAAGATACGGTCGTTCCATCCGTCCTCGTTTCAGCACGCTCGTTCGGTCCATCTTCGTTTCGAACACCCCCGCATCGTGTGGCGCAGGAGATGGCCACCAGCTAACGCCGCCTCGAAATGAAGCCAAGACCCGTGCAATTCGTTCAGTATCGAGTAGCTTGCGGAGTCGGTCCCGGTCTACGGTCCGCAGCACCATGGTCGTTCGTCTTTTGCACACTGCCGACTGGCAGATCGGAAAACGCTTTGAGTATGTCGGTGGAGACGCGGCCGCGATCCTGAGGCAACAGCGCCTCAAAACGGTCGACCGGATCGGTCAACTTGCTCTCGACGAAGCGGTCGATGCAGTCCTCGTGGCTGGGGATGTCTTCGAAGTAAACACCGTGTCAGACGATACCGTAAGGAAGCTGCTGCTCACCCTCGCGAAGTATCCCGTTCCATTTCTACTGCTGCCCGGAAACCACGACGCTGCCACAGCAGGTGGCGTTTGGAGCCGGATTCCCGCTCTTGCCCCACCGGAGCACGTCCATCTACTGCTCGAACCTCGTCCGCTGACCATGCCTGGATTCACGGTGTTTCCCGCACCTCTTCGGCGACGCCACGAGCCTGAAGACTGCACCTCGTGGTTCGACGACGCACCAAGCCCGGTAGGCCATCTGCGCATCGGACTGGCTCATGGATGTGTGCAGGACCGCCTCCCGAATCGGAGCGCAAACGACAATCCGATTTCCGATCGACGGGCGAGCAGTGCGCGGCTCGACTACTTGGCGCTTGGCGATTGGCACGGCACCCTCCAGATCGCAGAGCGAACCTGGTACTCGGGCACTCCAGAAAGCGACAGTTTCCGCAACAATGACTCGGGGAACGTACTTCTCGTCGAATTTGAAGGCGCCAGCAGTCCTCCTCGGGTGCAGCGCAAACGAACCAGCACCTATCGGTTCAGGCAACTCGAATGCGAGCTGTCAGAGACCTCAGACCTGGATGCGTTAGAAGCTCAACTGCTGGCGCTGGAGGAGCCGGAGCTGTCGGTATGCAATCTGCTGCTTCGGGGCACGCTTCCGGTCGAAGCCCACGCTTCCTTAAGTGCCCGCCTGGATCCTCTGCGGTCCCGTTTTTTTGCGGCCTCGATCGACGATTCAAACTTGGCGCCGCGGGCTTGCGCACACGACTTGGCCGAACTCTCAACCGGTATGGTCGGCGAGGCGGTGCGCACCCTGCTGCACATCGCCGAAGACCCCTCTCATCCGGAATCCGAGTATGCGTCTCGAGCCCTTTCGATCTTGGTGCTCGAGCATCGCCAGCTGAGCCGTTCTATGCCTTGAGTTGCTCGGATCTACCTCTTGAGATCTTCACGGAAACGGAAGTCGAGCGATGTACATCGAAGCTATCGAGATCTTGGATTTTCGAACACTGAGGGGGCACACCTGCATCGACAGCCTGACAAGGGGGCTGAACCTCATCGAGGGTGCGAACGAAACCGGAAAATCCACGCTGGTCGACGCGATCCAAACTGTTCTTTTTCAGCGGCACCGAGTCAGCGGTCAGATCGCAAAACGAATGCTCCCTTTCGGCAGTCAAGTGCGACCGACCATCGAGCTTCGGTTTTCGATCGCCGGATCATCCTACCTGCTTCGTAAAGCCTACTGCCAACAGCCCGAAGCGCTCCTCGAAGGACCGAGCGTGCGCTACCGAGGGACCGCCGCTGAAGACGCTCTGGAGGCGCTCCTCGGCATTCAGATTCCGAAAAGAGGTCCGAGCCGACCTGAACATCGCGGCGTGTGGTCGCTCTTTATCCTCGATCAGGGCAGCACCATCCTCGAAACGGAGCCAAACCAAGCCGCCGAAACGAAATTGCGCAGCGCACTCGACCGGGAAGTCGAGGACGCACTTCATGGCGACGTGGGACAGAGATTGATGCAGCGAATCGAATCGCGACTTGCCGGCTGGGTCGGCAAAAAGGGCGTGCCGGTAGGCGCTTACCGCAAACGCCTTCAACACCTTCAGGAAGCCAAAACCGAGCTGGAATCCGTGCGTGCACTTCTCGCCGAGTACGATTCACGTCAAAATGCACTGGAACAGCAGCAAAGAGACGCGACGTCGATGCAGGATCGAATCGCAGAGCTTGAGGTACAAGCCGCCAAGGCTGAAGCGTTCCAGCAACGCGCCCTTTCGATAAAAGAGAAAAAGGAGCACGCACAGAAACACCATGCGGAGGCTGTTCGGACTCATCAGCGGTTCTTTGAATTGCATCAGCAACGCAAGTCACAGGTCGAAACCTTCACCGCATCCGAACACAAGATCGCAGCGCTCCTGGCAGAACACGAATCGATAAAGCGGCATGTCCCGCATCGGGAGTGCACACGACTGGAAACCGAGCTTGGCGCGCTAAAAGCGGAGCAAGCAACGGCCCTCGAACGGAGAAGCGTCGCGCAACTGAGCCGGGATCGCGCTCTCTGCGCGCACGAGCTGAGCCAGCTGAAAGAACGCCTTCGCAAGCTAGAGGCGGCCTCCAAACAGCAGCGGCATCTTGAGTTACGCCTTCGCGACAACCCGATAACGGAAGCGTGCTACCGGAAGCTGGAGCGCCTGCGAGACGCGGCACTTAGGGTGCAGCACATGCTTGTTGCAACCTCTACAAGGGTCGACCTCAGCGGGTACGAGGGTGAGGTGCGGCTGGCAGGGGTTCTCTTGGACTTAAAGCAGCCCCTCTTGCTGGACCAAAGCGCCACGCTCGAACTCGGCACGCTCGGCTCGATCGTCATCCACCCAGGAGGAGAAGATCGGCGTCGAGAACAGGAGGCGGGTCGCCGCTACGAGGCGGAGTATCAGGCAGCACTGGCCGAGCTTGGACTATCGAGCGTGGACGATGTGCGGGTCGCTTACGAACGTCGCAGAAGCGACGAGAACGAACTCGCATCCCTTGCGCAAGTTATAGACGCGCACGCGCCAATTGGAATCGATATGCTTCGCGAGGAGCTGCAGCGCAGTCAGGGGGTTTGGCATGATCTCTCTCAAGATTCTGAACCTGAGCCGCAACTCCAGTTGGGCCTGACCGATGGGGATGGCGCCTCGATCTCTTTGGCCGAAGCACAAACTCAGCTTTCGACATCAGAGGATGCGTGTCGGGAGATTTCGCAAAAGATCGAATATGTCCAGGCAGAACTGACGCGCACAAGGGCGCTCCTTTCGACCCTGGACCAACAGCTGGCCTCACTTCAGGGCCAGCGGGAGGCAGAGTCGCGGCATCTGCATCAAGCCAAGCAAACGTACGCAGAGGCGCAGCAGGATCTCTCCAATTCTGTCTTAGACGAGACACTCCGTGGTGCTTCGGCCGAACGTCAGGCGAGAGAGCAGGAAGTCTTAGAGCTCGAAAAACAATGGCGAGAAGGGCTCTTCGATACGGCGGCAGAACAATGGACGCAGGCGAAAAAAAACCTAGAGGCGTGCCGGGACCAGGATCAGCAGCTTCGGCTAGAGCTCAGTAGACATCGAGCGTTTTTGGCAGGAAGCGGTCAAACGGGGCTTGGAGAGCGACAAGCGGAACTAGAGCAAACCGTCATGCGACTCGGAGAGCAAAACGCAAGAGATGAGCGGGAACGCAGATCCCTGACCCTCCTCGATGAAACCTTGAAATCTATTGCCAAACGAAATCTCGATCGTTTCCAGGCACCGCTCCAAAAGCGAATGCAGCGTTACGTCGATCGCATATTCCCGGGGCAGACCCTGCAACTTTCCTCGCGTATGACTGCGGTCGGACTCGAGCGGTCGACACTCGAGCCTTTTGAGACGTTGAGTTACGGCACGCGAGAGCAGTTGGCTATTTTGAGCCGTCTTTCATTTGCCGAGATTTTGGCAGAGGAGGGTACGCCACCACCGGTGATACTCGACGACGCGCCGGCGCACAGCGACGATCCACGTTTTGGCCAGCTCCTGCATCTTCTGCAGAGCGCGGCGGAAAAAACGCAGATTCTCATACTGACCTGTCGTCCCTCGATGTGGCGGCTCGTGAAGGCACATCGAGTCTCACTTGCCGCCTGTAGGGATGCTCAGGCTGGGCTACCGCCCCTCATAGCGAGTCACCTACGGACTTAGGGTTTCACGCATCGCTAGGGGTGTTTCGGCAAGGACACGGATGTGCTTGACGACGGACACGGATGTGCTTGACGACGATACGCGAGGAGGTGGTCCGGCCCTGTAGTGACCGCACTGGCCGTTGCAGTCGTTCAAAGGCGTCACGGAGCTAGCGCACCAGGAATTCTCTCTTACAGATAGGGAAGTCCAAGCCTTCCTCGACACGATCCCCCGAAAAGCAGGTTCCCTTTGCCTCCCTGCCTTGCGGCTGGTTCGCGGTGGCAACGAGTGCGGAACTCAAGCCGGGTGCCATCTTACGCAGATACTACTTCGCGCAAGACTTCATCCTGTTTCGAGACGAAGAAGCGTGCCTCATGGGCTTGATGCCTATTGTCCGCATCTGGGAGCAGACCTCGGCACCCACGGAGCACTAGAGCGGGGCAGAGTTCGGTGTGGGTTCCATGGTTTTTGCTTCAACGCTCAGGGCACCTGTGTAGGCAACGCCTACGGAAGCAAAACTCCGCGCAAGACGGTACTCAAGTCCTATCACGTGGTGGAACGAAACGGGTTCATCCTCATGTGGCACCATCCGGAGCACGAGCCTTCACGATGGGAGGTACCTGAACTGAGCCAAGAAGGGCGGACAGGCCTTTGGAGCACCGTTGTCAACCTGAACTCACATCCTCAGGAGACAACCGAGAACAGAGTGGGTTTTGGACACTTTACGGAGGTTCACGGTTTTTCTGATGCCTGGATTGAGGAGCAACTCACCATCGACGCTCCGGTGCTCCGAACCGGGTACGGCATCGACGCGAGCCTCGGCTTTCTTGGACTCCCGAGTGCCTCTGTCCGGGCGCATTTTAAGGTCGAAGCATGCGGCTTGGGCTGGTCCCTAGTCGAGGGAACCGTTCCCTTCGCACGGCTTAGGATGCGCCATTTCATCCTCCCTACCCCGATCGACGAAACCCACATCGATCTGAGGCTCGCGTCTTCGATCAAGGGCACCTTCCTACCCGGCATCAAGCAGCTCATGCACTTTTTGGTGGCCATGGGACTACGGAAGGAGGTCTTCTTCGACGCTCCGATCTGGAACTCCAAGAGATACGTGACGCAGCCTGCGCTCGCCAAGGGAGACGGTCCGATCATCCCGTATCGACTTTGGGCAAAGCAGTTCTATGCGGAGCCCGCCGCATCTGGCTGAATATCGCCTCATCGGTCGTACCCATCACCTCATCGGTCGTACCCGTCGCCTCAGTAGAGTGCGAGCCTCAACCGATCGGTGGTGGGCGCAGGCAGTTCACCGTACGCGGTCCGAATCGTCCTGAGCGACTCCGCTCAGCCGTACCTCAAGGGATTGCTTCACGTGAGTGCAGTCAGGCGAGGTATCGCTCGCCACCGTCACAGAGGATGGTCACGACCCTCTGCTGCGGCGACAAACCGCGCGCAACCTCCAAAGCGGCATGGACGTTTGCGCCCGCGGAGGGGCCCAAGAGCAGGCCTTCTTCCTCCGAGAGGCGGGACGTCATCTTGTCGGCGGCGACGTCGCTCACCGTGATGATCTCATCGACGAGACTCCGATCGAGAACTTGGGGCACAAACCCCGCACCGAGCCCCTGGATTCCATGAAGCCCGGGCGACTTGCCAGAAAGCACCGCACTGGCTCGGGGTTCCACCGCCACCACGTGGAGCGCCGGCTGTTGCTGCTTTAGAAATCGGGCGACTCCGGTAACCGTGCCTCCGGTACCCACACCCGCCACAAAAGCATCCAGTCGCCCTTCGGTAGCACTCCAGATCTCTTGAGCCGTTGTGTTCGCATGCACCTCAGGGTTTGCCTCATTTTCGAACTGACGCGGCATAAACGCCCCCTCGGTCTCTGACAGCAGCCGCTGCGCTGTCTCGACGGCGCCGGCCATCCCCTCATGCGCGGGTGTGAGCCGTACCTCGGCTCCGTAACTTCGCAGTATTTGACGCCGACTGAGACTCATGTCCTCCGGCATCACGATGACGCAACGATACCCGCGCACCGCGGAGATCATGGCCAAACTGATGCCGGTATTGCCGCTGGTAGCCTCGATAATGGTGGCTCTTCTCGACAGCAAGCCCTGCTTCTCCGCCTCATCGATCATGGCGAGCGCGGGTCGATCTTTCACACTGCCCGCGGGATTTTGCGATTCCAGCTTGCCGCAGACCTCGGCACCAGAGGCGGGAAAGAGGCGGGAAAGACGGATAAGAGGGGTGTTGCCCACCAACTCGAGAACGCTGTCAGCGATACGGTCCTGCATGGACGCCGACAATAGCGCAGGCAGAGGGCTGCCGAAAATCGACGTTCGATGGATCGATCAATTCCTGCTGGGCCTCGTGATCTACATCTTCTGAAGGGTAAGAGACTTCAGCATCATTCAACATTTCACAAACCCCAAGGTTTTGCCGTAGTCTAAGCCTGAGGGAGGTGTTGTGGAGGGTTCCATCACCCATTCAAACGCCAAGCCAACTTCCGATGCTGCGCCGGTTGCTCTACTCGCTGAACCGATCAGCCCGATTCGATGGCATCTGGGACGCTCTCTATCGCTGGTAGGGTTTGAGGTTTTTGGCGCCGGCACGTTGAGCGATGTCTTTCACACGCTCGCTTCGGTGGGTATCCCAGATGTGCTGGTGATGAACGCAGATCTTGCCGGCACCTCTTCCTACGAACTCGCGCGGGGTCTACGCAGCATGCGCACTACCGGGTCGGTTCCCGCGATCATCGTCGACCGGAACGTCTCGGACGAACCGATGTCCCATGATGGGGTACACGTGATCGTCGGCCCGAGCTCCCTCGGGGGACTGACCGACTCGATACTGCATCTCGCTTCCACAGCGACCAGCGGCGCTGCTCCGTGTGACCTCGCTGCATTGAAGCAGCTGGTCGCTTCAAATACCGCCGATCTGGAATACGACCTGGATCGGGCGTTCCGGCTTTACAATCTCGTGCTCAAACGACTCAAATCCGGAGATCTACCGGGGCCGGTCTCCAATCCTTTGATGGAGCAGGCCCGGACCTTGATCAACGACCCAAGGACGACGTTTCATGATCTCGCTGAATGCGTGCGAACCCATCCGGTGGCCGCCGCAAAGCTTTTGGCCATTGCCAACAGTCCGGCCTATCGAGGAGCGTACCCGACCACCAGCGTCGAGACGGCGGTAGGTCGGCTGGGTCTGCATGAAGCTTCCCGACTGCTCCAGGCGATCGCGCTTCGAGGCTACGTCGTGGGGTCCGACAAATCACTGCGGGAAGCCATTTTGATTCGGCTACGTCACAACCTCGTCGCCGCCATTGTCGCGCAGGCACTCGCTCCGCTCAACGAAGCCGATCCCGAAGCGAGCTACGCTGTCGCCCTATTTCACGACCTGGGCGCAACGCTGATGCTCTACACGGTAGGCCTGATGCATGACGAGGGAGAAATGCCGACGGTAGACTTGGCCGGTCTCGAGGCGGCGATGCGCACCCGGCACCATCAACTCGAGACGTTGGCGATGGACACGCTGGGTCTTTCGGATCTACTTCTCGGTCAGGCCGGTAATCTCGAAAACCAGGTGGTCGCTCAATCGCTCCATGCGGCCGATGCGATGGACCAAGGCCAAGACGCCGATGCCTTCACCTTCTACGGACTGCACGAGGAGCATATCGAGGTGATGAAAGCCGCCATGCCTAAGGCGCGCTATGCAGCGATGGCGATATTCGGCAGCGCCCTTACCCATCCAAGCTCAGACGCCCCCAAGAAGTCCAAATAGCTCTGGGTGCTCTCATCGAGTGCGCTGTGCGCTGCGCGCTTCGTAGGCCTGCACGATCCGCTGCACCAGCGGATGACGAACGACATCTCCGTCGTAAAAGCGACAGACCTTGATGCCTTCGATATCGCTCAGTAGAGAGACCGCGTCCGCAAGACCACTCGGCTGACCTGAAGGGAGATCGACCTGAGTGATGTCTCCGGTTACGGCGGCTTTACTCTCGGCGCCGAGGCGGGTGAGAAACATCTTCATCTGATCGACGGTCGTATTTTGCGCTTCATCCAAAATTACAAAGCAGTCGTTTAGCGTTCTGCCTCGCATGAACGCGAGCGGTGCGACCTCAACTCCATTCCGAGACAGCAGCTGCTCAACGCGCTCTTCGTCCATCATGTCGTAAAGCGCATCGTAGAGCGGCCTGAGGTAGGGATTGACCTTTTCCTCCAAGTCGCCCGGCAAAAACCCGAGTCGCTCCCCTGCCTCTACCGCCGGACGCGTGAGCACGATCCGCTTCACCCTTTTCTGCAAGAGGTGGTGCACCGCCATCGCCATCGCCAGGTAGGTCTTGCCTGTTCCCGCTGGACCCACACCAAACACCACATCGTGCTCGCGCATGGCATGCACATAGTTCTGCTGAGAGAGCCCCTTTGGACGAATCGATTTTCGCTGGGCCGTGATCAGGACCACTTCATCGCAGAAATCCCGTAGCCGAATCGTGGGATCGTCCCGCAACATTCTCGTCAGGCGGCCGAGTTCGACTTCACTGAGATCGCGTTTTTCGAGTGCATCCAAAAGCTCGCGGACCACCCGCTCTCCGAGCGCTATCGTCTCCGGCGCGCCCGCAAGCAGAATACACGTGCCGCGATGACCTAACTGCAGGCCGAGCTCCTTGGCCATCTGCTTGAGGTATCGCCCCCCTGGACCCACCAGGCGCAAAAGCACCTCGCTATCGGTCACCTCAATCTCGGTGGTCAGCCCAAATTCGCTAGAAGCGTGTTCTTCCGATCGTGCCATCGCTCAGCAAAACCTAGCACACGACGAGCGAGCCCAGGAGACATCGCTAGGAACAGCATGATACCAAGCGAACTACGGATTGTGCTTACGCGCAGTCCAGGTCATCGGGAGCTGTAAAAGCTGTTCTCTGTAGGGCAGCGTTCTCATCAAAAAGCCAAGAAGCGCGGTGAGGGCGAATAATGCTTCAAATGGGGGAGCTACCCATTGAGTTACGACGGGCGGCATCCATGGCCGCATGCGCACGTATCGTGAAAGCAGAAACATGTACAGCGAAACGCCGATCACAAAATTGAGTGCCCGGTTGGCTCTGCCGGTCGCACCACGCGAGATCTCTGCTGCGCCCATCGGCATTGCGAGTGACGCGATGCATGTTCGTGAATCAATTCCCAGTCTCCGCAAAATTGAAAGCGGGTTTTCGTAGTTTGTCACTCGACCTTTAAATTCCCAAGTTGCGCCTGGCACCATCCCGCGCAAGCTAGCTCCTGGTGGATAAACCGTGATGTTCCCCCATTTGGCCGACAAGAAATTTGTGTTTTCGTCAAGTATTTCTGTGAGCGGGCCTAGAGGGATATTCACTGATGGCGCGTCAGATGAGCTTTGGTAATCGACCCAACCCCGGTATCCAAGTGACCTTAGTGTTTGTACTCGACGACTGTTCATGATGCATGAAGCGCATGCGACGGCGCTCCATGGTTGATCTTCATCCCACCGATGCATCACGTACGGAATATTGCTACCCGCCGCGTTGGTTGAGCAGGATACATTTTTCTGAGGCCCTTGGTTCAGTGGCTTGGAACAGATATGGCATGATGGGCTACGGTCACCCTCACCAGGACCGCAACCGTCGGGAAGCGCTGTAATAGGCAGATGCTGTAAGGTAAAATTGACTTCCTTAGGTGTTCCCGAATGCGGTTCCAACGGCGGAAAGCATAGAGCCCAATAGTGAGTATCATTCAGATTTGATTGGGATGAATTCATTTACAGCTATGTGGCTTAACACATATCTATGTGTGCACCAGCCGAGACTTCGGTCGTTTACACACTACCTTTGCGTTCTTAGCGCAAAGAGAATATTGGTCGGCAGGCAAGGAAACTCGCGTTGCATATCGATGCGCCTATGAACGCCGCACTCTATGCTCTCCCTGAAGCCTCACCCCTCGTTTGGCGAGATTCTTAGAGCGATATGTAGCTTCTGACGCAGCTGCAGATAGGCCTTGGAAGCACTGTACAGATAGAGCGCCTTCAATCGCTCTTCACGGCCTGACGGGGCCAAGTGCTCTGGGGTTGCGGAGATCACGGCTGCTGCAGTCTGCAGATCATCCGAACACAACAATCCCACTCGATCCGCCGTTCGATCGACAGCCAAGAGCCACTGGTTCATGTTGAGCGCTCGGGCGCTCTCGATCAGTCGGAGGACCAAGGCGTCGAGCTCCGATCTCTGGTTTGCGGGCAGGTGCTGCACTAGACTGGTGCGCACCTCGTTTATTTGCATTTCTTGTGCAGACGGCGCCGGAAACTCGGGCACCGACGACTTGATCGCGGCGATCAGCCAAGAGCGAAGCGGGGGCCCACTTGGCAGCAACTGACTCAAATACAGCCCGTCTCGAAAAAAACTGAGGTGGCGGGCCGCTACAAAAGCAAGCGCTGGCGGCGGACCGCCTGCGAGAACTCCGGCCCCCAAACCGATCGCCGGAGGCTTTGTAAAAAGCGCTGACAGACCGCCCGGATCGCTCTTGCGGTAGTGCAAAGGCGGCAGAGGAACCTGCATCACTTTGGAGACATAGCCGAGCATCTTGACGACCTCAGCCGGATCTGTTTCGAGATCGACCTCGGCAAGGTCCACCTCAAATCGAGAGAGTTCTTGATGCGTTGTTGCGATCACCGCCGGACAGATGAGATCGAAGATCTGAGTCAGCAGCGGATCGAGCTGTGGATGCGCGACGTGACTCCAAAAAAGCTCAGTCGTCAGTGTGCTCTCGATCGTCAAAGGGTGCTTGCGCCGATGCTGCTGAAAGAATTTTTCCTCTGCCTCGTCGGCGCTTTTGAGCGCGTGCAGCGTTTGGCACACACAAAAGGACTCGTCGAAACGCCCCGCTGCTAGGTAGACCCGATGCGACAAGCGCAGGACCTGCACACTCGAAGGATCGAGCATGCGGGCATGCTCAAGCGCGATGAGGGCTTCCTCTTCACGATCGAGTTGCTCGAGCAGAATCTCCGCAAGTGATCCGTAGTGAGAGGCGATGTTGGAGGAGGCTCTTTCCGAGTGTGAACTGTGCGCCAAGTGTGCACGGTGCATCTCAGCAGAGCCGTGCGCTTCGAGCGTCTCAAGATAGCGCCGGTAGACTGAGACCAGGCGTTCCCACTCTTGTTGCTGTGTGAGACATTCGACGAGCCCTTCAAAGGCCTTGACCTGACCGGCGACGCGATCCGGGTCATCGCGATCGGACTCATCACGATCGAACCCATTGCGACCTAACCCATCTCGTTCAGACGCATCGAGAGGCGAGAGGCTCAGCGGGCCGGTAGCGTCCATCCCCAACGCGTACTCGTAGTGCTCTGCAGCGTCACCGTAGCGATGGAGCTCTTGCTGCAAAATCGACGCGGCGGTAACCCGGTACTTGATGCGCTGCGATACATCTTCGACGAGGTTCGCGATACGTAGCAGCACCTCCACAAGTTGTGACCAGCTCTTCGTTTGCGCGTACAGCCGCATCAGCCTGGCCAGCAAATTGCGATCGTTTTCACGGATCTCCGCTGCCGCCAGGTAGCATTGCGTCGCCCGCTCGTGATCTTCCATCTCCTCTGCAGCGAGGTCGCCGATCTCGAGCAGAAGCTGGAATCGCTCTTCGTCGCTCGCTCGTTCAAGGCGTCGCTCAAGCAGCTGAGCGAGCGATGCGTGATCGTTTCTCGCCCGGTAGCACAGTCGCAGTGCCTCTAAGGCAAGCGTGCTCCAGGGGATACGATCTTCTGCCTGGCGAAGAATCTGGACCGCCTCATCGATCTGTCCAAGCTGCCGCAAGGCGTCTCCTCGCCGGAGCTGCGCGAGACCCCGTTCGTCGTCATCGAGAGTTTCGCCATAGCGATCAAGCCAGTCTTGGTAGAGCTCCGCAGCCTCATCCAGCGACCCACTCGCGTAGGCCAAACTGGCGAGGCGCCCGGAACTCTCCTTTTGGTTCGGCGTGAAGGCGTGAACCTGCACAAAGGCCTGCCGAGCCTTTTCGTACTCTTCCAACGCTTGAAAAGCATCGCCAACCGTCAAACCGACCGAAACCGCATCATCCCCATTCAGACTGCCGAATCGATTCAGGAGCGGCTCGTACCACCGGACCACCTCAAACCAGTCTTCACCCTCGAAGGCGATCGCCCCGAGTTCTAGGGGGGCGCTGAGGTCAGTAGGGTCGAGCGCGTGCGCTGCTTCAAACGCGACCCTGGCTTTCTCGGGCTGGTGGAGGTCGTGCGCATAGCGTGCCCCTAGATCCGCAAGAAGCCTCGCGCGCCGGAGGTCCCCTGCAGTGTGCTCTAGTTCTTTCTCTAGCAGCGCAGCAACACTTAAGAAGTCACCCCGAGCCTCAAATCGCTCTCGAAGCGCTAACATCGCGGTCTGATTCGCCGGATCCGCATCCAGCGCTCGCTTGAACCGCTCGATCGCCGCGTCCTCATCACCGCCCGACCCGGCGAGAAGCGCGCCTGACCGGATCCAGTACTCCGCCCTCTCACAAGGGTCGTCATGCATGGTCGCCAAACGGTCGAGAACGTGTACGGCGGAGTCGATCGCTCCAGCTTTGGATTTGAGCTTCGCCACAAGCGACAGCGCATCTACGTCGTCTTCGTGAAGCCTGAGAACGCGCTCGCAGAGTTGGTTTGCTCGGTCGGCGGCGTCCGGCTCATCGGTCAGCAGGTGCGCCGCTTGAAGCAAGAGCCCCGCCTCTTGGGTCGCACTTTCAGCGGCTTGCGCTCGACGCTCAAGTGTGTCGGCAAGCGCCAAAAGATCGCCGCTTTTGCGGTAGATGCGGGTGAGCACCCGATTGGCGGCTTCGTGTCCTGGTTCGATGGCGACGATCTGCTCAAAGGCCGCCAGCGCCCTACCTTCATCGACAAATTCTTGCTCCCAGATGGCCCCAATACGCTCGAGGAGTGCGATGCGCTCCCGAGGAGTCGCCACCCAATCGAGCTGCGCCCCAAGACTTTCGAGCAGCTGAGAAACCTGGCCGCTCTGGGCGTACGTGCGCTCTAGACCCTTCAGGGCGTCCATATGATGGGGGACAATCGAAAGAACGCGTTCATAGGTTGCTGTCGCCCGCGGGACGTCGTCCAGGTGATCCTCAAACACCTCGCCCAGGCTCAGCAGGGTGCGCACCCTGGACTCTGGGGTTTGGTCTTGCGCTCGGGCCTCAAAAAGGAGTGCCAGTTCACGCCAACGCTTGGAGTGTAGATAGTACTGCTGCAAAAGCGCACCCGCAGCCGGATGCAGCGTGTCCTCTGAAAGCACCTCCTGAAGCAGTCGAACCGCACGGTCCTCATCGTTCAAATGCTCCAAGATCACTCGGGCAGCCTTGACTCGGTCGTCTCGCGCGTTCGCCGGGTGCCTTGCCCGGGCAGCACGCTGAAGGTAGGCGTGAGCCAGCTCTGGAAAAGACTGCGCATCCCGGTGAAGCGCGATCGTGGACTGCAGCGCCTCGGCCGAGGAAGGGTCTCGCGTCAGGGCCTCGGTAAAACAAGGAAGGGCAAAATCGGGACGATGCAGATGCTCGGCGTACCACCGTCCCATCAGTAGGTAGATCCGAGCTTGATCGGATGGGTCGAGTTCCGCAATGGCTTCGTGGAGCATCGCGATCGCTTCGTTCCAAAGCTCCGGCGTCGACGCAAGACGCTCGATCGCAGGAACCGCTCGTTCGTCTTTGGGATCGAGTATCAGCAGCTGGACCCAAACGAGCAGCGCTTGAGCAGCGGCGTTCGGCTCACGTTCATAGATCCGCGCGAGATCACGGAGCATCGGGATCCGCTTCGCGTCGTCTTCGGTTCGCTCCAGCCGTTCGAGCAGAAGTTCCGCATCCATTAGATCGCCGGGTAACTCCACTGGAGCGTGGTCCTCAGAATGCGCATCGACGGGGGGTGGTTCCGGTTCACTCAACGCCTTGAGCGCCTCAAGAAACGCATTGGCATCCGGACGGTCTGAGGGATTTGGGGAAAGGGCTCGCATCACGAGATCTGAAAGCTCTTGGGAAACCCCGCCGCTCGGAGCCAGGTCGATCGGCGTGGCCGGCCGGTGTCTCGAAGGATCCTGCACATCGGCCGAAAACAGGGGAGTCGAACAAGGGGCAACTGCCGTGAGGCTCTCGAATACCGTCGCTCCAAACTGATAGAGGTCGGACCCCGGGGAAGCACCTTCCCCGCGAGCGACCTCAGGCGCGATGTACCGAACCACAGAGTTGATTCCGTAGGCGAAGAGACGGTCGAGCGCAGCGCCTACCAGAGCCCCTGTCGGGCGTGCATGTGGAGACTGCCGGTCTGTCGTCAACTCGAGGCTCTTGGTCTCATCGCTTGGACAGAGGATTCGATCTCGCTCCGCAGGCCAGACGAGTCGGATGTTCTGAGGGTTCACGTCACCATGAACGAGACCCCGAGCGTGCAGGTCTTTCAGACCCGCAAGAACACCTCGAAGCGCCTCTGCCACCTCGTTCCAGCAAAAGGCACCAACCTGACGGAGGCGGTCTGCCAAGGTCGGCCCTTCGAGATAGGTCGATGCCACCCAGGCCCGGCCGTCCTCGGTCCAGCCGACTTCATAAACCGTTGGAAGATGGAGACTGCGAAGCTCGCTGCAGGCACGTTGCGCGGTCAGATATCGATTCACCGCACTGCGATCCTTGGAGATTCTCGAACCCAAGACCTTGATCGCGACGTGCTCACCATGCGCAAGGCGAAGCTCGGCCGCCGCCTCTCGCACTCTTTCGGCGAGGTAGGTAACGCTCAGGCGATCTGCCTCAAGCAGGCTTAGAATCCGAAACGAACCTAGTTCTGCGCCCGGAGGCAGCTGCGGCCCTATCGCCCTACCGATCGCCGTCAGCCCCTGAAAAGAATCCGAGTCAGAAGAGGACAACTGGATGGCGTCGACTAGTGCCTCAAGGCGGTGCTCGGCCGCGCAGCGTTCGACAAGCGATCGAACAAACGCGGCCTTGTTCGACATGCCTTCGAGCTCTGCCGGATTCATGCCCAGAAGACTAGAGGTCATCGCGATCAGCTCTTCAAGCTCAAAAAGGCGTTCGAGTGCGCCACGCAGGAACTCGAGGTCATCACGCATCGCTACCCACTCTCTCGAACTTCAAGGACTCCCAATACAACCGCAAGTACGAATCTCTGGGCTCAAGACGACCATTCCAACGAGTTTAGCGCAAACAGCGCAATTCAGGAGGCCGCGTTCCTCCCCTGACAAGAGACCCCTTGACGACTCGATCGGCCGGGCCTAGTAGCGATATCCTATGGGAACGATTCGATTCGAACCTGCCGGCATCACGTGTTTGGCGTCCTCGGGAGCCAATGTCCTCGATATCACCGACGAAACTCCCGCCACAAATGTGCCGTACTCGTGTCGTAGTTCCAGTTGCGGCACCTGCAGAGTGTTTGTAAGGCCTGAAGATCGTGACGCGTTCGAGCCAGCCGAAGACGACGAGCAAGAAGTTCTCGATGTCTTTGGCGACGGTCCGGATGTCCGACTTGCCTGTCAACTGAGGCTCCGAAAAGACGCCGATGTGGTCCTCACCGTAGTCGAACCGGTTTAGTTCAAGCCCTGCAATCGGTGGCTGGCAGTCAGACGTGCTGCGCTGGCATAAGGTAGGGCGGCGGAATATCCTTGGTGGAGGTCACCTCCAATCTGGGCTCGTGACTGCTGCGCATGCCCCATCGAAAAAACCCTTCAACGCCCCAAATTTCGCCGTTCGTGAAGGTGATCGATGGGATCAAAGAGCATCTGCAACAGTCTGGCGAATGGCGCATACCTACAGAGCATGTAGAGCCAAATTTCCGTCTAAATCTCTACTTCGTAGAAGCTTCGTCTTCAGAGTATCCTGACTACATTCGAAAGTCCCAGATTCACGTCACGCAGTGTGCCGCAAAAGAACTAGGGGATATCCAAGAGTCTCTCAAGACACTTTCGGGGCAACTAAAGGTAAATACCAACGATTCCAGATGTTCAGATCGATCGTGGTTGACTCTGGCGCAGTGCCTCCGAGAGCGAATCAAAAAACTTGCATTTGCGTTGAGGAAACTTACGAAAGAATACCACGACAAGAGCCCATCTGCGCTATCTCATCTGCAGTTTGTCTGGTGTGAGGCGCAAGTCCTCAAAATCGCATTTCACAAGGCCTCTCGGCAGGACTCTCTAAAGGCGATGCAAGAGGCGTTGTGCTCGGTAGGCAGTTCGGTTCGTGAAGGCTGTTTAGACCAGTTCTATGCGTATGCAGCCGAGATTGAGGATGCCCATGAGGACCTCATCGTTACGTTCTTGGTTACCAGCGTCGCCATAGGAGACCTCTGGGACAAGGGGTTCAAAAGTGCGAACCCGGGAACAGCCGAGCGTCGACCCAGGCTTTGCTACGGCGGTATCGTTCCACACGTGATCGCCCCCTTTGTACCGTTGAGCTGGGCACATGCTCTCTTTCGACGGTTTGGCCGATTTAGATTCGCACACGATTCGCCATATCTTTTGAACGCTCCTTTGGGCAAGGAGCTCGTGAGACACTGGACCGAACTCGAGAGTATCTTCCAGTCCGTTGAACCTCTATACGCGCACGCTTTTACGGCACGCAAACAAGCAGTCACGGCATTCTCGTATGACAAACTCGACGACTGGCACATCGAGCGCATCAAACAAATATCGAAAGAGGCGAAAGAGGGCTTTAGCCGTGCGGAAGCCCGGCTGGATAGCATCCTAGAGGAGGTAGCCAAACTTGAGGATCAATACGCCGCGGCCAGAGAGATTCAAAGAATGGCCCGCGGGATCGATGCCCGACGCTCCTATCCGCTCCAAGCCAAAACAGTAGTGCCCGCAGGAGCTCTCCAGCCGCAAAGACCGATTTCAAACGACGCCCCGCCATCAGCGCATGCGGTGGATTCTGTCAAGGGCGGCGCCTCTGCGCTTCCTCCGCCGGTGGCTCTACACGTGGCACCAACCGCTGCCGGCCCGGGCCCGACAAGCGCAGCCCCCGGCCCGCCTAGAAAGTCGAAAAGAAAGACCCGTGGACCGACAACGCCCAGCGCTCGTCCTCTTTTGCCGCAAGGCTCCCAATGCCCTGGACAGCGGCTATGCTGGGGCGATGAGAACAACCGCTTTTGGTCATCGTGCGGGGCCGTATGCACCAATCGACCTCTTCGCTATGTAGACCGGGTTTCCGATCAGATCCTGAACAAGTTAAGTGCAAGTCGAGGGCAACAAGATCGGGTGGATGGAGGTGTGCTACCGGAAGCCACCCAGAGATTGGTGCACACGATGGATCGCGTCCGCCATGTGACCTGCCCCGGGAGCCGCGGCTTTACCGTCTTCATCAAAACTGATTCTGAGGGCAGGGACCACACCGTCATCGCCATAGGCAAGCACGCTCACAACAACAAAACCTATAAGGTCTTCTGTTGGGTAGGGCCCGACCACATCCCTAAAAAGACGACGATAACACTACGGTGAAGATGAAGCAGTGTTCGAAGACTGGCGCGCAACACTCAAGCGAACGGCGGGCTTTCTGCGAGACAGCCGCTACTCGCCTGTTTGCTCTGCACCGTTCGCACCATGCCCAGCTACGACCTCGATTCGAGAGCCTCTCGATCGATGACGACGACATAGCGACGCTCAAAGCGGATCAAACCGGCACGCTTGAACACCCCCAAAGTTGAGGTGAGCGTTTCGCGAGTCGAGCCGATATAGCTCGCCATTTCTTCATGCGTGTATTTCCAGCGCAGCCTGATTCCCGAACCCGTTCGCACACCGTCTCGCTGAGCTTCCTCCAACAGAAAGGCGGCGATTCGGCTCTCGATGGTCCGCGTGAGTAGCGCTTCAAAGCGACTCTGCATTCGAAACCGATGTCGCGCGGTGTATTTGAGAAAAGCCCGCGTAAAACCGATATCCGTCGATAGAAGCTCTGCGAGAACCTCTCGGGGAATCAAAACGACCTCACCGAGCTCCGCCATCATGTATTCATTGCCTAGCGGAGGGCCGACCAGAATCTCCTCTCCCACCAGATCGCCAGGTCTGCGAAAATCGCTAACCACCCATCGAACGTGCCCCGTGTCGTTGGAGCGTGCGATTCGAACCCGCCCTGCACCCAGAACTGCGATCGTATTGCCAAGGTCGAGCGCGACCAGTCGCTTGACGATGTAGAGCTTGCTGCTCTGAAGGATCTTCGAAAAGCTTGTATCGGCAAGCTTCGCCAAAACCCCTGAGCTGCCCAGTACGTTACCGCGACGAAACTCGTCCGGATCATGCTGGATCATCGCTGTCGCCATTAGGGGCAGAGGCTAGCAGATCTGTTTTTCGAATTGAAAAGCGGAAACCGATTAGAGCGTTGGACCTGGAGCGAGCGGCATCGTCCCGTCATCGTCTGTATCCCTGAGTCCCAACCAAAGTCCGACGGCAATGCCGGCAAGTACCACCGTGCCCACCGTTCCCCAAAGCCAGGGATTGCGATAGGTTGGACGCTTTTCGTCCTCGTCGACAAGAAGGAGCGCAGCAGTGACATCCGGCCCCGAGCTACCGGATGGCGCTGAACCAACCGCTTGCTCCAGATCGACCACCTGTTCTGGACTCAGAGCCTGCATCCGTACGTGAAGGCTTTGTACATTTCCACCAGGAACCGATCCGCTCCAAATAAAGGGTTCGTATCCATCAGCACGCACCAGCACACTATGACGTCCTGCATTGAGCCTGATGGGAATAGGACGCTGACCTGGATCGAGCACATCGCTCCCGTCGACAACGATGCGAAAGCGCACCTCGGACGCAAGATCTTCCAGGATCAGGGTAGCGATCCTCGCCTTGAGCTCGACGATCGCGTTTTCGGTCCAAGCTCGAGCGGCTTCGTCCTCGAGCCCATGCTCCTCGAGAACGTCTACAAACGCATCGTGAGCTTCCAGGTCTCGACCCATCGCACGGAGCGCCATCGCCCGATTGAACAGGGCCACTCGAGCACCGCTGAGCGCGTAAGAGCGACGAAATCCAGCTTCTGCATCCGCCCAACGTTCTTCCTGCGCAGCCCGCAGCGCTACGGCGAACGCGCGACGCGCTGAATCGTTCATCTCGGTCGAAACGTGATCCTCAGCGGTCGAAAAGTCAGCCGGAGAAGGCGTCTCTTCTTGCTGGTCCTGCGCCGCCGACGGTGCGGGGTTCGACCCAAAAAGCCATATGCTTAGAAGCACGCCAAGATAGCGCTCCCATGTGCGTCCTGTAGGCTCTTTGGCCGCAAGAGAGATGGATGCGTCGATCATGGTGGTGGCCACACTAGCACCGGGATTGCGATCGGTTACCGAGAAAGCCTCGCACCATTCGATTCCGCTCGAGGCCTGCTTCGTCCGAAGAAAGTCGCATCGCAGTCACGGCGTGCAGTCTCTGAGATCCTCGCCTCGAGCACAGTCGCCGATGAGCACAAAATCCTCTGCATTCCACTGGCGGTAGTAGTTGACTTCTAAGACGGGATCCGGGTCCTGCTGTATCAGATTGCGTAAGGGTTCGAAGAGTTCTGAGCTTGGGTCTTCGGCGTCGGTAGATGGATCGGGAGAGAGGTCTGAACGCAAGCGATAGGTCTCGTCGTTCCAACCACCGCCCAGACAGGCACTGCCCCCCAACCCGGCTCGAAATAGCGTTGCTTGCTCAGGAACGAAGGGGTTTGCAAAGTCGAAGAGCCAAGTTGGCGCTGTATCTGAGCAACGACCTGGATTGGTTCGCTGGCAGAACCGAGTACGCACCTGCATTCCAAAGTTGTTCTCGCGAACGAAACCACCTGCGATCGGAGGAGCGAATAGAATGCTGTCGGGATTTTCGGTAGAGATGGAAATAGTGACGTTACACCCGTGATCGGGATCGGAGGCATCGACGGGCACCGACTGCAGATCGTACGTATAGACCTCTACGTCGTCCCACGATCCACGGGGATCACGGAATCGCCCTTCGACCTGAACGTGCGCGTAACGACGTTCAGGGGTTGAGGGCAACTCCAAACGCAACTCAAAGACAGAAAGCCCTCGAGCGTCTGAGTCGTCCGCGCAGCCTGAACTAAATGAGAAAGCACAAACGGCCGCTGCGAATAAGGCGTAGTGTGTAGGCCGCCCTAAAAGCGGCCATAGCTGAAGTGCACTATGTCTTTCGGCATGTGTCACTTGAGAAACGTAGCAGTTTGATCTCGAAACAGCCAGAGGACCCAAGTTTCCCTATCGGGTGCTATGAACGCCGAGTGGCCTGAGCGTCTCCGCTGCCGACGCCCTCTATGGTTCGGCAAGCGTGATACGGTAAATCGCTCCATCGGCGTCATTCTCACTATCCTGGCGCACGATGTACAAGGCTCCGTCGAGATCCTCCCCGAAGGAGGTAATAAGACGTGAGGCGGGCAAGTCGATATTCAGCGCTTGTTCCTCTAGCCCTCCTCCTTCTTCACACGGCTTCACTGCCGCGATGACTTCACTGCAGTAGTCCGTGAACACGTAGTAGCCACGAAGCGCTTTGATCGCGGAGCCTCGGTATACGTACCCGCCGGTCACGGAACAGGCTCCGGTCACGAGCGCTGCCCCGGGGAACTGACCGTGGCCAAAGGAGTAGACGGGAGGCACGTGGTCGGCGGTCAGCGCTGTGCACTCGGAGGGCGTGTAGGCGGTCGCGGCAAAAGGAGCTTCCCCTTCGAAGCAGCTCCAACCGAAATTGGCGCCACCGGCAGAAGCCGGCAGATGGTTGATCTCCTCCGCGGTGTCTTGTCCCACGTCGCCTATCCACAGGTCGTCGTTCGCCCGATCAAAACTAAACCGCCATGGATTTCGCAATCCGTACGCCCACACATCGGCGCGACCACGATCGCGAAACGGATTGTCTTCCGGGAGATATCCGGCGACATCCGGATCAAAACGCAGCAACTTCCCGAAGGGGGAGCCGAGGTCGAGCGCAGTCTGCCGGAGGTCGTTCGCACCACCGCCATCGCCTATCCCAACATAGAGCATGCCGTCGCTTGGTCGGAACGCAAGCATACCTCCATTATGATTCGAAAAAGGGCTCTGCTCCGCAAACAAGCGGGCAAACTCATCTGAGTCGGCGACGTCGGGATCCGGTTCAGACCGCAGGTATTCTGCAACGATATTGAAGTTGGTTTCATCGCCACTAGCAGGCGCGTAGTAGATAAAGAATCTTCGATTTGTTTGATACTGCGGATGAAACGCCAAACCGAGCAGTCCGCGTTCGTCGTTGAGCGTAACCTCGCCTAACTTGGATCGGAGGTCCAAAAAGGGAGTAGGCAGCAGTGCGCCATCCCGATGCAGGAGAATGCGCCCACCTTTTTCAAGGATCCAAAGGGTACCGTCCTCGGTACCCGGCGCTTGGGTCACGAAAACAGGCATCGTCAGTCCGCCGGTCACGGTTTCGCCTATCAGTGCAGGCAGGGGTTCCGCAGGACAGCTCGCGGCAGCCCCGTCCGCACCGCTGTCCATGCTGCTGTCCTTTCCGCTGTCCTCGACGGCTGCATCCATCTCTACGGCTGCGTCCACCTCTACGCGAGCGCTGTCGCTACACGCCACTGCAAGGGCCAGTGCAGTCAGGGCCGAGGTTTGAAGAACTGATCTCCAGTGAAGAGCGATCGGGGATCGCGCAGGTGGAGCGCTCTGAGATCGCAGTTGAAGTTTCCAAAGACAGTGCACAAAAGCTCCTATAAAACCTGGGGCCATTCTAGATAGCGCGCGACCAAACGATGTGCCCCCGCAGCCGGCAGACATCGCGTCCCAAGCTCAGGTTGTCGGCGCGAAGATCGCGGAGGTGTACTCGATCAGCTCGATTCGTCTGCATCGGCCTTTGGAAGCTGAGATGCCGCCGCGGTAACCTCGTCCGAAAGCGAGGTCGCTACCCGAGGAAATTCAGAATCCATCGACATTCCTCGACCGGTACGTACCGTGCGCAGATACATCTGAGCCGTCTTGTTGTTGGGATCCCGCCGAAGCGCTCCCTCCCAGCACTCGATCGCCTTCTCAGCCGAGCCGAGCGCCAACTGAACCACGCCCAACGCCACGTGAATCGGAACGAAATCAGGCTTACGCTTGAGCCCCTCTTCAAGCTCATAGCGCGCCGCATCCAAGTCGCCCTGCTGACGGTAAAGATTGGCCAGTCGGAGCCTTAGATCGGCAAACTGAGGACAAAGAAGCACCGCCTTGCGCAATTCATGCATCGCTTCCGCAACGAGACCCGCATCCACGTAGGCCTGGGCTACTTCAGCGTGAAGATTGGCGATCTTGCCTTTGACGAAGGGATCTGGCTGCCCTGAACCCAGGCTGCCCCGAACGATCGCCTGCTGGTAGATCTGCTTGGCGTCGTCGTAACGACCGAGATCGTTGTACGTCACCGCCAAGTTGAGAGCCGCTTCGGTGTACTGAGGATTGATCGCCAAAGCCTCTTCGAAGGCCTTTTGAGCGTCTTCAAATCGACCGCAGTCGTGATGAATCACCCCCATCATGTTGTACACATCGGCAAAGCGAACGTTTCGATCGAGAAGCTGACGGAAATAGTGTCCTGCCTTATCGAATTCGCGCTTATCGTAGTGTTCGCGCCCCAGGGAGAGGAGCTGCTTGGTTCGCTCGTCCATGATCTCCGCTCAGCCTATCCCGCTTCCGGATGGAGCCGCAACGAAATGAATCCAAACTCGGGCAACGACTCAAACGCGACCAGCCTGCGCGAAGCAGAAGAACCAGGGTTCAAAGCCTGCGAACGGCTTCTCTTGCCTTTTGTGCGGGTTCACTCTGCGGGAAGCGAGAGATCAATTCGCGAAACGCTTCTCGGGCAAGGTCAACCTGATCCATACGAACGTGGGCTTGCCCGAGCATCCACAGCGCCTCTGGTTCCAAACCACTTCCCTCATACGTCCGAAGTAGCGTGCGTAGGCGTATGATCACTGCCCGATCCGCTTCTTGACGCCGGTAAAACTTGGCGATGGCAAACTCATGCTGCGCCAAGAGACGCAAGCAGCGCTCGGACATCTCCTTCGCTTCCTGGATTCGGGGATCCTCAGGGAAGTCGACGACGAACCTGCGAAGCTTTGAAAGCGCCTGACGCGTGGGTTCTTGATCGCGTTCATACGAGGGCGGGACGAGAAACCAGCTCGTGGGGATTTGGTCGTAGTAGGCTTGCGCCACCTTGAATCGAGCGTAGGGCACCTCCGGGTGCGATGGGCGAAAACGCACAAACTGCCGATAGGCCTGAATCGCTTCAGCGTGGCTGTCCTGCATCAAAAGGCAGTCTGCGATTCGAAGCTCGGCTAGCGCGGCGAAACGGCTGTATGGGAATTCGCGACGCACCTGGCGGAAGCTCGGTTCAGCGTCGATGCAGCGATCGTCCCGGAAGTCGGCGAGGGCGTCCTCGTAGCTTTGTTGCGCGGTGGCGTCATCTGCGAGCTTTTCGACACCGTCCTCACCGCGAGCGGACGCTCCTCCGCACGAGGCGACGAGGAGCAAAAACAGGGATCCGGCATTCGATCGCGAGCGCATGATGAAGCGGACGATGCGATGGGGTTCGACGGTACGCAAGGGTTGTGCGCCCACCTTGGATCAGCCAGAAGGCGTGCCTAAGCCTCTGATTCAGTCTTTCGGCGTGCCAATCGATCCCGTTTACGGGCCCGGGCCTGTTCGAGGCGAGTGTGATCTTCGGCGGAGACAATCCGAAGCTCGGGCACCGGGCATGGCGTGCCTCGGTCGTCCACATTCACGAACGTGAGCAACGCATCTGCACATCGAATCCGTTTGCAGTCCGGGGAATCCTCACGGTCCACATGCACCTCAATCTCAAGCGAGGTCCGAAACGCCGCGTTGATCCGGCCTTCGATCACGGCCACATCCCCGATCCTGAGAGGTGCGGTGAAATCCAGCTGGTCTATCGAGGCGGTCACCGCGATCCGACCGCAATGACGCTGCGCCACAACCGCCGCACACACGTCTACCCAACTCATCACCGTTCCACCAAACGCGGTCCCGAGCGCATTGGCATGCTGGGGAAGCACGATCTCGGTCATCGTCGCTTGCGAAAATTCGGATGTCTTTTCATCCATCGAGGTTCGATCCTCTCGCCGAATAAGGGCGGGCAGCAGATTGACAGACTGAAACCTTCGATGCATCCCTTTCCATGCCCACGGAGATCGAGCGCCGCTTTCGGTTCGAGGCGGCCCATCGATTGCCTCATGTTCCTCCGGGCCACAAGTGCGCGCGCCTGCACGGACACAGCTTTTACGTGACCATTCGGGTGCGCGGTCCGGTAGATGATGAGTTCGGCTGGGTCATGGATTTCGCAGAGCTCGATGAAGCATTCAAACCCCTTCACGCGATGTTGGACCATCGCTACCTCAATGAGGTGGAGGGACTCGAGAACCCGACCAGTGAGCACATCGCTCGCTTTATCGCGGAGCGGATCCAAATCCCGGCTCCAGCGAAACTGTCGTCGGTCACTTTGGAGGAGACATGCGTAGCAAGAGTCGTTTTCTTTCCCGAATGAAGGTCGACTTTTAGCGACGCGATAGCGCATCTGATTTGGATCAGCCTTCGATCAAACTAGGGGCGTTCGTTTCCTTTGCCGCGGTCTGGCTAGGGCTGGCATGAATATCGGGTGCGGACTATGAACGTGGCTCTGATGAGGGTTGCACGCGTCGGATTTCGAAGCGCAGCGTTCCTAGCGTCCACTGTAGCTTCGGTGTATTTTTTGAACAGAGCCAGGGCTCGAGCGCCGGACCGGCTGCAGACAGAGCTTAAGGACGTCCATTTGAAACGCTACGTCAGTCGAGTGATGCGCGTTCTGGGGATCCAAACCCGATACCAACCTGCGCTTCCTGCGCCGAAGTCCAAACGAGGGCGCCTTGTCGTTGCGAACCACCAAAGCGCCGTGGATATCGGTATCCTTCTGGGGTACTTCGGAGGCGCGTGTTTGAGTCGGGGGGATCTGGCTCAGTGGCCTTTGATGGGCTGGGCTGCACGAAGCGTCGACACGATTTTCGTGGATCGGGACGACGTCCATAGCGGAGCCTCCGCGATCCGTGCGATCCGGCGCCGCCTACGTGAGGGAGGTACCGTGGTTGCGTTTCCCGAGGGAAAAACCTCGCTTGGAGACGAAGTGCTTCCGTTCCAACCTGGGGTATTTGCGGCGGCTCGCGGAATCGACTGCGAGATTATGCCGGTGGGCATCGCCTATAAAGAACACAACGCCTACGTGGACAAGACCTTCTTGGAGCACTTGTCGAGCGTTGCAGCCGATCCCGAAGCGGCTGTTTCTGCGGCAGTAGGCACGCCTCTTGAGGTCGCCGGACGCAGCACCGAACTCGCAGAGCATGCGCAAACGTGCGTGCAGAAACTTGTGAAGCGTGCACGTGATTCATTCGCCGAGGGGCACGGACTTTAGAACGTATCTGCCGTGCACCGCCATCACGGCTCGTCCGCACATGCTAGGTCGACACCGTCGCAGTTCTGATCGATGCCATCTTCACATTCGGTGGCGCTTTCCGCAGAGGGTCGCGCACTGCACGAACTCCACTCGTTGGTCTGTCTGCATTCCTGAACCCCAAAACCACAGCCAGAAGTGCAGACGCGCAGCGCACCAACGCAGTCGTCGTCATTGCAGTCGATGAGACCGTCGCAGTCGTTGTCTCGACCATCGACACACGACACCTCTGTAGCGTATCCGCTGCATGCGCAGACACCTCCGGCGCACTCCTCGTCGCTGCCGCAAATCGTGCCGCATGAACCGCAGTTCAAGGCGTCGGAGAGTATGTCCGTGCATGCACTTCCACAAACCAGACTTCCAGCTCCACAGGTGCACGTTCCACCAGAGCAACTCAAACCTTCATCACACTGACGTCCGCATGCACCGCAATTGAGTGGATCTTCCAACAGTCGAGCGCATTGACCGCCACAGGCGGTCTGTCCCGAGGGACACGAAGCCAGACAATTTCCATCGATACAAAACTGTGCAGCACCACAAGATCGAAAACAGCTACCGCAGTGAGATCGATTGGCTAGAAGGTCGACACATTCTTCGCCACAAGCTGTCTGAGAGACGTTGCATGTTTGATTCGACCCCGCATCGGTTTCGATGGGAAGATCGATGCTTGCACCTGATGCAGCGCATCCGAGCAGTCCCGATGCGACGCATCCGAGCAGTGCCGTCGCTAAGGTAATTATTCGAGTCATAGACGACAGACACTCCTGCAAGAGTCATGCACCTTTGCAAGAGCTGTGCACGTGCATCAAACCTTTCGCGTTCAGGAAGATCGACCGACTGGGAAGTCTCGGAGGGGCACAGCAAGCTTCGTTGGTGAGGCTGAAGCATCTTCAGTGGGGATTTAAGTTCCCGGGCAATGGCGTCTGCGGATGCCATCTCCTCTGGTAAAAAACAATAAAAGGCCGAGGATCAAAGTCGCGATATTTTATTTTGGAACCTCGATCTTGGAGCGTGACTACCTAACTAAAACGACTGGCTACTTAGTAAAACGACTGGCTACTTAAATAGCGCCGCAATACAAACGGTCGAAATAGCGGCGAGTACGATCCATCGCACTACCTTTGGGGAAACCGAAAGAGCAAATCGGACGCCGAGTTGAGACCCCACTACCGTTGAAACCGCCAAAACCGAAGCGGGTATCCACTCCACATCACCGGAAGTTGCAAATACGATTACAGCGATCACTCCAAGGGCAAGGGCACATACAAGCTTGAGTGCGTTGGCCCTCAGCAAATCGTAGCCAAGCGTGGTTACGAGCGTGAAAAGCAGAATAAATCCGACCCCAGCCTGGATGAATCCACCGTAAAGGCCCGCAAAAAAGAGACCTGCATGTGCCCGATGGCTCTTCCTAGCGTCGAGGGGTGCACGCTGCGAGGCGCTTTCAGACCATTGAGGCGAACACGCGATGACGAACGCGGTGACCAACATCGTCACAAGCAGCGCCGGCTTTAGGACACGTTCTGGGACCAAGGTAGCAAAGCCGGCGCCGAGCAGAGCGCCTACGGCGACGGGAATCACGACGGGCAGTACAGCCTGGTGGTCGAGTTTTCCTCGGCGGTGAAAGGCAAAAATACCGGAAACAGACTGCGTCGCGATGCTCAATCGGTTGGTACCGTTGGCCACATCCGCGGGCATGCCCAGAAGCATCAACACTGGAAGCGTCAGCATCGAACCTCCGGCGGCTATGGTGTTGATAAAGCCCGCGGCGACTCCAGCTCCGGCGAGCAGAAGATACATCCAAGCGGTCGCCGATTCCATGGTGCCCTTCTCTTTGCCACAGGGCTGCGAGGATTCGCTATCGGCCCAAAGCCTGCGACGATAGCAGTGACTCGATATGGCGCCAGTTCAGGGCAAGCGAATCGAGAGCTCGGCTCAATTCTCGGTATAAGACTTGCTTACTCCCACATCGCAATGTTTTTGAGGGAACTGCGTTCAAGGACACTGCGTACTTAGATACAACTTAGTCGAGCGAGAGACCTTATGCGTTATATATTCACTTTTACAGTATTTTCGATATCGACTCTAATCACAGCATGCGGCGCCCATGAGCGTGTATCCGATGAGGAACAAGCCGATACGTTTCAAGAGATGCTGCAGGCCGACGCTCAGTGCAGTCAGGCATGCGCCCAGATGAATTCGGTATGCGGTGCAATGCCTCCGGGATGTCGCACCACCTGCACTGAAAAGTTCACAACAGAGCAGCGCCTCTGTTTGATGGAAGCTTCCTCTTGCGCCGGCGCTGGCACGTGCACGAGCGAGGGACCTCTCGCTCAACTTCAGCATTAGGGTACGCTTCGGTGAGACGTCGCTGACTACTCCGGTGAGACGTCGCTGACTAGGAGGGCATCCAATAGTCGCAACGGCTGACCTCCATTTGCGCATGACTCGGATCTTCTTGCGAAGCGGAGCAGTTAGGGATGGGCCGAATCAAAATGTGCCGAGATTAATCCTCGGTTTGAGCCGGCGATTTGTGACTTTGCAAATGCTCAAGCTCGACCTCAAATCCCCCGCTAAGTATCGGAAATCGGCACCAAGCTTTCGGATCGAGATCTCTATCGTCAAGATGAAAACTCGGCGCGAATCTCTCTCGCTTCCATTGGTTTTTCGCCCAGAGAGAGAAAAACTTCTTAATCCATAGCAAAAGCAGGTCCTGCTCGTAGGCTGGAAACTCGTTGCGTACGTATTCGATAACCTCTGCCGGACTGCGACGCATGCCGATCGCGTGTCGCTCGATCGCATCGAGTACCGGATACGGCATGAGGTCCGATTCATCGGTCTGAGCTGAATCATGAGGACGTAGCTCCGCAGTCGGCACCTGGTCGTTGACGTACTTGAGTTCTGGAAACTTTGAGTAGCCGTCCATGCCCTGACTCTGCATCCATCTAAGCCAGTGCTGGAGAAACGCTTTATCGATGCCTGCAATGGGAGAGAGACCACCGCAGGTATCGCCGTCCATCGTCGCATAACCGACCGCGGACTCGGAGCGATTGCTGGTCGAGAGCAACAAAAAACCGCGTACGTTTGCGATGAGCCAAGCGCTAGGACCTCGAACTCGAGCTTGGATATTCTGCAGAGCAATATCGTGTTCTGCCCAAGAGAGTTCGGTATGTAGCGCTTGTTCAATTCGTGTGACGTAACCGCGAACAAGTTCGGAAACATCGAGTTCAGAATGGCTGGCTGAAATCGACTCAGCGACCTGAGACGCTGCATTTCGAGTGGTTTCTGAACTGTGTTCAGTCGACTGGTAGAGGGTAATAAGCAAAGCGTTTACAAGCTCTGCGACACTTCCCGCCTGCCTGACGTTCGGAATATGAGCGAGTTTATGGGCGATTCCATCCATCCCAAGTTCCGCTGCGGCCATTTCAATGCACAGGCGCACGAGCACTGCACAGGCAGCCGAGTCTGCTCCTCCGGAGAGAGAAACGACAAATCCGCCCGATCGACTTTTGCGCAGGTAGTCAAAGAGACCGAGGCAGGTGGCTCGCGTGAATTCTTCCTCTTTCACGCAAGTACCTTTTTCCCACGCCGGCACCTCCACGTTCCTTATCTCCGGAGGCATACTGGGCCACTCGAAGGTAGTTCTTACGCACATGCTCAAGGCCGGAGCCTCCTCTGGACTTGAGCAAGCGCGTTGTGCGCGGAGCATGCGGGCTTCGCCGAGTTCGAGCACGGCATCGGTGAGGCAGACGTCTTCGAAAGAAAAGCGAGGCCCCGTCGCCACCATCGCCCCAGCGCAAGCGAGCATGGCCCCTCCATCATAGATGGCGCGCCCGGCCTCGTTACCTAAAAGGTTGCTGTAGATATAGCCGCTACCGAATGCCCGTGAGCCCTCGAGCACAATTCTTTTCCGGATATCGTTTTTTCCGAGAGAAAAATGACTCGCGCTAGGACTCAAAAGCACGTCGAGCCCATGCTGACTCAAACTTTGGCCGGGCCTTTGAGCTGCCCAAGCATCTTCACAGATTTCAAAACCGATTCGCACACTGCCCACGTCAAAAACCAGGTCGCCAATGGGCACTCCCTTTTGAGTGTGGTGCGCCTCGCCTTTGGGCCACGCGGCAAACCATCTGGGTTCGTAGTGAATTCCTGCCCTCGCCAAGAACTGCTTGGCCACCAGTCCTACGACTTGGCCGTCCACCAAGAGCGCTGCGCAGTTGAAGACGCGCGACCGATAGGACACCGGAAGGCCGACCGCAACGACCATGTTCGCGCTATGCGGGGCGACTTCCTCGAGAGCCTGCCAGGCATATCGCTCAACGGAACCGCTCAAAAACATGTCTTCACAGCCGTAGCCCGAGAGGCAAAGCTCAGGTAGGCAGAGCAGGCTGACTCCCGCCTTTCGCGCCATGCCTATTGCTTTACACGCTCTGGACACGTTGCCGCGCCAGTCCATAGGCGTCTGATTCAAGACCGCCGCACCGGCGCGTATTCTCGATAGGTTCTTTTCCATCGGTCCTAGGGTTTTCTCCACGGGCGATCTTAGGGCTTTCTCCACGACGGTTGAAGAAACGTGTTCTGGCAAAGGAAGAACGTCATCGGGCGGCAGACTAGCACGCATGCGCATTCTGTTGGCGAGCTGGGCCTAGGGATGAAAAGCGTGGGCGGCAACCGCGGCTGGAGTAGACAGGGTCACCGTGGTAGCGCCGAAAAATGTACTCTTGGTTTTCACAAGCTCGCGGCGTCATGCGTTCGCTGCAGAAAGGACGTCGCGCTCCCGGCAAAGGAGAGCCTGCCGCCAGATCGATCCCCATCGGACACGCAGATCTCGATGACGGGCTGGCCTTCGCGCTTCGCTTGGTGCAGGTGCTCTTGGCCCACGGGGTTCCTGTGCATCGAGTCCAAGAAGCAGCCTCGCGAGCAGCCATCGCTCTGGGTTTTGAAATCGTCGTCTTTGCGGTGCCGACCGGCGCATTCATCACGCTTGGTCGCGATGGAGAGTTTCGCACTCGAGTCGTTCCCTCACTGCCCGTCGATATCGATCTGGAGCGACTTGCAGCGATCCACACCGTGCTGAAGCGGGTGGAGCATCAGTCTCTAGACCCAGCCGCCGCCATCCTCCGTATCGATACATTGATAGGAACACGATCCCGATACGGTGCCCTATCCACCCTATTCGGCTTCGGCATGGCTTCCCTTTCGTTTTCTATGCTTCTTCGTGGCGGGTGGGTCGAAATGTGCCTTGGAGGAGGATTTGGTCTTTTTGTAGGCTCGCTCACATTGCTCGCAGCTCGATCGGATGTGATCGCTCGACTGCTCCCGGCGATCGCGGCCCTCGCCATCAGCACGATGACGGCGATCGCGGGAGCGCTCATCACGGTACGCCCCGAGATCCTATTGCTTTCTGCGCTGGTGATCCTGCTCCCCGGGCTGAGTCTGACCGACGGCGTCATCGAGCTTGCCACCGGAAATCTGCTCAGCGGCACAGCGCGGATCATGGGCGCCACGGTCACCTTTTTGCAGATGGGCTTTGGAGCCTTGCTTGGCCAGCGCCTCGCTGTCGAAATGCCTCAGGCAGCAGGCTTGCTGTCGACTCCGCCCGCTGAGGCCTGGGGTCTATTGGTGCCGATATTGGCGAGTCTCGCGTTTGTATGCGTCCTGAAAATCGGGCCCAAGGATGTGCCTTGGGTATTTATCGCGGTCTTCACGGCGATCGGAACGGTTCGAACTTTGGGACCTACGCTTGGACCGGAAATCGGCGCCTTGCTTGGAGGATTCACCGTGGCGCTTCTAAGCCACTTCTACGTGCGAAAGGTAGATCGACCGGCCGTCGTGGTCTCGATCCCGGGCATCCTGATCTTGGTTCCTGGCACGATGGGCTTTCTTACCCTATCCTCTTTACTCGAAAGTGATGTCGTTGGTGCGGTCAATACGGCGTTTTCCATGCTGATGGTCGCCATGGCGATCGCTACCGGAGTGCTCGTTGCGACACTCGCATACCCACCGAGGCGGGCGCTCTAAACAAACAGGCGTGGTCGATGGAATCGACAGGGAGACCCTAAAGCTCCAGGTCGAAACGCTGTTAAACCACGCGTCTCAAACGAGCGCGGGGCCGAAAGCCTCCAATCCGAGCCAGCAGTCCGAAGATTGACGGCCACCCCTTCTACATCAGTGTCCTAAACATGTTCCAGCCACCCCCATATCTGCCTCCTTATGTGTCAAAAGAGACGCTCAGAAAAGCGTATTTGGCCTGCAAGCAATATTGGGAATACGGATACTTAACTCACCACGCGCTAACCCAAGAGATACGCTCGTATCTGATTCATCAAAATCCTCAGATGCGCGAGCTCAATCGATCACAGATCGATAGAATGGTAGTCAGCGCCTTTACGCATCTCGACGATCAGTACACGAGTAAATTACTACTGGAGTCGAACGATCAGTTTCTAACGAACACCCTGATATTCCTGCGCGCTTGTGATCATTTCGAGATGGATGCAACACAGAGCGATTTGGATGTTCTCAACATACTAAAGTATTATCCGGACCTTAATCGTGATGGGCGACAAGTCGAGAATTTATCATGCCTAAACGAAGAACATATCCGGATTGCGAGACAGATATATCGCGATCATCTCGATATAATCAAAAACGTAGGACGACTAAACACACTTGCACAGTCCACGCCAATACCGCCTCCGTCTACACTCCCGGACATGGGACCCTATCCAAAGCGTTCTCGTCGGGGCACTTCAACTAGGACCGCTCACTGGTTTTATACGAGAGAGCAAGCATCGCTCCCGGACGCAGGGGACGTGATGCGCGCATTTGAGCTCGCGTTACAATTGCGCAGTCCTTATTTGACAGACCATCAAAACCCAGGCCGTCAACCATCTGAAATAAACTTTATTCATACCCAGTTGAGGAATGAGAGCTGCACTATTGCCGAAAGATGCGTGGAAGAGGTGTGGCATATAGTCACTTCAAAAGAGTGGCGACGCCATATTTTATGGCGATATCATTCTGATACAGAAATGCTCACAGAAATGCTCACGCTCTGTTTCTATGTAAAAACACTGCTCGACATGCATCAAGATTGGGGAGAACAAGATATTCGCGAATGCATTGAACGCTCTATGAACTCAATACCTGCTAGTTCGCGAACCAAGATCCAACGAGACGGCTTTGTAGTTGCGTTAGTACAAAAACTGCAAAAATCTCATCGCCACGTCTCTTTCCCGGGCTATTTGCAACCGGCACCTCCACTGACTCCGGCATACGTCCCTCAAGCGCCCTTGCCCGGCCCACCTTATGGAGGTTTTTTTACTCCTGCCTTCTCCGCTGGAGTGCTTACACCACGTTCGCCCGCCAATGCACCGATTCCAGCGACCGTCCGGCCAGGCCAAGTGCCGCACCCCGTTGACCTCGCCTCTACCGCTGTGGCCGCTCCCTCGGCGGACGAACTACCAACACGCGACGCTATAGCGGCTATGCCCGTAAAAATCACTCTAGGAGTGCTCAAAGCTTTAATGTTTTTTGCGAGTCCGCCCCAATTTCCACTACCCGAACACTACGTCAGGAGTGCGGCCGCATATCTGTATGGACGTGAAGGCCTCAGTAAGGAAGAAAAAACCCTGCCGCGAGAGCAATTGAAGATCGCTCTGTGCGTGATGAAAAGAGTAAGCAGATATCGACGCTGGAGGTTTGAAGAAGATGATGGGAGTCTAGCGCTTCTCGCCTTCCGCCTGCATTTAGAAGACCTACTGCGCTGCTCTATAGACGACAGTGTTGACTGTATGATTAGGAACCATATTGGAAGTATGCTCAGCGATTCAGAACATTCAAAGCGCCGTTCTCTTCTGTCTTCGTCCGTAAACAAATGGTACAATAATTATAGAAAAGCATTCCCGATACAGAGGAATCGACCCGCCGAGAAGGGCGCCTAAAAGGCCACAGGGTCCGCGCTCGGCAAAAGCCGTGTACCCGAGCGTGTCTTCCACCAAAGAGCCCTCTCGAGTATTGACCAAAAGCGTTTCTCTGTTAGTTCTTATAAATGTAAGTCGGTAGATTAACAAGCAGTCAAGATACTGAAGCACTCGGCATCGAAGCAGTTGTACGCATCTGTTGTGCAGCTTATACGATAACCACTCGATGGGAAAATCCTGATATCTTTGCCGCTCTGAGCGAGAGCAATCGCGCGCGAATCTGTAGATACGTTCGGAGCGAATACTGCGCGGGCAGTGACGAGCAGATATTGAAGCTCCTCATCGCAGTATACCGGCAACCATTCACAGGAACCCCCGATCCTAAAGACCTGAGTGGCAATCGAGACCTATTAGGTTTTGGTTCCTATCTTCCAAAATACAAGGATTTCAACTGCAAATGCTTAATCTACTTCGATCATAAGAGCTACATGCAAGGCCTACGTTTCCACAACAACAAAAAACTTTTCAGCCGGCTCTTGTGGACTAGTACTGCTTTTTACTATTTAGACCGCCGTTTGGAGAACCAACACTCTTCACAACAGCAAGAAACGACTATTCCTGGAGCTGCGCAACAGTTGCTTCATGATTTGTCCGGTATACGTGAAGAGCACAGTTATTGGTAAGAACTAGGGAAAGTGCGGTATGATAAGAGTCCGGTCGAACAACTTCTACGTGAGTCTCGAGCAGATATCTATTGCGATATCCCATTAAATCAAGCGCTGTGGTGGTTGGGTCATCGATATGATCCAGGCAGTGATGATCTAAAACGAGTGACACTGGCGTATTGCCACGCCACAAGCACACTGCACTCCATCATCGGCAAGTACGACCCGCATCAACTGAATCGCACTGCGTTATACCCACCAACTGTTCCACGCCATCGGCCTCCGCCACCGAGTGGAGCCGCGCCTGGGCCCGCTGCTCCGGTACCATCAGAGGCGGGGTCGCGGGGCGGCGCGGACACTGTACGAGAGGGGGACGATCCAGCATTTCAAGAGTTTCTGAACAGATTTTTTCCGGTATAATCCCCATGTCCCACCGCATCACCCTGCCCATCGGCTTGGCGGGTGGCGGATGAGACGTCGAATGCTGCCGGCAGGACACTGGGGGCTTTCTCCGGATGTGATGCGGCGTTCTGGCGCCCTCGGGGCCGTGACCGGGCGCAGCGCATTGTCGTTATCGGCAGTGGCGCTGCTGGGGAGAAAGAACATATTGCGACGAAAGCGCACAGCACACTGCAGCTCAATGATACGAAGCGTGGTGTTGCGCTTGGCTTGAGTGCAGAGACCATCAACCTCGGCACCGTGAGAGAACCGGTAGCCCTAAGCCGTGTTCCCAGACGCCGCTTTCGATGGGAAACCGGCTGATATTGGACCACCAGCTCCTCCCTGCTAGGTTTTTGTATGCAATCTGGGCAGGTGCGACTGTTTCCGTCAGCAGCTCTGATCATACGCACGCTCTTTTTCGCCCATATCATCGACCAACACATAAAACGTTCACCGCTTGATTTTCTAACTCCGAGCAACGTTCAACAAGTACTTAGGTACATTCGGACTGGTATCGCTGACAGGTGCAGTGATGAGCAAATACTTAAATTACTCATCATAATATGCGACCAGGCGTCCGCTGGCGACGGTAGTTCTGGAGCCAGACCAGCAGGTTATGACCTAGGTTTCAGTCAGTATTATGCAACGCTACAAGTTCCGCTATCTGCAGCGAATCAAGCGTATCTTGATCCGGCACGATGGCCCACTTTCGACCACGCACATCATCTACTTCATATACGAAGTCCAGCGTTTTGGAATCTCGGCGAGCGAGTTGTCCGGATTATGTTTAGATGTGCTCTTCTTTTTCGGAGGCACGAGTATCGAGAGTGCCCAATATCCACCGATATCCAAATTAATGATCTGTGGAAGAGCATTTACTCTGGGCTTCGTGGCGACTCTCATCTTGCGATAGAGGCTAGTAGCCTCTTATCAGATGGTGCGTCTTTATTAAGAAATTTGAACATCGGGATCGGGACTGATTGGGAACAAGATTATCGTCAGCTTGCCTGCATCTACGAATCACTCCAACGGGATATGGTTCCAGCACCTGGGCCCTCTGTAACGACTGCTGGCCCCCTCTCATCGCAATCCCCCGCCTATGCTCAAACCGTACCTGCGAGCGCTGGACCCGCACCAGCCGCAACCACGGCGTCTATGTCGCCACTATCCGAGGATGAGATTCGGGTATTGACAGCGCCGGTAGACGTCACACCAAAGGTACTGTCGGGGCTTCATGTTTTGCTCCTGATTAGGCCTCCTACGAACATCACACAAGACACACCGCCAGATGATCTTTATCTACAATGGGCGACTATATCTCTTAAATATGATGTCGGCCTCACAGATGCAGAGCGATCTACTTCAAGCGACCTGGTTCGGAGGGCGATTCAGGCACTCTTACGTCAGGGTCCGTACACGAACTGGCAGGACACATCGTCCGAAGATTTGGCTTATCGTCTACATCTGCACTGGCTGCTATCGGATAATCCCCCTGAGCTTCATCTGGCTGCGACGACTAGAGTGGAGACACTCTTAGAGGGTAAGCAAGGAGAGGGGTACAAACCCGACCAAGCGAAACAATTGGTAGGTCAGTGGTATGCGGCGTGGACACAGAGTCGGCACGCTCGTTCTGCAGCCACCGCGCCACCGGTCATCAGACACCCACAACAGCCGGTACCGGCCGGAGCCCCAGCGCCCGTTGTTAGCTGGCCGCCCTACCAGCCACCACCGCCGCCCGGAGCCTTCGTGCGTGCGAGCGCTGCCCTTGCGCCAGTCGGGGCCCCGAGACCCGCAGCCCCTGTTAGCCAAGTATCATGCCGGCAGCCACCACCTCGAGCCTTCGTGCGTGCGAGCGCTGCCCCTGCGCCAGTCGGGGCCCCGAGACCCGCAGCCCCTGTTAGCCAAGTATCATGCCGGCAGCCACCACCTCGAGCCTTCGTGCGTGCGAGCGCTGCCCCTGCGCCGGCCGCACCCCCGAGACCCGCACCTGCTGCGGCCACGGCGCCACGTCCTCCATATGTGCCCCGCGTCGCTGCGCCTGCGAGCGTTGCTCCACTACGATTTACGTCTAAGCATGAGATAGACACAGCGCCGCTAGCAATCACACCAAAGGTGCTGGAAGCACTCAGTGGTTGGTTAGAATTGCATGATCTTGTCGGCAACTTAAGACAAGAACCACGTTCGGGCTCAGAGCAAGGTCTGTCTTCGGCACGTGATTTTCTTCAGACTAATTCGAGTCTCACGGAGGCAGAGCGATCTCTTTCACTTGACTCGGTTCACAAAGCGATTCAAGCGCTCTTGCGTCAGGGTCCGCATGCGAAATCGCGGGAAAAAGGGTACAAAAGCATCGCCAGTCGTCTACATCTGTACTACCTGCTCGATCACTCACCCCAATGCCTATATGATGACGCGGTGAAAGCGGTTTCGATACGCTTGGGTGCCAAAGACGGAGGAGGGTACTCAACGCAGAGAGCAGTATCTTTTGTAAAAAATTGGTACAATGATTGGCTCGAGGTTCATGCCAGCCCATCCCCCGCTAGTTCGGGTGCCCCAGCCCCAGCGCCCGTTTCCTCCGCACAGCCACAAGCAAAGAGGCCGCGGCTCCAGGCCGGAGTGGGTGAGGCGCATGGAGCCGCGGCCCGGGATTTGACAAGTGTTAGCTTTCCCGCTCGTACAAGAAGCCCTGATTTTGACGAAATGGCGAGGAAAGCCGCTGGATGTGATTTTGGCTACCCAGCAGTCGAACAGTTGCCGGCTCAGGGGGGCAGTGAGTATCAAACTGACGACAATGCAATCGATGCCTTCCTGCGGGAAACTGAGAAACTTTAATCCGCGTGTCCCACCGCCCCACCCTGCCCATCAGCTCGGCGGGTGGCGGATGAGACGTCGAACGCTGCCGGCGGGACATCGAGCGGCTTTCTCCGGATGCGATGCGGCGTTCTGGTACCCTCGGGCTCGTGACCGAGCACAACCCGACCAACCCTGAAACGCCCCTTGAACTGCAAGAACCTTCGGCACCCCGCCGGGCGCAACGCATTGTCGTTATCGGCAGTGGCCCTGCTGGCGAAGGGGCCGCGATGAAGGCCAAAAAAGACGGCGCCGAGGTGGTGGTTGTCGAGCGCCATCACGAAGTGGGGGGCGCCTGCACCCACTGGGCGACGATTCCCAGCAAGACGCTACGTCATTCGGTTCAGAGCCTACTGGAGTTTCGCAGAAGCCCCCTATTTTCAGAGCCCGCATACGCCGTCGATGTCTCGTTCCCCGATCTGCTTCGCCGCGCGGCCAAAGTGATCGATGACCAGGTTCGGCTGCGCAAGAGCTTTTACGACCGCAACCGGATTCGGTTGGTGCGCGGTCATGCACGCTTTGTCGACCCGCACCGGATCGACATCATGTCTCCGGGGGAAGTGAGCGAAACTCTGGAGGCCGACGCCTTCATCGTCGCGACCGGCTCTAGGCCGTGGAACCCGCCGAATATCGATTTCTCCCACCCGAGGATCTTCGACAGCAACACGATCCTCAACTTGCAGCATACCCCCAACTCGATCTCGATTTACGGCGCAGGCGTCATCGGATGTGAGTACGCGTCGATCTTTCGCAACCTCGGCGTCAAGGTCGATTTGATCAACACCCGCGACCGGCTGCTTTCTTTCCTCGATGATGAAATTACCGACGCGCTGAGCTATCATCTGCGGGATCAGGGTTGTTTGATCCGTCACAACGAATCCTATGCCAGCGTCCAAGGAATGGACGATGGCGTCGTGCTTGATCTCGAGAGCGGCAAAAGAATCAAGACGGATGCCTTTCTTTGGGCCAACGGCCGCTCGGGCAATACGAACGATCTAGGCCTTGAGCACGTTCCCCTTACGCCCGACAGCCGAGGCAACTTGAACGTAGACGAGAGCTACCGCACCGAAGTCCCCCATATTTACGCTGTAGGCGACGTGATCGGGTTTCCGAGTTTGGCGAGTGCCTCCTACGATCAGGGTCGGTTTGCGGCTTCACATATTCTCTACGGCGCTTGCGACTCTCAACTCACGCAGTTTATCCCGACAGGTATTTACACAAGCCCCGAGATAAGCTCGGTAGGCCGCACCGAGCGAGAGTTGACCGCCGAGCGGGTCCCCTACGAAGTCGGCCATGCGCTGTTTCGCAGCCTGGCCCGCGCACAGATCACGGGAGAAGCCGTGGGCATGTTGAAGCTCCTCTTCCATCGAGACACGTTAGAGCTTTTGGGAGTCCACTGCTTTGGAGCTCAAGCCGCCGAAATCGTGCATATCGGCCAAGCGATCATCTCCGCGAAAGGCCGAGAAAATACGCTCATGTACTTTATTCATACTACGTTCAACTACCCGACCATGGCAGAGGCCTACCGGGTCGCTGCACTCAACGGTCT
The DNA here is from genome assembly GCA_039030515.1 of Myxococcota bacterium. Lineage (GTDB taxonomy): Bacteria > Myxococcota_A > Polyangia > Polyangiales > Houyiibacteriaceae > JBCCEA01. The sequence continues at coordinate 73,579 of JBCCEA010000006.1, read as the reverse complement.
AAATCGGGTCCGGGAGCTGAGCTCCAAGCATTGATCACCGCCCTGGGCGTACTTCGTGATGACGCGCTGGGCGTACTTCGTCATGACGCCCTGGGCGTACTCGAGCCTGTAGGCTCGCTGGCTCGAGACGCTTCAGTCTAAAATGCGGAGGAGCTGGACGTCGAAGACCAACATCCCTGCAGGAGCGCCCGGGCGGCCGGCGTAGGCGAGCGATTCGGGGATCCAGAAACGTCGCTTTTCGCCTTCGACCATCAGCTGCACGCCTTCAGTCCACCCCGGAATCACCCGACCCAGTGGAAATCGGGCAGGACGACCTCGGGTGACGGAGCTGTCGAACATGTTTCCGTCGGTGGTCCAGCCCGTGTAGTGCACCTCGACGGTGCTCGATTCTGCCGGATGCTTGGTGCCGGTTCCCGGTTCAAGCACGCGTGAGTAGAGCGTGCCGGACACGGCTGTCCCTTCTGCGTTTTGCCTACGGACTTCTTTTTGCTCGGAGTTCGCAGGCGGTTCACGCACGTCGCTCGGGGTCTCTGGTGCCTGTGGAGCTCGTTTGATCGAGATCAACTCGATGTCGAACACGAGCATGCCTGCGGGCCGGCCGGGTCGACCGCCGTAAGCGAGCTCTTCCGGAATCCAAAAGCGGGTCTTTTCTCCCGTGACCATGAGCTGCACGCCCTCAGTCCAGCCTCCGATCACCCGGTTCAGGGGGAAGGTTGCGGGCTGACCACGGGTGACGGAGCTGTCGAACATATTGCCGTCGGTGGTCCAGCCCGTGTAGTGCACGGTGACCTCGTCGCGAGCGCCCGGGTGCTCTTGCCCGTCGCCGGTCTTGAGGACCTTGTACGCGAGACCTGAATCCGTGCGTCGGGCGTCTCCCGGTGGCGATGCGACGTCACTAGGCGCCGGAACCGGATCCGGGCCGCCTTGGGGTCGCTGCTGCGATCTCCCCTGATCGGGACGAGACTGCGCCCAGGCTTGCTGAAGTTCCGTGGCCGCCTTTTCGCGATCGCTGCTTGAAGGCGCGTTCGTTTCTTCGGCGTTGTCGTTACCGGACCCTTCTTCGCGATTGCACGCGATGAGACTGAGCGCCGTCATCAGCAAGATAGGTAGCCACTTCATGGGAGGGTGGTAACCGACAGGTCGTCCATTGTCGAGGGTTCGGCGGGGACGTCGAGGGTTCAGCCGGGGCCTGGGGGGTTCAGCCGGGGCCTGGGGGCAGCAATTGGACTTCTCGCAGTGCTCGCGTAGCCTTACTCCGTGGCTCGAGACCGAAAGGGTACACGCGCTGGGGTCAAGAGCTCACGGTCTGAAGGTCATGCTCTTTTCGGTGCATCAGGTAAGAGTTTCTATGGCCGAGCCCTTTTTGCGCTCTGCTTGATCTCAAGCGTTTTCGGCTCGATCTCGTGGCCAGCTTCGGGATCGATGGCTCAGCCCGGAGCGCTGTCCCTCATCGTAGTCGATGCAGCCCCGTATGGCGTAGACCCGGTAGTGGGCCGCCACGTCTCAAATCGGATTCGTCATACCGCAAGGCGGATGGGTTATCGGGTACAAAGCCCTCGAGACACGGTCGCCGCGGCGGGAAGACTGCGGATGTCGTTTCCACCCGCGCCCGCCGATCTATGGCGGGTCACCTACATTTCCGGTTCGCATCGAGGCGCATTTGCACGCGTTTGGGCTCACGAGGGCCGCTACGTGATCGAGGTGGTCGTAGCGAGTCTCGACAACACCGGACCCTTTTTCGCTCGGGGCACCGCACTTGCTGGGGATCTTCATCAGGTGGTCGACAGGCTGGTGCGCGAGGCCTTACCGGAGCCCCGGCTCTTTGATGAAGAGGCCTATCGCTTCACTGTCGCCTCTGGCGAGCGGCGGACTGAATCCTCGTCTCGGACGGAACGCGGAATCGTCACCCAGAGCTTGGACGACCAAGACCTTACCCCTTTGGAGTCCGGCGAGGCGCCTGAAGCGGACATCGGCCGGCGGGTCAATCTCGCGATGAGTACCGAATCTGCCATCGGCACCTCTGACGACGCGTTCTACAATCACCTTGCGGGCATGCGTTTCGACTATCGAGTGTCCCGTGAGTTGCTGCTCGGCGCCTATGTTGGCTACGCGAATCTTCGAGGTCGAAACGGTCGCGTCAACAATCTGCTCTCGTATGCGCAAGTGGAACACCGCCTACGTCTCTCTCCTCGCACGAGAGCGACCCTGCCGCTTCGTTTCGGCATCGGCTATTTGCCCTACAACGGACCCTTTATTCGACTGAGCGCCGGGGTGAATCTACCGCTGAGCGATCGAGTGGAGCTGGGCATCGATGTGCTCGCTCCAACCTTCTGGGTGCTTTCCGACCGGACCGCCTTTTCATTGAATTTGGGGCTCGAGTTGATCCTGCGGGTATAGCGTGAACGACTCAGCTCGTAGCCCAATCCGAGTGGCGGAACTGATCGGAAACCGACTGGCGGCAGCCGGCGTGCGCTATGCGTTCGGCATCCCCGGCGGGGAGGTACTCTCGCTTCTAGACGGACTCAAAATGGCGGGCGTGGAGTTCATTCTCTGCCGTCATGAAAACTGCGGCGGCTTTATGGCCGAAGGCACCCATCACGCAAGCGGCGCACCTGCCGTCCTGGTTGCAACGGTGGGACCGGGAGTCGCGAACGCGGTTAATGTAGTGGTCAATGCGTATCAAGATCGGGTGCCGATGCTCTTTTTGACGGGGTGCATCGATGAGGAGGATCAACATACGTACACCCATCAGATATTCGATCATCAAGAGCTGCTGCGCGGTGTGACGAAGGCGAGCTTTCGATTGAACGTCGCATCGCTGGAGGAGATTCTCGACAAGGCGCTCTGCATCGCGTTCGATGGGCAGCGGGGTCCGGTACATCTCGACGTTCCCATCTCGGTCGCCAAGGCTCGAATCGATCGTCCCATTCCGGTCCGTCGCGCAAAAATCATGGCGACAGCGCCGGTAGACAAGGAGGTCACGAGACTGGGGGCTCTACTGGAGCGGGCAAGGCGGCCTCTGATTCTGGCGGGCTTGGATGTGCTGGCGCACCGCGCGGCCTCCGAGCTGCAGTCTTTGGCCGAGCTACTTGGCGCCCCGGTGCTCACCACCTACAAGGCAAAAGGGGTGATTCCAGAAACCCATCCGCTCTCGCTAGGCGGCGCGGGCCTGAGTCCCCGAGCCGATGCCGTCCTGCTGCCGCTTGTGCGCAAGGCCGATGTCGTCGTGCTGGCCGGATACGATCCGATCGAGATGCGGAAAGGCTGGAGAAGCCCGTTCCGCGAAGAGACCGCGGTCATCGAGATCTCCTCGGTCCCGAACACCCACTACGTGCACCAAGCGAGTTGTTCTGTGGTGGGCGATATCGGAGCGACCCTCCGAGTGTTGGGTCAACGCGTTCAAAAAAGCGCCGGTCCGGTGTGGGACTGCGGATCTCCGGAATCAGCTCGCCATTCACTGGCAGCCGCTTTTGCCCGAGAGTCGGTTTTTGGACCCGCCCGCATCAGCCACGCGCTTTCAGAGCTCATACCGAAGCACGCTTTTGTCTCCGTGGACACTGGAGCACATCGGATCGCGTTCAATCAGATCTACCGCGTCCAATCGGCCGGAACGCTCCTGCAGTCCTCCGGACTCTGCACGATGGGCTGCGCGGTTCCGCTTGCGATCGGCGCGAAGTTGGCGGCGCCCCTACGTCCGGCCGTAGCGGTGACTGGAGACGGGGGATTGGAGATGGCGCTCGGCGAGCTCGCCACCTTGAGAGACCAGCGGCTCAGCGTCGTGATCGTGGTGTATGACGATCGCAGTTTGGCGTTGATCGAGATGAAGCAGCGGCACCTGGGATTGTCCACCCTCGGCGTGAACTCCGGCGGAACCGATTTTGTCTCGATTGCAGCGTCTTTTGGTGGGATCGGGGTGCTTGTCGAAGACGAGGAGACACTGCGCAAAGCGGTTTGCGAGGCTTTGGCGGTCGAGGGACGTTTTTCACTGCTGCATTGTCGGCTGGAGCGCGCCTCTTACGACGATCTCATCTAGTCGGCTCGGCACCGCTCGGACCGCTGCCCAGCAGCCAATCAGACCACTGCTCGGAGCCAATCGGACCGCTGGCCGGAGCAGGGAGCATCGATTGACCCGAACCTTGGGCTAGGCTAAGCGCCTCGGCCGATGCGATTACGCTGCATCATGGCGATGTCACTCGCATGTGCCGGCCAGGTAGGATGCGGCGACGGGGTCCAACAGGTCGAACCGGCGCCAGAGCAGGCCGCAGACGAGTCCGAGCCTGAGCGAGAGACGGCCATCGACGAAGAAGCGATCGCCAATGGAATCGCCAAGCAGCTTCGAGTTTGGGTCCGTTACGATCCGCGAGAGGACGCCCGAGCCGTAGGGCTGTTGCGATGGGGTCAGCGCTTTTCGATCAGCGAGCGGCGGGAAGTCGAATCCGAGACCTGGTACCGCATGTCCGGCGTCGGCTGGATACGCGACGACGGCAATATCAACGTGCGAACGAACGGTCCAGCTGGGCTCGCGTTCATCCCGAAGCCTCCGAAAAACCAGGGGATGCCCTACAGGTATGTGCGAGTCACCGCCGGAGACGGAGTTCCCGTGTACCGACGCCCACCTCGACGTGGAGAGCGTCCGGAGCGGGTGCGCACACGCGATCTTCAAGAAGGATATATTTTCACGGTAGACAAGTGGGTCAACATTTATGACCGCAAACTCTATCGCACCACGCGCTACTGGTTTGTACCGCGGGAGGGCACGACCCCCGTGCGAGGCACAGAATTCGAGGGCTTTGAGGTCTCCCAAGACGGCGACCTGCCTTTTTTATGGGTTACCGACCCAACCGCCAAAACGTGCGACACCCCCATAGACCCGGGCGCGGAGGACATGCCGACCTGCGAGCCCGTCAAGCGGCATCTCCGTCTGCCCCTTCGCGGGGTGCACGAGCGAGCGGGACGTTGGTACCAAACCGAGCTGGAGGCTGGGGAGACCCGGTGGATCGCAGCGCTACAAGTCTCTCGCATCCATGCGATCAAGCGCCCCAGCAGCATCGAGCCGGGGCAGCGGTGGATCCACGTTAGCCTGCGCAACCAGTTTGTCGCCCTCTACGAAGGGGACGCGATGGTGTACGTCACCTTGGCTTCCACCGGAGAAGAGGAACATCCCACACCCACCGGGACTTTTGCGGTTCGTTCAAAACACATCACCGCCACCATGGATGATGAGGACAATCTAAGTGGTCCCTACTATATCCAGGACGTGCCGTGGGTGCTGTACTTCAAGGGCGGCTATGCCCTTCACGGTGCGTTTTGGCACGATCGTTTTGGACTCAAAACGAGTCATGGTTGCGTGAACTTGGCGCCAAACGATGCAAAGCGCGTGTTTGAGTTTGCGACTGAGCCGCCTCTGCCCGAGGGACTGCATGCGGTATTCACCAAGCCCGAGCAGCAGGGCACAGCAGTGCACATCACTGGAAGCTAGACTCGACCAGGCAAACGACCAGATCGCTCAACTCAAGCAATCTCGGACCCCGCTCAGCAACCAGCGCACACGTGAGGCACATCACATCGAGGGCGATAGGCCCGTGACAGTCTCGTGGGGCTTTGCCGAGCACAATTCGCTCAAAACGATACCGCTTCGCGACAAACGAGCGCTTTGAGCGTTTTGGCCGCTTCTGTCGATTCAAGTTGACCAAAACGATCACGCATACCATGTTGACCCCATGCGCTGGTTTACGAGCTCCGCTGCTGCGCGATACTTGAGAGTAAGTGCGGCGAGCGTTAAGCGCTGGTCGGATGCAGGGCTTTTAGAGTGCGAAAAAACTGCGGGAAAACACCGTAGGTTTTCCAAGGAAGCACTGGATTCATTTCAGCGCCGCAGGGGTCAATCCGAAGAAGAACCTGTCGCCACCGCATCCGCCCGTGAGACAGCACTGATCGATGAGTGGCTCGAGGAACTCCTCGAGGTGTCGGACAGCCACGCGATCGATGCGCTCCTCATGCGAGAACGAAACCGACTCGGTCGGTGGTCCAGCGTGGCCAAGAGCTTGGGTTCAGTCGTCACAGAGCTGGGAGCACGTTGGGCCCGGGGAGATCTAAACCCTATCGACGAGCACGTAGCGACAGAACGCCTCTCCCGCGCGCTCGCCCGAACCGCGCAGTGGCTGCCCAACGCAAAGGATGCTCCCACATGCATGCTCACCACAGCCGAGGGGGACAACCACACACTTGGACTGTCGCTGCTCGAAGTGTGCATGCGTGAAGCTGGCTGGATGACGGTTTGGTCCGGACGCCGCACTCCCTTTGCCAACCTCGACACTGCGATTGAACGGTACAATATCGATCTCCTCGCGGTGAGCGCCTCCGCCATCTCTAGCGAGCCACATGAGATGCGCCTTCAGGCTGAGGGGCTCGGACGCATACTCGAGCCGAGGGGGGTGGATCTTATCTTGGGTGGATGTGGCTCGTGGCCCGATCCCCCTCCCTACGGCCTAGTCATTCGCGATTTCGAAGAGATATCGCACGAAGCACGAAAAATAATCAATTCCGCCAGTATCGGAGCCTACGATGACGACCCCTGATCCTGCCCGCGAGCTTGCTGCTCGACTCAATGCGATTCCGAAACTTTCCGTAGAAGAGGAATACGAAACAGCCCGACTTGCTCGAGCAGGGGACAAACGGGCTAGAGACCGACTTGTCGAAGCCAACGCACGTCATGTCGTCGCGGTGGCTGTGCAGCACCGCCGGTATGGTGTTCCGGTCGAAGAGCTTATCTCGGAAGGCACGATCGGACTGCTCAAAGCGGCAGATAAGTACGACCCGGAGCGCGGACTGCGATTCATCACCTACGCCAGCCACTGGATTCGTGCCTACGTTCTGGAACATATCGTGAGAACCGCAGCCCCCATCGGCGCCGGGACCGGTCCTTTCAAGACGAAATACTATTTTCGACTGCGGCGCGAGCGGGTCCGACTGGCGCAAGCAGGTCACAATCGCGATGAGGTCGTCAGCATCCTATCCGAGCGCTTCAAGCTACCTCCAAGCACCGTGTCGCATATGATGTCCATGCTGGATGCACGCATGACTTCGATGGAAAGCCCTGTTGGAGAGGGCAACCGAACTCTCGGAGATCACCTCACCGCCGAAATCGAGCCTCCAGACGAAAACGCGGCCCGAAAACAACTGTTCGACCGTCTCGAATGTGATGTCGAGCGAGCACTCGACGTCCTGGATCCACGAGAGCTCAAGATCACCCGCGAACGTCTGATGGGCGACGACCCTCCTTCCCTAGCGATGATGGGTGAAGAAGCGGGCATCAGCCGCGAGCGGGTCCGGCAGCTAGAGATACGAGCAAAGAAGAAACTGGCTAAAGAGCTGGCTCATCTCGAAACGGTGTAAGTCTCCTCTTCTGTGCTATTCGAGTCCGATGTTGAGGTTTCGGGAGGATATTCGTTCCCTTACGTTTGTGGCGATTCAGCTGTCCCTTTGTGGGGCTGGTTTTCTGATTCAGCCGGAGTCTTGGGTTTTTCGCATCGCACTCGTGACCTCATGCTGTCTATTCAGCTTCTTCTGCGCGGTGATCACCCACAACACCGTGCACGTGCCGATGTTTCGTCGCCGTGGCCTGAATCGCCTGATGCAGGTTGTCCTCACCCTCTGCTACGGCCATCCGGTCAGCGCTTTTGTTCCCGGCCACAACTTGAGTCACCACGTCCACACCCAGAGTGCAAAAGACGTGATGCGCACTACGAAGCTGAGATTTCGATGGAATCTATTGAATCAGATCTTCTTTCTCAGCACGATAAGCCGTTCCATCATTCGGGGTGAATGGGTCTACACGCGCGCCATGAGAACACAGCGCCCAAGATGGTTTCGGCAGCTGATTCTCGAGACCATCGTGTACCTCGGATTCAATGCGGGACTGATCTATCTCGACTGGCACAGCTGGCTGCTCTACGTGTTTATTCCACATCAATATGCCGCCTGGGGCATCGTCGGGATCAACTTCATCCAGCACGACGGTTGCAATCCTTCAAGCCCATACAACCATTCACGTAACTTTGTGGGTCGATGGGTTAACTGGTGGACTTTTAACAACGGATTCCACGGCATGCACCATCTGCGTCCAGGCCTGCATTGGAGTCTGCTGCCTCGGGAGCACGCGCGTGTTCTTGCGCCGCACATCCATCCGAATCTCGAGCAAACGTCCCTTTTGGCGTACGCCTTTCAAGCTTTTGTCTGGCCGGGCAAACGACTCGACTATCTCGGCAACCCGGTCGTTTTGCCGCCCTCTGTTCGAGACGAAGACTGGGTTCCCAACATCCACAGTACCCCGGCTGAAGTCAGCCTAGGGGCGGAAGCGTAAGACCTTCCGAGCTCCAACTGAGCAGCGCCTGATGCACCGGAACCGACTCCAGGAAGCGCTTACGCCAAAGCGCATCCCTAAGCTTTGAGGCGCGCTCCCTGATGAGCGTCGCTGCAGCGTCGACGGCCTGCTTTGCCTCTACTTGCTTGCCATGTGCGCGCAATACCTCAGCCCAGGTAAGTCGGATCTCCATATCTCGGGGAGGCCCCAAGCCTGCCGTTTGCTCCAGGCTGGAAACTCCCTTGCGAGACGCCACGAGCGCTTCGTCTAGACGGTTGCTTCGAAGAAGCGTCTGCGCATGGACTGCAAAAGCATAGGGTATGACGGCCAGGGGCATGTCGTGTGTGTCGACGAGAGTTCGCGCCGCCTGTTCCGCGCGAAGTACATCCCCGAGCTGCAGAGAAACACGCACCCGCAGCACACTACCGATCGCCCGCATCCAGCGATCGCCCTGGGCCTCGCCCCGCTCGACCACATGAGTCACGAGCTGTCTTGCCTGATGCGTCTGCCCCAGCTGCAGCAAGAGCTCCGCACGCAAGAGTTTTGCCCGATTCTCTGCGCGGGGGAGTCCGAGTTGCGACGCTTGATCGCTTGCGTTTCCCAGAATCTTCTGAGCTTCGTCGACAAGCCCCAAGTGAAAGAGTCCAAAACCTACATCACATGCGCTCATCATCGATTCCCGAACATTGCCGATTCGATCAAAGAACGAACGAGCGTCCATGGACGCTTCCAAAAACTCGCCGACGTCGCCGGTAGAAAGCGCGATCACGCCTTCCGCCCTCGACCGCCAACCTATCGAGACTACGGAGCGACGTTCTAGCGAGCGCATTCGGGCCCAAACCTGCCGCGCCATCACGCCATCGCCCAAGAGCGATAGACCCACCACCGATCGCCCCAAAGCCGCTGAAAGAACGTCTAGAATTTCAGGCATCGGCTCTACATCGAGCATAGATTCCACGATATCGCGCAGCAATTCGCGATCTCCCATGCCGGTGGACGCTGCGATGGCCGACTCAACCGCTTGGTACCAGCGAGCACTGCCTCGTTCGAAGAGACTTTGTGCCATGACGGCTGCATCGAGGGCGTTTCGATATCGCGCCCGCCAGTAGTGAGACTGGGCCTCCACCATGCGCAGTTCGCCGAGGATCTCTCCAACGGGCTGGCAAATCAGAGCCTTCGCAACATAGCGAAGTGCACCTTCGAAATCGTTCCCCTGACAGCTTTGCTTGGCGGCACCCAGGTAGTGCGGGAGTGCTTCCTGAGGCAACTCCCCCCGTTCATAGTGTTCTGCAAGCAAGGCTGAATCACGCTCACCTCGATCGCTCAGCCACTGTGCGGCGAGCTGGTGACCCAGGGTACGGTCCTTGATGGTCAACGCATCGTAGCCAGCCTCTCGAACCAACTCGCTGACGAAGAGATACTGAACGGCTCCCTCAAACCTTGAACCATGATCGCGGCGGATCAACTCCGCTCGTTCGAGGTCAGACAGTGGAGGCTGAGCTCCACCCATTAAGGCACGCACCGCTTCTGCCCAAAACGTCCGGCCGAAAATGCTGGCAGCTCGAAGCGCGCGTCGGGCCTGAGGGTCCAGCGAATGCAGTCGGGCTTGAACCATCGCGAGAATGGAGCGAGGAAGCTCGGTATCCCAGCCCTCTCCAACCGTTCGGATGAGCTCCTCTAGGTAGTAGGGATTGCCGCCGGACTGCTCCACGATCAAGTCCACCTTGGCCTGACCTAGCTCCGGCAAAGCTTCTCGCACGAGGCGGGCAGATGCTCTGTGTACCATTTTCCCGAGCTGGAGACGTTGACCACCCCCGTGCTGCCAGAAATCTGGATGCATCTTGGAAAACTCAGGCCGGGCAAGCACGACGAGCAAAAACGGAAACTCCGCTAGGCCTTCGGTCAGGGTGTCCAGAAATTGGATCGAGGGACGGTCTCCCCACTGCACGTCGTCGACCAGCAGTACCAGGGGCTGCTGTTGACACTGACCCGAAAGCCAGCTGAGCATCGCCTCCCGCACGGGTTCACCCCGCAGGGATGGAGGGGGCGCAACGGTTTCTTGAATCTGAAGGGGCTGCGTTTGTGACGCGCCCAGGAGATCGGACAAGATCCTGAGCACCGGCTCGGCATCTCGAGCAGAAAGCGATTTCTCTATTGTTTTTGAGAGCTTTTCCTGACGCCTCTCGATGGGCTCTCCCTCTTGTAAATCGCACATCCGACTGATGAGCGTGATGAGCAAGCCAAAAGGTGATCCAATGCGCATCGGGTCACCCTCTACCGACCAGAGACTGAACTTGACCTCCCGCCGGCGCAGTTCACGCGCAAGCTCCCAACCCACTCTCGATTTTCCAGATCCTGGATCGCCGACGATGAGCGCCCCATGAGCACAGCGCTCTGCCGTCGCCTCCTCGAACAGATCGAGCAGCAACGCCATCTCTCTTCGTCGTCCAACGGTTGGCAAGACCCTGCCGAGCACAGTTCTCGGTCGATCTCGCTCCCGCTCACCGGTCAGCTCAAGGACATCGCCTCGAGGCACCACCCAAAAGCGGTCGTCGAGGAGATTCGCGGTGACCCCATCGATCCAAATCGGATGTACTTCAGAGGGATCTGTAGGACCGCTTCTTCGCCCGCGTCGCAAAAGCGAGACTGCACGTTCGATGACGTCGCCTTCCGGCAGACGACCGGCGATTTCACTGCTGCCGGTAGCGACCACGATACGGGCGCCTTTCATCACCGCATGAAGCGCCAAAGCGCAGCGGCCGGCGATCGCTGCCCGATCGGTTGCCGGGCCAGGTCCGGAAAGCAAGGCGATCGCGGAACCATCCCCCAACCACTCAAGCCGACCTCCATAGAACTCGACCACTTCAACCGGACGTTTGAATCGCACCCCGCCTTCTTCACCAGGCATGGTCTCGTCCACGTCACTGGATCTCGCCAGAGATGCGAGCACCACACTTGACAGCTGCCTTTCGCTGTGGGTCAAACCGAGCAGTCCACCCGGGACGGTGATCGATCCGGTGCGGTAGTCGTCAAGATCCCCTAGATCCTCAAACGCGTCGAACAGCTCCTGCGCATTCGCCGGGCGTAGGTCTCGGTCCTTTTCAAGCAAATTTCCGATCAGATCTTCGAGTTCCTGGGGAATCCTCGGCCGATATTTCTGAACAGGCACGATGTCCTCGAGCAGAATCTTGGCGAGAACCGCTACCACATGGGCACCGTCGAAGGGAGGCTGACCGGCCAAGCATTCGTAAAGGACGCAGCCGAGAGAGAACAAGTCCGCTCGATGATCTAGCGCCTCTCCCCTTGCCTGTTCGGGAGCCATGTATTTGGGGGTGCCGATGAGGGTTCCGGCGCCGGTCAGTGAAAGCGAGGGGGCTTTTCCAAGTCGAGCGACCCCGAAGTCCACCAGCTTGGCAACTTGCACGTCACCGTCCGGCAAAAGCAGGTTGGCCGGTTTGATGTCTCGGTGAACGATGCCCTTGTCGTGCGCGAACTTTAGGGCCTCGGTCACCCGCTTACCCAACTGAACTGTTTCGATGAGCGAGAGTCTGCTGCGCTGAAGTCGCTGCTCTAAACTCTCGCCTTCCACCCACTCCATGGCGAGCCATGGAACGCCCGCTTCGGTTTCACCGTGCGCCACGTAGCGTACGATCGCGGGATGCTCCAACTCGGCGAGCATCTCGGACTCGCGAGTGAAGCGAGTGGTGCTGGTATCTCCTGCAAAACCAAGAAGCTTCACCGCCACCAGTTGGTGCGAGTCCTGATCGTGGGCGCGATACACCTCACCCACGCCACCCTCACCGGCAAGCCGGTCGATCACAAAACGGCCGACCATACGCTTAGGGCTCGTCATGACGAGCTTAGTCTACCAGGGAACGTCCAAAGACCGTGACCAAGCTGTCCTCAGCGTCCGCTTTTTCATCAAAAAAGCAGACGCTGCCTATTCATTTGTGAGTGCGTCCTCGACAAACCAGAGGTAGTCGGCCGGCCACGTTCCCATAGAACCGTCGAGGCGGATCTCGGGATTGTTGGCATCCATCACCAAAACCGTGGCGTAGGGGGTAGCTCCTCGCCGTGCAGCCCGCTCGGGAATACCCAAGCCCTCCCACACGTGCATCATGCCTGCAATAACAACCACAGACCCGATATCTTCTCGGGAGAGGGCTTGCGCCACGCCGAGCGCCATCGTCTCATCCCAAATCACCTGGGCCGCATAGAAATTTTCGAGCATCTCCTCGGTCACGCCCTCGTGTTCCCGCAGCGCTGCCAAAACCAGATCGCGATGACGGAGCTGTCCCAAATCGAGCTCAGGAAGCGAGGCGCGCTGCTCGGGTGAAAGAGCCTCGATGCCGCCTCGAGCCACCGTCCGAGTCAATTCAGCAGCGGCGTTGAGAGCGATGAGCGGTGCGTTTCGTCGTTTTGCCTCGAGAAGCAGAGGTCGATAGAGCGAAAAATCGTATCCCCAACGCTTGGCGTATTCGGTTTGCACGAGCATCTCAGCTTCGTCGATCTCCCCGGCGGACCATCGATCCAGCGCCGGTTGAAATGGCCGCTGGAACATCTCAAAGCCAAGCGAGGGGTGGGCCAGGCGACGCGATAGAGCCTTGTATATACGCGTCTGCACTCGATGATCCTCTGGGCGATCGTGGCGCTCGCCTAGGTACACCACGTTCATCGACTCCAGAGTTGCGATCATCTCATCGAAAGAAACCGCCTGCTGCGCTCGACTCGACCAGATGAGACCTGGTGCTGGTGCTGAGCTCGGCACCGGGGTTCGTCCGGCGCATGCAGACGTCACACACACCAAAGCCACCACACTCCACAAAGCGCGCATGACCTGGCCCAAGCGACCTGGTCGACTACAGCCCATCGATCGACGAAAGCGACTGACGCCTCGAGAGAAAAAATCGTGTGCCGGGGGTAAAGGCATCACCCTAGCTCGCCTGATCTATCTTCCAGCGGCCTGAATCAAAGAAACTGCGTCGGGCTCGCGGTTCCAGATCTTCGAGATCGAAGATCACGAAGAAGTCCACAACCTTGAACGCGCGATCGATGGCCGGCGCACTGCACACCCGGGCACCGAAGGAAAGGTAACTTGCAAAAATAGGGGGTATTTCTGCTGGAGCTTGAGGAGCGGCAGATTCTGCGCAGCGGAGTTCGGGCAGAGGCTCTATCCGAACTTCCTTGTGAAATTGCGCCTCAGACTGCAGTCGCTGGTGCAGCGCCCAAGCGGCTCCTTCATCGGTCGTCGGCACGGAACAGCAGCCGAAAAGGAAACGCTTCTGATTCCAGTCAAGGTAGCGGGCAAGGCCACGCCAAAGAAGGTGGATGACCCGACCATTTCGATGCTCCTGAGCCACGCAGACGCGACCGATCTCCACCCCCCGAAAGCGAACCGAGTCCGGTAGGCCGGTAAAATCGAATTCCGACTCGGAGTAAAACCCGCCTCTCGACAGGGCCATTGGCTCGATCATGACGCGATACGTGCCGACGATGGCGTTGCTTTTTCGTTCAAAGACCATCAGGTGGTGGCATACGGCGTCGAACTCGTCTTCATCGCGGCCGGTTTCGAAAGCGGAATCCAGGCCTTCGTCGAGCTCTAGGTTGAACACCTCAAATCGCAGCCGCTGAATGGCTTCGAGATCCTCCGGGCCCGAGGCAAATCGCAGCAGATAACGGCCCGTACTCAACGTGCCGGGGGGGAGTGCATCGTGGTGAACCGGGTACACCGATCGAGTGGCGCCCTTGGCAGCCCTTTCTTCGGAGTCAGCACGCATCTTGAAAGCTCCTTTGTTCGCTGCGACAAGACGGCGGCAGCACAGGTATTTGAGAGACGCTCGAGTGTGATGAGGATGAGTGGCACATATCAGTCCGCTTTGAGCAGAGGGTTAATTCGACTGGAGTCCGCGCGGCGTCCCTACGACCGAGAGAACCACAGGCGGAACGCTTCGGCCTCTCGACTTTCGCGAACCTCAGGGTCTTCGCTGAGCCATCGACGAGAACTAGCCGTAGCGCGGTACAGAAAGTCGAACAGCTGAACATGGCGCCGCAGGGTTCGACGCAGGCGGTGTGGCTTGACCGGATTGAAACCGCCGAGCGCGGTGAGGATCTGTCTTGGATTCTTCTTGACCCACCGCCAGGAGCCCATCTCTAACGTCAGCGGCAAGAAGGTTGCATCGCGGTGCTCGGAATCCTGATGTTGATCGTGGAGGTAATCCCAGAGATCCCCGCGAACGGTGTAGTTACGGGCCTGAGGCTCAAATCGATACACGTGATTGGGCAGCGTCGCGTCGAATAGCCTGTTGAGCGCATACACCTCCGCCAGGTGGGGAAAGGGGCGCCGGGTGCGTGCGTAGGGAAACCAGAGTCGGTCCTTGAAGCCAAAGCCCGAGTGACAATCGAGCACGATCGACGGGCGGCCGGGGAACACATGCTTGCGTATAAAGTCGCAAAGTGCGCGCGCTTCAGGTTGCATAGGAGCCCCCACCTCGCCCATGTACCAGGGAAGACGCGGGGAGATGCGCTGGCCTCCCACCAAGAGGCTTCCCCGGCCTTGCTCGTGAGGAGGCGCATTTCGCATGAGGTCGACTCCTGAAACGTTGCTTCGCTTTCGCAGCAAAAGGCCCCAGGGATTGACGATCGGAGCGAACACCAATCGAGTGCATTCGAGCGCTTGAACCACAAGGTCGTCCCAGTCGAGCAGCTCCGAAAGGGTGTGCATCCAGGCGAGTACCACTCGGCTCCCGATTCGTTCCAGCCCGTGCACGCCTCCGACGAGTCCGAAGGTAGGTACGTTCGGATCGGAACTGCCGAGTACCGTACCGTAAAGAGGCAATTCCTCCCCTCGGTAGCGCACGCGATCCATGACTTCGACCCGAGCGCGGGAGCCAAGCCGGCCTAAGATCGTTTCGTAAAGCTCCAGTTCCGGCAAGCTCGTGCGCATAGTCTTTCTGACTCGATGGGAATGTCTGCCTGACTCGATGGGAGTCAGCTCGTGATCATAGCGCGCACCTGCTGCCGGACGCACTCAGCGAGCGCTTGTGCGGTGGGAAACGAGCGAGGATCGATCGGTGCCCCAAAGACGACTCGGACCTGGGTCGAGTCGCGAGACGTGGTTTTCACGTAGTGGGGCACGAAGGTATCGCCCCCTATCCAGCAAAGTTCCGCAGAATCGTAACGCACACCCACCGGAACGACAGGCACGTTCTCTATTTGAGCTAGGCCGAAAATGCCTCGACGAAACGGCAACACGTCTGTGCCGTCGGTCGTCGTGCCCTCTGGGAAGGTCAGTACAGACGCTTGATCTCGTAAGACTCCCCGCGACTGCAAAAGGACGCGCGCACCACTCAGCGCGCAGTCGCGATCGACGAGCAGCAACCCAAGGCCTGAAAACACGTCGCCAAGTACGGGCCATCCAGCGATTTCCCGTTTTGCGATCGGCACGCACGGCAAGAGCGAACAGATCGCGAGCGGGTCGATGTAGCTTAGGTGATTCGAAGCGACGACCACGGGACCATCAGGCACGGAGCCCTCGCAAACCACCTGTATGCCGTGTAGCGCACACATGTTTTCGGTCACCCAAGAGAGCCGCCTCGCTTTTTCCTGAACCCCGACTGGAAACCGAGCGGAGCGTAGATCCGATATCGTTTCCAGCGCAAAAAGCGCAGCTCGGGTGAGGCGCCCGCTGGACCTCCGGACTCGCCCGGGACCGGAGCGCAATTTCGCGATGAGCGGTGGACCTACTAACGGCTGCATTGTTCCAATATTGCCTCGGCGTTTCGTGTGGTTTGCGAGCGTGGTAGCAGGTTCGTACTTCTCGCGAAAGCGCCGCTGGCTGACCGGGCCGTCACTCTGCACGCCGAGCTAGGGTTTGGCAGACTCAAGGGAGGGTAGACGGCTTCTTTGGTTGGGTCGCTGAGCCCACTTTTCCAGCGAGTTCTACGGCACTATAGGTATTCGATATGTCTAGGATTCCACACGCAGTCATTATCGGAGCGGGCTTTGGTGGTCTCGCAGCCGCAGTTCGTCTTGGCGCCAGAGGATACCGGTGCACGATCGTCGATCGGCTCGATCAGCCCGGGGGCCGGGCCCGTGTGTTTCGCAAAGACGGCTTTGTCTTCGACGCCGGCCCTACCGTGATCACTGCCCCGTTTCTTTTCGAAGAGCTCTGGCAGCTCTGCGGGCGAACTTTGAGTGACGATGTAGATCTCAGCGCAGTGCACCCGTTTTATCGAATCCGATACGACGACGGAAGCACCTTCGACTACAGCGGAGATGCCCAAGCGATGCGAACCCAAATCGCGCAGTTTTCTCCGTCCGACGTAGAGGGGTACGACGCCTTCGTCTCCCACAGCGAGCGAATCTTCAAAGTGGGTTTCGAACGGCTGGCGCACGTTCCCTTTCTGCGCGTTCAGGATATGGCGCGGATCGTGCCGGACATGATTCGACTAGAAAACCACCGAACTGTCTCCGGCCTTGTCCAAAAGTACATCAAGAACGAGAAGGTACGACAGGCGCTCTCTTTTCACCCTCTGCTGGTCGGTGGAAACCCGTTTAGCACCACGAGTATTTACACATTGATCGCATACCTAGAGCGTAAGTGGGGAGTTCACTTTGCGATGGGCGGAACCAAAGCGCTTGTCGATGGACTAGTAAAGCTTATCGAATCGCAGCAGGGCACGCTTCGTCTTGAGGAGGAAGTCACTCGGATTTGTCTCCAGGGGAACCGAGCGACCGGCGTTCAGTTGGCCTCCGGCGAAACGCTAACTGCGGATATTGTCGTGTCCAATGCAGACTCGGTTTGGACCTACAAGCATCTCGTCGATCCAAGCGTCCGTCGGCACTGGACCGATCGGCGCCTGGAAAGACTGAGTTCTTCAATGAGCCTCTTTGTTTGGTATTTCGGTACCGATAGGCGCTACGAGGACGTCGCACATCACACGATCCTTCTCGGCCCGCGCTTTGAGGAACTGCTCCGCGATATATTTCAGCGGAAGGTTCTGGCAGACGATTTTAGCCTTTATTTACACCGTCCGACCGCAACCGACCCCAGTCTTGCACCCGCGGATCACGACAGTTTTTACGTACTTTCCCCCGTGCCTCATCTCGAATCAGGCACTGACTGGAACACCCAAGCCGAGGCGTATCGAACAAGGATCGAGCGCTACCTTGAGCAGTCCCTACTGCCAAACCTGAGCAAGCATCTAAAGGCGTCGGTTGTCCTCACGCCCCAAGGGTTTCAGGACGACTATTTGTCTTTTCGAGGAGCCGCCTTCGGAGTGGAGCCACTCCTCACTCAGAGCGCATACTTTCGGCCCCACAACGCAAGCGAGGATGTGGATCGGCTGTACCTGGTCGGCGCCGGCACCCATCCAGGAGCAGGTGTACCGGGAGTGCTCTCGGCGGCGCGAGTACTCGATCGCGTGGTCCCCGACGTAGACCAGCTTGATACAGAAGCATCGGATCTTGCGACCTGCGAATCTTTACTTCGTTTCGGCAGTCGCAGCTTTTACCTGGCGAGCCGATTGCTCCCGCCAAAAGTCCGCAAGGCTGCGATCGCCACCTACGCCTTTTGTCGTCAAGCAGATGACGCGATCGACGAGGGGCAGGATCTCGACTCGATCCGAAAGCGAATCGCCGATGTGTATGGGGAGGCTCATTCCGAATTGCCCACCGATCAGGCTCCAGCGCACCCGGCGGACCGCGCCCTTCGAAAGGTGGTACGGGAGCACGCCATTCCGAAAGAAGTATTTGACCTGATGCTCCAAGGGTTTCATTGGGATCTAGAAGGCAGACCGTATGAGAGCCTTGACGATCTTCTAGAGTACTGCGTTCGAGTCGCGTCGACTGTAGGCGTCTTGATGAGCACGGTGATGGGCCGTCGAGACACCGAGGCGCTCTTTCGCGCCTGCGACCTTGGGGTCGCGATGCAGCTCACCAATATCGCCCGAGACGTCGGCGAAGACGCGCAAAGCGGACGCCTCTATCTGCCGCGTGACTGGCTCCGATCAGAGGGGATAGACGCCGACCGCTGGCTGGAGAATCCGGCGTTCAAACCCGAGATTGCACGCGTTGTCGCGCGTCTTCTAAGAGAGGCAGATCGCTACTTTGCCAGCGCCGAGCCAGGCATTCACCTGCTTCCTTGGGAGAGTCGGGTCGCGATTCAGGCGGCCAGCGTCGCCTACGCAGACATCGGAAACCAAATCAGAAAGAAGGGTTTTGATTCCGTGAACCACCGTGCCTATACGAGCTCCAGGCGAAAACTCTGGCTGCTTCTCAAATCAGGCTCCAAGGTCGTTATGCCTAAGAAAGCCGACTCCGAACCGCGGCTAAAACAAGCTGAAGCCCTAGTCCAAACGATGGCGGCGTAACATGCCTCTTGATGCAAAAACAAAGGCAGCAGTGCCTTCCAAATTCGATCGGATCGCCTCGACCTACGATCTGCTTACCGGCCTGAACCCTGGATATCGCGCACACTTACGACAGAGCGCGCAGAGGTTGGGTATGCCGAGGAGGGCCCGCGTTCTCGATCTCTGCTGCGGCACCGGCACTTCCACTGCGGCGCTACACTCTGTTTATCCAGGCGCCGAGATTGTCGGGGTGGACGCATCTGCAAAGATGATCGAACGCGCCAAGACGAAACCGATCGCCTCCCATGCTCGCTTCGTAGTGGGCAACGCCATGGACCTTGGAGCCGCAGGTATCCACGGCCCTTTCGACGGAGTCCTTATGGCGTACGGGATTCGCAACGTGCCGAATATGGATCGATGCCTGGAGGGAATCCGTACAATATTGCAACCTGAAGGCAGGATTTGCTTTCATGAATACAGCGTTGCTGGGAGTATACGAAGCAAGCTCGTGTGGAACGCGGTGACCGCCGGGATCATCATCCCAGGTGGCGCTCTCACTGCAGGAACGACCGAGATCTATCGCTATCTTCGCCGCAGCGTCTTTGAATTCGATTCGGTTTTGGAGTTTGAAAAGCGGCTCTCGCGAGCGGGTTTTGTACGCGTACGAACCCACCCGATGAAGGGATGGCAGCGGGGCATTCTGCATTCTTTCGTTGCCCAGCGCCCGAGCGCTGAGATCACACCGTGCCCTAGCGATGAGATCACACCGTGCCCTAGCGATGAGATCACACCGTGCCCTAGCGATGAGATCACACCGTGCCCGAGCGCTGAGATCACACCGTGCCCTAGCGACGAGATCGGCGGCAAGGAGGCGAGATCCGGAGCGGATCGGGCAGGAGCGTCCGATGCGTAACCGTCTTGCGCAAAAGCTGAGCGGAACCTTCCCTTTCTTCTCCCCGGAACATCACAAGACACCTCAAAAAGTGCCGCATACCCACTCCGCTACAAGATCGCGGGCACCTGAGGGGCATCGCATTGCGATCATCGGGGGAGGTCTTGCGGGACTCGCCGCAGCCACTGTGCTCGCAGAACGCGGAGTCGAAGTGGAGGTTTTTGAAAAAGAGGAGGTGCTGGGTGGACGCCTCGGTGCGTGGAAGGACGAACTCAAGGACGGCACCCAGTTCTCGATGGAACGGGGGTTTCATGCATTCTTTAGGCAATACTACAATCTGAGAGCACTGATGCGTCGCTTCAATGGGGAGGAATCCCTCGTTCCGATGCAAGACTACCCGCTGATCGCTCCGGGCGGAATGACCCAGAGTTTCTCGGGAATTCCAAAGCAAACGCCCTTTAACTTTTTATCGCTCATGTGGCGCACTCCTACCCTCACCTTGAGAGATCTGCTCCGCATCCGCTCCGACCGCGCACTCGCGATGCTTCAGTTCGATCCAGAAACCACCTATGCGCGCTTCGATCATATGAGCGCGCGCGACTATTTGGACGGGCTGCGCTTTCCGCCCGACGCGAGACGCATGCTTTTCGATGTGTTCAGTCATTCGTTTTTCAATCCGGAGCCGCACTATTCGGCCGCCGAGCTGCTCGCCATGTTCCATTTTTATTTCGTCGGAAACCCTGAGGGCCTGGTGTTCGACGTGCTCGACAAACCCTTTGATCGCGCGATCTTCGGTCCACTGCAGCGCTATCTTGAAGCCTTGAACGTACAGATTCGCGCTGGGGAAACGGTGCAGCAGCTCGAAAAAACCCAAAGCGGATTTCAAGCGGTGACGACCCGCGGCAAAAAGAACTACGACGGCATCGTCCTTGCGCTCCACGTGGACGGCCTCAAACGCCTCATCGACGATTCTCCCGGTCTCGCCAGCGATCACCTCGTTCGCTCAGTGAATTCACTGGAGGTTACCTGGCCTTTTGCCGTGCTTCGGCTGTGGACAGACCGCCCCTGCGATCCTTCGAGGGCACCTTTTGCCGGAACCGCCGATGCGGGCATTTTAGACAACATCAGTCTGTTTGAGCGCCTCGAAGACGAGAGTCGAAAGTGGAGCCATGCCCGAGGTGGATCGGTTGTGGAGCTCCATGCGTATGGGGTCGATCCCTCGCGCGCTCCGGCCTCAATTCGGGAGGAGCTCCTCGAGCGCTGCAGGCAGCTTTATCCAGAGCTGCGCGAAGCGATCATCCACGACGAGCGACTGATCATTCGCCGGGACTGCCCGGCTTTTCAACCCGGTAGCCACCGGCATCGCCCATCCGTTGAGTCTGGGATCGATGGACTCATGCTCGCAGGTGACTTTGTTCGAATGCCTTTTCCGTGCGCGCTTATGGAGCGAGCGGTCGCCTCAGGAATGATGGCGGCAAACCAACTTCTTCGAAGACTCGAAGTCAAAGAGGAGGCTTTATTCAGCGTTCCACCGAGAGGCATGCTCGCCGGTATGGTTCGCGCAGCCTAAGGATCCCTATGACCCGCCAGCGTGTCAGACCTCGGAAGCCCAGTTGACCGACGTTGAGGTTGCAATCATCGGCGGGGGCTGCTCTGGACTGAGTCTTGGCGTGCATCTTCTAGGGCGGGGCTTTGACGGAGGCAGAGCCGTCATCTTGGAATCGCGCTCACAGTTCGAGCACGACCGTACCTGGTGTTATTTTCGATCTTTGCGCCATCCGTTCGAAGAGTGTGTAGGTCATCGCTGGCACCATCTCGAGGTGGCCGGGCCAGAGCGGACGGTCAGGCGCTCCCTTTTGGATCAACCGTACGAGTACATACCCGCGGCCACATTTTACGCGCATGCACAGTCCAAACTCGATCGACCCCAGGGGCTGCCGCTACACATGGGGGTTCGGGTTTCTTCGTGCGAAGACCGAGGTGACTACGTGTGCATCCAAACCGATCAAGGCGAGCTACGTGCCAACCACGTATTTGATGCCCGCCCACCTTCCTGGGAATATATTCAGAGCAAGTGCAATAAAAAAGACTTTTTACTGCAGCATTTCCATGGTTGGCACGTGCGGACCGATCGGGCGTATTTCGATCCTGATCACGTGACACTGATGGACTTTCGTTGCTCCCAACGCGACGGCATCCATTTTACCTACGTTTTACCCTTTGGTCCCAAGGAGGCGCTGATCGAAGACACCTATTTTTCTGCAGCGCCACTTCCCGCAAGTACGTACGAGAGAGCGTTAGAGGCTTTTCTAGAGAACATACCTGGGGGCTATGAGATTCTCCGCAAAGAGCAGGGGGTCCTACCGATGGCTGCGGGTTTTGAGCGTACCCCCTCAGAGAACATCCGCTACCTCGGGATCGCCGGCGGCATGATCCGCCCTTCAACCGGGTACGCGTTCCTGAATATTCAGCGTCAGTCTGCAGCTATTGCCCGTTTCGTGCAGCCTGATGGATCCCTTAGGTGGAGTAGAGCAGGAACTCGCATGTCCCTGGGCAGCCGAGACTCTCTGGGTAGCCGAGACTCTCTGGGTAGCCGCGACTCTCTGGGTAGCCGCGACTCTCTGGGTAATGTGATACCAGAACTTAATACACGCATACTGCATACGCTGGACGTGATCTTCCTGAGCTATCTGATCCGTCGACCGGAAACCGCTCCTGAGATTTTCGTTCGCCTGTTCGACCACACCCCGACCGCCCCACTCCTGCGCTTTCTCTCAGAGACCCCCAGTCTCAGAGACATCGCAAAGGTCATGAGGGCCCTGCCTCTGCTTCCTTTCGTGTCTGAGGCGATCTATTCAAGAAAGGTCTGGTACCCATCATGAACCGAGCCTCCCCCCTAGCAGGTCTTTTCTCTCGCAAGAACATCCCCATTGGTGCGCGACTGCCTAAACTAAAAAATCCACGTCTAGAACCGGACTGGAAACAAGCAGACCCAAGCTGGATCGATCGCGCACTTGCGTGTTCTCAAAAGCGCTCGTCCGGAGGCTGGTGGGTAGCGGACGTCAGTTCGGAAGTGGGCCAAGTGCCGCGTTCTCATAGGATTGACGGCCAAGAAGTCGTGCTCTGGCGCTCTAGAGATGGAGTGCACGCCGCCCCCGCAGCCTGCCCCCACATGGGGGCCGATCTCTCTTGCGCATCGGTACACAACGGGAAGTTGCGCTGTCCATGGCACGGCCTTGAATTGGGACCTCAGGGACACGGAACCTGGCGCCCCTATCCCTGCCACGACGATGGTGTCTTGGTCTGGATCCGTCTCGCACCCGCGGAACAGCCAACCGATGCACCGATTCAGGCTGAACGCCCGAAACATGGAATCGAAGCGGTGATTCGCATGGAGGCGCAATGTGAACCGCTGGATATCGTAGCAAACCGTCTCGATCCCTGGCACGGGGTTCACTACCATCCGCATAGCTTTGCCGATCTGAACGTGCTCGAACAAAGCAAAGACGAGGTCGTGCTTCGCGTTGCCTACCGGGCTTTTGGACCCTTTTGTGTGGAAGTCGATGCTCGCTTCCATTCTCCAGAACGCAATTCGATCGTGATGACTATTGTCGCGGGAGAAGGGAAAGGCTCGATCGTCAGTACCCATGCGACGCCGATCGATGAGGGTCGCACGATGGTTACGGAAGTCACCTTTGCGACCTCCGAGCGGATGGGCTTTCGAATCGCAGAGTACGCCGGGGGACTGCTGGAGCCATTCATCAAGAGACGTGCGCGCCTCCTCTGGATCGACGACATCGCGTACGCCGAACGCCGCTATCAGCTGCGGACCGGAAAAAAACGCGCATCTGCCTCGAATAGAGCAGAGACGACCTCTCCGACTACCGATGGACTTTGATCGCGTAGCGCGAGGGCTCCTACTCCGGCGGCAAAAAGCTCTGATCGCGCTATCTGTGTGTGCAGGAGTCTGCGGCCTTGGTGCTTTGCGACTTTCCGCTCGCTTCAACCCGCAAGATCTTGTGCCCATGGGAGATGAAGCAGCCGAACTAATTACAAGTACAGAGCAGATATTTGGTCCGTCGGAGGAGCCGATCCTCGTCGTCCTGGAAGCGCCTCATGTGCTGCACGATCGAGCGTTAGACACCCTCCACCGTCTTACACGTTCGATCGAGCGGCATGCATTCGTGAGACGGGTAGACGGACTCACAACCATACCCTACCCGCACGCTGCGGCGCACCGCCCCGAGACTCTGGAAGAGCTCGCCACGGTCCTCGACGACGACGTCGCTCAAAACGAAGCAGACCGACTGCAGCACGCGCTCATGCGACTGGTAGAAAGCACTCCGGCCGCATTTCCCCGAGGCTTGATGTCGATCGCGGCGCACGTGGGCGGAAGACTAGAAAGCACGGCGCTGGTCGCAGGCGAAACGCCAACGGAGTCCGAGCGGGACACCGTCCGTCAGGCCGCTTCCACATCGCGACTCCTCTCCAAGATGCTGCTTTCGGCTGACCGCAAGCACACCCTGCTCGCTGTTCACCTGGAGACCTCGGATGAGGCGCAGCGTTCCCGCGCGGTGGATGCGCTCGAAACCATGATCGCCGGCTTTCGACTCCCCGCAAGCATGCACGTTCATGTGACCGGGCTTGCTCAGATGCGGCGTTCTCTACAGAAAACGCTGCTTTCTGAGCCCATAAAGCTGGCATGCTTGTCGGCCCTCGGCAGTATCGCGATCCTGCTCTTGGGTTTCCAAAGCGCAGCTGGAGTGCTCTTACCCCTTGCGGCCTCGGGGCTTACCCTATCTTTTGTCATGGGATTGATGGGTTGGACCGGGGTTCCGATCGATCTCGTCAACAACATAGTGCCTCCTTTACTGATCACGGTAGGGCTCAGCGATGCAGTTCATTTGCTGACTCGATTCTATGAGGAGCAAGGTCGTCCCTCCGTGGAAGCGGCGATCACGACGATGAAGAAAATGGCCCTAGCCTGTTTGATCACTTCGGTGACAACGGCGATCGGCTTTGCCTCGCTTTGGACCAGCAGAACGGCCACCCTTCACAACCTAGGCACACTCGCCGCGGGCGGCGTGATGGTCGGATACGTGATCACGGTTCTGTTCATTCCCGCAGCCCTGCTTCAAGTGGGCCAAAAGCGCAGCGCCAACTCCATCAAGAGAGATCGGTTTCGGCTGGCAGCCTACTGCGCGCGCATTGCCGACGTGTCCCGTCGCTACCGCTTCTCCGTTCTCGTCGTTTCGCTCTTGATCCTCCTGGTCTGCTGGGGAACCGGTCGAAACGTATCGATGGAAAGCAAACTCTTAGATCAATTCGACGAGCACACCGCAACTTCCGAGGCCGCAACCCTGATCGATCGCGAATTTGGAGGGATTCGGAGGCTTGAAGTTCGACTCGACGCAAACGCGGGCACCTTCCTGTCGACACAGGGCATGCAAGCTCTTGAGCACTTCTCTCAGAAGCTTGAGGCAGATCCCCTCAGACCAAGAGTGCTCGGTCCACATGATTGGATCGAGGAGGCATGGACGGTGCTGCACGGCAAGAGCTCGGTAGCCTCGCCATTCCAAAACTCCGAGCAGATCAAGGCACTCTACGATCTGCTGGGTGGTGCTGAATCGATTCAGAGTCGCTTTGTGTCCGCTGACGGGTCGCACAGCAGACTCACCATACATCTACCGGACGTTGGACAAAGCGAGGTCATGCAGCTCGTCACAAAGATTCGGCAGATGGAGATCAACCTTCACGGAGCGCAAACCCGTGTCTTTGGAGAAGCGTACCAAACCTCGATTGGACTTCAGATGGTTGTCGAAGACCTGGCGTTTGGTTTCCTAATCGCGGTCTTGGTGGTCTTCGCAGTGCTGACTTTGCTTTTCCGAAGCCTGACTCTGGGCGCTTTGAGCCTGCTACCCAATCTGGCCCCGCTTGCGGTCACCTTAGCTTGGATGAGCTGGAGGCAGATTCCTGCTGGAGCGTCCACCGTGATCGTCTTTGCCGTCACCCTAGGCCTTGCAGTCGACGGCACGATTCATTTGATCACGCGTTTTCGAGAGGAACTTCGCGCCCCCTCAGACGACCCTCTCAAATCCACTTTCAGAGGGAGTGGTCCAGCCGTAGTCCTATCGTCGGCAACGCTCGTCCTGGGTTTCGCCGCACTTTCGACAAGCTCTTTCGTACCGATCCGGCTCTTTGGAGAATTGTCCACGGTAGCGATCGCGACCGCGCTCATCGCCGAGCTCGTCCTTCTGCCAGCCTCGCTCTCTTTTTATACCCCGAAGCGACGCGCTATCTAGCGGACGCTAGTCAGAACGTGCTCAGCGTTCCACATCGGAAGAGACCTTCGGGGGCGTCCAATCGCCCGCAACGTCTTCTCGTTCCTCGACCAGGTAGCGTTCGATCTCACGGACCGAGTCGTAATCAGCATCGTCCGCTTCGACAAAGCCTCGCAGTCGATGCTTTTGACCGAGCACCTCCAGAGCAAGCTCACTCCCTGGCACGAGCGCGAGCAGTGCGCCGCGCAATGCATTGGCGAGTTCAGGCTCCACCGCCGGGGGCGAGACATACGCATCGAGCGGAATGCGGTCGGTGCTGGCCAAAATATGGAACGTCTCTCGGTGCATTCCGTGAGAGGGAGCTGAGAAGACGGCATCCGCATACGCAGCAGCCGCATCACAGGCCCCTTCACTAAGGGCGCGTAGCGAGGAGATGTGATCTCCCGTAAGCCGGGTGCCCGCGAAATCCCGATCTGGATGCAATCCCACCCGTCGGAGCAGCGCTCTGGGATAGAGGTACCCCGAGGTAGAAGTGGGGCTCACGTAGCAAAAGACCTTGCCTCGAAGATCTTCAAGTCGTCGTATGTCGGAATTAGAGCGGGTCACGATGTACCCTTCGTACGAGGAGACGTTGTCGCGCATCACCGGAGTGGCGAGCAAACGAAGCGTCGGCGCCTCCTGCCTGGCTTGGACGTAGATGTAGGGAGAGAGCGCCGCCAGATCGATCTCTCCCTCGGTCACTTTCTGGGCCAAGTCCTGATAGTCGGGCACGACCGCCATCACGACCGGACGGCGCAACGTCCTTTCCAAATACCGGGCCACCGAGGCGTGCCGCTGCCGCACTTGGCGCTCCGGAATGTATCGACTCAAACCGAAACGAAGTGGTGGACCGGACACCGCGATCGAATCCTCATTCTGCAATTCACCCGTGACGCGTGCGGGCGAAACCGTAGCCCCCCGATAAAGAAGCCACACGCCCAGCGCGCTCGCGAGAACCACAACCGCGAGCGCGACTGCAGACTTGAGCCCCTGGGTAGCCTCCACACTCCGAGGAGCTCCGATCGGAGTGCCCGGGAGCGGGGCGTCGGAGTAAGCTCCATCTTCCTTTAGTTCCCAAGGGGCCTGAAGTGCAGACGGGCGGTGAGGCACGGTTCGATCTTGCCGACTATCGACATGATCCGCTGCCGCGCCCAACGTCCTGGCATGCGATCGAAATAGATCTCCTGTGCCGCTGGGAAACACCGACGAAGGTCGGGGCAGGGAGGGCATCGCATCGAAAAGCGCGGTCCGCATACTGCGCGCGTCCTGAAACCGACGCCCGCGATCAGCTTCGAGAGCCCTGAGGATCACAGCTTCTAACTCCGCATTCAAGTTGGAAACACGCAAAGATGGAGGGGTCGTCACACCGGCAAGGATTTGATCGTAGAGTTCACGACCTCCCCGAGACGCATAGGGCTGAGATCCAGTCACCATCCGGTACAGCAAAACCCCCACCGCGTAGATGTCTGCACGATGATCGACATCTTTTGCGGCCCGCACTTGTTCGGGCGCCATGTAGTGAGGAGTACCCACCATGCCGCCATCAGCGGTCAACTGCACCGAGGAGCCACCGATCTTGGAAATGCCGAAGTCCAAAATCTTCACCCGATCGATTCCGTCACTGGTGTGGCAGATGAAGATGTTGGGAGGCTTTAGATCGCGATGAACCACCCCTTGCTCATGAGCCGCAGCGAGACCGCTGAGTATTTGCGCGGCTACCGTGCAGGCTGTTTCAGACGAAAGACGCCGCTCTCGAGTGAGAATGGCGCTAAGACTCTCCCCGTCGAGATACTCCATGACAATAAAGGGAACCCCTTCATCGTCGGTGCCCGTGTCATAAACTTGCACGACATTGTCGTGTCTAACCCGTGCCGCCGCCTGAGCCTCACGCCGAAAGCGCTCTACCGACGTCGGGTTTGATGAAATGTGTGCACCTAGGATCTTTACGGCAACAAAGGAACCGAGACCGCGGTGAAATCCTTCATAGACGGCCCCCATACCGCCTTCACCCAGGAGTCGACCAAGCTCGTACTTGCCGGCGATCAAACGTTTTTCGGACAAACGTTCCGTGCGCTCCAAAGCTTGGCGCTCTCGGGGATCTTCTCCCATAGGCTAGGGTTCCACAAAATGGCCGTATCGCGTGGCATCTCTTTTGGGCATCACCGTGCGACCCTTGTTGTACCGAACAACCATTGTTGGGGCTCCTGCGCCGACATTCCAACTCGTAGACGCTGACGTCACGTGCGTAAACGAAATTCCGACTGGGACTCTGGAGAGACCCTTTATTCCTCAGCGGTTACGACTCTACTCGACAACCCGGCTTTCCGAGAAGCGGAGTCCTTATCCAGATGGGCCACGAAAGCAGCCGCCGTGCTGTCTGACCACACGTTGACCGAAGTTCGTAGCATGTCCAGGACCCGATCTACCGCCAGAATGAGGCCAACGAGGGAGACGTCGAGTCCCACGGCCTGCAACACCACAACCATCATGACCATTCCTGCATGAGGAATGCCAGCCGCACCAATGCTCACGAGCAGAGCGGTGAGTGCGACGACTACTTGTTGGGCAACGGACAGATCGATTCCCGACACCTGGGCGATAAACAGCACCGCAACGACTTCATATAGGCCGGTACCGTCCATGTTCACCGTGGCACCAAGCGGCAAAACAAAGGAGCTCACTCGATTGCTGATACCTGCTCGCTGCTCTGCACAGCTGATCGTCAGTGGAAGGGTACCGCTGCTGCTTGCGGTACTGAATGCGGTGAGGAGCGCAGGCATCATCGCTTTGGCAAAAGCCATCGGTGCACGTCCGGATAAGAATCGGAGCAGAAGGGGTAGCGTGATACAGGCATGCACCGCGAGCGCCAAAAAGACAGTGAGGACGTACCAACCCAAAGCTTCAAATGCAGCGAGCCCCTTTCCAGCTGCTGCGTAAAGCATGAATCCAAAGACGCCAGCGGGAGCGAGGTGCACGAGAAACAGGGTCATCTTCATCATGACATCGAAGAGCGCGGCGAAGAACCGGGCCAATTGCTCACCGGAGCTTGTCGCGCCGTCTCGAGAAGCAGAAATGAACACCCCGAGCATGATGGAGAAGAAAATAATCGCGAGCATATCGCCACTGCTCGCAGCCTTTATCGGGTTTGAGGGAATCATCGATATCAACTGATTCCAGAGAATCTGATGCATGGAGCCCGGCTGAGCGATTTCGGGAGATATCCGTGCTCCTTGGGCGTGGTCTCGCAAGATCGAGAGATCCACATCACCGCCGGGGTCGATCAGGTTCACCATGAGGATGCCCGCGGTGATCGCCAAAATACTCGTAGCTGCGTAGTAGAGCAGGGCACGTGCTCCGAAACGACCCAATTGACGAGGCCCCCCCATACTGGTCACCCCCGTGATCAGCGAGGACACGACCAATGGAACGACCACCATAGTAAGGAGTCGCAAAAAAATATCGCCCAGTCCGCGGCCGAAATCAGCAGCGATTTGACTTAGGTGAACAGTGCGGGTCGATCCCTGGTCGTCGACCACTAAGTAGGTAGGGTCGAGCAGGTTAAGCGGGAGGCCGATCGCAATCGCAAAGACCATCGCCAATAGAATCCAGTGATGGAGCTTGAGTCGCTTCATGAGATCGGATTGTGGAATTGCTCTCGATGGAAACGTCGTGGGGATGCGGAACGACGCGTTGGTGGCCCCCCGTCCTCAGTGTTGCATGTTCTGCTCATCGTGAGGAATCGCCCTTTATTTACCATGCGACCGCAGAGAGTGCATCTTGGGTCGGGGGCCTTTCCAACCAGGTGGCGATGATCGTGTTCAGGGATTCGATACGCGCTTTCAAGACAGCGATCTGCAGCGGATCATTCATCCCGCGAGCTAAGTGTCGAAGGTGAATCATGCGTTCGTGCCACGCGTCCTCGAGAGCAAACGCGACATCCTGACGCAATCGGTAAAGCAGAGTACGGCGTGGGTGGAGTTCAAGATTGGAAAGCATCGAGTCACCAAGACGCCAACGAAGGGTGAGCGTGACTTCGAGATCTCGGGACTGCTCCGATTCGTAAATCTCAGAAAATCTCAGAGGGTATCGAGTTTCAAATCGGGAATCGTCGGTGAGATGATACTTGACTCCAAAATCTGCGCGAATGGGAAGCGCTCGGAACTGAGACTGTCTCGCCAAAGACTCTAGACTTTGCTCGTCGAGGTGGAGATTGGTTAAGACATCGTCGATGACCAACCAAAGCGGTATGGTGGTTCTCAGTTGATCGCGAGCCCATCGTGCCGCCCGTTCATCGACCAAATGTGGTTGCTGCTGCGGCGCGGCGGTAGACCAGAGTTCACCGCCGGTGACGACCCACCATCTGCTCATGGCTCCCGGTACCGCAGCCATACGTCGAATCGTACGTCGGGTCATTCCGACGAAAAACGGATACCAGTTGTCGCCCCCGTCATCACTTGCCCAGACGCTCGTATTGCGGCACGTCGTTCCACCCGCGGTAGGCGCAACGTTGCAGTCGAGCGCAATAACCGCGATTCTTGGTCTACCGTCTTCCGTCGAGCCCGCGACCACCTGCGAGATGCTGTGCCTGCCAAAACTCAAACGCGCGATGTTGTGCCAAGAGGTCCCACCATCATAGGAGGCGCGCAGTCCGTCACGTGTTCCGAGCCAGATCTGATCGCCGATCGTCTCCACCCAAAGGATCGTCGTCCAAGGTATGGTTCCGGAGTTGTTGTAGTCCGGGTAGAGGGGAATCAGGCCGCCCGCGCCCACATACAAACCTGCTTCTGACGCGACAAAGCGCGTTCCGTCTGATCGTATAGCCGCTGCATAGGAAGGGCGTCCGGGCTGACCGGAGGTGTCCTGCTGGAACGTAACGCCACCGTCGTTGGATGAGAATACGCCGAACGTAGTCAGCAATAAGATCTCGCTCGTGTCCGTCTTCGAGCAGACCACGTGCAGCATCCGAGTACTCGGCTTTTGAAAAAGCTGTACGTACGTCAAGCCATCATCGTAGGAACCCCAAAGTTCCTCGCGCGTGGCTACCAAAATCGGAAACGGAGAACCAGGACAAATCGCTATGTGCTTGACCGGATTTAGATATTCACCGTCGCCTTCAAGCGTTGTGTTGAGTAGGTTCTCCGAAGGCGTCAACCGAGGCTCGAGCGGAAAAAGCCATGCCTGCCCGATATGACTGCCCGGCAAAAACATGTTGTAGACCACTATCGAATTGATGTGAAAGATGTATTTTCCGAATCCACTTCGCGGCAGAAGACGGTGATTGACGGGATTTCCTTCCTTCATCGGCTCCAAGAAACTATGAAAAGATTCTTGATAGCTCATATCGACTTCAACCCGCGTGAGACCCCGATGCTGCCTAATGTGAGGGGAGATCTCGATCTCGCGCCAGGTCACTCCGCCATCCGTAGAGCGCAGAACCGTTCCCTCCTCGGTGCCCACAAAAAGTCGCGAAGGGTTGGTTTGGTCGACGGTTACCGTTGTGAGCCGGCCACCGATGCGAGGTGCCGCCAACACCTGTTGCCAACGCCACGACCCCTTGCCGGAACTATCCAGCTCTCGGGCAGCGTCATAGGCAGAGGGCATCTCAACCGGACGCTCACTGCTCAAGTCTCGGGCATCGATATCGACCTGCGGGAGATACGAGCCTAACTCGGAAATCTCTTGTGGTTGAGGGCCGAGCGGAACTGGGCCAAGTGGAGCGTCATCTTCGAGGTACGCACCTGGAGCCAATATCTCATAGGGTGCCCGCGTAGCGATGTCTTCAACTTGAGCTTCTGCCTTCGAGCTCAACACGGCAGCGAGCAGAACGAGTACGGTCTGCACTAGAATAGCGTTCGGACGAAGCAAAATCATGGATGACCTAGAGCGCTCTACTCGTACGCTTTACCAACTCGCTCGCGGAGACTGAGGCTCATGCAAACGCCCGGAATGGGTAATGCGTTCGGGTCGCTCTAACTGTCGAACAACAGTGTTCACTCCCCTAGCGTGAAGCGATAAGAATATGTTTCAGCAACATCTTAGTGAATAGCGGGCTAGGAACGAAAATCCGGAGTGCATCACACATTGTTTAGAGGTCGAACCTCATTCAGTGCCCTGGCCAGTAGCCTCTCGTGGCTCCTCGCCAGTGCCCCAGCGTCTTCTTTCACTTTCGGAAGAAAACCATCCGCCGGTCACCACATCGAGAACCGCTGAAAACTCGTCAACCCGGAGCTCGAGCGCAGCACGCGCGAGGGGGTCTTCGGGTGGTCGAAGTAAGAGGCGAAGCTGCAGCTGACGACGGAGGAAATAGGTACGCGTCACCTCGAGCATCACGTCACGTTGGATACCGACGACGCCGTAGACCTGAACCTCAGACGGGTGGAACATGAACTCGCGGAAGTCCCAGATCCCGCCCGCGCTGAAGGAACGAGTGTGAGATCCTGTACTTTCTTCATTGCGTCTTGGGTCGGTAATCTCCTGAACCTCAAACCGCTCGTAGTCGTGGTCGTCGAAACGATAACCTACGGAGAGAATTGGAACCGATCCTCTTGCGCGAGCTCGACGACGCATCGAATCGAGTGCGCCCGGATGAACGCGAAAGTAGCGCAGGGCTTCGTTGGTAGCCTCACTCACCGTGGGTTCATGAGAGAGTCGTGCTCTCGCTCTTGCAACATCCTGCGCCGTTTGGGCTTGAGCCGGCTCGACAAGCGAAAAGCTTACAGCGCCCATGAATGCAAACTGGATCAGTGATCTATTCATGGACATCGGCTCGATATACCTTCATTCATGGGGACTCCAACTACGGCAGAAGGCCTTTATTGCAAGGGCCAATTCCACTACCAATGGGCAGGAACGCTGAGCACGGCTTTCGCCTAAATATGTATCGAATGGAATGCATAACGGCACTTGAGAAAACGCAATAACGAGTTTTTTCTGCACGGTAAGTACAGAAGATTTTACGAGTCGGCAGCAGGCGATACTGAGAGCGTCAATGTGTAAAAGATTTGATCATTTTGGGGGGAATACACACGTAAGGCGTGTCGGCCGCCTGCTTCTACCGTAAAGCTTATCTGCTCACTACCGTTTGTTGCGGCGGTGACAAGCACGGTAGACGTATTCACATCGATGAGTTGGATATCTATGTTTCCAGAGCCTGAGTAACTAACCGTAGCGACGATCGTATCTCCTGCATTTGCCAAAATACCGTAGTAGTCGTCGTCACAGAGGTTGAGGCTGTTGAACGCAGCGGGCGTCTCGATTATCGGGGCAGTTATGTTGTCGTTCTCCTCGAGGACATCATCATCACAGCTTTGGCACTCCGAGTCGGCATCGTCCGTCGCCCCATCGCAATCGTCGTCACGGCCGTTGCCGCAAATCTCGACGGTTCCACTGCAGCCTGTTGGACTACCGCCGCTACAGGTAGTTGCGTTCTGAATGAACGGCGCGTTGTCAGTATGCTCGACAGTGACGTACAGCGCATTCTCGGAAACAAGACCGCGTGAGTTTTGGGCTAACAATTCAAATTCAAACAAACCCTGACTTTGCAAATTAGCGTCAAAACAAAAGCTGCCATCCGATTGAGTCGACACAGATACGGGTTTACCGGGGCCTCGAACGAGTACGCGACGTGCATCAACCGCGGTACCCCGAACCGTGGCGATCGGCCAGGGGACTGGGTTGTACGCTTCGAGAAGCACAGGGGCGGCAGGAGGCTCATCCGAGCCGGTGTCAAAGATAGGTCCCGCGTCGGTATTTACGGATAGTGGCTGGCAGGCGGTGGATAAGGAACCCATCAGGACCGCAATCAGAAGAGGGGGTGCAGCAGGGCCCGAACGCCCGCTTACCTCCGATGCTCCGAGCTCGGTGTACCCGGCGTACGCCTTCGCTCCTCCGCTTCCGGGGCGCTGGCCCTTCTGACCCTCCTGCACCCCCTCTGTCACTCCTACTGCCACACCCGAACGCCCGCTTACCTCCGATGCCCCGAGCTCGGTGTACCCGGCGTACGCCTTCGCTCCACGATTCGACTCGACAGGGCTGCGTTGGGTCGAATCGTGTTGGGTCGAATCGTGTTGGGTCGAATCGTGTTGGGTTTGGACGGGTTGAGTTGGGTTTTGGTTCCGGTACATCAAAGGGAGCTCACTGATAGAACGCGATGCATATTAGAATGAGACGTATGGCCTAAACACTCACGGTCCCGTCATGCATGGTTCAAGGAAGCAGTCTGCAGCAGGCAACAAACTCTGGGGGAACGTCTGGCAAGAGGGTCCCGGCGCTAGGTCGGGCGCCCAGGTCCAATCGTAAAAATCGACTTCGCCCGTGCTGGTGGATACGCCGCAGAGGTTGTAGATGACCAGATCTCCCCTTCGAAGCAACCGGGTTGTCTGACGGTAAAAAGCACCCGCGGATTCAGCGAAGATTTCGCCTCCGAAGGAACGAGAAATCGTGTCGGATGAACTGATAGTTTCTGAGAAATCTTCGCCCTGAGACTGAGCGTTGCTATCTGCAGTCCCGCTCGTGTCGGTGGTAGCTTCGCCTTCGGTTTGGGAGCTGCCTTCGGTGGAGGCGTCGCTGGTGGATCTTGATTCTTCTTCGCTCCTGCTGTAATTTGCTGTAAACCCGGCTTTAATCGCTCCGGCTAAAGTTATTTCTTGGTTTATATCGCCACCGACTTCGGTCGTAAGGGAATCGCCCTCGGTGTAGGTAACCGTGATCGAGTTGTGATCGGTCACCTGAGAATACGTCGATACCGATTGGCTCTCTGAATTGGTCGTGCTCCAGCTCTCGCCCACGTGAACACTCCAGGTCCTCTGGCGAGTTTCTGTCTCCGACTCAGTGTAAGTCACGAAGCGACCATTAAGACCGCCTTCGATACAGCCCGAAACGGGTATCGGCGCGAAACGCTGCTGGACCAGGGTGGTTCCGTCGTAGTAGATCTCTACGGCGTTATGGACATTTAAAGCGAAGGTACTGCTGTAGCTCTCTCCGGTTCGGCCCTCAGCAGAGATATTCAGTACGGCGCCGTACGACTTCATTCCGTCCGGAACCGCTGGAAAGCCAAATGTACGGTCCGTGCCTAACGTGTCGTACGGTCCGGCCGCCACCCGACGAATCTGAACCGGTTGAACACCGTCAAGTCCGGGCGCGCTGAGCGTGTACGTGTAGGTCACTGGGTCGAAACCCATCGCCTGGACCGAGATTCGGTATGGCAAACCGCCGATGGCCCGCGAAACTGGCTGTCCACAGTCGGCGTCCGTAGGCTGAAGCTCATTTACCAAAATGGAGGGCAGCACTCTAAATTCGACCGCGAGCGGATTTTGATCGTGGATAAAACGTCCTTGGGCGTCCCGAGCATACGCCCCAATCGTACCCCGGAACACGCCAAGCTCACCATTGGGCGAAAAGGGAATCTGATACGGACCAAAGGAGGACCAACGTAGCGTTCCACCGTCGACCCGGATCATGTTGACCTCTAGATCAACTTCGTAGAGCTGCCCAAAGGTGGTCTCGTACACGCCAAGGAACCGAGCCCCCGAAGTGCCGAGCGTGCGCTCAGGAAAGTCGGTGCCGTAAAGTTCGATAACGCTACCAAGACTCGCTTCGTAGCTCGAAAGCGCGAGCACGTGGGGAGCCACTCCAACCGCACTTTGAGAGTCCATGGAAACCCCCGCATCGGAGTTGGTTTCCGCAGCACAGCCCCAAAAAAAGGCGACTGTACACAGAGGGAGGAAATGGATGTATTTGATCACTCTCACACTCAATGCACACCCCGTTCCGATCGTCTGAGAGCGAGGTGAGGCGCGAGGGTCTTGTAAAAACCACAAAAAAAACACCCAGGTGACATTCTCAAGAGGACCGACGTCCCCAACTGGCAACTTTAGTAGCCGCTGCAAACGCCATTTTGTGCGCGGAAACAGGCACCTTCCGATCGCATCCATCACATCTAATGAGCGCGGGGCGACTTGACTTCGCGTCGGAGAGGTCATCAGCGTCGTCCGAGTCGCTGTTCCCTCATGCAAAGGCCGGACTGAATGGTTGCAGATCGGTGACGGCGATGACTTGGTGACGGCGATGACTTAGCCACGGGAGCGAGAGAGCGCCGTTTTCTTGAATGAGTCGCAAGGGATTCGGTACCTATGGAAAGGAATGCCCGATCGAGCGCTTGATCCGCGGAGCCTTACCGTGACTGGCTTGCTGTTGACGGCTGTCGTGTTCGTTGCGTCCGCCGCAGCGCCTCAGCTACTTTCCGCAGAAGATCGCCACGTACGTTCCTCAGAGGACGACGCGCTACCCGACTGGTTTCCCGCAAACACACGGTCCCTTGAGGTGATCGAAGGGGCGGTACTCCTTCACGAGCCGCACTCCAAAAGCAAGCTGAGAGGAAGTCTGCTGCGCGAAACACGAGTTCCGGCATCCGGACAGACCGTCGCGGCCGACGAGGCGTCCGATTGTGGGTACTACCTCGAGATACGAAGCAACGCCTGGATCTGCGGGCGGAAGCTGAGGCCTAGCGATCTGCCTCCAAAAGGGAATCCACAGCCTCGTTTGAGCGTGCATGGACTCGTGCCCTTTCGCTATGGAAAGGTGCGTAAAGGAGGAGCTCCAGCCTGGAATCGGTCGAGTGATGTGAACCAAACGTCGCCCACGGCCCACTATCGCGAGGGCTTTATGCTCGCCACTCAGGGTCGACCCGGAAACGACGTCCTGCGCACGAGAGATGGAAACTTCGTGCGGGAGACGGATTTAGAGGTGTTCGAACCCAGTCGTTTCCAGGGGGTCGAGCTAGACGGCACCTACGGGATCACCGAGTTGGCCTGGGTAAAGGAGCTGCGTGCGAGCGTAAGACCGAGCCCGATCGAGCCCGTTGCGGACCGACTCATGCACCTCAGTCGACATCTTATACGTGATGCGTACTGGCCGGGCTGGGTCGAAGTTGAGGGAAAAGAAGGTGTGGTCGCTCTAGGCAGCCTCGCACGACCCACCGTGGTGCCGCCCCCAGAGGAAGTAGAGCCTGACGAAAAATGGATCGATGTCGATCTCGATTCGCAGACCCTCATCGCATACGAGGGACCCACCCCCGTCTACGCCACGACGATTTCCTCAGGACGGAGGCGACCCGATCGGGAAACCCCCGTCGGCACCTTCCGTGTCTGGGCTAAGTTCTCGACCACCAAGATGGACAACATCGGCAACAAAAACACAGCCAGCGACTACTCGGCCGATGCGGTTCCCTGGGTGCAGTTCTTCAACGGCTCCATCGCCCTTCATGCCGCGTATTGGCATAATTCTTGGGGCAACCGCATGAGCCATGGGTGCATCAATTTAGCGCCCAAGGACGCCAGATGGATCTTTGAGTGGACCGGACCTTATTTGCCAGACGGGTGGCTCTCGGTGAGACCTGGCTCCACGGATCCGGGCACACTGATCCGTGTTCGCGAATCGGACCGAGAACCAGAGCCTGCCGAACGCAGAACGGCACGGCAGCCGCTGCGCTCGCCCTAGTGCAGCGTTCGAAGTCGATTGCATCGTCGTTCGTCATCGATCCTCTAGCTGCTATCGTGTGGCATCGTGCAATGGGACTTCCGGCAGGTGCGAACCGAGGGCCTCGCCAAAACCTACGGCTCCACCCGAGCGCTTCATCACGTCGATGCCACCTTTGAAGCTGGCCAGGTCACCGTTGTCGAGGGCCCCAACGGTTCCGGCAAAAGCACCCTGCTTGCACTTCTCGCCCTGCTTTCCAAACCGACCAGCGGCCGTATCCGCTACGGAACCTATACCGCGGCACAAATCGGTGCTCCTCTACGCGCGCAGATCGGAATCTTGAGTCATGCTCCGATGCTCTATCCAGACCTGACCGGTCGGGAGAATTTGCTTTTCTTCGCTGGTCTTTACGGGGTCGATTCCATACGCGTCGACCAGATCCTTGAACGTTTTGCGGTAGGCGCCTACGTCGACCGACCGATGCGCACGTGGTCTCGCGGACAAACGCAGCGAATCGCCCTCTGTCGAGCCCTACTCCACACGCCTCGAGTCCTACTGCTCGATGAACCTTCTACCGGACTCGACTCAAGCAGCATCGAACAGCTGATCGATGCCGTCATCGAAGAAAGAAACAGAGGGGCCATCTGCATTTTGATCACCCATCATGACGCAATCGCAGGTCGAATTGCAGACCAGCGCATTTGTCTTCAGAGAGGCCAGGTTGCTGCAAGCGTGATCGATCGGCATGACATGATCGATCAGGACAAAGAACCTCTGCAGCGCACACCAGACTCGAGATAGGACGGAGACATGCGTTTCTTTGCCGCCACTTGGCTGATCCTGCGCAAAGAGCTGAGTATTGAGTTCCGCACTCGAGAGCTCTTGCTCAGCACCGCCTTGTTCGCCGTGTTGGTGGTGGTGATGGCGTCCATTTCCTTTTACGTAGACGTCACCGCCGCAGAGAAGCTCGCCCCGGGAGTGCTTTGGATCGCGGTTACCTTTGCCGGAGTCCTGGCGATGGGACGCAGCTGGAATCGGGAACGCGATCAAGAGGTCATTCGCGGACTATTGGCAGCTCCGATCC
Source organism: Myxococcota bacterium (assembly GCA_039030515.1). Taxonomy (GTDB): domain Bacteria; phylum Myxococcota_A; class Polyangia; order Polyangiales; family Houyiibacteriaceae; genus JBCCEA01. The sequence goes on along the minus strand of JBCCEA010000006.1, from coordinate 35,097 downwards.
CCCGGGCGTCGATCTACCTTGGTAAAGCGACGGCAACCTTCGCCGTCCTCAGCCTGGTTGAGGTACTCCTACTGCCTCTGGTGGCGCTCTTTTTCCAGCTCGATCTCCTCGCCGTGGGCCTTTCCGTATTTCTTATGCTGCAGCTCGGGACCCTCGGCTTTGTGGCTGCGGGAACGCTTTTTAGCGCGATGAGCCTCCGGACCGAAGCCCGGGATCTGATGCTCTCGGTGGTACTCTTTCCCCTCGTGTCTCCATCGCTTATCGCTGGGGTCGTCGGTACGCGGGCGATTCTCAGCGGCGCGCCATTTTTGGAGGCATTCGACTACTTCGAGGTGCTGATCGCGTTTTTTATTGTTTTTCTGACCTTGGGACTCTGGCTGTTTGAGCCATTGATGCGCGACTAAGAGGACTACCGAAACGCGTCGATCACGTCGAGAACCGAAGGCTTAGACCAGTCTAGGGCTCCGTCGTAGCGAAGGCGTATCACGCCTTGACGATCCACAATCCATGTTTCCGGAAACAGCTCGGTACCGAACTTATCTTCAACCACCTTTCGATCTGGGTCGAAAAGCAGGGTCATCGCTGAATCTTCGGGCACCACCAGAGAAACGTCTTCCCATCCGCGATCTGTGCTTATCCCGACGACATCGACATCTCCCCAATCTTCGGCCGCGATCTTGGCCAGGGACTCGAGCGTGGGCATTTCTCGCAAGCAGGGCTGACAGGTAACCGTCCAGAAGTTTAAAATCACAACCCTTCCGCGGCGATCCGACAGGCGATACAGAGCGCCCGTTCGGTCTGGCAAAGCAAAATCCGGTGCCGCGAACTCGTTGCCCAAATAGTGCTGAGATCTTTTTTCACCTGCGCCCATCGCCTCGAAGAACGCATCACCAAAAAGACCTCGGAGAGGTGCTTCCCGCTCCCGCACAGTGCCGTCTGCAAGCGCTGCCGAAAACACCCACAACAAAGGAATCGCGATAAATACAGCGACTGCCGCCGCCCAGTGCTCCGCCCGAGGCATTTTGGCAATCTAGCACCGCTCGAACGGGTCGGCGCCTGAATAGTTGAAGGGCAAATGTACACGTCGGCATGTCGGCAAATGTGCACTTGGGCACTTGGGCACTTCAGCTCGAGAGGCGGTCCTCCGGGAAACGCTAGGACCCTTCAACGGCCAGCTCCCGGGGAAGCAAGAAGAGGTTGCGTCAGGGTACTTGGGACACCTTAGGCCTGACGATGTGTTCGCCAGACCGCAAAAAGACGCCGTGATCATCCTCATCGAGGTGGTCTTCGAGCTGAAGCATCGCATGGGAATCAAGGCGCGCGATCAGACGACCATCCTTTACCCGGCAGTAGAGCACCCCGTGTTCATCTTGAATCAACGTATCGATCGATACGGACTCTTCGACCCCCAAGGTAGAAGACAGAATGCGTATGGATGGCGGTTCAAATCGTACGGACCGGACAAATACCGGTAAGCCTTCTACTTCGATATAGGCCCAGTTGATGTCGTTCTTGATGCAATAACGTCCATCTTCAGCGAGATCTATCCAGGCATTGAAACTGCGGACCAACCCAGGATGGTCGATACGAACGCCGTCGTTGTACCAGTGTCCCCGAGCGTCGCGGCGTATCTTCGTTTCTCGACTGCGGTGCGCAAGCCAGTTACTAGCGGCATCCTCCATAGGCTTAGTGTGTACTATAGGGAGCCTCAGTCCGGCCAGCATCCATCCGGAAGACCCTCAGCAACCCTTTTTTGTGGCTGCAGGCGGATATCGACGACTCAGGGACGGATTCTAAAAAACCGGAAGCCGAGCGAGCAGTCCGTCACAAGCAACCCGCATCTGGGCTGCGTCTTGGTAGCGCTCTGCAGGTTGCCTACGTAGGGCTCGTAGGATCACGTCATCGACGGCTTCCCCGAGACCGGGACGCAATCGCGAAGGCGGGTCCGGAGAGGTTCGGGTAACACGTCGAACATACTCGGCAAGATCTGCAGATTTTCTGGGCTCGAACGGTCGATGAGCAGTGAGCGCCTGATACATGGTTATTCCGAGTGAAAACAGATCGCTACGCGGGTCGGGAGTGCACCCTAGGAGCTGCTCCGGTGCCATGTAACCCGGAGTCCCAACCACGTGTCCAACCTTGGTCACTCGCGGCAGAGGATCGATACCGAAACGACCGCTGAGTCCGAAATCGAGAAGCTTGAGGCTGATCTCGCCGAGGTCGGAGATCTTGAGCACAACGTTCCCAGGCTTGATGTCTCGATGGACGACACCCACCTCGTGTACCGCAGCAAGACCTTCGAGCAGGCGAGCAGCGATCAGAAAAACCTCACGAACCGAAAGATACCTACGACGCCGGAGATAAGCAGCCAGCGTTTCCCCCTCGATGAATTCCATCACGAAAAACGGAACTTCGTCATCTGGATTCGCCGTATCGTGTAGCGTGACGATCACGGTGTTTTCTAGAGCCTCAAGGGTCCGGGCTTCGTTCAGAAAGCGCACCCGATCCGTCGCGGGAGAGAGCCCATGCGGCCGGAGCTGTTTGATCGCCACGGTCTGTTCGGTCAGCAAGTCTACCGCTTCGAACACACGACCGTATCCCCCTTGACCCATCGGGCGCACGATCCGGTAACGACCGCCGAGCAACATTGGCCAGGTTTCTTCCACGTCTAGCGGTTCAAGACCTTCGAGGAAGCGAGACCGATCGCTCATAGGTGTAAGTTTACAACAAAAACGTCGGAAGCATGCGTGCGCCCGGTGGTTTTATGAGGCTCACTCGCGGCACGAAAGACAAGCGGAGGCTTCAGCCACATGAATTGACAAGGACAAGGCTGGCTTTACACTTGCGCTCGCGAGGTACACGCAGGTCGCCGGTTGAAGTTATGAATAAAGATCTCCTAATGGATAAGCGCATCGTCCACCGAAACATCCGTCGCGGCTTGGTTCGCAAGGAAGACTACGAGTCCCACCTCACGTCGCTCCAAGACGGCAGCAGCAACATGGAGTACGTGAGCATCGATGCCAAGGGGGAAGAAGGTGCAGCCGCAGTCACTTCATCAGGCAGCATGTTGTCCAAAGGCAGCCCATCGATCTCAGGTGAAGTTCCCGGTACCGATCGGCAAGGTGCGGTTCAATCGGAAGAACCTCAGTAGCGACCCTCGATCGTTCGCATTAACATCCTCTAGCTTCGTCGATCTTCTCTTTTTCGGGTCCTGAACGTGACGCAAGAAAAAACCGAAACGGCACCCTTTGACTTCAACACCTTTGTAGTTTCGCTAGGTAGAGCTGCGGCGCTTCATCTGGGCGCTCCGGACGAATCGGGTCAGATCCAACCCATCGACTTGCCTCTTGCGCAAAACTCGATCGACATCCTGCAAATGCTCGAGCGCAAGACACAAGGCAATCTTTCAGGCGACGAGGAGCGACTGCTGGCGAGCGTTCTGAGCGAGACGACTCTGCTCTATCGGAGGAAAGAGAAGTCCCTCGATCCAAAAGGCTAGCCCCGTCCTATTCATCGCACGCGGTTCCTAACACGCGGTTCGTACCGAGTGGGGTCTGCCACGATTCACGCACCCTATCGGGGAGTCGATAGCTCGGGAGCGCCTTAGCGCAAACGGCAAAGAAAGGCTGTTGACCCAAGCGCATCTAGTGCGGACCTTTGGGAACATGAGCAGATTGACTTTGAAACTCGACGCTTATGCGCGGTCCGCCAAGGAGCTCGTCGCTGCGGCTCAATCTGAAGCAGACCAGCGGGGGCACCTGGAAGTGGAGCCGGTTCATCTGCTGTTCGCGATGATCGAAGGTGATCCTACGGTCGGCAAGGCGGTCGAAAGCGCGCAGGTGGCGGCCAAAGATCTAAGGATCGAAGTCGAGCTGCAACTCCGAAAGCTGCCCAGCTCGAGGAAGCTCTCTTCCTATCTATCGCCTCGAATGCTCGACTTGCTGGGCAGGGCTGAAGGCGAGGCGGCCCGAGCAGGCGGCGCTCATGTATCGGTGGCCCATCTCCTGATCGCCGTCGCGCAAGAAACCGATGGCCCTGTGTACCTCTCGCTGCGCGCATGTGGACTCAGCGCTCCGATACTCAGGGCAACCCTTGGGAAGCAAGCTCAAGCCTCGCAAGATGCATCGGTCTTCACTGCAGATCGCGCTGCGCAAGGCCAAAGTGATCCCATCGAGGAGTTCGGCCTCGACCTGACCCGCATGGCAGAGCAGGGCCGATTTGATCCTCTGGTAGGTCGTGACGCCGAGCTGCGACGCATCCTCCAGGTGTTTACCCGACGACGAGAGAACAACCCGCTTCTGATCGGAGAGCGGGGAATCGGCAAACGTACCGTCGCACACGGTCTGGCGGCCCGAATCACGAAGGGCGACGTTCCGAAGATGATGATCGGCAAACGCATCATTTCCCTGGAAGTCAGTGCCCTCGTCACTGGAGCCAAGCTTCGCGGTCAACTCGAGGAGCGCATGCGCCTGTTCCTCAATGCGGTGCGCGATTCGGGAGGCAACATACTGCTGTTCATACCGGACATCGCAGCGTTCACCCAAAGAGGCGTGGCAGGAGCAGGAGACCTTCTGTCCAGTGCGCTACAGCGGCAGGAGCTGCGCGCTCTCGGCATCGCCACTCCCGACCAGCATCGAAGAGCGGCTGAAGAAGAACCTGCACTAGTCGAGCGATTTGTCCCGATCCACCTGGATCCTCCTACTCTGGACGAATCGATCGGTATTTTGCGAGGCGTGGTGACCCACTTCGAAGCAGCACACGGCGTGCGCATCGCTGACCCGGCCTTGATCGCAGCATGTCGATTGGCCAAGCGCTACGTTCCGGGAGTTCAGCTACCGAAGTCGGCGATCGATCTCATCGACGAGGCGGCTGCCCATGTCCGTGTGGAATTGGAAAGCGTTCCCGCTGAGCTCGATGCACTGGAACGCCGGCTGGAAACCCTCAAGGTTCAAAGCAGGTCGCTTGAAGACGACGGAGACGAAGGGTCGAAACTGGAGTATCGACGTCTGACAGAAGAGATCGAACGCATTCTCCCCGCCGCCAAACAAATGAGGGATCAATGGAACCGAGATCTCGGCTCTAGCGGGGCGCTGCGACGGATTAAGAAGGAACTCAATGCCGCACACCGTGAGCTCGAGCAGGCAAGAGCAAACGACGCACATGCTCGAGCCGGAGAGTTGAGGTTTGGAACCATTCCTCTGCTCGAAAAACAGCTTGCGGAGCTGGGAGTCAAAGAGCCGGATCAAGAGCACTCTCTCGTACGTGACATGGTCCTCGTAGAGGATGTGGCCGATGTTGTGGCCACCTGGACAGGAGTTCCGGTGTCGAAAATGATGGAGGAAGAAAAAGAAAAACTGCTCCGCATGGAAGAGCGGCTCACAAAGCGCGTCGTCGGACAGGAACAGGCGGTGGTTGCGGTAAGTCGGGCGGTCCGCAGAGGACGGGTAGGCCTACGTGATCCGAAGAGACCTATCGGTTCCTTTCTTTTCTTAGGACCAACCGGAGTCGGTAAGACCGAACTTGCCAAGACCCTCGCAGAATTCCTCTTCGACGACGACTCCGCACTGACGCGACTCGATATGAGCGAGTTTATGGAAAAGCATATGGTGGCCCGATTGCTCGGCTCGCCCCCTGGCTACGTGCATAGCGATCAGGGGGGGTTCTTGACCGAGGCTGTTCGCCGTCGCCCCTATAGCGTTGTGCTCTTTGACGAAATGGAGAAGGCCCACCCAGATGTATTCAACATTACTCTCCAAGTGCTAGACGACGGCCGACTCACAGATTCTCGAGGTCAGGTCGCGCACTTTGCGGACACGGTCATCATCATGACGAGCAATGTGGGTAGCCAGTTGATCCTGAATCACGAGGGTACGAGCGAGGCGCTTCGGGCCAAGGTTGAGGGAGAGCTTCAGAACCATTTTCGTCCAGAGTTCTTGAACCGGATCGACGAAATAGTGATGTTCGACCCCTTGAACCGCGAAGACCTGCGAGGAATCGTCGAAATCCAGCTCAGAAACCTGGCAAAACTCCTCTCTCAGCGCCGCATCAGTCTCGTCGTCTCGGAGGCTGCAAAAGACCGCCTCGTCGATCTTGGCTACGAGCCTGCGTTCGGGGCTCGACCCTTGAAGAGGGTCATCCTCAAGGAACTTCAAGATCCCATGGCCGAAGCACTTCTCAAAGGTGGTTATACCTCCGGGGATACGGTGGAAGTGAACCTGGTGGACTCCGAATTCCAGTTCCTGAAAAACACCGAGGCAAACCCAACTTGACGCACCATGCTGCCGACCCCACGCCGGTAGTATGAGCGTTGAACACTTCGAGCCCGGTGTACGTGGTCGCCTTCTTCAGCGCGAGCAACACGTCGAACGCTGGACCCACCGATTGCCCTATCTCATGCTCTTTTCGGTCGCAGCGATACCGGTAGGCATCCTCTGGAATGGCCAGGCTGCAGCGGTGACTGTCGGAGCGACGATCGTCTGCGTAGGAACCGTCGCGCTCGCTACGGACCACCTTTATAAGAGGGTCAGACGGCTCCGGGCGCATCTGCTTGAACCGGCGCCGGTAACGGCATCGAACGGGCCGGATCCGAAGACGTGCCTGCTTAGCGCAGCTCAACGACGAGAGCGGTGACGTTGTCGAGACTGCCCGCCTCAAGTGCAGCCTCGACAAGGAGCCGAGGTGCTGAGTTCGCCATCATCGCTTCGATTTGCTCGTGGTTAAGCACGTCGAGTCCGTCCGTAGTAAGCAGAAAGCGATCTCCTACGCAGCCGGCGAGTACCGATACATCGGGCTCGCCTCCACCGTGAGATCCGATGCATCGCGTGAGCACACCGCTCCAAACACCGGGCGTCGAGCTAGGGACTCGAGCTCCTCTCAGGTGATCCGAAAGCAGCTGGGAAACCGTGTGATCCACGGTCAAAAGGCGAAGCCGACCTTTACGGTAGCGGTAGACTCGACTGTCACCCACATGAGCCACCAGTACCGACCTTTTGCGTACAAAGATCGCAGAAAGCGTGGTGCCCATTTCCGAAAGCGCACCAAAACTACGCTCCACCACTGCGTGCTGGGCCGCCTGAAATGCTGATTTGATCGCTGCGATCGCATCGAGATCTTCGCACCCTTCAAGACGATGCTGGAGCGCCTCAAGAGCCAAAGAGCTCGCGATCTCACCACCGACGTAACCCCCCATGCCGTCAGCGACCGCAAACAGTTCCACCCCAGCAAGGTAGGCGTCTTGATTCGAACTGCGGCGCCCCGTCTCGCTGAACCCTTCAGCTGTTGCGGTCAGTCCGTGCGCAGCGCTGCAGGGGCCAGCTGGGAGTGTGTTCACGCTAGCCTCATCGGGATGCCGATCCACCGTGTCCAACCCACGACTTTGCTGAGGCGGGCTCCGCTCGGATGGCCTCGCATCTTGATCTCTGCTCACGAGTTGCAATCACTCCAGGCGGGATTGTTCCCGGTATCCAACATCCCGGATACAATTTCCGTTTATCGCAGTCCGTAACGGCAAAGTGCTTGCCGAGAGCAGCAGGCAAAACGATATCATACCCACATACAACGTAGCTCGACCGAGCACTTTTTAGGGGTAGCCCTATTTTTCATGCCCCAAAAATACTTAGTCCCATGAACCGTCCGATCGAATCTTCCTACCCCATCACCCCCTGGAACCAGCTCACCTATCGAGGCGACGTGAACGTCGAAGCACTCGCGAGCTCGATGCTGACCGAATTGAGAGATACGCTCGCCAGCGCACTTGATCCGGAGCGTTATCGCAGCGTGCTTCTCATCGGAAGCTACGGGCGCGGAGAAGGAGGCATCGATCTTTCTCAGATTCTCCCTCGGCCTTACGGAGATTTTGAAATCCTCATCATCTCGAGAGGCAAAACCCTCACCCTAAAAAGACTGGCAGACGCTGCGCTTTCACATTTCACTTCAAAATACGAAGCGCAGGTACACATCGACGTCATTTCGGAAGCTCGGCTCAAACGTGCGCCCTGCTTGACGACATGGTGCGATATGCGTCTAGGACACAAGGTACTTCTCGGTGACCCAGATTTTGCGGTTTCTTTATCAAAGTTCAGCGTAGACAAGATCGATCCCAGCCACGTCCAAAGTTCGATTGTGCATTTGGGCACCCAGCTGCTGGTAAGCGACTTGATTCTCCTCCGCTCAGAGCTGGGCCAATCAGAGCTGGGCCAATCGATGCGGCGAGCGGTCATCGACCACGGAATCCAGGCCATCATCGGCTACGGTGACGCGTTACTGCACTTCTTGGGCGAATATGACGTGCGGGACTCAGAAAAAAAGAAGCGCATGCTCCAACACACCGAAGTCTCTGAGGCATTCCGAGACCTGTATCGCTCGGCAGTCGAGTTCCGTTTCGAGCCAAACTACGGACTCTACGACAACACCAGTCTCGGAGAGTGGAACCAAGGGTTGCTGGAAACGCTGGCACCGGTCCACCTAGACTGTGAGAGACGTAGACTATGCCGGCCTCATCTCGGATGGAGTGACTACCCGGGTATCGCGCTAGCCGCCATTGTCACGCGTGAAAGTCCATCCGCGAAAAACATCGTGCAGCGCACGCTCAACTTCAGTCGAGGTCGCTTTCCCAAGGCCATGCTGCCTTTTTTGGGGCGACTTGGATATCGGGCAGCGAGCAGGCGAGAGCGCCTTTGGGTTGTATTTCCCGCAGTAGCATACGATTTGGGAGGGGAGTTTGGCGTGTTGGCTCGAACCTCGCTCGGTGCCGCAGAGGAAGATCGGATGCTGCTCGCAAAGCGATATCTACGTGCATTCAATCGTTACGCTTCGCCCAAACTTCCACTTGAAAGAAATGAGCTTCGACTCAGCGGGATGCTCTGATTTAGCGACGGCGGTAGCGAGTGGGGTTAGAGACCCGAACTGGGATTGGAATCGGAGCCTTCTTACCTTCCACTACATCCAGTACGGCTTGAGCAACTTCGATCAGTCCTTCGATACACTTGTCGATGGCTTCTCGGACCTTGCCTACTCGAACGTTGAGCTCGGCTCGAATGTTCGGCCCTGTTCGAGCCACCTTGCCCAATGCCGCGCGGTTGCGCTGATTCGTGATCCAGATGCCGGCACTCCCCCGATGTTCGCTCATCCAAACTCGTTTCTCGTGGTGCTCTCAGTTCCTTTATTCACTATTTGAATGTTCGCGACGGGTGTCAACCTTGGTCGTGCAATTGCGAAAAAATCATCAAGTCGGCTACCATGGAGAAGTGACCCGCCCTTCCGATATTCCCGAGTTTGCACGAGCACTTGCGAAGCAGGAGTTCACCGACCTCACCCAAGAGATGCATGCAATCGTCTCCAGCAGCCATCTTTTCAAGTCGCTCGACGATGTCGGACGGCAGAGGGTGCTCGAAAGTGGTTATGTCACCACATTCGCACCAAAAGACACGCTGTTCGCGGAGGGTAAAACGGGCGAGAGCATGCTGATCGTGATGAGAGGTACCGTGCTCGTGGAGACACAGACTCCGAGCGGTACGGTACACCTTGCAGAACTAAGCCGCGGAGCATGCATTGGCGAGGTATCCGTGCTTACCGGTCAGCCCCGAACAGCAACCGTAACTGCAAAAACCGAGGTGGATGCGGTCGCCTTCGAAAAACACCGCATTGAGCGGGTGTTGGCCGACTATCCCAAGGTGCGTAAGGTGCTAGAGTCGCTGGTGGTTGGCAGAGCTCGCGACACGATCGAAAAAATCGTCGGCTACTAGCTCCATCATTCCCGTAAACCTAGATTTATTCGGTGCGCATCCCAATCATCGACGCCAACCACCCTATTGAGACGACGACCGGAGACGCACTGCAAAAAGCTGATCGCTCGGTCGACCATACGCCCCCGCCGATCGGACGTTCATGCAGTGCCGACCCCGGACAACCCCGGGCGGCGCGCGAACCTGGCATACCTCGGTTCACGTCCGATGAGCTCGCCAAGCTCGCCGGGGGCGTCCGCTCCTCGATCGCGGTTGTGGGCACACATGGACGCACGGTCACCGCCGCCCTGCTCGCGTTCTTACTCTATCGCGAGGGTCGAACACCCGGATTCGCGCTCACCTCACGACCTCTCGACCTGCCAAGGCGCTCGATGCCTGGCGGCGAGAAGAGTCCTATCATCTGTGAGGGAAGCGCCAACGAGCTCTCCTCAATTCTCGGGGGCAAACCTCAAGTGGTGCTCGTGACCGCAACGGAGGGCGATCCGCACAGCACAGCATCGACAACCGAACGTGATGCACTCAAAAAACTCATTGCATCGATACCTGCAAACGGCTGTCTTGTGGCTCCAACAGCTGATGAAGCTCTCTTGGAGGTCATCTCCCACGCTCGCTGCAAAGTAATATACTATGGACTGCAAAAAGATCTTGATCGCACCACGCCCCCGACCTGGTGCGCTGCGCTCGCAGAGCCAAGCAGCTCCACCCAGGCCTTCGATCTATTCGCTGGCGGTACGTTTTGTGGCCGAATGACTTCAGCACTGCTCGGCAAAGAAGGCGTTCTTTGTGCACTTGGCGCGATCATCGTCGCGGCAGATTTATTTGCTGTTCGAATGCAGTCGCTATCGAGCAACCTCGCTGAGTTCCAAGGCGTGGAAGGCCATGAGCAGTGTATCGGTATCGCTGCCGGGACTTATATCTACGATTGCTGGACCGAAACGACTTGGGAGATGCGCCAGGCAATTCACTCAGCACGTATCAGACTGGGCGATGAACCGGGCAGACTATGCGTGTGCTTTGAGCTCGAAAACGCAGCTGAGGAGCTAGATCCAAAACTCTCGGACGTTCTTGCAGAAGCAGATCTCGCTTGGTTTTTTCATTGCCTTGAGCCGCCCAGTCCCGTGGCGCCTGAACGCTCGGATGGGTGCCTTAGTGCTGCCGCCATCGCCCAAAAAAGGGAGCTCGGTAGTACTTGCTCTGCGCCTGTAACCTCGCATACCGAACTGCTCAACTCAGTGACGCAAACGGTTCGAGCCGGTGACCACATTTTGTTCTTTTCCCGAAGAGACCGTCGAACTGCTCTACCCGAAACGACGCCCACAGAGGCCATTGAAAACGAGCTTCTTGCGGAGCTCACCCTTCGGTCGAGATAGCGAGCCCTGGCGGCGGACGCCGGCGAAACCGTGTCGGCCGCCAACGGAGACGAGGATGCACCAGGCGAATTCTCCAATATATTCAGTAGGGCGAAGGGCCTGATCGGCTGGTCCAGATCTTGGAATATAGGGGGGCATGTCAAAGACAACTCAACGCCTCAGTTACCTCCTACTTCTGTGTTCCATGGCCTGCACTGGAAAGGACGCTGCGCCCGATGCAGACGCGCATATCGACTACGGATCGCTCGATGCGGGAGTAGCTTCTTGTTTGGATGCCGAATGTAGTGACACTCCAAACGCAGAATTTACTCCCGATGCAGGCAAAGGATGCCTGTGCCCAACCAACGAATGCCGAAATGACCGCTGCATTCCCAGGGATCCCCAGGGAGAACTATGCGAATTCGATGCAAGTTGTGACTTGTACGCATACTGCATCGGTGGAAGATGCAGCAGAGATCCAGAAGCTCCGACGCCGTGCCCTGATGGATCGTTCTGCCCCGGATCACGTTCCTGCGGAGCGCTCGGCCTTTGCGAATGCACCACTACCGCAGACTGCCCGCCCGGCTGGTCATGCACGCAAGAAGGCTGCATGGTTCAGGAAACCTGCATCCTGCATGAAGACTGCACCTGCGGCGAAGAAGACTCATGCCCTCAAGGCCTGATCTGTTTGGAGGGCCTATGCCAGGGCAACCAGGAATGCGGCATATCCCATCCGGACTACGCTGGGTCCTGGTCCGTTGAGACGGAGCTCCATCTCCGGGACAGCCTGCCGCCCGCGCTCTCTACCGCATTAGACTCGTTCTCTGCGATTTATCGTTTCGTTATCGGTGACTGGGACCCTGAAACGATTCCTTTCGGTTTTGTACTTCAGAGTGTCTTGGCGGGAATTTTAGAGGATCACGTGGCAGCGCATGTCGCCCCTTATGCCGACGCGATCGATGCCGTGCTCACGCTCAACGATTCGATAGGCACCTGGCATATCCGTGAGTCGATCGAGTTCTCCGCAGGCTTGGCGGCGGATCGATACCGGGGTCAACATCACTGGAACGAGGTGCGTTTTGAGTATCGCGATACACTCGGTTCTTTGGAAGGGCCAACCCGGATCTTTAGAGGCACACCGGAGGAGATCTTCGGTCGACATCTCGAGCCTGCTGCTTTTGAAGCCGATGCGGTTTGCGGCATGCTGCACATCCATCCGCATCCTGTCGCGATCACTCTTGGACCCGCCGTCGTCTGGATTCTCGATACCTTGGTCTTTGAGGCGAGCGAGCGAGAGCTCCGGACGCTAAGCGATTTAGTAAACCAGTTGCTTACGGATTTTTGCGAATCGATAGGAGATGCCCTGCCTCAGAATTCCTTGGACAACTTCGCTCGAAACGTCTGCCTCAACATAAGGGACGGACTGCTCGCTGACCTCGAGCGGTCCATGTCGGAAATCGCTTTCGACGCTGAGCTCTTCACTCTTCGGGGAGCGTTTCCCACCTCCGAGAAAGCGAATCTCATCGAGGAAGGTATTTGGTACGGGACCTTCGGGCCGGGGGAGTTTCAAGGCCAGTTTCAGGGGATGAGAGAACAAGAATGAGTCCGCATCAGCGGTTGCTCTGAAGCGCCCTGGCGCCCCTCCAAAGCCGACTTGCTGGGAGGGGCGGCGCACAACCTGCTGCCGGGTCTCGCTAGATATCGAGGTTGGTCACCTGCAGCGCGTTCTTCTCAATGAAGTCACGTCGCGGTTCCACCTGATCGCCCATCAAGACACTGAAGATCTCCTCGGCGTCAAGCCCGTCGTCGATTCGGACCTGCAGCAAGGTGCGGCTTTCAGGATTCATGGTCGTCTCCCAAAGCTCGTCTGGATTCATCTCACCCAAACCCTTGTAACGCTGAACGGAGGTGCCTTTGCGTGCTCGGCGGTCCACGTAGTCCCAAAGCGCATCGATATCGTCGACCAAATCGGCTTGTTCCGCACCATCTCTTGTGACCCGGTACGGGGGCGTGCCCAGAGCTGCCAACCCTTCGTGAATCTTCCTCAAAGTCTCCATGTCGCCGGACTCAAGAAAATCGAAGTCGACGAAAGCAGATCGAAGCGTGCCGCTCTCGCGAGTCTCGATTTGAAAACAAAACCGGTCGTGCTGCATATCTCGATCGAGAGCGACATGTATGGGGCCAAGCGTTTCATGACGCTCTTCTAGATACTGCTTTATGCGTGCAACAGCGCTTTCGACCCGCTCCCTGCTCGATAGATCTTGCGCATCGAGTCGACCCGCTCGGACCAGGGCCTCGATCACCTCTTTCTGCGCCCGGCGCTCCATCTTAGCGAGGAGGGCACGCCATCTTCGATGATCGTCGAGAAGCCGCTGCAGAGGCTCTCCGGTCAGGGGGACTTGCCCACCTTCTGCCTGCACGAGCAAGCCTTCTGTCCCAAAGCGCAGTAGGTGCGCATCAAGTGCAGTATCGTCCTGGAGGTAGATCGACTTTTTACCCTTTTTCAACTTATAGAGGGGTGGTTGCGCGATGTAGAGATATCCTTTTTCCAGGATCTCCGGCATCTGCCGATAAAAGAACGTAAGAAGCAGCGTACGGATATGCGAACCGTCGACATCTGCATCGGTCATAATGATGATTTGATGGTATCTCAGTTTCTCGATATCGAAGTTTTTTCCACCGGTGACCCCGCAACCAAGGGCGGTGATCAGGGTTCCGATTTCAGCGCTCGAAAGCATCTTCTCGAACCGAGCTCGCTCTACATTGAGTATTTTGCCTCTGAGTGGCAAAATTGCTTGAAACGCTCGCTCTCGACCCTGCTTCGCACTACCCCCGGCGCTATCGCCCTCGACGATGTAAAGCTCGCTGATCGTGGGGTCCTTCGTCTGACAGTCCGCCAATTTACCGGGCAACGTACTCGCGTCCAAGACACCCTTGCGCTGAACCATTTCTCGGGCTTTGCGCGCCGCTTCCCTGGCTCGCGCGGCAAGAACCGTTTTCTCGATGATCTTCTTTCCGGTTTGCGGATGTTCTTCGAGATACTCCGAGAGCTTTTCGCCAACCACGCTCTCGACGACTCCCTTCACTTCGCTTGAAACAAGCTTGCTCTTCGTCTGAGAGTCAAAACTTGGATCCGGATGCTTCACCGAAACGATCGCCGTCAGCCCCTCTCGTACGTCTTCTCCGGACAGCGGGTTCTTTAGGTCTTTGAGCAGCTTGGACTGCGAACCGTACCCGTTGATCGTTCGCGTAAGTCCTCCACGCAATCCGGTAAGATGGGTTCCTCCATCGCGGTTATTGACATTGTTGGTGTAACAGGAAATCGCTTCATTGTAGGAGTCGCTCCACTGCATAGCGATCTCGACATCGATATCTTCACGTACCTCATGGATATAGATCACGTCGTCGTGAAGCGAGGTCCGATTCTTATTGATGTTGCTGACAAATTCACGAATGCCACCTTCAAAGTGGTACTCCGTTTTTCGTTCTGACGATTCGTGAATCAGAACGATCGCTAGCCCGGCGTTGAGAAAGGAAATCTCACGCAAACGGTTTCCCAGCACCTCAAAGGAGTGGTCGGTCTTGGAAAAAATCGTGGCGTCCGGTTTCCAACTGATCTTCGTTCCCGTTTCCGTGGTCGGACCGACAGCCTTAAGCGGCGCTACCGGTGCGCCGGTGCGGTACTCCTGAACCCAGACCTGACCTTCACGCTTGATCTCCAGCTTGAGCCGTTCGCTGACCGCGTTGACCGCACTGACACCCACCCCGTGAAGACCCGCAGAAACTTTGTAGCTATCGTTATCGAACTTTCCACCGGCGTGCAGCACGGTCATAACGACTTCGGCTGCGCTGACCCCCTTTTGATGCAGACCAACCGGGATCCCTCGACCGTCATCGACCACGGTGACGGATTCGTCTGCATGGACCCGAACTACGATCTTAGAGCAGTGACCGGCGAGATGTTCATCGACGGCGTTGTCGACGACTTCCCAAACAAGGTGATGAAGGCCAGTCCCGTCATGCACATCACCGATATACATACCGGGACGCTTGCGGACTGCCTCAAGACCCTCCAGCACTTGGATGGACTTCGCCTTGTACTCAGATCCGTCGCTCGGCTGCACGCTGCTTACATCATTCGCCATCCTGAAAACCCGCCAGCCTTAGTTCAAAACGACAGTGCTACGACTGCCTCGGTGAAGGCGGACTGTAGCCTGTCTGCGCGCAGCTGGCAAGGCATCGACTTGCATCTAAGTATCTGATATCACACGCTTTTTATGCCTGTGCGATCGATGCGCACCGGCCTGATGTATTTCGATGGACGATCGCCAGTACCTTCATGCCGAGGGACCCCTACAAAGGCGAAAAAACGTCGAGCTGAGCCTCACCGGAAGCGGGGCTCATAAGGGAGTCGAGTCGGCTCAAAATCTCAGCGACCGAGAGCGACTGCTTGTACACATAGAGCTGGGCGTTCCATGACTCTTCGAGCAGCTCCTCACTCACGCGTAATTTTTTGGGTACCGCAAATAAGATAGGTCGAGGCAGACCTCGCTCGGCAAGCTCCACTCGTTTGAAGACTGCATCTCGACTCCAGTAGCCTAAAACCTCGAGGAACACTCGCTTTCCCGTCTCAGAATGGTCGAAAACGAGATCGGGAACGCATTCACCGACTCCGGGTAAATGAAAGATCTCTTGGGCAATCGACACACGCCACTCTTTAGATTTCTTTCGAAAACGCTCGAGGAAGACCTCTACCTCTGGCGGAAGCTCTTGAGGATCGTCTCCCTCCGCGGTGGACTGACCTTCCAACTGAAACTCAAGCGGAGTCTTGTCCTTACCCCAGCGAACCTGTGCAGAAAGCGTATACCGGCTGCACGTCCGGAGCAGCGGCAGGATTAGCGCAAGCTGCAAACCGTACTTGGTGACAGAGGAGAAAAGGCTGCACGGTCCGTCGATATCGATTCGAAACCCGGCATCAGCTCGTTCGATCGTGTGCATCAGACGGAGGAACTTCAGCTTGCGGAACAGTGCTCGGTATCCCGCAGGGGTTCTGCAAAACACGTGCACTCGGACGCGCAGCGCCTTGAGAAGTATCGCCTGCGCCTGCCCCTCTTCATAAAGCGCAAGAAGCTGCTCCTGCGACAGTGATGCAAAAGAGCGTACCCGATGATGCTGCCGGAGATCGGACTGGAGCAAAGACTCTATTTCGTCTACCGACCGGTCGAGTTCTTCAGCGACTCGTGCAAATACCTCTTTGCGATCGTACTCCTCGGGCCCTACCGCTTCCCGGCGCATCTCTGCCGCAAGTGTAAATACCTTCATCCGAAGCTCGACCGGGTCCACAGTCGCATCCATCTCGATTTCACAGCGATCGAACACCAGCTTCTTCAAGCCCTCTGAGATTTTGCGGTCTTGGTGCGATATCGGTAACGCCGCCATCGCTTCTTCGAGCTCTGCGCGCGTCGAACCGACATGTTCCTTCGCGGCACGGATCATCCCGCCCGCCAGTTCGAGCGCTCTCATCTTAGATTCAGCACTGAGCTTGACGATATGCAGCGTTCCCTTGCGCCGACGCGTGCGCACATGGTCAGCGGTAAGCACTGTGTTCTCTCCGCCGCTCACTGGTAAACTTCTCAGACGTGCGCTCGGTGATCAACTCGTAAAGAACCGCCTGCTTTTCTCCTTTTTTCCGCAGGATCCGTCCAAGACGCTGCACATGCTCCCGCACCGAACCACTGCCGGAGACGACGACAGCCACATTCGCCGAGGGCACATCTACCCCTTCGTTGAGTACCTTTGAGGTCACCACCGCACTGTAGGTGCCTTCAGAAAGCCCAGAGAGAATCGAGCTGCGTTCTGAGATTTTGGTTTGGTGCGTGATTACCGGCACTAGAAAGCGCCGTGATATTTCGTACGCCGTCGCGTTGTCTTGGGTAAACACGATCGAACGGTCGTGTCGGTGACGAAAAAGCAGCATGTCCAAGTACTCAAGTTTGGCGCTCGCGGCAAAGGCGAGCGTGCGCTGCTCACGATAGGCGCGCATAGCCCGTCTACCCTCCGCCGTTTGGGCAGAACGCTGAATGAAGTCTTGAAAACCGGCGGGACTACCCAAGCGAATGCCCTGACTGCGAACAAAAGCGAGGTAGATGTTGCGGGCGCGATCGTGAATCTCCCGCTCGACCTCATCGAGCTCGACGACCACACGAACCGTCTCATACTCTGCAAGATAGTCGCCGCGGAGATCGACGATATCCTCCCGATATACGGTGGGACCGATCAGAGACTCGAGTTCCGCTTCTTTGCCATCTGCCCGCTCGGGAGTCGCCGTCAGACCCAGACGAAAAGGTGCGACCGACATTTTGGCAGAAAGCGCGTAAGTTTCGCTGGGCAAATGGTGGCATTCGTCAAAAACGATGAGTCCGAAGCGGTTCCCAAAGTGTTCCATATGGAGGTACGCGGAGTCGTAAGTAGTCACGGTCAGCGTTTCAATGGAGTGCTCCCCGCCGCCGACAATCCCGACCTTCACCCCAAAATTCAAACGGAGTAGATCGTACCACTGTCGGACCAAGTCGAGGGTGGGCGCAACCACCAGCGTCGCACGGGCCTTATCTGCAATCGCCATGACCGCGAGATGACTTTTGCCTGAACCGGTAGGGAGCACGACAACGCCGCGTCCACGAGAAGTCGACTTCCAGGCAGAGAGTGCCGCCTTCTGATACGGACGAGGTTCGCGATGAACGCGCAGACTCGCAGTCAACTCCCCATAGGCGCGTGCGAGGTCTTCGAAGCCCAATTCCTTCCGGTGCAGCGCGGTCACGACGGCAGCGTACTCAAGTGCCGGGGCGCGATAGCACTCGCTACGCGGGTCCCACTTCCAGGCCGAGCCTAGGGAATCTGCAAGCGAGGATGCTACGCCACGCAGTTCCAAAGTTCCGGCATGGAATCGCAGCAAGGCGGTCTGCATGGGGTAGCTATAGCGGAATCGCACGGATGTGCGAAGTGACCATAGACCACGCGATGAGCGCGCCGGAGGGTAAACCAGAGGTCCGCACGCGTAGGCTCTCTGAGCAGGAGCCGCCAAGCAGGACGTCTCAAATGCGTCGCGGAGGCGCCTTCAGTGATCGCCTTTATCGTGACCGTGCGGAGGCGTCCTGACACCCGCACCGTCGCTCGCCGAATCTGAAGCGGAACGAGCGGGAATCATGCGAACGGGCTCAGGCTCGGGCGCCGCATCCAAACCCACAAGCGGGCGAAGTTCTTCCGCCACCTGCTTGCCGAGCGAGCGCAGCGTCCGTACCCAACCTCGGGTCGCGTTGCTTCGGGCATAGTACTCCACGTCGAGCTCGCTATTGGCTCTGACAAGCTCCACGCGACCGAGTTCGTCTGCAGATTCATCCAGAAACACAAAGGTTGCCAAGGGAGCGACGCGTACATCCCCTTCGAGATCTGCTCCGGGTTCCGCATCGGGCTCGAGATAGCGGGTTGCGCGCAAACGCGACAGCTGAGACATCCAGTTGCCGTAAAGCTCGTTGCGCCGGTCGGGCTCGTTGGCATCGACCCAGTCCGCTTGCGCTTCATCGAGTCGGTTGTAGTGCTTGAGGCGAAGTTCCTCGTCGAACGCCAGAAGCACCATCATATCAACTTCTGACATCTCGAAGTTGAGCAAATCGCGCTGCATCAGGGAACTTGCTGTTTCTGCATTGCGGACGAGATCCGCAGAAACGAGGTAGACTCGATCGTGTTCCGTTCGAAGATAGCGGTCGCCAGAGCCATAAGCGCTGCCGCCTAGTTCGAAAGCGTGTTCTTGATCGCCGCAGGTCAGGGCAAGCGTGCTCGGTTCTTTTTCTTCGTCGTCTCCCGCCTCTGCGTCGCCTGCGGCCTTGTCGTCTCCCGCGTCTGCGTCTTTCGCGGCCTTGTCGTCTTTCGCTGCCTCGTCGCCCGCTGCCTCGTGGTTCACCGCTTTATCCTCTGCGGGAACGAAGAAGCCGAGTTCCGCGAGGGTCTCCGCGTCAACCACACCGAGGTCGCGTCGAGCGCTCAGGGGGCCAAAGTTACGGGCATAGGCATCAAACGCATCTCCTGCCACAAACGCGTTGACCGCAGGTTCTGCAGACGGCTGAACGCGACGGGTTTCGATCCACCAGAAACGATCATCGATTTCGCCGCGAGGTGACATGGCTACTTCCCGAGTCGGCGTCTTCAAGCGGATGCTCTGGATGCGTTGCGCGTCGCAATCGAGTACCGCCACCTCTTCGCGCAGGGATTCGGTGTCTTCGTCGGTCCATACCAGGTACGCGACTACCAAACTCGACATCGCCAACAGCCCCTGTATCAAGACGCTCTTCATGAGGGCTCCCCCTTCTGGTCCTCGGATTCTGGCTGGCCGTGTGCTCGATGCGCCTCAGCCACTGCTGCTTCCTCACCGGCATCGAGCGCAGGCGTCTCCGGCGTGACAGCGGAGGCAGGTTCCACAGCGGATGCAGATTCCACAGCGGATGCAGCCTTGTCTACACTCGGGGCGTCTTGTGGTGCAGCACGACGAAACGCTCCTGGAGCAAACCTTCTCGCACCGATCAGCAGACCGATGAAGAAGAGCGGAAGAGGAACGCCGAGAACCGTTGACCAGAACCAAAGCTTGTCGGACTCATTTGTGTGCTCGATGCGAACATCCTCTTCGGATGCGGTGGGGCCCACGATCTGCTCAGCGCCAAGCAGCCACTGCAGGACATCAGCAAAAACATAAATGTTGCCGGGGTTCCGAACGACACGGTCGGTCACAAAGTCGCCATCACCGATCACCACCACGCGACCCTCGTCACCGTCTTCACTCGGAATGGTTACCGCCGCCATCAGATTGACCTGACCTGATGCCTCGTCGGCGCCCTTGGTCCAATCTCCATCGAGATCTCTCCAGACGTCGGATCCCGATCGGATCGGGAAATTCACCTGGATACCCTCGATAGCGTCTTTCCCTTGGGTTCGCTTCAGGGCCACTCCGCGCAGGAAAATGCTCGCAACCTGGCGCGCATTGCGACTCGCGATCGTGACCGTCGGATGAGAGGAGTAGCTCTTGGTGTAGACCAGCGCTCGATCCGAAGGGGCAAACGCCTGACGTACGTGGGCGGTTTCGCTTGAGACCACCCCTCGCTGGGTTTCGAGGCCTACCTTGCGCAGGAAGTCGTCAAGACCGTGCTCGACCAGGGGATCCAGCATGAGGATCACTCTGCCGCCCGCGCGCACATAGCGGACCAAGGCGTCGCTCTCTTCCTTGAGAAACGGCTCTCTTGGACCGATCACCGCAACCGCCGGGGCGTCATCGGGCACATCGCTTGCCAGTCCTTGGGCAACACCCAGGGTCTTCGTCTGAACATTCGAACGTTCGAGCGCCGAGCTGAGGCCGCTCAAACGCTCGTCTTCTGAGTCCTCGGGTTCACCGCGGGCCGAGCGTTCCCGATGCCCGACGGTGAGATACAGCGCTCGTCTCACCTGGGTGAGCTCAGAAAAACTCTCTTGAAAGCGCCCATCGAGCGTTCGCAGGCGAGATCGCGCTCGCTCGAGGTCCATGCCCACTTCAAACGATTTGGCTTGAGCGGAATCCCCTTCACCGCGAACCAAGAGCACAAAACCGTTACCCCGAATGCGGTGCTGCTGGGCGAGCTTCGGAGCGAGAGCGTGATCGATGTGCTCTACCTGAATTTGGTCGGACTCCATGCCGACACGCTCGAAGTAGGGAGCCATCTGGTCGAGCACCTCGTTGATGCGCGGGAAGACAAGGTAGACTTCAAGAGGCTCCCCCAGACCGCGAACCATGCGAAGGGTGGTCTCGCTGGGCTCGGTCGTCTTGAAGTAGGAGAGGTCGCGACGCACGTCCCGTTCCCGTGCGATGTAGTTGATCGAGAACATGAAGATGAGGGAGAAGGAAAGACTCAACCCCATCTGCGCCGCTCCATGAATGCGCCGAAGCTCGACGGCTTCAGGTACCGGCATCCGCATCGCGGCGAGCTCCATAAACGTGAGCGTCGTGAGCGAGAGCGTCAGTAGCGCAGAGAAGAGCACGGTGAGCACAACTTCCCATCGCTGCTCAAGCGCCTCGTCTATCTGGAACAGCTCCCGACCGAGCGGAGTGGACATCCCGTAGAGCATCAACGCGCAGATCACCCCGACGTAGGTCAAAAGGATGTGGCGATGAGCCGTCCGAGCCACACCAAGCGCATTCATGCTCAGCCGAGCACGATTCCAAGCGGCAGCGAGCACACCGAAGGCTGCGAATCCCAACAGCGCCGTGTGTCCCGTTCCGCTGGTGAGCACTCGTTCGGAGATAAGCAAGAGCAGCAGCGAAAAGCCCAGTCCAATGCTGGTGAGCAAGCCTGAGAAAATCATCGCCACCTCTGGCTTTGTAGAATCTTCGTCGAACCCATCAGGCAAAAGCAAATCACCGAGCCGTGGTACACGAGATCGCTGAGCTGAAGCAGGCCTCGACGAAACGGATGAAAATGTTTCATGTAAGGTGCCATATAAGAAATCAAAGCGTTCATTGGCGGCTCGCTCACTTGACCGATCCACCACCCGAGCTCGAGAAGAGACACGATCAGTGCAGTGAGCATGAGAGAGAGCAAAACGGCCGCAAAGTGGTTGAAGCTCAGCATAGAGGAAGCGAACATGCCGATCGCCAAAGTGGAGCAGCCGAGCAAAAACATGCCCAGGTAACCGGCCGCGATATGCCCTAGAGATACTTTACCGTTCACGAAGATCAGCGCCGGTAGGTAGAGAGAAAGCGCGATCATCACCAAGAGGAAGATCACGGAGGCCAGGTACTTGCCGAGTACGATATCCCCTTCACGCACCGGTGAGGTAAAGAGCAGTACGTGGGTGCCCATGGCGCGCTCGCCGGCGAGCATGCGTAGTGAGAGGAGCACGCAGGCAACGACGACAACCCCTCCCGCGTCGATAAAGTACTGCTGCAGCACCTCTAGGGAATAGCGAGCCGAAGAACCAACCGCTCGAACGTTGAAGAGCACGCCCGAGATCAACAAAAAGAAGGAGGCGATGATGTATCCACCCGGAGTTTTCAGGTAAGACGAAAGCTCTCTTCGAACTATAAGACCGACAGAATTCATGATGCCTGCTCCTCGCTCGACGTCCCCGGCTTCTCTCCGCCTTGGTGGCTCAGTTGCAAAAACATCTGCTCTAGTCCAGTGCTTTTCAGTTCCAGACTGCGGAGACCAAATCCCGCTTTGACCAGAGCTTGAGCCACTTCTTCACGGCAGTCCAAACCTAGGGAGAGATCGGCAGTCCACACGTCGCTGCGTTCGCTCTGCTTCGATACGTTTATCTCGAGCACATCTGAAACATCTCTGAGCGCGGTACGCAATGCGCTCTCGGGGCCACCTTCTGAGTGATCTGGGACCGATCGAGCTCGTACCTCCAGCCGAACGCGGATTCTTTTGCCACGACTACCCGCCAGCTCTTCTTCCGCAGCGGTCGCCGCGATCCGGCCTTCGTGGAGCATGAGAATCCGATCGCAGGTCTGTTGAATCTCGGAAAGAATATGGCTGCTCAGCAAAATCGTATGCTGCCCGCGAAGCGCCCGGATCATCTCACGCATCTCGACGATTTGGACCGGATCCAAGCCCTGAATCGGCTCATCGAGAATCAGCAACTTCGGCTCATGCACGATCGCCTGAGCAATGCCGACCCGTTGCTTGTACCCGTGAGATAGCGTCGCGATGGTTTGCTGGGCCACATCTTCGAGTCCGCAGCTCGAAAGGACCTCCGGCACACGTCGTTCTACCGCCTCGCGCTCCATCCGGCGGAGGCGCCCTGCAAAGCCGAGGAAGTCGCGCACCGTCATCTCTGGGTAAAGCGGTGGGGTATCGGGCAAAAACCCGATCAGTTTGCGGATTTCATGAGGCGCCTCTTCCGCGTCCAGGCCCTTGATGGTCACCCTGCCCGAGGTAGGCAGAAGCAGGCAGCTCAGGATTCGAAGGGTGGTCGTCTTCCCGGCACCATTAAGTCCAAGGAAACCAACGCACTCGCCTTCATCGATCCGGAACTCAAGGTTGTGTACAGCCGGATGGACCCCGTAGTACTTGCTCACCTTATCGACGACGATCATCGGATAGCTGCTAATCACCCCTCGTCACGTCGTCAAGTGGACGGGAGCGGGATCCGGTGCCGCTTAGGCTTCAACCCATCGATTCGAAGCGAGCGTATCGCGAGATCGACGGACTGCGTCCCCGTTATTCGGGCGGAGCTGCTTCGGGTGAGACAGCGTAACCACGTAAAACCGCGGTAACCTCGGTATGGGTTCCGCGAAAACGAGTGCTCATACTGGACAGAACGCGGACCGGCCCTACGCCCGGGCAGTAGGTCGTGGCGATCCTGCGGGTCGAGTCCTCGCCGCGTTCTTCGATAAGGACGCAGTCTTCGAAGGTGCCCGCGGGAGTGGTGACGCGAACCCCCATCGACGCAACCTCGGCTACCATCCCGGAGGTCGATGCCCAAGAGGCCCCCGTCTCGATAGGCTTCCGCAGCAACCAGGTGCCGCTGCCTGGGCGAAAGAGACCTTGTTCGCGAAGCTCGTAGCGAACTGGCTCGCTCCCGTTGTTGCTCAATTCGAAGAGCGCACCCCGCGCAGAAACGACGCGGGTGATCGCCAGGGTGGGAGGCGCATTCGACACTCCGGTATCGACATCAAAGGACCACGCGCTGCCTTCAGCCATCGGATAAAGGGTTTCGACAGTGATCGTCGTGCGGGTAGCGGCGCTGGTGGATGGCGCACCGCCGCAACCGGCAGATGCGGCAATCAAAGCGCCTAGGGCAAAACCGAGGAGCGACGCGAAACTCAAACGAAAACCAAACATGGGCATGTTCCTCCTCTCAACGTGCCCAGACCTCAGCCTACCCGCTTAGGAGGCCCTGGACCGCTGCTGCTCAGCGACGCCCGCTGCTGCTCGGTGACGCCCGCAGCGGCCTATCTCCCGAAAGTTGCCGGAAGCATCGCACGGAACCATCTGAATCCGTGAAGTTTGAAGCTTCTAGGTCGAATTGTGGCAGATTTGGCGGGCCAATTGCGTGCGGCGCTACGGGGCACCGGACTGCGCGGACGATCGAACAACACCTCTGGCGAGACGGAACCCGTTGAGTAACGAACCAAACGATCAAGACGTTTCTTTCTACCGCGCGCCTCGCAACCGCTGGTTTCATCCGCCGCAGTTGCACGTTGGGGGATCGACCGAGGAGCTACGCACCCCCTGGCTTGAGCTCTTGTACGGAATCGTTGCGGTCTCGATCATCGCACGCCTTGGGGGCACGCTCGAAAACCCGATAGACCCCCACCGGATATGGAGCGTGCTCGGATTGTTGATCCCGGTCTGGTCTACTTGGGCGAGCTTCACCTTTTATTCGAATCGATTTCTCTCAGACGACATCCTGCATCGCGTCCTCGTATTTTTACAGATCTTTGGCCTAGCGATGCTGGGAGCCACGGTCCCTGACGTCGTCAACGGCAAAACCGTCTACTTTTCTGCGGCATTCGCTTTTGTGCGCTTCACCCTGGCGCTTCTCTATGCCCGCACCTGGCTTCAAGTCGATCGCGCAAATGAATACGCTAGGTCGTTTACTTTAGGATTCAGTACGGGAACTCTGCTGTGGCTGGGATCGATATTCCTGCAGACGCCGTGGGTATACCTTGCCTGGACTATCGCCGCAGCGGTTGACTTCGCCACCACACTCAGCCGGTGGGGTCGCGACTTTGCGCTGCGCTATCCCCTCGATGTGCGGCATACAACCCACCGATACGGCCTGCTCATCTCTCTCATCCTGGGCGTATTCTTGATCTGGCAGCTCCACATCTTGTCGAATGAAGAACTGTCGATAAGGAGCGGTATCTTATGCGTCGAAGTGCTCACCGTGACGTTTAGCTTGTGGTGGATCTACTTTGATGACGTTGCCCATTCTCCACTCAAACCACTGCCGATCGCCCCCTACGTTTGGATCTACAGTCACTTGCCCCTTGTCGCCTCTCTCTCCCTACTCGGCTCCGGCATCGTTCTCTCCTTGAAACATACTGCAGTCGAACCGCTGCCGGCTGCCCACCGATGGCTTCTCTGCGGAGGTCTCTCCGCCACCTTTTTGTCGATCGCCGCCATCGACTGGGTAAGCGAGCGTCGGCAAGCAGAGCTCAGCGACAGCGCTCGTGTTCGAGGCCGCATCGTTTCCGGGATCGCTACCTGTGTTCTCGCTCCGGTGGGGATGTCGATGCAGCCCTGGGCGTTTGTCGGATTGCTGGCCAGCATCTGTATTTTGCAGCTTGTGATCGACATGAATGTCGTCCCGACCGCCTCGGACATGCCAATTCAACGAGCGCCGTCGGCTCGTCCAAGCAGTCCAAAAGCGCCCGAGCGCGCCTCAAGGCCAAAAATCAAAAATCGACTGCGTCGTGATGTTTCCGAGGCGGTTCGACGTGGAGCACCAAGCGAGATTCGCAGCGATCTCTATTTCTTCCTAATGGAAGGCAGCTGGACTCGACTGCTGGGAACCATGGTCACGGGATATCTCTTGATCAACGTCGTCTTTGGAGCTTTGTATGTGCTCGATAGCGACAGCATCGTCAACGCCCATCCAGGTTCCTTTCTGGACGCCTTTTTCTTTAGCGTTCAGACCATGTCGACACTGGGCTACGGAGTGCTTTCGCCCGCAAGCACCTACAGCAACTTGCTGGTCACTATCGAGGCTGGAACCGGCCTACTCCTGACGGCGCTCGCCACCGGCCTTATGTTTGCAAAGGTATCCAGACCTCGGAAGGCTGTACTCTTTAGCGATGTGCTTACGATGACTCGCTATCACGGTAAGAAAGCCTTGATGCTTCGCGCGGGCAATGCACGCGGGAACATGCTTCTCGAAGCGACAGCAAGACTGTCTGTGCTGATGGAAGACGACAGTCCTGAGGGCCACCAGATACGTCGACTCTACGACTTAAAACTCATCAGGGACTCCACTCCCGTCTTTGCCCTGTCTTGGCTCATGATTCACATTATCGACGAGCAGAGTCCACTCCACGGTATTGAATCTAAAGACATGGAAGAAAAGGCACTGCTTTTCATAGGAATCTTGACGGGTTTTGACTCGACATATGCGCAAACAACGCATGCCCAACGCATTTGGTATCCAGAGGATATTCGATTCAATTCGCGATTCGTAGACGTCGTTGCCGACCTACCAGACGGCCGTATCCTTATCGACTACGAGCGTTTTCACGATACGCACATAGACGAACCTTTCACAATTGAACAAAACGAGTTCACTCCAGCAGAACCCAAAAAAAGCTGACTATCAGAGTCTAAAAAAAGCTGACTATCATCACTCTTTATTCGACTTGAACGGCACCGCACCTTCTTCAAGCAGACCTCTGCGAATGGCTTGTTCGATTCTTGGAACGTGGTCGGCATCTAGCGTGAACGCGGTCACTTCCAGCCAGTCTCGATCGATCAGCTTCACTTCTGGATCCCGAGCTACGGAGCTCCAATGCTGTAGAAGCGCAACCTTGCGAATCTGCCTGCGGGCGTGGGCAACCGTCATGCCTGCGGGCAAGTGAACTCGGAACATATGCGGTGACGTGTGACTTTTGCTTAGGCTTCGAACGACTGAGGCGCTCGCCACCTTCGAAAACGGTACGACGGCTTCTTCACCGTCGACGGTGGTCAGCGTTATGGCGCGCAAACCCAGATGCGCGACTCGTCCCTCAAGCCCATCCATGCGCACTAGGGTTCCCAAGGGAAAAGCGCCCAAACCTTTCAAAAGCACTCCAGTTGCCATGTCACGTGCAGGATTCCAAATGAGCAGTAGCAGCGCGGCAATGAGTGCGACACCCATCACGGGAAACCGCTCGGGAGAATCGCTAAATGCCGAGCGCAGCGCGTGCGCTATAAGCCCCAAAGTAACGGCCGCAGTCACGCCGGGCCAAAGACGCTCGACCGAACCTACCCAGGGTCGCATCCAGGGAAGCACGCTGAGGAGCCATCGCATGGCTCGAAGCGTGCCAAAAGCCGCAAGCGCGATCAGAGTAAAGTAGAGCAGATCGAATATAACGCTCACGGCAAAAGCCCTCGACGATGCATTCGTTGAACTAGGGCCTGCTGCACAAATGCGTCGAGCTCGAACACGCCTGCCCGCTCTTCGACGAGGAGACCCATTCGGCACAAGGTGCGTAGTTCTCTAGAGAGTGACTCGTCTTCCAAGCCAGAACATCGACTCAAGGCGGCAAAACTTGCGTGCTTACGCAATACCAGTTGAAGCAAAAGAGCCACCCATTCGCTTCTGAGCTCGTCGAGCACTCCCCAGTTGCGCCGGTCTGGAACTTCGATCTTCAAAGCAACCCCTTGAACGTCTCGAATGCCGGCGATCCAACTTCTGAGTGCCACACCGACTACGCCTCCGCTGTAGTCGAAATGCTTGGAGAAAAGATTTGCCAACGACCACTGCGAAAGCTGTTCTTCACTGCGCCCTGCAAGCTCAAACTTCATTCCGGCAGAGCCGTGTCGGATCAACACCACACGCTTTAGCGCCTCCGCCTCCATAGGCCCGCATTCTATAATCGAAAGAGAACTCTCAGAAAGTGGCCTCAGGCGATCGAGTAGTCGAAACGCATATAGACCACAGCCAAGGACGATAAGGTGTCGTCGGCCATATCGTTCGATGAGTTTCAAGATGAGGTCCACGACTGAAAAGCCATCTTCCACTCGTTCCCACCACAGCTCGAGATCGTCGATCACTACGACGGAGCCATCGCGCAATTGATCGAGGATCTCTTCGGGAGTGCCGTTCAACTGCGAGGCTACCCGCAACGCCTCAGAGAAATCCTCCAGGTTGCAAGAACCACCGGTAGGAGGATGCACCCAACACACCTGCTCGCCGGACAGCGATTGTTGCACGATGCGATGACATAGTGCGGTTTTACCAGAGAAACGTTCACCTATGACCACCAATGCCCCGTCGCTGCCGGACCGGTATCTCATGAGTGCCTCTTTGGCACTGCGCATTTCTACAGGTCGCTCAACCCAAAAGCTCTTACTGATACTGGACTGCCCGAAAAAAAGCTGATGGTAGTAGAAAGGTAGCTGCTCGAGCACAGAGGGACGGAGGGTCCGAACGAAACTTGCGACCCGTACCGCCAAGGGCCCTCGATGTTGCGCTTCCTGCTCAAGCCTTTTGGCGAGAACCATGCCGGCGCTGCGGCGATACAACAGGTATACCATCGCACGGCGGAGTGCGGCTGCCGCCCGCTGCACCCTCCCCTGCATCCCGTGAATCGCTTTCTTGCCTTCTGCGACCCGAAATTGGCGGGTTAAGTGATCTGAGGTCTTGGAGATCTCGTACGCATTGGTGCCCTGAATCACGTTCGCTAAGCGCTCACGAAATGCCGATTCTAACCTGGCACCGAGCGGCATGAGCTGATCGTGTTCCGCGGAGATTCGCTGTAGTGAGCTCTCCACCACCGGCCGCAGATGATCTCGAAAAAGTTCGCGATCCACCTCATCCGCTTCAGAAACGTGAAACGCAAGCAGGCGCACCGAATCACGAGCCACGGCTACCGCGTGAATCTCGATGGGTGCGACGCGTTCCAGGTCGCTTTGGAGCCCACTGACAAACTCCGTCTCTAGCAAAAACTGAGCTACACCTCGGACAGACAAGTTCCGAACCTCAGGAGCGGCACTACGACCTAGTTCAAGCGCCCGTATCGATTCATCGCTCAGGGTCGAAGCGGACTCCGGCAGGCTGCCTGTGAGCGTCGCTGTTTCTCGCACAAGTCGATCCACGATAGGCTTCGCTTCAAAACGAGCGGCCAGGTCTAAAGGGACCCTTAGCCTCGCTCGCTGGTCAGCGACACTCCCATCCTCTTGGTCCAGCCAATCCTGAAGTGCGGTTCGGAGCTTATCAAAGTCCGAGATAAGACCGTTACGCATACCGAGGGCTGCCTGCTCTCGAGCGCGATGAGCGATCGCCGCCAAACGATGCTGAAACTTGGAAATTGAAAGACCGAGAATCGCGCGATTCAGTAAGAGAGACTGGCAGTGAAACCAACTTGTCGGCAGCTGCTGATTGAGGTGATCACAGGTCGCCTTGGCACTCGAAGGAACCCGCAGGTTCTTTTTTGCATATGAAACGTAGTCGATCCGATCTAGATCTTCTCCGAACGCCTGAGAAAGATCTCGTGCTCCCGCAAACAGACTTCGCTTGTAGCGAGTCAAGCACCCAGACTGCGTCTCGAGCAGAGCATCGAGCTTTGCAAGGGTGGTCTCTTGTTCCTTTTCGAGAAATTCGCTGCGCAGCCCATCGTCCGCATAAGCCTTCCCAAGGAGCACCAGACTCGTCTTAGAAGAATCGAGCACCTTTCCCAACTGAACCATAAGCTGGTGACTGTCTGCAGCGAATTGTGAAACAGAGACTTCAAAGAGTTCTGTGTCTGCTCGGTATCGATAATAACGCAGTACGGGATCCTGAGAGATCGCGTAGCGAACAACCTTACGTCCTAAAGAGAGCCAAAGACGACGGCGCTTAACCCGGCGCAGATCTGGAGCATCCGATTCGTCCGCTAGAAACTCACTACGAGAACGTTCCACGACGATCGAAGATCTGGGTGCGAACCCTTCCGTATCG
Source organism: Myxococcota bacterium (assembly GCA_039030515.1). Taxonomy (GTDB): domain Bacteria; phylum Myxococcota_A; class Polyangia; order Polyangiales; family Houyiibacteriaceae; genus JBCCEA01. Next base: position 5,348 of record JBCCEA010000006.1, on the reverse strand, counting down.
AAGAAAGATTCTATTTGACGCTCTAAATTCCCTCGCTGCGCAGGAAGTTCGACCTCAGCAAATCGTTGAAGAAGCTTCTCAGAATCGATCAGGAAAGCCGAATGCACTCGATTGATCACGTTCTGACGACGTTGTTGATTGGCATTGATCAATCGTTTATCGAGATTCGAAAAATGCCTCACAAACACCTCTCGGATCCCCTGAACAAGCTCCACGTTCATTCGATAGAGCTCCTGAATTCCGCCATCAAACCAAAATCTTATCTTCGTCTGCAGATATTGATCAAAACTCTCTGTCGCTCGAGCCAGAGTTTCGAGATGCGGGAGACGCAACGGCTTGAGGTCGACATGCACCTGCTTGTCTGAATCAGACTGAATAGAGTTTGAATCGACATGGAGTGCCGGCTTAAATTCCGATGAAGCCCAAAAGAATAAACAGGAACCCAATTGAGTTCCAAGGGCAAGCGACTCTCGAATCAGAGGCTCCGACCAAGAGTCGATTTCGGTTGGCCATCCGAGAACCACCAAGTCGGATTCTGAAGACTCTCGTGCAACCTGACTCTGAAACTCTAAGTCTGAGATCTCGCCCGGGATCACCCGAACACTGGCATTGACCCGAGATTCACCCAGCAGTCGATGGGTTTCGGTGCGGACGTAGTCTTCGCCAACTCCCCTACCGACGTAAGAGAGGCAGCGTATGCTTGCACTTCGGTTTCTTGCCGTCAGCGCGCCGACGAGAGCGAGCGAAAATGGAACGTTCCCTGCGCCAATCCGCCACCAAACATCCAGCAGCTGTCGACTTTTCGCCGCGTTACTCTCCCCAGCAAACACCAAGACATTTCTGCCCGCACCGGCTACCCGGCGGAGCATCTCGATAAATGCCTTCGGATGGTCTTGTCCTATGGCGAGGTCCACAAGCACCGTATTCGGCTCAAGACCGGCAAACCCATAGTGCTCAATGAGTACGCCGATCTGTTCGATATCGATCTCTTTGTCGAGTGGGCGCCGAAAGTAGCCGACTGGAGTAGATTCCAAAAGAGTATGCTCTTTGGCAGCAGGCTGCGCCGAGCTCGAGGAGAGGACGATGTCGGTAACCAGCCCATTCCCGGCCGCTAAAGAAAAAGCCAACTGTCTTAGGGAGACACTCTCTTCTAGGGAAAGCATCAATATATTGGGGCGCCAATTTCGTTGCTGCCTCCGACTATGATTCAGTCGATAGAGTCCCATTCGAACGAGTGAAGACCAAATACCCTCCCATGCATCGCCAGACTCAAGCTGCAGCTGCCTACGCTTGAGGTAGGCGTAGAGCCCCAACATGAGGGTGCTCCCGCCAAACATGGCCAAGAGATCGAGCTGCACCATGAGTAAGAGACAGGCAACCGCACCTATGACACTGATCGAAGTAGGAATCCGAAACTGGGGACGAAAATCTGGACTGACGGAGCTTTCGATGGCGCAACTCAAGTTGAGAAAGCCGTACGTAGTGAGAAAGACCATCGAAACGATCCGTGCGATCGCATCGAGTTCCGCGATGAGGATCCCAGACTCACCAATGAGAAAGGCCACGAGCAGGGCGTTTCTGGGTTCTCTGGACGCTCCGTATCCCTTAGCAAAGAACCCTGGTGCAATGCGATCTGAAGCGATGGCCTGAAGAATCCTCGGTGCGCCAAGCACGCTTCCTAGAGCGCTAGAAATAGTAGCGCCCCATATTCCTGCGATGACAAATGCGGGCGAAGTTGAAATCGACTGAAGAGACTCCGCATCTGAAATCAATACCTCTCGCTCGACATGAAAAGCGAGGTAAACGGCGAGAACGACGTAAACCGCAAACCCAACCGCGATGGCAGCCATAGTGCCGGTCGGAAGAGCGGATTTTGGATCTCGGAGATCACCGCTCATATTGACACCTGCAGTGAATCCAGTGACCGCCGGAAAGAAGATCCCGAATAGGACTCCAAAGGAAACTGTATGCTGCGGGGTCAGAATAGGAGAACTCGCAACACTGGCCTCCGATCCGCTGAGAATGGATGCGAGAGAGAGCACGATGAGTGCCAAAATCAAGTATTGCGTACGAATCGCAAGCGCGGTGCTCACAAAGGTAACAATGGTGATCAAGAGCAGGGTGATCGTGCCGCAAATTCGAATGGCTAACTTGGTGGGTGGCGTTCCGATATAGGAGAGAAAACTCTCTGAGAAACCGATAATATAGAGGCTAATACTAAAACAAAGGCCCAGGAACAGAGCGATTCCCAGGGTCCCGCCAATGGGCAAACCCAGGCTTCGTGAAACGATATAGTAGGGTCCTCCCGCACCTACACTCTTGTCGGTAGCGATCGAAGAAATACTAAGCCCTGTCGTAATGGAGACGACATGAGCCGCAACAATGATGCCCAGAGTCATCCAAAGGCCTGCGCTGCCGACGATCCAGGGCAATCGTAGATACATGATCACCCCGAGGATCGTAAGGATCGAGGGGGTGAATACGCCTCCAAATACGTTGAGTTTAGGCTCTTTGGTCACGGTTTCTTTGTCATCATACTGTTGTAATTATCTTCCCAAACCTGCCCGGTTTAGGATCGATGCCGACTGGACATGTGCACTGCGTGCGACTTGGGATTTGGCATTCGCACGAAGACTCTATCTCGCTGGCCGGCTGATGTACCAACCTTTGTCCAAAGAGCGGCTTCGCGATAGCCAATGTAGTGGACCGTGGTTGCGCGAGAAGACCCACCAGGACACCACGACCGTACCCGGTCATGCTTGGAGGGGCTGCCACGACCGTACCCGGTCAGGTTTTCATCAATCAACGCTGCAACATTCCAGCACTGCCGTCATAAATACCGTACCCAGTCAGGTTTCCATCGCCACAAACACCGTACCCGGTCAGGTTTGGAGGGGCTGCAATGCGGCGGGCGCCGCCGGGTCGTCAGCTCGTTCGCCGGAGGCACTTTCGTACCCGGTCACGAAACACCGTACCCGGTCAGGTTCCCGTCAATTCTTGCTGCAAAGTTCCAGCACTGACGTCATGAACATCGTACCCGGTCAGGTTCTGGGGGAGCCGAACTCAAAGACGCAGTCTTGTCCGCACTGGGCGAGTTCTGAAGGGGTGAACTGACCACTTCCATGACTGCGATGACGAATCGCCATGTGGCCAAGCATACCAAAACTCAGCCTGATATCGTGCAGTTATTGGTGTCCGCTCGTTCCGAATGCCAAAGACGTCCGCGTGCTCAGTAAACCCCGGTACACTCAGTAAACCCAGCGCCCAGAAAACTGCGAGGATGTTTGGGGCTCCGTCGATCGGTGTAAACGACGAAACGACACAAAGCACTTCACGTTAGATAGGAACCTTACTTTAGCGTAACTGTTGTGCTGAATTGTCTTCCTGGACTCTCGGGCACAGACCCCTCTCCGCGGTAGCGATCGTTGCCTCTTCCGACGTGTCTTGCCACGATATAGATCGCAACTTCATTCTCGATATGGGTATAAAAAAGAGCTATATTGATGCGTGGGATAGTAAAATGCATCAAGTTTCGATTCTGGAAGCGGCCTGTGAAGCAGTGATTCGCTAGGGGCCGGTTCGGCCTTTCTATCTCACGCAAGACTATAGTATTCCAAGCTAATATGTCTGCACAAGGAAGATGATTAGAACATAATTCATCAAAAAGAGTCATCTCACCAGCGGCAAAGAAGCCCCAACGGACTGAGATCTCGTGATGCCCAGGGAGAGGTTGAGTCTTAATTGCCGTTAGGGTCGAAGCCCTATGATCGTTACTCTGTGCCCGCTGATAACGACGTCGTGCTTTTTTGAACTCGGGTGGGTCTTCGTGCCTGCCAGCAGTACGTCCAAACGTCGAGTCAACGGGCCCCGCGCCTGTAAAGCCGGTGGCGGACGGCAACGTCGATGGAGTGGGTTCAGGATGTAATAGGGCCCCCGTTTGCGATGCTCCTTGACGAAAGGTTTTAGCTGGACTCGCCGCCGCGGCGGGCCGCGGTTCAGCGCGAGCGGGAGTTTGAGGTGATCTTCGGTCACTCAAGGCTCTTGAATTTCTTTTGAACAGACCCAGATCTCGTTCAACGTCCCTAATCTGCTGGTCAATGTCACGCATCCCTGTAACGTAGGCTGCCGCAAGCTGATGAATCTCGGCTTGAAGTCTTGGCATCCATGAACCTTCCTCCAACAGCATAGTTCTGAGGTGTTTGTCTACTTCACTGTGAGGGCGCTTGCTTCGAAAGTGAAAAGATGTAGTTAAATTCGCCCACGAAAGTTCAAGTCTAGCTATGCCTCGGTCTATTTCATGAGAGTTGTTATAAGGTGGTTGGAATGGACTGCCTAAGAAAGTTGGACAGCAGTTACGCAGCATAATGCCCAGTTGAGCTTGAACGCTAGGCATTCGAGCGTACCATCCATCCGAATTTCCCAACGTTGCACCTTCGATTCCAACAGAAGCTTGAGCCGAGATGAGGGGGCTCATTTGGGTCAAAATGGAGCTTATCCTGCGCATCATGCTAGCCGGGTCACAGACTGTGGGTCGGTTTGTGTCGTGCGAATCACTCCTAATTTCATGTGCTCGCTCCCGTGTATGGTCCTGCGCCGCCACCGCCACATCGGCGACCAGCGCGAGGCAACTTTGAACAGCATGCAGGGGCTCCACGAGGCACCGACGAGAAGTTTCGGTCAGGGATGTTATTGTCTTTTGCTGGCTCTCGCGAGCCTTAATTGCCTGGCGGAAGAGTCGCTTGAGTTCTCGGGCATTTTTACGATGTTGCGTCCGTGTCCCCTCTCCGTGATAGAGAGTTGATACTTCGACCACGGAATGATTCAGTTCAATCAAGTCTATTCTGAGGTCCGAAAGATCCTTTTCAAGGCTCGCCATTTGATCTGCGGTAACGCCAAGTCCCTCTTTGTATTGACTATTAATGGATGCGTACTTTTTGCAAATATTTGTGACTGAAATAATTGTTTTTTTTATCTTGTTTGCCAGTTCCCCAGAGCAGACTTTATTGTACATATCATGTTTTAATAAAGAATTAATGGATTTTGAGAAATCTGCCGGAACAGACTTTATATATGAATAAATGTTGTCCATTGTATTGCAGAATTGATCTTCGATAACGCGGATGTTCTTATCAAAAAGGTCACGAATGGTCCTCTGAAGAAACTTATTCCGATCGCCATGCTCCCCCCGACTATATGTCTCTACAGTTTTGTGAAAGATTTCAGAGAGTCCTTTGCGACGGCAGTTTGGAGCGCCACATGTGCCAACATGCAATTCGATCTCTTGCTTTGCTCGCTCGATTTTGTCTTTCAGTATTTCGCTCACAGTACCAAACTTTCTTAATGCAATT
>JBCCEA010000005.1:0-154779 GCA_039030515.1 Myxococcota bacterium | reverse complement strand
CTCGGCCCAGCGCGTCTCGATGGGTTTGAACGGCCAGCGCCCCGCACGCGCAGACGTGAAGGAGTATTAACGATACTTCGAACGTCGAGCATGGGAGGAAAGCGGGCGTTCAGGGGTAGCGAGGCGTGCTGGGGGGGCGCTGGCGCTCTGACGCACCCGGACGGCCGCGGGGGTTGCGACAGAGGCACGCCATAGCGCCGCTTCCACCTTGCTCGTCGTCGTCAGGTATGTCGGTACCCCTTATCGTCGGGGGCGGGCGCTTTTGCGGGGCGACGGGACCACCAGAGCATCGCTGCCGGGAGCCAGAATACGTTGGCGAGTAGCGTCATGCTGACCGTGATCACAGCGAGGCTTCCGATGCTTGCGAGGCCCGGATTGCCTGCGATCATGATGCTGCCAAAGGCGGCCACGGTGGTCGCCGTCGATCCGATAACGGCGCGGGCACTGACGGTGAGGCGCCTCCATCGCTCCTCGAGTGGAGCGTCGCCTAGAAGCGCCCATACCACGTAGATCGCACCGTCGACGCCGACGCCGAATGCGACCGGGAGGACGAGCAGGTTGTAGAGGTTGAGCCGGATGCCGAGCAGCACCGCGATACCCAATCCGATGCTCACCGCTAGCAAGACCGGGAGCAGCACCAGAAACGTACGGTGCACCGAACGGCCGATGAAGATCACCGCGATGGCGAGCCCCAAAAGCGCGAGCAGCAGGATTCTTGGCGCATCTCCACGGAGTGCGGGAACCACTTCCCCAAGCAGCGCCTCGGGTGAAGCAAAGACGATTCCGGGATGGGCTTTTCGAAAACCATCGAGTTCCTCAGCGAGGGTCTCCATCTTGCGGGCATTGCTGCCCCGCATCGGCAGGTAGGCGACGCCGATGCGACCGATCTGCCCTGAGCGATCCGCCACGTAGTCCGCCGCCCACTGTGGCAGGTCCGCCGCCCGCACGGGGCGTTCGACAAGCAAGGGGCGAATGCGATCGACCCGTCTTTTGGCCTCTCCCTCAAGGCGCCCTTCAACTCGGCCAATCGCTTCTTTCATACGATGTATCGCCGAGAGTTTTGCTTCCTGGTCCGGAGGAATCAGCGTTTGCGGCGTCAGCACCACCGCTCCCTCAGCCAGCTTGGATTCACGCACGGCCTGGATGTCGAGAAGGTCCTCCGGCTTTTCGGCCATCATGTACACGCTCACGCCTCCCGGACCTCGAATCGCGCCATGACGCTTGATCGTGTTGCTCACCCCGGGATTGCGTAGTCTTTGAAACTCGTGCTCGAACTCGATCTGAGCCGCGAATACCGCCATGCCGATGCCGACCACGATGCCCGTGATGGCGATCGTCCTGGCGATGCGCGGGGACGGAAGCGGCAGTTGCTCGATCGGGGAGGGCCGAAAGAGGGCATGCTTTTCTTTCCAGACGGCATGCATCGTGAGTAGCAGTGCCGGAAACAGCGTGAGAAAGGCGCACAGCGAGAGGAGCACGCCGATGGCCGCAATCCAGCCCATCTGCGAAAAGCCGGAAAAGCGCGCGGCAGCAAGGCCACAAAATGCAGCCGCCGTCGTCGAACCCGCGACCAGTAGCGATCGACCGAGACTGAGGAGCGCTCCCTCGAGGGCGTCTTCCGGCAGGTCACCCGCCTCACGGGCCCTGCCGTAGTGGGTGAGAAGGTGCAGCCCAAAGTCGATCCCAATGCCCGCCAACACGGCCAAGGTGAATGCACTGACGAGGTTCAGCTCAACCCCCGCGTAACCCAAAATGCCGAGCGTGACCAAGATCGCCGCCGCCAACGGGCAAAAGAGCGCCAGGATCGATCGCGGACCGCGAAACTGCAAAAGCACCAAGAAGAGGACCAGAGCCGTAGAGAGTAGCGTGGTGTTTTGCAGGTCGATTTCAGTGAGCTGCTTCAGGAGCGGACCGTTGCGATAGCGTCCGCCTATCTCCATGTGCAGCGATTCCTCAGCGCCGCCGAGCTCCTGCTCGATCGATTCGAGCAGCGCCTCGCCCCGCCGGTAGATTTTGGTGGCGTACGAGACGTCGCCCGCTTCGCCGTCGAGAGACGCCTGCACGATGCAGACCTGCTCCGAGCACATCAAACCGACCGGCTCTGCGGATGCAGGCTCACTGCCGATTGATCCCACTGCGGTCGGTTCATCGTCGGGCTCAGCGACGCCAGCGGAGGTGCCGCCTGCCGATTCACCATGGCCCGCTGACTCATGGCCTGCTGGAGCGTCCCGAGGTTCGACGGGCTCGTGAGTGTCAAAGGCGTCGCCTCCGAGCAGTGCGATCAGCTCAGCGTGGCCGGGTTGGGACTCGAAGAGATCTCGGAGCGATGCCTCGGTCGGCAGGGCGACCTTATCGTCCAGGTTGACGCAGCCCGGGATTGCGGCGCATTCCTCCCACTCCACCCGCATCTCGACGTCGTCCGCAAGCGCTGAGAGTTCTTCGGCAGGCAGGTAAAGGAGCCGATGCTGGAGAAAGTACGAAGGGTCTTTTCGGTCGATCGCCCACCGCGTCTCCGGCCAGGTACGCAGTTCAGCGGCGATGCGCTCGGCGATTTGAGCGTTCAGTGCCGGGTTCTTCGAGGTGATATGCACATAAAGCGGAGCACTCGCGTCCACCGATGCCCGCAGCGCGTCAAGGGCCTGTAGACTGGGGGTGTCCGGTGGGAGCAGAGCTCTGAGATTTGTATCCACCCGAAGACGTTTGGCGCCCATCCACCCCGCCACGGCGAGGGATAGCCATAAGAAGACTACGGCATACCGATGTCGCGCGAGCGTGCCGACATAGCGACGAGTGAGCTCCGTCGAGCGACGATCTCCACCGGGCTTATGTCTCGCAGGGTCGGGTCTGGCGGGGTCAGGTCTGGTCGGGGCTTCAGTTTCCATCAGGCCTCAGTCTCCATCGAGCCGAACCATGGGGGATCGCTGACGTGACGCAAGGTTGGTTGCCGCAGAACCGCATGTGGAGACCCCACCCATGATCTCAAAGCGTTCTGAGCGCTGCTTGGTGAAGCCTCGGCGCTCCGCTCGGGCCTGGGTGCTCTGCTCGGCGGCTTCAGTTTCTTGGCGTGTCGGCTTTCGAGTTCTTGGCGTTGCGACTCTGGGTGGGCGGTCGCTGCCCTTGCTTTGTCGGGTTTCTACCTCTAAGTACTCGCCGCCTACGGCTACAAGCGCCGGGCGACTATGCGCGTATTATTCGTATCTCATTCGTTTGCGCCGAAACAAGCTCCCATGACCAATGTCGGCGGTATGCAGCGCGTCGCGATGGAGCTTTGCGAGCAGTTCGAACTTCACGACGAGATCGAGCTGACCCGACTGGTGCTCCATACTCCCTGGAAGGGCGTCTACTACCGAGCCGTGCCCTTTTTGCTCTCGCTTCTCAAGCGGCTGCCGGAACGAGCGAAGGGGCAAGACGTGATCTTGTTCAGCTCGATCACCACCGCGCTGCCTCTGATGTGCATTGGCCGCAGGCTTGCGCGGCAGGGCGTGCGCCTCGTCTCCATCGCCCACGGTTTGGACGTGACCATGCCGAATTCCGCCTATCAGTTCGCGGTGCGCCGCACGCTCCCTTGGCTCGACGTGGTCTTGCCGGTAAGCCGGGCGACCGAGCGTGAGTGCAAGATTCGAGGTGCACGTGCATCCCGCGTCGTTCCCAACGGGGTCGATCTTGCCCGTATGGACGGGGAGCAAGGCCCGCTGCCGGAGCGCCTGCCTGAGGGGGCGCGGCTTCTGGTCAGTGTTGGTCGGCAGGTCAAGCGCAAGGGGTTTGCCTGGTTTATCCGCAATGTGATGCCCCGGCTCGACCCCTCGATACACTATTGGCTTGCCGGCGACGGTCCGGAGCGGGACGCGATCGAGCAGGCGATTCGAGCGGCGCAGCTCGGTTCGCGGGTGAAGGTCCTCGGCCTGGTCGACGATGCTGTGCTGCGCGCGCTTTTCAAGCGGGCAGAGCTTTTGGTCATGCCCAACATCGTGGTGCAGGGGGATATGGAAGGTTTCGGCATCGTGATGATCGAAGCCGCCGCCGCCGGCGTTCCCGCACTTGCTGCCGATCTCGAAGGCATTCACGACGTGGTGCTTCATGAGCAAACCGGTTGGCTGGAACCCAGCGGCGATGCGGACGCATTTGTAAGCAGAGTCAACAGCCTAGAACCGCGGGCGATCGAACGTGCGGGACAAGCTGCATCAAACCGAGTCCGCAGCGAGCTCTCCTGGCAAGCGGTCACCTCGCGCTACATCGAAGCGCTGCAAACCCGCCCCGTGGCCTGACCGTGTCTCATCACCTGACCGGGTATAGCTTAATCGCACGAATTGCCGCCGCTGGTTTTTTGATATGAGTGGGCACGGGGGACCTGCATCGATGTGGCGTCCCAGATGGTTTACCTCTGGCTGCGGTCCATCTGAGTGTCACGGCGCCGTGCGTTGCGATTTCCAAAGGCAAAGTGAATGAAATAGCCAACAACAATCACGGCCACTGTGTAGCTGAATAACATCGAATCTCGAAGGCATGGTTCGCTTAGAAAATCGTCTGAAACCGGTTGGTACGCGCCTGCTGCAGGTTGCTGCGAGATTTGTTTCAATCTCCCAGAGAGCTCTTGAGCCGGCAGACAACGTCCCGTTCTCGGTTCTTGGCACGATGGTTCCCCATGGGTGAAGTCACTTTTGAATCTTTCGGGTTGTCGAATTTGACGGAGAAACTCAATGAATGTGGGATTGGTAAGGTCTGTGTAGACCGTAAAAAGCGTTTCTTCACAAAAACGCAGCTGTCGTGTGCTCGTATCTCGCCTGATCATTTCAGAAAGCACCCCGACGACCGTGGGATCTGCGTTGTGGTAAGAGCGAAGCGCATCAGTGCGAAGGACAGGGCCTCCGGAGCAGCCGTAGTTTCCGAACGGAGCGTACTTCGTCACAGTGGTCCCGTTGGTCGTTGCCCAGACGATTGGGCTGCCGAACGTCATCGATTCGTCTTCTCTCCGACACAAGAAAGTTAGCTTTTCCCGATACTTGTTTGTCATTCGAGCAGTGTCTTCGTTAGGGAGTCGAAAGCTTCGAACATGAGCGTATCGGTTTTTGGGGTCTGGGAAGCGTCCAATGGCGTAGTCTCGACATCTTTGTTGTCCAGAGACATGCGGAAGGGCCCATTGAGAGATCGTCTGGTTCGGATAGGGACCGTCGGCCATTATGGCAGAGTCAGCGGGCATTCCTGTCTTCTCTGATCTGCAGCGTCTATCGATACAATGCGCAGCGGTAAGTACATAGCGGTAGTATGGGTCTGCACCATCAAAGGTAACCGCGGTTGCTGTGCAATCACCAATTACTCCTTCGCGTCTCTTTCTATTCCACAAAAGGACTCGAATCTGGCCGACAGGATAGTTGCGACTATCGTGAACCTTTCTGCGCCCGCATTGATCTTCGGGAAACTCTGAAATTGTTGTCTTTGGTATCGTGGTCTTGGATCCATCCGGCATAGTCCAGTTCTGCTCAGGGATAACAGTTTGCCTCTGTGAAAGATTTAGAAAAGTACGAAGTGTATTCGTGAAATATCGGAAGTAGTCATTGCTTGATGGCATATTGGGATTTCCTAGGAATGCGCTGCATCCTTGAACTTCTTTTACATATGTTATTAGGGTTTAGTTGCACAGCAAATTCGATTGCATAAAACACTTAATGCGTCTGTATTGTTGACTTAAGTGGTGCACAGCAGGCACTGGTCGTCTGCTTGGCTATGCCAGCTGTGCTGCTCGGAAAACTTCGTCCACACTAGCAGATTCTGTTCAAATCACAGTACTGGCTGGTAGAAACATGTCGTTGGTTTTTGTTTGCTGCGTTTGAAATCAAATGCGATTGACTGCCTGCATGAATTAAGTAGTCGCCGATAAAAGAAATTCATCTCAGGCTCCGAGGTTGGCTCTGAGAAGCATGCTTCTTCGGGGAGTGTACATGGATGATTCTCCAGAAATAAACGCGGCTAACAAGATTCAAGAGGCAGTTAGGCGTAGTTTGGCCTGCAAGCGTGCATATCCACCATTGGGTAACGGTAGGTGGTTTGCAAAAGCTATCTCTCCACAGCAAACACCAAGAAGCCTCTGTACTCGTTTCGGTTTGTCCTGTCTCAGGAGCCAGGAGCCAGGAGCCAGGAGCCAGGAGCTATCACCCAGGAGACTATTCGTAGATTTTCGCGCAAAAATCTCGAAAAACTTCATAGATTTTTTAGCAATGATCCCACTGGGCTCTGTAGAATCCTCCGTGCAGTTGCAGGTCCTCTTGAGCCGCGTGAGAGAGACTTTTTGAGTGCCTTTCTCAATACAGAATACTGGCTTGTGCACTCCACGAATAAGGAGGCGAGAGTTTCTATCGAGCGTTCCAATTTGCTTCTGAGCCGTACCGCACTTGCTCCCACGACCAATTGTCCGTTGGCGGGAGGGTACGCACTTCACAAACCCATCCAGAAGGTGATGGGAAACTTGGGTTTTGTCTTCTTCTGGTTCTGTATTGGGAAGCGCCCGCGCATTCATACAGATCCCCGTTTCTCCTGGTGGGTCAAACGCTTTGGAAGCAAGTGCATTTGTGGCCCCAGCCCGCGAGTCAGACCTCTTCAAAAGCGGCTGGATATCTACGCTCGATCAATTCTACCCATACAGAAACAATGAGAAATATGGTCGGTTTCATTTGAGTTCACGTTGTCGTCAGCAAGATGGATCTCACACGATGGTCTACCTGCGTTCTCCCGACACGTTCGTTCCGCACTTTAGAAAAGTTACCTTCGAGGAACGCATTTTTTATGCGGAACATATTCCACAAGGCCTCGCGCTTTATCTGCTGCGTGAGTTGCGGCTGGGCGATAGACAGCGTCGCGACGAGCGGCTTCGTCTTAAGAACTTAGACGACGCAAGTTTGTCTCATACTCTGGACGCAGTCATGCAGCCGGAGGCAAAGCTTCCTTGGCGAGTACCGGCGTCCATAGGGCGTTGGCAAGAGCCAGCATAGCTGTTTTTGACGCGCTGATCTTCAAGGTGCCTCGAGGAGAGCAACCAAAAAGCGAATCCCCCAAAGAATGCGGTCTTCGGGGGAAGCTACGGTGGTCGATAGCGTAGACCTCTAGGTGAGGCCTATTCAGTCGAGGTTTCGCTCTTGCTGGTCCCGGGCCAGCGAACCGACCTATGCAACTGCATTTGTGCATACGTTCCTGACGAAGTCGGTCGCCTGCGTGCGTCATCGGGCGGTCGTGTAGGGAATCGATGTCTCAGGAGATCGATGGCTCAGGGGTTAATGCGCATTTATCTGCACATGGTTTGCAGTAACTCGCTCTTGTCAATATGCCTAACTACAAAATCATCCTGATTATTCTTGCTTCCCTCGTCGGATTGGCGAACCTTTGGAGTAAGTTTGGAAGCTCTTCGGACTCGAGCGCAGACGCTCCTTCGGACTCGAGCGCAGACGCTCCTTCGGACTCGAGCGCAGACGCTCCCTCGGATTCGAGCGCATATTCCAAAGAAGTTCACGTCATGGTCGAGACGTCGGAGGAAACCTATCTTTACCATGAGACTGAGTTCCTCCTCACCGTTGCGCTTGCAAGAGGCGAAGTTCCTGACGAGCTGGCTTGGCTTGATGTTTTCTTTGATGGCGATCGCCTATTTGTAGAACTTAAAAAGCTATCTGAATGGGCTTCGCTTCTTGGCGGAGAACTTAACGTATATCCCTTGAAACGACCGTTTCACGACGGTTTTGTGGCGCCTCAAAGAAGGTCAGCGGTGTTTCGAGATGAGACCATCAAAGAGGATACCGACACCCTGGGCGTTTCACGAGTCACGAAGCGCTACGTGTTTACGCGCCCACGTTTGCAGCTCGAAGATGGCGCCGTCTATGCCGACACCGAGGAGTCAAAGGCCGGCAACTGTGCAGAGGAAACATGTCCGGATCAGCCGGAAGGTTCGACGCTTACGGTAGGTTACAGCTACGTCTCGAATCGTGCATCATCAGATGACTTGACAGACCTAGTCAATTGTGAGTTTCGACCAACCAAACCCATGGGTCGCGATTCTTCTTGGCTTGATGAAACGCTCCTGATCTCTCTAGACGACCTGGCTCAGTTCTTTGGAGCGACTCTGCGCTATGAGTCCCGCGACAACTCCTTGCGAGTTCAGCTGCCCCATGTACTAAAGCAGGGGAAGCTGCCCCGTGCTCTGCGTGCTCTGAAGCGGGGGAAATTGAGAAAGCGACAATAAGCGGAATGTCGAACCCAGAAACCGGAACGTCGAACCTAGGTTCGTAAGCGATTAGGTGTCGCGCAAAACGCTTGGCGACCAGTGGGCGATCACTGTTCCTATAAAATGACTAAGCTTGAGCGATCCGAAGGAGCGGCTATCCCGTGCTTCAACCGGTGAATCGCTCCCCACCGCAAAGGTCGAGTCGCCGAGCGAACTGACTCGCTTGACCAACGGTTTGCCCCTCGGCTCCGGACTTCGCACCACTACGAGGGCTCCGAGTTCCGGCTGAGCGGCTGCAGACACATCAACCCAGACCAAATCGCCACTGCGGAGGGTGGGCAGCATGCTCTGACCCGACACTCGATAGAGACGTCGATGACCTAAAGCGCTGCCCACCACTTCTCGAAGAGCGGCTCGGAGGTTCATCCCCCAGCGAGCGTCCAGTCCACCTTTCGGCTTTTGGTCGCCCAGAAGATGTCGTGGATCTTCTCGATGGCCTGCAACAGCTCATCGGCGTGCTGTTCGCTCAACTCGACCTTGCATGCAGAGCAGAGTTTCGCTGCTTCCCAAAAGATGGTGTGTAGATCGGGGTAGTTCGCCAAGTGAGGCGGTTTGAAGTAGTCGGTCCACAGGATGAGCAGTTCTCGCTTGGTGAGCTCCGCTTCTTCCTCTTTGATCGCGATGTACCTGCTCAGCGTGTTGTGATGCCGCAGAGTTGCCTGAACATCGGTGGGGTCCGGGGGAACCAGCGCCATGATCTTTTTGGTCATGGAGCGCACAGCTTCTGCATGAATGCGTGCAGCTGCTGGATCGTAGATTCCACAAGGTCCGTCGCAGTGCGCTTCCGCCGCTGGAACTCGGTCGAGTATCGCCTGAAGGGCACCACGAAGTTTCGTTTCGTATCTCAATGTCGCCTCTTCCCGTTCGGCGGGTCCATGTACAACGCCGCAGCCAGCACAAGGCCGACCATCAAAACAAAAGCACCCACGGCATAAGTGCCCATGTCGTGCTCCACGTGTCCCGGATGGGCGAACGCCACACCGGGAATGGAAGCGGCGCAAAATGCCGCCATTCGACCCAATCCCTGCTTACGCATCAAGATATACCTGCCTTTGACGAATAAAATGATTGAAATACAAAGGATATCGGAAGCCAAGCGCAATGCACCGAATCGATCTGCACCGAGTCGATCTGCCGGTGCGTACCGCCCTTGACTAGAGTTCGGTTAGAAGAAGTGACGAAACTACCTGTCAACAGACTACTGAGAGTAGTATTCGATGACGCGCTGCACCTCAATATCGAACGGAACGGATTCGTGATCTGGCGCCTTGACCACCTTGACGGTGCGACTTTCATCGTCGCATTCAAGCCATGCTGGCCTCTGAAGCGCAATTCGCTCAAGGGCTTCCGTGACGATATCGAGCTTGCTGCTGCGTTCGCGAAAGGAGATCTCGTCTCCCGCCTTGATGCGAATCGAGGCGATATCGGCCTTCTTTCCATTGAGCAGTAGATGACCGTGGTTGATCAACTGCCTTGCCGCTGGAATCGAGCGGCTGAAGCCGGCGCGAAAGACAACGTTGTCAAAGCGACTTTCGAGATACGCTAGAAGTTCGAGTCCCGTATTGGCTTTACTCCGCATGGCCTCGGCGTAGAGTCTGCGCAGCTGTTTCTCTGACACTCCGTAGTTGAAGCGCAACTTTTGCTTCTCGACCAACTGGAGTTTGTAATCCGATTCTTTTCGTCGTCTTTGCCCCTGTCCGTGCTGGCCTGGAGGATAGGGCCTTCGATCCCACGGTTCGGACTTTGCGGACAGTCCCGGCAGAAGACACCCAAGTGAACGCATCTTTCGCATGCGTGGACCAGTATATCGCGACATTTACCTGTACCTCTTAGACGGCGCTTTCGCCGAAATTTGTCGAAACGAGTCGAAGCTGTGTGCTCGACGATTCGACCTGCGAACCAAGCTTTGCTCTGTGGAACAAGGGTTCGTCGAACTCACCCCGAAATAAATCTTCCGCGAGACTGAATCCTTCGAGGACTTCACGCGCCGATTGCTCTTCGCCGAGCTTGTTGCAGAGCTCAAGTAGCGGGCATCCAAGAGAGCAAAAGGTCTTCTGCAGGAGAACGTAGGCGTTCTGCCTGGAGACGCTACCGCTGAGGAGCGTCTGAAGGATAAGATCGATTCCATCGCTGAGCACTAATCGAGCGACCGAGGCGAGTCCACACGAATTGAGTCGATTTGAATAGTTGGAAGCGGAAGCGATCAGCGACTCAATCGGGTCCGCTAGGCTTCCTTCCGCGCCTAACGCGACATTTGACTGCACAGCGGATCGGTTTCTGGAGTACTGGCGCTCGCAGCAGACCAAATCAGGGAGCGCCATCTTGTCTTCGGGTTCCTGGGTTTGTCTCTGCACGCGAAAGCTCAGCCTAGGGTTCCGTGCTCATTGCGGCTTGAGTGCTCTATCGCCGCACATCTTGAGCTGGCTGGAGGCCTGCTGCTCTCCCCTGCATTCGAGTGGCTTGAAGCGTGCTGCCGTGTCGACACCCGGCAAGCTCTGCGGCACAGCAAGGAACAAAGGAGCCCGCAAACCATAGGTTTACAGCCCCTGCGCTCGATGTATCAAACCAGCTGGAAGGTCACAGCCGGAAGCCAGCAGTGCACTGAGTTCCTTAGGTTGCACGCCGTGTTCCTTAGGTTGCACGCCATGGCTCTTTTGAATGCGGTTCACCGTCGTTGAAGTGGCTCACGATCAGTCGACTGAGGCCTCCATAGGTCGAGCATGTTGAAATCGACTTTCATAGTCAAATAGAATGCTCAAGCCGCGAGTTGATAGCCAGCATCGACCAGGCGGCCTTTGAGGCGGTCTCTGCCGCGGTGAAGCAGGACGCGCAGATGGTTTCGCGTGATGCCCAACTCGCTCGCGGCCTCGGTTCGTTCCAAGTCGCGAACATCCACGAGCACGATGGCTTGGCGTTCAAGATGAGAAAGCGTCGACAGTTCAGACCGAAGGAGTGAGACCGCTTCGCGATGGTCTATTTGGTGGCCCGGGTCGGCGTCGCTTGCGGAAAGGTTTTCGTCCTTCCACTCGACCTGCGTTCGGGCGCGACGCCAGTGGTCGATGATTTTTCTTCTCAGGATGCCGAATACCCAACTGGAAAGAGACGAGCGTCCCTCGAAAGCCTTGAGGGAACGCAGGGCGGCGATCCAGGTGTCTTGAACCAATTCTTCAGCAACCGCTTCGCTCTTGACCGTGCGCACCGCGTATCGAACAAGGCGGGGAGTCAACTCTCGAATGATTGACGGGTCGATCGGATCGTGTCCTGCAGAACCTGTTGAAGCCGGTGCGGACGCGAATGTTTGAACTGTATCAGCTGATGCCGTGCTCATGGTCCAGACACAGAGCAGCGAACATGCCAATCAAAGATTGCGCGCCTATGTCCGATGCTCAGCACGCATGATTCGGTTCTCGAATTCTCGAATGTACCCCAAGCCGCTGGTGTTTCTTGGGTACTGCGTTCCTTAATCTCGTCAGACGAGCCGACGGAGTCGAGAAGGTCGGCGCGGTTTCAGACAGCCGCCAATTCCCGATATGGTAGGAATCGGTTCCCGTTATATCGGGAAGCTACCAGGCTCGACGTTCAATCCGGCTCGGGCAAGCTCGATTCGCCCATGAGATAGGCATCGATCGCGCGAGCCGCTCCTCGACCCTCTCCGATGGCCCACACCACGAGTGAAGGTCCGCGGCGGCAATCTCCAGCCGCAAATACACCCTCAAGCGAAGTCTCGTATTCTCCGTAGCCGGCAGCGATGTTCCCCCGGTCGTCCAGGCTCAGGTCGGTGGTGTCCGCCCCGAGAGGTTCGGGGCCTAGGAATCCCATCGCGAGCAAGACCATATCCGCGTTCCAGCGCTGCTCGGTTCCCGGTCGCTCCCTTAGCTCAAGGTGGCCGCTTTCGTTCTTGCTCCACTGAACCTGAACGGTCTCAATGCCTACGACCTGGCCCTTCCCGTTGTCGAGAAAACGCTTCGACATCAGGCCAAAGGAACGAGGGTCTGTGCCAAATGCGGCGGCTGCTTCTTCATGGCCGTACTCCACCCGAAAGATCATGGGCCATTCGGGCCACGGATTGTGGTCTGCTCGATGCTCTGGCGGACGTTCGAGTATCTCGAAGTTCGTGACGGAAGCGCAGCCATGGCGCATCGCGGTGGCGATACAGTCGGTGCCCGTATCTCCTCCGCCTATGACCACAACCTTCCGGTCTTTCGCCGAGAGATAGCTCCCGTCTTCGAGCTTTGAATCGAGCAGGCTCTTGGTATGGGAATGCAAGAAATCCATCGCAAAGTGGACTCCCGCAAGCTCGCGGCCCGGGAGTTCGAGATTTCTCGGGCGCGTCGCCCCACAGGCGAGAAGCAACGCGTCGTGCTTTTTACGCAGTGAACTAAATTCCAGGTTCTTTCCTATTTCTACCTGAGTTTCGAAGCGAATGCCCTCGTCGCGCAATTGCTGGACTCGACGCTCCACATCGGCTTTTTCGAGCTTCATATTGGGTATGCCGTAGGTCAAAAGACCACCCACGCGATCGTGACGCTCGTACACGGTTACTCGGTGTCCCGCGCGCCTTAGCTGTTGGGCTGCCGCCAGTCCCGCGGGTCCAGAGCCCACGACGCCCACGCTTCGCTCGGTTTCTATTTTTGGTGGCGTTGCCACGATCCATCCCTCGGCGAAGCCGCGATCTACGATGGACGACTCGATGCTTTTGATCGCTACTGGAGGCTGATTGATGCCCAAGACACAGGCTCCTTCACATGGAGCAGGACAAACACGTCCCGTAAACTCGGGAAAGTTGTTGGTCTTGTGCAGTCGCTCGAGCGCCTCGAGATCGCGGCCTCGGTACACAAGGTCGTTCCATTCAGGGATCAGATTGTCTATCGGGCAGCCTGTCGCAGACTGACAAAAAGGTACTCCACAATCCATGCAGCGCGCGCCCTGTTCACGTAGGCTTTCTGCTGAAAGATCGATCGAAAACTCGCGATAGTTGCGAAGCCGGATCCGAGGGGACTCATACTCGATCGCTTGCCTACCGTACTCCAGAAACCCTATCGCCTTACCCATCTGCTGCCGCTCCCTATCAAGCTGCTTTTTTTCAAACCGCTCTCATTCAAGCACGGAACTCATTCAAGCACGGCCCTCATTCAAGCAACCTCTGAGTGATTACGATCCAAAGAGGGTTGACTCCATTTCAAAGCCTTTTTGTATTCGTTCGGAATCACTCGGACGAACTGCTGAACCGAGAAGTCCCAGCTTTGAAGTACGCGTTTTGCGATCTCTGAATGGGTCAGTTGGTAATGAAGCTCGATCAGTGCAGCAAGCGCGTCACGCTCTTGAGGCTGTTCGACCCGTTCAAGCTCAACCAGTTCTGTATTGCATCTCGGGCTGAATTCTCCTCGAGGATCCCAAACATAGGCGATTCCGCCGCTCATCCCGGCACCAAAGTTGCGACCGGTCGGACCCAAGATGACGACGCGTCCCCCGGTCATGTACTCGCATCCGTGATCTCCTACGCCTTCGACGACAGCGTGCGCCCCAGAGTTCCGCACGCAGAAGCGCTCCGCAGCTCGGCCCCGAAGAAAAACGCGTCCTGAGGTGGCACCATAAAGCGCCACGTTTCCTGCGATTACATTGTCTGCAGCTACAAATGTGCTTGAGCGATGCGGATAGATCACAAGCGTTCCGCCGCTCAGCCCTTTGCCGACATAGTCGTTGGCGTCTCCCTCAAGTTCCATGGTCACGCCTTGCGCTAGCCATGCGCCAAAGCTCTGGCCTGCCGATCCGCGGAAGTTTAAATGTATCGTGCCGTCCGCGAGCGGTTCCTGCGCCCAGGCCTTGGCGATTTCGTGACTCAGCATCGCACCCACCGTTCGATTCGTATTGCGTATCGGCAGCTCGGCTCGAATCCGCTGTCTTCTCCGAATGGCGGGTTCGCATAACTCGATGAGTCGGTTGTCTAGAGCTTGCTCCAGACCATGATCTTGCGCGGTAGTGCAGTAAACTTCCACGCTGGGATCTGGCTTTTGTGCGGGAGTCAATACGGCGGAAAGGTCAAGCCCTTGCGCCTTCCAATGCACGATGGCGTCATCTACATCGAGCACGTCCACCCGACCGACCATCTCGTTGACAGAAGCAAACCCCAGCTGGGCCATCAGCTCCCTGGCTTCTTCAGCAACCATGAAGAGGTAGTTGACCACGTGATTCGGCTCTCCGCGGAAGCGCGCTCGAAGCACGGGATCTTGGGTCGCAATGCCTACCGGGCAGGTATTTAGATGGCATTTGCGCATCATGATGCATCCGAGCGCGATCAAAGGTGCGGTGGAAAAGCCAAACTCCTCGGCGCCGAGCAACGCAGCGATGATCACGTCACGGCCGGTTTTGAGCTGACCATCAGTTTGAAGAACCACCCGACTTCGCAGGTCGTTCATCACCAAGGTCTGGTGTACCTCAGCAACTCCGAGCTCCCAGGGAAGCCCTGCATGCTTCACGCTTGTGAGGGGTGATGCTCCGGTTCCGCCGTCGTGACCGCTGACGAGGATGTGATCTGCGTGAGCTTTTGCCACTCCGGCTGCAACAGTGCCGACGCCAACCTCACTGACCAGCTTCACGCTGATACGTGCTTCGCGATTGGCGTTTTTTAGGTCATAAATGAGCTGTGCCAAATCTTCGATAGAGTAGATATCGTGATGAGGCGGAGGACTGATTAGACCAACGCCAGGTGTGGAATGACGGAGTCGCGCGATCGACGCATCGACTTTATGACCGGGTAGCTCTCCCCCTTCACCGGGCTTTGCTCCCTGAGCCATTTTGATCTGAATTTCGTCCGCGTTGACCAAGTAGTCGATCGTCACGCCGAAGCGACCCGAGGCGACCTGCTTGATCGCCGAACGTGCGGGATTTCTAGAGCCGTCCTCCATGGGTTGATAGCGTTTTGGATCTTCTCCGCCTTCGCCCGTGTTGCTCTTGCCTCCGATGCGGTTCATGGCGTGCGCCAAGCTGGTATGCGCCTCTTCAGAAATCGAACCAAAGCTCATCGCTCCGGTCACAAATCGTTTTACGATCTCTGATGCCGACTCTACCTTTGCGAGCGGGATTGGGGTGGTTTTACGAAAGCGTAGTAAGCCTCGTAAAGTGCAGCGCGTTCGCTCGTGCTTATTTGCGTGAAGCGCAAATTCTCGATAGGCCGAATGGTCATCAAGTCTTGCTGCTTTTTGCAGCTTTGAAATCGCAGTGGGATCCCACATGTGCTTTTCGCCACCAGCCCGCCAGTGAAACTGCCCGTCGTTGGGTAGCACGGGGAGTCGAGGTGCCGTATCCGTAGGAAAACCGAGCTCGTGGCGCCGGACCGCCTCTTCGGCGAGTACGTCAAAACCCACTCCGGCGATTCGACTGGCAGTGCCCATAAAGCATAGATCGATCACCTGTGGATTGAGCCCAATCGCCTCAAATATTTGTGCCCCTTTGTACGATTGGATGGTTGAAATACCCATCTTCGCCATCACCTTGAGCATGCCTTTGCCCACCGCCTTTCGATAGGCCTCTGCCAGCACGCCGTCGGTGTCGAGTTCGGGCAGGTCTTCCAGCAGGCCTTCGCCATGGGCATAGGCCAGCGCTTCGAATGCCAAGTAGGGATGAACGGCGTCCGCGCCAAATCCCACCAAGCAGCAGAAATGGTGAACCTCTCGAGCCTCTCCCGTCTCCACGATCACCCCGACCCGAGTTCGTTTGCTCACCCGCACCAGGTGCTGATGGACTGCCCCCACCGCCAAGAGCGCACTGATGGGGACCTGCCGCGCAGAGCAACCGCGATCGGAGAGCACGATAAGCGGATAGCCCTCATCTACCGCCTTTTCAGCTTCCGCAGTGATGCGCCTCAGTGAAAAGTCGAGGCCTGCCGCTCCTTTGACTCGGGGCCACGTACAGTCGATCGTCTTGGCCCGCCAGCCCTTGACATCGATATTCTTGATCGCTGCCAGCTCATCATTGGTCAGAATCGGATGCGAAATCTTCAGTCTCTGGCAGTGCTCAGGTCCAACTTCGAGCAGATTGCGTTCCGGACCTACAAAGCTACGCAGACTCATCACCACTTCTTCGCGAATCGCGTCGATCGGTGGATTGGTGACTTGTGCAAAAAGCTGTTTGAAGTAGTCGTAGAGAAGACGAGGTTCGTCTGACAGACAGGCGAGAGCCGAATCGTTGCCCATGGAACCGACCGGGTCGCGTCGCTGTCGAATCATCGGCAGCAGCATGAATCGCATGGTTTCGATCGTGTATCCAAAGGCCTGCATGCGTGGGATGAGATCCTCTGAGGGAGGACTGACCGCTCGCGGCCTTTGCGGCGTGATTTTGTCGAGGTGGATCACCTGTTCCTCTAGCCACGCTGCATAGGCGCGTTTTGCCGAGATAGACTCTTTGACCTCCTCGTCTGGAATCAGCCTGCCCTGTTTAAAGTCGACAAGAAACATCTTTCCTGGCTCTAGCCGGCCCTTTGCCCGGATGTTCCATGGATCGATATTCAAGACTCCGACCTCGGAGGCCATGATTACTTTGTCATCATGGGTGAGATAATATCGACTCGGTCTAAGGCCGTTTCTGTCGAGCACGGCCCCTATCGAGTCTCCATCCGTAAATGCAATCGACGCTGGGCCATCCCAGGGCTCCATGAGTGCACTGTGGAACTCGTAAAAGGCTCTTTTGCTCGCGGACATCTCGGTGTCTTTTTGCCAAGCTTCGGGGATCATCATCATGATCGATTCCGGCAAAGATCTACCGCCGAGTAAGAGAAACTCTAGGACACTGTCAAAGCTCCCAGAGTCGCTCTGTCCCGGCTCAACGATAGGAACGATCTTGTCCATGTCGTGCTCGAAACGCGCACTGCGGACCCCTGCCTCCCTATCGTGCATCGCGTTGATGTTGCCTCTTAAGGTATTGATTTCTCCGTTGTGACTCATGCAGCGGAGCGGCTGCGCTCGGTCCCAAGTGGGGAAGGTGTTGGTTGAAAAACGCGAATGGACCATCGCGAGATGGCTTTTGTAAGACCAGTCTGCAAGGTCCGGATAAAAGGGTAGTAGCTGGCCAGGTGTCAGCATCCCCTTGTAAATGATCACCTTGGTGGATAGGGAGCAGAAATAGACGCGGTGTGATTCTCTTAAGCGGGCATCGCTCCGCAGGGCTGTCCCCGCGTGTTTGCGGATCACGTAGAGCTGCCGCTCAAATGCATCGCTGCCTAGGGCATCGTGTGCCGCTACAAAAATCTGTTCGATCGCCGGCATAGACCGCCTGGCGACCGGGCCGATGTCCGCTCCCTTTGGGTCCGTCGGTACGGGACGCCAACCGACGACTCGCTGACCCTGCTCTTTGGCGATCCGCTCGACCGTGTACTTCACATGGGCTCGCTCCTCCGCATCACGGGGTAGAAACACGTTGCCGGCAGCGAAGCGACCCGCCTCGGGCAGCGCCACGCCGAGGTCTGCCGCAGCGACCTTCTTGAGGAACTCATGCGGGAGCGCCGTGAGCATTCCCGCCCCGTCCCCCGTGTTGTCCTCGCACCCGCACGCCCCTCGATGGGCCATATTTCTAAGAACCTGATCGCCGTCGAGCACTACTTGATGCGAGCGTTTGCCCTTGATGTTTGCGACAAAGCCCACGCCGCAGGCGTCTTTTTCGTTTCTAGGGTCGTAGAGGCCTTGTGCCTCGGGCAATCCATCCAACATTCAGGTCTCCGCGGGTGTGGGGCTGGGTTCGCCAAGGAGCCCCATGCTTGATGTCAACGAAGTCACGACTTAAACGAGACTTGCGGAAGTGCAGACTAAATACGTGATTCCTCAAGCGATTGGCTCTGATACGAAATATCGGGACAAGCTAGTCGCTCAGCGTGAGCTAATGCACTGCGTTACGTGCCAGATCACTGCGTCACGTGCCAGGCCACCGTCGGACGCGGCTGCCTAAGCTTGGTCACCACTCCCTTGCGCACCTCGTTGGTCTCATGCACCTCGTTGGCCTCATGCACCTCGTTGGCCTCATGCACCTCGTTGGTCCCCGCATCGTAAACGCCGGGCGCTCCATCCGAGAGATGAGCGCGGTATCCGCTGCACAGAAGCGGCCCGCACTCAGACTTTGCGCTTGATTTACCTGGACTGTAGGTATTGCAGTGTGGTTCCCAACATAAACGAGGTGTTTTTCTAGCCTTCTTACTTGCTGAAACAGCGCGTCATGGTGGTCATCACACGACGAGACTAAAATGCTCTAATGCCCACCAGCGCCTTATTTCCGGCATATTCGCAACTACCGCTATTTTCGAAAATATCTGATGTTCCGGATTCTCCTCTTTCGGCCGAGGTTAGCGGAAGCCAGAGAGGTAGTCGGCTTCGCATCCATCCATTGTACGCTCGAGACAGCTCGGATGCTCCGTTCTCGGAAGACCACTTGAAGGAGGGCATCGAAGATCTGGTCGTCGATGACTTTGGGGTTCTCTACGACTTCGCTACGCGTGCCATTCAAAGCACCCGCTACGTCCTTCATCACGGTCCTGCCAATCAGGTCGGTAGCTGCATCAGTCAATCAAAAGGCCTGGATGCTCGACGAACTGGATCCTATCGGGTGACCTTCGCTAGAGAGTTGGCGTCTGCAATGAGGAAAGGCCTCGGCGAACGACCAGAATCATTATACTACGCAGAAAAAAGACTCAACTGGGTACTGACTGAACTGATTGACTGGGAAGCCGCCCGCTATGCGAAGTCAGGCAACTGCAGTGAACATGCTGGCGGCGTCTTAACCTGGGCCTTGCGTTATGCTTCAAACATTCGAGTGGTACTTGCGGTTCATGAAAATCATACGTACTGTCTTTTTGCATCAAGAGCGCGTAAAAATAGGGGTAAGTGTTACTGCATTGCGGTGGACTCCTGGGTACACTCTCACCCCGTGGTTTGTTTACCAGACGAACATCTTTGGCCAATGGACGGTGTTCTTGCGTACTGCATGGTAGATCTATTCGGGGCACCGAATCTTTTCTATAGTAAAGAAGTACTAGAAGATGTGCATACAGACATACTTGCATGGAAGAGCGCGTTCAAAAAAGAACAGAAAGGGTTGATTGTCTCACATCCCGCTTCTCTCTCTCCTTTCGACCGAGGCACCAATTGGAAGGGGGAAAGCTTTTTAGGATATCGAAGGCATATTCACGGAAAGCCGTTTTGCTCGGAAGATATCGCGGTGCCGCTTCCGGGTCGTCCCCCTCCCGGAGCAGGAATTCGCGACCACGTAGAGTATGTGCCCGGTCTACCGCGAGGTCCGTTAGGTACGTTTCCTTCGATCGCATGGGGGCCTCTCGACGCGCGCAGGCTTTAGCAGACCGCTACTCGCTTCCCGACCTGCGAGAGCACGAAGCTGCTCCTGCGCCGATGTCTCGCGTACCTCAAACGGTCTGCAGAACAGCGACCTACGAACCAGACAGCCGCTCACTAGGTAGATCAGCCGCTTACCACGCGAAGCATGGGCTTTTTCTTTGCTTTCTTCGCCGGAGCCAGCAGGGTCGAGGGTTGATCCGTTGGGATCTGATGCCTGCGCCGCCATTCTTGTTCGTACCGTTCGAGAATACGGTAGCTTTTGGTCACCATCGCCTCGCGAATCCCGTAGAGCTCAATCGCGTTGAAGTTTTTGGAAATCACAGACGTGATGCGTGTCGCGTCGCCGAGGTCGAGGACGTAGCGCTCCAGGTCGCCGTCGTACTGGGCTTCGATCTCCTCTCGAAACACCCGAAACCACTCGCTGCCCGGGTAGGCGGTGGCAAAGAAGGGTTTGACGACAATGCCCAGGCGATCCCACGCGTCCATATTGGCGCGTATGGAGGCAAAGTCTTCCGTTGGAAAGCCGATGATCTGATTGGGAATCGGCCTGATTCCCGCTTCAAGAGTTCGGAAGAAACTGCGGATATTTGTCTTTGGAGTTGCGCCTTTGCCGACGGTTTTCATCACTTGCGGTGAAAAAGACTCGTAGCCGTAGATGAGATACGAGCATCCTGCAGCGCGCATCTCTTTGAGCATGTCAAAGTCGCATAGGGTTGCATGGCTGGTTCCACTCCAATAGACACCTTCCCAGCTTCCATCGGGGCGCTTTTTCGGAGCGAGACCGTATTCGTGCCAGAGTCGGCAAATCTCTCGCAGCCAGGTTCCGCCGGAAGAGCGATTCATCGTCATCAGGTTTTCATCTAGGAATGCGATGAAATCGACCCCGTAGGTGTCGTGGGCATGTTTGGCCAAGCGAACGATGTACTCGGGACTGTGATAGCGAATCGTACGGGTGTATTTACCCGGCTCGTCGAAGGCTACGCGAACCTCGCCATCCTGCTGCTCGTACCGCATGTCCCCAGCGATACCGAGATGGTAGCAATACCTGCAGATCATGGAGCAGCCGTAGCTACCGTTGATATCCAATCGGCGGCGCGACATCATGCCTTCTTCGGAATACATGACTGCGCTGTTGCGAAAATAAACTTCTTCGACCGGAAATAGGTCCCAGGCTGGAAAAGGAAGCGTGTCTAGCTCTTCGAGCAAATCCCGCTGAGGCCCATACACCAGCTTGTCTTCTCGAAAGCTCACCGTGCCCGGAATCTTTGCCCAGTCTCGACATCCCTGGTCGACGAACGAGAGCAGTTCGGGCAGCGTGAGATAGGCCTCTCCAACGACCCCAACGTCGATCTGACGAAGCCAGCCCATGATCTCTTTGGGGAGCGAGGTCAGCACGCCTCCGCCGCAGACGATCACGCTTTCTTTCTGCTCTTCGCGAGCAATTTCAACGATCTCTTTTATTGAACCGTACGCGGTCGTGATTCCGCCAACAGCGATTACGTCCCAGCGATCGGCCGCACAAACCTCGCGAAGTACTTCTGACCCCGCGCGCCACGCATTTGCGTCGTAGACCTGTACGAGGTGTCCCTCGTCTCGCGCGATCGCAGCGAGTAGCGCCATGCCGTAGGGCACATGCTTTGGATCGTCTTCCTCGCGAACCACTGGATTGATGAACAGAATCTTCGCCACTAGGCTGCTCCTTTGCGTTCCGGCAATGCCTCGCCCATCGCTTCAAACTTGCTTAGGAACTCGGCTAGCGGGCGAAAGCTGATTCCCTTTCCAAAAAGGATCCCCCCTTCAGTGCAGTTCCAAGTTTCACTTGGTTCATCGAGCACCATTTGAAGGAACGCGTCGCGATACCAGTGGTAGGCCGGATCGGTAATGAATGTTTGATCGAGGTGCGGATTATGAATCTTCATAAAGAAGCGTCCGACCTCCTCCTCGTTTACGAGACTACGAATCGCGTCGTAGTACTGAGTTCGCTGTAAAGGAGTATCTTCGTAGTAGCCTAAGTCGATTCCGGTGAGCGCCACTGGGTTTTTGCCGAGCACTGCAGTGGCCATAACCCAACAAAGCGTACCTACGTTGCCGCCGGCGTTTACTGCGGGCAGCCCGTTTTCTTGTTGTAGTTTTGAGGTGATGCTCCCCTCTTGATCGGGGTCGTCATGCATCGCGTTGAAAAAATAGACCTGTGCACCGCACTCTAGGCATCGCTGTACGACCTGCGGATGTGTCGTGGTTGAAAGAGCGATACGAAGCTTTTTGCCATGAAGGTCCACCAGTTCTAGGAGCTCGTCGTTTGCCTGAATTTCGTCTTTGCCGATGAATCGCTCATCGAGATCTTGGCGACGAAAATAGTCGTTGGCTTCCACTTCGCTGCGGCTCAACTCTGGATCCCCAAACCACCGAATGATCGACGGTTGCGGATCAACGGAAACGATTAGGTCGGGAATCAATCCGCTTCTAAGGCAGTAGCTGGTGGCGCTGTCGGTACAAATCACTGCACCCTGATATCCACTGGCTCGGATCTGGCTGGCCGGATCTTGCTTTCGAACACTGGGTCCGGCGGCGATGATGATCGCACTTGCGCCGGAGCCAATCGCTGAGTTTTTCGACAGCTTCCGCAGCTGCACTAGGGATTCACCTTTTTTGATGTGCTGTCTGTTTTCTTCTGCGTTTTTGAAGCAAGTTCCTCCGTGTCGTAGAAGCGTCAACTCATTCATGCGCTCGAGAAGCTGCAGTCCAAAGTCGCCTTCAGTCACGGCCTATGCCCATGTCCTCATTGGTCTGCGGCATTGCTCAGTCGCTATCCTTTTTACTGCCGTCATCTTTCTCACTGCCCCAGTCGACCTGTTTCTTGGCCACAAAACAAACGCTGCCCCCCAGGTGTTTCAGTGCTTCTTTCTCGAAACGTTGCTCGATCGAGTCGTCTACAACGTCATGTACCTCTACGGTCTTTTCAGTCTTAAAGTTGCCCTTAAGAACACTTGGCACGGCGCACTCCTTTTTTGCGAGATGAAGGTCCTCCGAGCGAGAACCGTGCCGGAATCTCGATCGCATATAGCTTTGAGGATTTCGCAGATCTTTTCAGCGGGTCGCATCCGGAGACGTCAGCAGATCGTCACCTCGCGCCGACCCACTGACGCTTTGATATCGGGCTCGGAACCTGACCGGGTACGGTGTTGCGGGTGAACACCCGCTTGCAGAAGCATGGACACAACCTGGACATCCCGTACCAGGTACGGTGTCAGGAGTGTGGTTTGCGAGTGGAGTATCTGTCTGGAGACCTGAACATGACTTGGACATCCCGTACCAGGTACGGTGTCAGGAGTGTGGTTTGCGAGTGGAGTATCTGTCTGGAGACCTGAACATGACTTGGACATTCCGTACCAGGTACGGTTTCAGGAGTGTGGTTTGCGAGTGGAGTATCTGTTTGGAGACCTGAACATGACTTGGACATCCCGTACCAGGTACGGTTTCAGCAGTGTGTACCGGGTATGCTGCCGGTTCACTCTGCGTTCCAGATTTCACAAATCTTTTCGAAGCACTGAGACGGGAATCTGACTGCCCGGAACCTGACTGGGTAAGGTTGCGTGAGTGAAAGCCGTGTGCTCGAGAGCCTGGACGCAACCTGGACATCCCGTACCAGGTACGGTGGAGTGGCGATTTGGCCGGTGAACCGTCGTTTGTTCGGAAACCTGAACATAACCTGGACAGTCCGTACCAGGTACGGTTGCCGTCGTGTGCTCGAGAGCCTGAACACAACCTGGACAGTCCGTACCGGGTACGGTTTCCGGAGTGTGGTTTGCGAGTGGAGTATCTGTCTGGAAATCTGGACACAACCTGGACAACTCGCACCAGGTACGGTTGCCTGAGAAGGCGTGCAGTGATCGAATCACGCTAAAGTAGACCCGCAACTAGGCCGTTGGGAGCGATGTATGAGCGACGAGCGATTTCCTCCTGGCGCCGCCATTGCGATTATTCCTGCGCGGGGCGGCAGCAAAGGAGTACCGAGGAAGAATCTCAGGCGACTGGGAGGCAAGCCGCTGATCGCATGGACGATACAGGCTGCGCTAGAGTCCCGGGAGCTGGCTGGATTCTGGCTCAGCACAGAAGACGAGGAGATCGCAGAGGTCGCCGCCCACCTGGGTGCACCCGTGATTCAGCGCCCGCACGAACTAGCCACGGACGAAGTACGTCTGGACGGTACGCTCGTCCATGCATCGGAGGTGCTCCAGGCGCGAGGTACCGATCATCGTTACGTCGTCACCCTTCAGCCCACTTCTCCCTTTCGCCGAGGAGAAGACATCGATCGAGCGATCCGTACCGTCCGCAGTCAGGGTGCTGGTTCTCTTTTGAGTGTACGTCCGGTGGACTGCAGTCCTGAGTTGATGCTGCATTTGGAAGATCGAGCGAAACGCTTTGACCCTTCTCTCGCAAAACCATTTCGCAGACAGGACTGGCTGCCGGTATTTCAGCCTAACGGGGCTGTCTATGTGACTCATTTGGAACTACTTCAACAAGGCAAGCTGTTGGAAGAAGAGCCTGCTTTTGTGATGATGGCAAAAGAGCACTCCGTCGATCTCGATACTCTCTTTGACTTTGCGGTTGCTGAGGCGCTGATCTCTACCCGTGCCAATGTGTCCGCCAGTGCCAATGTGTCCGTCAGTGCCAATGTCTTTACAAACACGAATGAAAGTTTGGAAGGGCCGGCAACATCCAAAGTTACAGAGCTCCGCCAACCGCTCTTTCGAGGCGGACACCTTGAATCTGAACCGATGCCGAAGCGTCGATATAGGCGACCCGTGCACGGGTGACCTCTGAATCTGCATCGAGTAGGTTGGATACCGTTGCATCCCCGACTCGAAACCGGGCGACCTGGGCCGAGTAGGCCACTTCAGCTGCTTCTACCGCTGTTCGAGATTCAATTTGCGCGATACGCGCGGACTCATAAGCTGCACGGCTTGTGACGACTTCTCGGCGAATCTCGTCGCGAAACCCATCCAGCTCAAAACTTTGACGTAAAGACTCCGCGTCCAAAAGCTCTGCCTGTGCAAGCGAGGTCGCGAGATCGCTCGGTGACCAGCGCGCGTGAACTCCTGCGTACCAGGTCGCGTCAAATCGTTCTCGCTGAGGCACGAAAAACTCGTTGGGATTCGAGTAGTCTACCCCAGCCGTCAAGGCGACTGAAGGGTACCGCCGACCCACCTCACGCGCTCGATTCGACCGCACTGCGCGGATTGCCGCCTCAAAAGCCTCGACCTCGGGACGTTTCTGCATTGCATCCTCGATGAGGAACTGCAGACCCGCCGCCGGCGGTGCCTCTGCCTCCAGATCGAAGCGGAATGCTCGCTCTGCCAGATCGTCTCTACCGGTGAGCGATTCTAGCGCCGCCTCTGCCGCAGCAACGCCTGCTCCCGTGTGCGCAAGCTCTGCCCGAGCGGATGCACTGCGCGCGCGAATTCGCTCGAAATCGGGTGTCGAGAGGGCACCGTGGTCCCGCCGAATCTCTGCATCTTGAAGAGAAACCTGGGTTTGTCTCACCCGATGCATCGCAACCGCTTGCAAACTTCTCGCGCGAATTACCTCAAAGAAGGTTTGCTGTACGCGCAGCCAGGTCTCTGCTCGGACCGTCTCCCCCGTCGCTTCCTGCACCTCTACATTGGCGGTCGCGGCCTGCAGTGCGGGTAGGATAGTCAAAAAGACTTCAGTGAGCGGGTAGTTCACCGCGGCGCCCAAACGGTAGCGGTTCTGCGGAACGGCGATCGAGGTTCCATAGAGATTTGCCTGCTCTGCGAGTAACTGCCCGAACAAACTCTGCGCCCCGGGATCGTCCACGCCTTTGACCAAGTCGTTTGCGGCATCGATCTCAGACTGCGGCGGGCCTGCAACTAGCGCGTCGTTGTCGATATTTGTAATACGTGTGTACTGCGCTTCCAGTGTAATTTGCGGGAACAAAGAGACGCGTGCCGAACGCACTCCCGCTTCAGCGCGGCGCACCGCCTGCTCAGCCGCCCGAAGACTAGGTGAGTAACGCAGTGCCTCATCGCGAATCGTTGCGAGGTCAACGCCGGACGAATCCCGCTCGAGGTATGCACTCAAGTCGAAACGCTCGGGAAGATTTGCTGGCTCCTCGGCGAGTGCAGACGTTGCGTTGAAGGCCGAGAAAAGCCCGATTGCTGAAAAAAACAGAGTCGTCCCGAGCCGGCCTTTGCGTAGTGCCATTCTGAAGGATGGGAGCGTGTGACCCGCCGAGGTCTCTGTTGCGCTAGGTTCTCCATCGCCAGCGCGCTCCCCGCCCGAAAGGTCGTCGTTCGATATGCTTTTGCCCGCTCGTGGCTCTTCTGGGGCCTGTCTGCAGGGTCCGTCAGAGCTCGGTTTCTCCGGATTCCGATCTCGAAAGAGCAGTCGATAAAGCGCCGGAACGACGAAGAGCGTGAGCAGCGTCGCCAGAAACAATCCCGAGATCATGGCGACGGCCATGGGGGGCCATAGGGTGGATTCAGAAAACACGAGCGGCATCAGTCCCGCGATGGTCGTAGCCGCAGTCAGAAGAATCGGTCGCGTCCGAAGTCGCACCGCGCTCGTCAGTGCCTCCGCAACGGTATATCCTTGTTCCCGCAGGCGATCTGCAACGTCGATGAGCACGATCGCTCCGTTGACTACAATGCCGATGAGTGCGATCGCGCCGAGGAGTGCAACAAAACCGAAGGGTAAGCCGACCAGCGCAAGACCCGGCCAAATTCCCGCGACGGCAAGAGGAGCGGTTGCCATCACGATGGCCACGCGTCGAAACGAATTGAAGGTAGCGAGAAGCACGCCCATCAAGGCCAGTGCACCGAAGGGCCCTTTTGCTGCAAGGGAGGCATTTGCGTCTCCGGATGCTTCTGTCCCTCCGCCGAATTCAAAGTGCACGCTCCCGGGCAATTCAAGCGCTGTCAGCTCGGGTGCAAGACGCGCTACCACCGCCTCATAGGTGGTGCCCGCTTCGACCTCAGCGAGGATCGAAACGTACCTTGAACGTTGACGATGACGGAGGACGGCAGGTTGAAAGTCCAAGCTGGATTCAGCCACCTGAAGCAGGGGTACGGGGCCCTTGTTTCCCACCACGTCCGTTGCGGACAGTCGGGTTGTGGACAGGTCATCACCAAGAGACGAGCGCAGGATGATCGGTACCGGACTGTCTCCTGCACGGTACTGCCCGACCAAGAGACCGGTGGTTCGGCCGTAGAGTGAAGAGGCGACTGCCGAGCGATCTACGTTGAGCCGAGAAGCGGCCGCGTCGTCGATCTCGTAGCGTAGGCTTGCCCTACCGTTGCCGAGGGTAGAGCGGATATCTATGGCGCCGGGTGTGCTACGTACGACACGCATCACCGCGTCGGTGGCCTCCGATAGTGCAAGCAGATCTTCGCTGTAGACGCGAACCTCAACTGGGGCTGCTGTCGGCGGTCCTTGCTCGAGACGACGCGCGATGAGGACGACATCTGCAAGTTCCTGACGGGCAAAGCTGCGCGCAAATTCTTGCACTTCAGTGACGGCCTCGGGACCCGTGGTGGTGACGATGATCTGCGCGAGATGAGGACTATCCGGTAGACGCCTCAGGTTGTAGTAAAAGTACGGTGCGTTCCGACCCACGAATGCTGCCACTTGACGCACCTTTGGATGACCGATCAGTTGTGCCTCAAGCTGTCTCGTGACGTCGCTTGTACGGGAAATATGGGTTCCCTCCGGTAGCTCTATCTCGACGATCATCTGTTCTCGATCGGAAGAAGGAAAGAAGTTGAAGGCGACCTGAGTTGCAAAGGACAGAGCGACGATAGTGAGTGCGAGCGAAGCAGAGAGAACCACAAGCGGCTTGCTAACGGCTAGCGCACCGATGCGCTGCGAAATGGACTCCATGCGCAAGGATCTTTTTGCCGATGGCTTGAGAAAAAGCGCGGAGAGCGAGGGAGTGACCGCCAAAGCATAGAGATAGCTCGCACACAGGGTGATCATAACGACCACCGGTATCGCCCGAGTGAAGTCTCCGCTCGTTCCTGCTGCGAGAAGCATCGGCAAAAAGGAGGCGAGCGTCGTAGCGGTTGCCGCCCCGAGCGGTACGGCGAGCTCTCGAATGGCGTCTGCTGCTGCATCCGCTCCGGAGCTGCCGAGGTCGATGCGATGTTGAATATGCTCTGCAACGACAATCGCGTTGTCGACCAGCAGCCCAAGCGCCAAGACGAGCGCCGCTACCGCGATTTGGTGCAAGATGCCGCCGCCTGCCGCGTAGATCGCGAGCCCAGCAAACGTCACGAGGGGCACGATGGCGGCGACGACCAGTCCAAGACGCACTCCCATAAAAAAGATCACGACCAGCGCTACGATTCCGATTCCTAGCGCAAGCGATCCGCCAAGCTCTGAGAGTCGGCTTTGTACTTTGTCGGGCTGAAAAGCCACTTCGACAAAGGAGACTTCGGGATGCTTAGATCGAAACTCCGCCACTTTCTCCCGCACGAGCACCCCAAACCGAATTGCGTCGATGCGGTTTCGCGGAACGACTCCCACCACCACCGCGGGGGCGCCGTTCAATCGCGCGTAGCTCTTCACGGGCTCGAGCGGCATTCGGGAAACTTCGGCCACATCGGCGAGCGGCACCGAGGACCCAGACGCGAGCATGATCGGAGTCTGACGCAGCTCTTGCGCACTCTGAAACTCTGCGAGAGGGCGTACATCGACGCTCTTGAAGTCGACCCGAATGCGTCCTCCCGGGGTGGTTGTGTTGCGACCACGAAGCATCCGGGCGAGCTGCATCGGACTGATTCCCAGTTGGCGCGCCGTTCGGTCCTCATACTTGATCGTCAGCTGCTCCTCGGGATCTCCGCTCCGCTCGACGCGCGAAACCTCAGAAAGCTCCAAAAGGGTACGTTCAAGGTCCTCAGCAACGTCGGATAGGTGCAGGGTATCGGTGGTGCCGGTGATCGCGATGAGTACCGACTCGGTATCGAAGAGATCGTGATTCAGCTCAGGATGCCGCGCGTCCTCTGGAAAGTCGGCTCTCGCCTTCTCCAGTGCTTCCTCTACGTTCCTCCAAGCTTCATCGGTGTCGATGATCTCTCCCAAGAGCTCCACCTGCAGCACCGCAACTCCTGATCGAATCGTTGCAGACACCCGGCGAATCTCGTCCACCGCAGCCAGCTCCTCCTCAAGGGGATCGACGACCTGCTGTTCGATCGTCTCGACATCGGCCCCGGGATAAGACGCGATCACCATCCCCTGCCGCTCTGCCAGCTTTGGATCTTCTTCCCTCGGCATGGTGCTCCAGCAAACCCCCCCAATCGCTGAAAGAACGAGCGCGACCGACAAGGTCAGACGCGGCCTCATTAGAAGTGCAAGAATAGAGTGCATCCTAAAGAACCTCGACGAGGTCACCCTCAAGCAAGAGGTGGTTCCCTTCAACCACGACCTCGTCCCCAGCCGACAAGCCGCGCTCGATCAGAACACCCTCGGAGCTGAGACCACCTACCTTGACGAAGGCTCGGTCAATAGATCCTGCACGAACTCGATTACAAAAAGGTCGTTGTCCGGACGGATCGACAACGGCAGCAAGTGGCACAAAAAGTGCGTTTTGTGTCTCGATCTCGATTTCTATTTCGGACGAGAATCCGGCTCGCAACGGAGGCCCAGTGTGATCCTCCGCTGGCTCTAGCCGCACGATCATCGGAAACTGCCGGCCCGCTGCTGGCGCATCGGCAATGGATTCGACCACCCCGCGAACGCGCCGTCCTGAGGACGGCAGAAGCACGGAGGCTTGTAGGCCAGGGTGCATGCGCCCTACCAGCGTCTCGGGAAGATCTACAGCGATTTCAAATTGTTGACCACTTAGAAAGAGTATCGGCGACCCTGGGGCCACAACCTCGCCGGATTCAGCGACCACCTCGAGTACCGTACCCGAAAGCGGCGCCCGCAATTCGGCCTCACCCGAGACTCGACGCATCTCGAGCATTTGAGCCTCAGCAGCTCGTCTTGCGGCGTTCAAACCATCTGCCTGCGCCTCAATCTGCTCCCAGCGCGCAGTCGTCGCTACCCCATCTCTTAGCAGCGCCGACACTCGTGTTTGGTCTTGCCCACTCTTCAGTAACTGTGCATCTACTTTACTGACGTTTGCAGCCGCTACCTGCAGCTGATTTCGAAAAGGTTGTGGATCGAGGCGGGCGATGATTTGGCCTGCACGCACCTCATCTCCCACGCCCACCAAACGTGCGACCATCCGCCCCCCAACGGTGAATGCCACTCGAGCCCGGTCTGCGGCGCGCGTCGTGCCATAGAGTAGGTGCCGATGAACGCTTCGATGCTGCACCGCCATCGCGGTACGGACGGGTATGCGCAGTCGATCTTCCTGTTCTTCAGCGGCTTTGGTGGAAGCGCTCTGGCCGTACCACAAGAAGGCTGCACACGTTATGGCGAAAGCAAAGAACACTCGGTTCAAGCGGGACATCGATACCTCTGGCTGATTATTGAGTGGTACTCAACTCTCTACTGTGGATAGAGGTTGTCCCTTGTTGAGTCAAGCTCAATAATCAAACGAGCCTAGGTTCGAAAGGTGAATCGCCGATATTCCGAGCTTTTTTTACTCAGAATCTGCTCGAACCGCACCGATGGGGCGGGGAATCGAGGGGCGCGTATCGTAGAGTGCACCCTCGATAAGTCGTACTGCTTCTTCCAAGTAGGCTTCCCAATCCTCGCCGTCTCGGTCTCCAAAACAGTTGATCAAGGCCGACTCGACGAGACCGAAGAGCATAGGCGCTGCAAGTTCGGGTCGATCCGTATGAATATGGCCTGAAGCTTTCCACCGGGTGAACGCTTCCGTTAGAGAGGAGATGATCACTCGGCGATGGGCCTGCATGGCTACGTTCCAGTCGGAGGGGTCTCGCGCGTGGACCAGCATCTGATGCAGCAAACCGTGATCGCGACAGTACTCGAAAACCCGGCGGATCATGCCGTAGGCGTCTGGGGGCTGATCTGGCGAGATTCCCGCGAACATCGCGAGTGAGGCGCCTCGGCCAAATGCGGCGGCCACTTCTCCCAGCAACCCCTGTTTGTTGCCAAAGTGGTGAAATACGATGCCTTCCGATACGCCTGCCTGACGTGCAATCTCCGCAGTGCTCGTTTCCGCATAGCCCCGCTCAGAAAAGAGCAGTTGCGCCGCCTCTAGGATTCGATTCCGCTTTTCGTCTGGGGCTCGGCGTCGTCGTGAACCTTCTCCCTCCGAACGCGTCACCACCGCGTTCGAGCCCGCATGTGGCACAGCAGCGTACAAAGCGGTGACCGACGGATCTGCCGCCTTCGCGAGCTGTTTTCTCTAGCTGTGAAAACCAAGAGCCATTCCTAAAAACACCAAAACGGTACCGATCCCTATCGCGACTCCTAAAGTCGCATGCGAGATAAAGATACTCCGACTTGAACAGCCGTGCTCGTCAACGATGAGGATGGTGAATCCTTTCATGCCGCCGCGTTCTCCTCACCATCCTTCGGGTCTTCCCCTGTGTCTCCCTCGGCGTCCCCCTCGGAGAGTAGCGCGACCGCGCTGGAGTCCAGTTCAACAACGCTCGTATGTCCGTCGAGAAGACCGCCGCGATCCACCTGCAGAGACGCAAAGCAAACCTCTCCGCGGACTATGCCGGTTGCAAGCATATGCAGATGGCCTCGCGCGTAGGTGCGCCCCTCGATTTTCCCGGCAACGGAAATCTTATCCGCCTCAATTTCTCCCTGCACCAGCCCCGCAGGGCCTATGGAAACTAGGCCGTTGACGACGATGCTTCCAACGATTTCACCGTCGACGTGCAGCATTCCCGAAACGCGTAGCGTGCCCTCAAAGCGATCGCCGCGGCCGATCACAGTCGCTCCACCCTGGCTACCCGCTGTCTTTTTTCCAAACATGGAAACACCCCCTAGATCGTCGAATCGGACCGCTTTATTCGATGGCCATTAAGTCGTGGAAAGGTTCCCACGTCGCCGAGGCGGGTGAAGACGTAACCTTCATCCCGCAGACGCTCCAGAATACCGCCAAGCTGCTCTGCAGTGAACATGAGACGGTCGTGAAAAAGAATGATGCCCCCGTTTCCCCTCCGGACTTGCTTCATTACATGACCGGACATGTCTCTACGATATCGAGTCTGTACCCATCTATGACGACGCGGCATGCAGGTTCCGCCACGCTCGGCAAAACACCAGTCTGCGCTACTCACATGCCAACCCACCACCCGATAGCCTCGAGCGCGCACCGCCCTCGTCATCGCGCAGTTCGCGTGGCCGAATGGAAAACGAAAATAACGGGGTGAAACTCCCAATTTGCTGAGGACTTCGTGATTTCGATCGATCAAATAGGCCGCCTCATCAAAGGGAAGACGAGAGAGATCCTCGTGAGCGTAACCGTGACTCGCTACCGAAAAACTTGGATCGGCCTCGATCTCCTCAACGATCCAACGGGTTGAATCGTCGATGGCGTTTCCGTTCACAAAGAAGGTTGCCGGAACTTCGTGCTGGCGAAGCAAATCGAGGATTTTCGGCGTCGCCTCGGCATGGGGGCCGTCGTCAAAGGTCAGCGCGACTTTGCCGTGAAAGTTGCCGCGATCGGGCACGAGTCTGCCGGAGCATCGCTGAGGACTCCGATCGAGCTCGGGAGTTGCCGGGATGACGGGCGGAGGAGCATGCCGCCCGGGAGAGGGAGGCTGTGGTTGCTCAGGCGCTGGTGATCTGGGAGCGGCCAAGGGCGCTTGTTCCACACGGGCTTCCAAGGAAACGGGAAGGGGACGCGCGCTTTTGCCCAGCATAAATCCAAGTGCCAAAAGCGAGAGGGGTAGGGCTCCAAGCGAGTACACCCAGCAGCGTCGCACCTCCAGCGTTTTCGCCGAACGACCGGAGTCGCTCAGCACAACGAGACGTATTCGCGAAGAGCGCGCCACCGTCACGTTTTACCTGACCCCCACCAGAGCCACAAATCTGTGCGCCACACCAAGGACACGCATGCTCCCGAAGGCAGCGGTATCGCCCGGATCGGCCCTTGGGCACGCCGCGTCGCGCGCTCATCGTCTCGGACCTACTCTTTCAGCCGCCTGCCGGTAGCGAAATCAGCATAGGTCTGCAGTCAAGCGCGAACATAAGACGTATCGCCGCTACCACGGACCGAACAGCGCAGCTCCCTCCACGCTGAAACGGATTGGCTGCAGACTGAGCTG
The DNA here is from genome assembly GCA_039030515.1 of Myxococcota bacterium. Lineage (GTDB taxonomy): Bacteria > Myxococcota_A > Polyangia > Polyangiales > Houyiibacteriaceae > JBCCEA01. The sequence goes on along the minus strand of JBCCEA010000005.1, from coordinate 121,969 downwards.
CCAGCCCAAGATCATCAAATCTCTCTGCTCTCTCTACGAGGTCATGGCACCTGCCAAGCCAGTGCCCCGGGTAGCCTTGTTCAGACTGGTCGTAGCGTGGATTGAGGATTCCTAACATCATCCAGCAGATCACCCCTCGTAAGTTGGTTGATGACAAAGGACTGTTCTTTGTTGGGTAGTTTTTTAATCGGTAGATGTGAGGCACGATCCTATTCTCTTGATTCCGAGTGCCCCCTCGCCACCATCCTGAGCCAGTGTTGCATTCGGCCCAGTAGAAAGAGCGACCTGGTTTTTTTCTAAAGATCAGTATGCCGACGTTATGGTATGCGCTCCCAGCATGTAGAAAGAAGCATTGATTCGCTCCCATGTTGCTGAGCAAGCTGCATACTTTGACCGCTTTGCGAGCGACAAAACGACACGATTCCTCCAGGAGTTAGTTTTGTTGAGCGCGATCACTAATTGTTTTGTCTTGTACTGCGATAGTTGCATTGGGAAGACCTAATTTCGCTAGCAGCTCGTAAGCAAAAAGTCCTATATTCACAAACGCGACATGTTCTGCAATCGATGTAAGGCAAAGCTCTTTTCCTGGATCGGTTGACCCCAAATGAAATAGCTGTTCGGACAACGCCGTCGATGTAATGCCTTTTTCCTCAGATGGATCCCGATTAGCCAGGTAGTGAGGAATCACCCTGGCGAGTGACGGCGTAGGTGCTCGCGCGCGAAAATCTGCTGGTCTTGACGGTTTACAGTTCAGTTTCCACACAGCAGATTTCGGATCGTATTGGGCTTTAGAGAGTCGGCTAAAGAGTTGATCGCACTTTGCGACACGTGAGGCTGGTGATGTTCTTGCGTATCCGGCGAAATGGCATCCATAAGGTCGCATCTTAATATCTTATTCGGCCCAGCAACCTATTCGGCCCAGCAACCTATTCGGCCCAGCAACCTATTCGGCCTAGCAACCTATTCGGCCCAGTAACCTATTCGGCCCAGTCACCTATTCGGCCCAGTCACCTATTCGGCCCAGCAACCCATTCGGCCCAGTAACCTATTCGACCCAGCAACCCACTCAAACTGAGGAGTTCAGGGCTACTCACTTGGCCATTGACGATAGCGTTTTGAAGCCCTCGATTCTCGGCATGCCGTACGCACAACGAGGACGTGATCGCTTGCTTGCGAACCATGTGATCTTAATGTGCACATGTTTCGCTCGCCTTCGATAACCGTCGATTTCGCCCTGAGCGTTTCTGTGCTCACCCGGCGGGCGGTTTAGAGGCTGAGCGTTGCCTTGCGCACAGAACGCAGTGCTTCTTCGATATCTCGATTGTGCGCCACCCAGAGTTCCTTGGTCATTTCATGTCCCACGCCTTCGAAGAGTCTCAGGTCTACCTCGATTCCCAACTCTCGCAGTCGCTCTACCAGTACGATCATCGCTCCGACCCGAGTAATCCGGTCGTGGGTGCCGTGCATTGCGCGAATCTGCGGGCGGTAGGCACTCTCTCTGAACTCTAGGGGAACCATCGATAGCGGCAGCCAGCTCGCTATCGGCAACGCGGTGTGCACTAAACGGGCGTGGTTTAGAGCGAGGGATAGCGTGAGCATCGCTCCCTGAGAAAACCCGGTGACGATCGGACGACCCAGAGTGGGCCGCATCGCAAGAAACGCTTCGATCACCCGTGCAAGCCGCTCTGATTCCTGAGCCAGGGCATGCGCTAGTTCGCGATAGCGTCCACTCGTTACGCTGTGAGGGAGCCAGGTCCATCCGTGCGCGTGGGGCGTGAGTGCCTGAGGAATCAAGAGCCGGTACGGGTATTGGACGCTCAAGAAGTCGCCCTTTGGCGTCATCGCCTGGCCGCCTCGGCCGTGAATCTGAACGACAAGCGGCAGTACCGCATCCGGTACGGACTCGCCGATCACCGCCTCAAAGCTGCGTGTTCCGAGGATCTGATGCTCACGCACATCGACGCCAGCCGTTGTAAGATGAGCCATAGAGTCGATCTCGGCATTCGCTGGGCGAGTCGAGACCTCTGGCAGCGTCGGCGCTTGAGGCTCCGCGGTGGCGGAACAAGAAACAAGACAGCTCCACAACACCAAGCCCATGACAAACCGTGAGCGTTTTCTTATTGATTCGCACTCCAAAGCGCATTTGCAGCTGACTGAGCTTGGGTACCACGTTTGCGAATCGTGCATCAGGTTGATCTCGCAGCGCTGTGTGTTTGGGCCACGTGTTACGGCCGTCCAGCGCAACCCTACCTAGACGGGCGTTGGCCGCAAGATCTCGCTATTCAACATCACCCAACCCAGGAATCGAAGACAGACTCGGCAGTCAACCTGATGGGTGAGAGCCTCGGTACGAAGGCCACGCCGACTTTCGGGCTCCGTGCTTTGATGGGGCTATCGATGAGCGCAAGGCACGCACTCGAGGCATCGCCCGGATCGGCCCACGGGCGCACTTCGTCGCCCGTTCATCGTCTCGGATCTACTGTTGGTTTCGGATCCACCTTTCCAGCCGCCTGCCGACGGAGAAATCGGCATCGATAGGCACGCAGTCGAGAGCAAACATAAGGCGTATCGCCGCTATCAAGGATCGAACGGCACAGCTCCCCCCACGCTGAAACGGATTGGCGGCAGACTGTGCCGCCAATCCAAGATCACCACATCGTTCTGCTCTTTCCGCGGTGTCACGGCACCTCTGAAGCCAGTGCCCCGGATAGCCTCGCTCAGACTCATCGTAGCGTGGATTGAGCCTTCCTAAAATCATCCAGCAGATTATCTCTCGTAAGCTGGTTGATGGCGAAGGATTGTTCCGTAATCGGTAGATGTGAGGCACGACTTTACGTGCGTAATTTAAAGTGCCTCCTCGCCACCATCCTGAGCCAGTATTGCATTCGGCCAAGTACAAATTGTCACTCAACTCTTTTCTAAAAAACAACATGAAGACTGCATGTCTAGCGCTCCCAGTATATAAATAGAAGCATTGATTTACGCACATGTTTCCTAACACGCTATGTAAACTATCTGCTTTGCGAACAGCGAGAGGAAGCGAATTTGGCAGGAGTTGCCTTGTTCGAGCAAGTTCACGAATTGTGTCTGTCATTGCGACAGCTGCAGGGGATGATGTGATTTTATCGGCCGCTCGTGAGGAAAAAGTCCCACAGTCGTAAACTTGATATGTTCTGCAATACGCTTAAGGTGCAGTTTCGCCCCTGGAACAGTCGAGCTCAAAGCAAGTAGTTGATGGGGTAGATCAGCCGGGCGCATGCCTTTCACGTCTGCAGGTGGTTCCGTGTTTGCTAGGAAGCGAGGAAATGCAGCAGCGAGTGATGGTGAAGGCCGTCGTGCACCAAAATCTTTTGGTTCGTAATATTTACCGTCCAGTTTCCATGCCTTGCGTTGCGCGTCATACCGGACTTCAGACAATCGCCTAATGAGTCTATCGCACCTTAGGACCCGCTGTGAATGCAGTGTTGTTGGTGCATGCGGTCTTGTTCGTTGTCCACAAATAAGCCACATCTTAGTGTCTCTTCATTAGTCACATCATCTCATGAGAGCTGAGGAGTTCAGGGCGTACTCATCTGGCCATTGACGATAGCGTTTTGAATTGGTCGATTCTCGGCATGCCGTACGCACAACGAGGGCGTGATTGCTTGCTCGTGAACCATGCGATTTTAATGTGCACATGTTTCGCTCGCCTTCGATAACCGTCGATTTCGCCTTGGGCGTTTCTGTGCTGGCTCTGGTTCCGCACCAAACCGCGCCCAGTCCCATCGAGAAGCCCCGGGGAACGCGTAAAGGCTTCATCTGCAAGGCAGATACCCTTACGTCGGTCGCATTTGACGAGGCCGTTGCCAATGCATTCGCAAGGGCTTCACTTCACGCTGAGATCAAATATGCCCCGGTGCATCCGTACCTGGTCAGTCCTCAGCCCGGTGCCCGGGTAGGTGCATCCGTACCTGGTCAGGCCTCAGCCCCGTGCCCGGGTAGGTCTCGGCTCAGTATCTGTCCAGGTCTCCGCAGGGAGTGCGGGTGTCATAGAGACGCAGACACTGCGCTGTCTGCTTGAATTCGGGAGGTGATGCGCTTTTGATTCAGCGAGGTGGACAGAGCTCCGCAAGAGCTAAGCACCGTTTCAATCACGCGAACGGCCGCTGGAGTTCCATCTAAGAATCTGCGATCGATTGCGGCGCGGTACTGCTCTCGGCGCGCCAAAAACGCCTTGATGCTGACCGCGTCTAGCGACTCCAGCGTCACCGCTTCACCGGATCCGCTCTTTGCGAGATAGTGCGCATTGATGTGTTGCTCGAAATTCCCGCGTTCTGGAACACCGAGCACTGGCTTGCCGAGGTAAAGGGCCTCGCCGACCAACTGGTTTCCAGCTGTGCAGACCAATGCCGTTGAGGTAGCTAGGTCTTCGACAAAGCGGACTGGGTCTATCGGATGAAAAGATAGGGCTCCGATGGGCGCTCGCTCCGCCAAACCGTACACCCGAACCCTCCGACCACATCTAGCGAGCCCGGGTAGTGCCGATGCGGAACTGTCTCGGCGTAGATAGGCGACGACATGACCGCGATCTTCCGGAGCTGCTTCTAAAATGCTGTCTCGAAGCATCACGCCAATACGGGTTACATCGGTGAGTCCAGGTTTTAGTGGTGGTCTGAAAAAAGAAGAGACGATCGTATGCGTTTGACCGGAAACCAGCGCGCGAACGAACGGAGACATGAACGACGCGTAGGCCTGAAGTGTCCACGGCAAGTCCGAAAAATCGGTGGTGTTGAGGAAGTGCTGATGGTCGAGACTGATGAAAGGGATGCCCATCTTTCGAGCGACCCGCACCAGGACTGGCTCAAAATCCGTGATGATCAGGTCGGGGGCATCGACTTCTGCCGCACGCATCACCTCTCGAATCAGTCCGGGCATGTTGGCCAGATATATCAAGCTCGATACGCACGTTTTTAGGTAGTCGAGTCGCGCATCCGCACCGTATTGAAATTCGAGCGGAGGAAGCGCACGAACCTCAACGTCTTCGTCTTCTTTGTACTGCGGAGCGAGCATTTCTAAGGAATGTGCATTGGCGTAGATCACCACCCGATGCCGCTGCCGAAGACATTCCGTGATTGCGCGCGCGCGCGCCGCGTGGCCCCGTCCCTCACCGGCCACTCCGTAGTAAATCGTAGACATCTTAACCCATTCCCTTTGGATCGACCCTGTCATCGAGGCAGCGGGAGTCGCGATACAGATAGCTGAGTTGGCTATGAGGGCACATTGTGGTGGTAGTGTGATGACGGATTGTGAACGTACAGTCGGTTCCTGGGGCTGTCATGCTGGGTTTGTCCCAAAAAGAAACCCGATCCGGAGTTCTACTCTCGGTGGAGTGTCTTTCAAAGCGCGACTGACGGGCTAGCGCTGGGCTCCGAATTCGCAAGTGCTCACCACCAGACCGCTCCGCCCTAAGTTCGGCGTCCACAGCAGGTAGGGGTACCACTCCCCAATCTAAAGGTCACGTACGGGCATCTATCGAGTGCATTTGCCGCCAAACTCGCGGCAGATTTCGCGGTCACCACGGAAATTGTGCACGTTTCCGCGGAACGCTCGCAGCGGTCTGGGTGCGCGTCGACTCATGATTCTGGCTTTTGTAAAAGATTGCACGATCGTTGTGTCGCTGATAAGGAATTGGACGAGCAAGTAGCAGTGCGGAAATCGAACCCAACTCGTCTGTTTTGCCGCTCCCTCTATATATGCGGGGTCGCCGGATTTGTTTGGGCCTTGGCTGAAGCCTCGGCGCAGCGTTTGCCGGAAGCTTCTCCTAGTACACGCTCGAGTTCCCATCACTGCACAAGCGGGACGTCTTCCCCGAGCCGTGGCGCTTCGTCCGATGTTCCATCCACCGGTGTTTGTTCGGGTAGAGTGGACCATCCGCATACCTCGGTGGACTGGGGTCGAGCGACGACCACGATTCGCGCGACGACTGACGAAATCTTCTCGGTGATCACCGACTACGAGCGCTACAGGCAATTTCTCCCGCAGGTCACCAGTTCGCGTGTCCTGAGTCGAAATGGGATGAACGCCACGGTCTACATTCAGACCGAGATGGTGGGAGGTAGCTTGACGATGTGGGCGCAACTCAACATCTACGCCCGTCCGCCAAAAGGCAGTACCCGCATCGTGGAAGCCCAAATGGTCGATGGAAACATGGACCGCTTTAAAGCACGGTGGGAGATCACCCCTTCGGAAGATGGGCAAGCGACCCAGGTATCCTTACAGCTGATCGCTGAGCCCGAGGTTCCGGTTCCGTCGTTCCTGGTCAGCCGACACAATGAAGGTGCGGCGCGATGGGCAGTTCAGTCGCTTCGGCGTCGCGTGTTGCAGGCGGACATCTAAGATCCGAAGTTGACGAATGACGCTCGTCGACTGTCCTGACCGGGTACGGTGATGGTCGCAGCGTCCAGGACGTGACCGAGACAAAGCTGACCGGGTACGGTGACGTGGGCGATGGTCGCAGCGTCCAGGACGTGACCGAGACAAAGCTGACCGGGTACGGTGACGCTCGTGATGGACTGTCCTGACCGGGTACGGTGATGGTCGCAGCGTCCAGGACGAAACCAAGACAAAGCTGACCAGGTACGGTAAAACGGAGCTTGAGTTGAGTAGCTCACGATGCTGTTTTTATGCGCTCGAGTAGTTGGGATCACGGTGTTGAACATTAATGTTATTCAAAATACGATTTCGGCACCTCTTGAAGGTCTAGGTACTCCTCGGAAATTTCCGCGGTGACCGGCTGGTTTCTGATCATCAGCCACCGTCGAGCCTTCACTGCCGGTCTGCTTTCAAACCCATCTGCGACCGAACACCGACCGATTTGCGCCTGCTGTGCCTACCTTCGATGACTTTTCTTAGCCTGCAACGACGAAATAGCCCCGTATCTGAAATGACCGCAAATAGCGACATCCCCAAGTCCGATTCTTTATAGGATTCCGATAGTTCGGAGCATTCCTGCGAACTGAACATAGGAATTTCGCCGTCAAAACGTGCAAAATATGACAACTGCCTGTACTACAATTAGGAGGACACGGCAAAGCTTCAGCTAGACTCAACTCACAAGTCTTTGAAAGACTAGACCTAGACACGTCATGCCTGGTATCGAAGTCCGCACCGAATTGTTCAAGCAACTGTGTGAAAGCAGCAGCGATGCCCTTGCGATCGCCACGTACGACGGGACCATCCAGTGGTCCAACCGGGCGTTTAACGAAGAAGTAGAACCGCCCGATTCTGACCTCAATTTGCGAACCCTCGTTCATCCTGAAGATCGCGAAGCTCTCAGGCGCTCCCTAAAGGACCTTGTCGAACACGATAAGCCACAAGAAATTAGTATTCGATTCAGGAGTCGCGGAGGCTTCCGCCTGCTCTCGCTCCGAAGTGCGCCGAGTCACGATCGCTCCGCAATGCTTTGCGAAGTCACGCCATCGGTCGCGCGTGCCAACATGCAAGATACGAGCAACGTCAAAATCGGACCTCCGGACGAGTTGCTGATGCGCAGTGAAACGACCATTTTTGAAACTGAAAATTTCACCGTATTGCGCTCCTTTGGTGACCCAACCCCACTCACGACTCCAAGTGAACTGCTCGAAAATCTACTCAGCAGGGAAAGTGCCAATGCACTACGCCGTTCTTTGGAGTCGATTGCAATCGGTGAAACCGGAACGTTCACCACCACCGTGGCTATCGAGAACGTCAAACGCCACATCGGCCTTACTTTTCGGAAAATATCCTCTTCCCATGCGTGGTGGCTTCTCGAAGATCACACCTATGACGAGCAGATGCATCAGAGGCTTGCCAGTTTGGAAACCTCTCTCGATCAGTTTACGAAAATGGCTTCCCATAACCTGCGGGCGCCATTGCGAGCGATTACCCATCTCGCCCAGTGGATTGTCGAGGATGCTCGGGGTTCCCTGAACCCGCAATGCCAGGAACATCTTCGGAAACTCATCGACAGAACCGAGCGCATGGACAACCTGTTGAACGCACTCCTTCGGTTCAGTCGTTCAACGCAACCAGAAGCAGGTTTCGATTCATTCGATATAGAGAAGTCTATTCATCAGCTTGGCCAGGGCGTCGAGTTAGAAGGGCGCGATCTGCAAATCGCAGTGAATACGGACGTGGAATTGCCGATCCAGACTGCAGTCAATCCACTTCGAGCCGTGCTTACTGAACTGATTGAAAATGCAGTTTATCATCATGATGATGACGTAGTTTGCGTAAATGTCAGCGTTAAGGCAACTCCTTGGAGTTACCTCTTTAGCATTCAGGATGATGGTCCTGGAATAGCTCACAAGCATCACCAAAGAATATTCGAACCGCTACAGACACTTCGCAGCAAACAAACGGATGCGCGGCTCGGGATTGGGCTCCCTCTGGTACGTCGTATCCTCCATTCCTGCGGTAGCGATATTGAAATCGACTCATCCCAAAGTGGACGAGGAAGTGTCTTCCGTTTTCACTGGCCAAAACGTTGGTCTTCTCTCCAAGTAACGGTCGAGCATGCATAGTCGGCAGTCTGAGGAGCGAAGATGAATTCCTGGCGGATCCTCCTCGTTGACGACGATGATGTCGATTGCACTTCTATTCAGCGTATCGCCGCTAAGAGTGATTTTGTAATCGATTCTACCTCCGATCTAAGCGGGGCACGTCGCGCATTGGCTCATAGTAGATATGACTGCGTGCTGCTCGACCTCAGCTTGCCCGATGGAAATGGACTGGAGCTCCTTGAATCGCTTGAGACTACCCCGGTTATCGTTCTCACCGGTACTGATGACGGTAAAGAAGCACAGGACGCAATCCGTCAGGGTGCTCAAGACTATTTGATCAAGGGTAGAATCGATAAAGATACTTTAATGCGGGCGATCCGTTACGCGATCGAGAGAAAACAAGTCATCAAGCTCAGATCGAGCCTCGAGCATACCAATCGTCTTGTCGCTTTGGGACAGATGGCTGCCAGTGTGGCTCATGAGATAAACAATCCTGCTGCACTTGTTTCGGCGAATCTGGAGATCATTTCTACGTTACTAAGAATGTCGCTAGACGACTCTGCTATCGATGTGTCCGCTCGTATCGGTAAGATATCTGAATCCCTCCTGGTCGTCGAAGAGAGCATGAGTGGGATGCGCCGAATAGGCGATATCGTCCGAAGGATGCAACGCTTCGCAAGAAGGCCAGACGAGAATGACCCAGTAGATCACGTAGACATATTGGAGGTGATCCGATGGTCCGTTGCTCTTACAAAGCCACAGCTTGGAAACGAAGTTCGCCTCAGAGTGGTCTCCAACGGTTCGATACCGCATTTCGCTGGCCGAGCAGGTCAGCTAACACAGGTCTTCAGTAACCTTACGACCAATGCAGTTTATGCGATCAAAGAGACTCACGGATCCGGTTCTGTGGGGATCGACGTGTCTCGAAGATCCGACCACATCTTAATCTCGGTTGAAGATGACGGTCCAGGCATACCGGATAAGGTAAAGTCACGAGTCACCGAAGCATTTTTTACTACCAAACCTCCGGGAATTGGTACGGGTTTGGGCATGGCGGTGGCGGCTGAGATCGTTCACTCTCACAACGGTCAGATTAGAATCTTAGATCGCAACGGTGGAGGCGCGCGGGTTGAGGTGTCTATTCCAATTGAAACTGGACTTACCGTAACTCCAACCGCGCCGGATCATCTGGTCTGCGAAGAGCATCTTCCCTCGCTTCGCGTTTTGATTGTCGATGATGAAGAGCCTCTTTGCAGAGCATACAAACGCATGTTGGCGCCGCATCAAGTGTTGACTACCGACGGTGCGGGCGCAGTTCATCTTCTGCGTGAAAACCAGGACTTCGACGTTATCGTCTGTGATCTCATGATGCCAGAGTACGATGGCGTTGCCGTCTATGATGAGGTCAAACACCACAGCCCGTCGCTTCAAGATAAGTTTATTTTTTGCACAGGAGGCGCGGTGAATGAGCGAAGTCGGTCTCTCATTTCGAGAGCCACCAATCCCATTTTGGAAAAGCCCGTTTCCCGCATGCAGCTGCTTCACGCAATCGCTCAGGTGACCACTGCACACCAAGTGGTCTCGCGACGGAACTAGCTAAAGCGTGACCTTGAGCATGTGGATGCCCTGCTCCGAGCGCTGCGACGCGGCCTCGCCGGTTCCATGTTCCTCCCAATCAGTTGTCTGCCACGAACCAGTTGTCTGCCACGAGCTCACTCAAAGGCTGGCTTGAAAAATCACTCTTGGGGGTCGACCGCAGATACCGGGAGACTATGGTTGGAACATGCGGATCGCTACCTGGAACGTCAACGGACTCCGAGCGCGCTCGGCATACCTCGAGGCCTGGCTTGAGGAAGTACAGCCGGACATCGTTGGGTTGCAGGAGTTGAAGATGCAGGATGCGCAATTTCCTCAATCCAACTTCGAGGAGCGTGGATACCACGCCTACGCCCACGGCCAGAAGAGCTGGAACGGGGTCGCTATTCTCAGCAAAGAGCCTCTCGAGATCACTCAACGAGGGTTGCCGGATGCAGAAGAACTAGGGGCGCGACTTATCGCGGCAAAGCATCCCCTAGGCTTTGAGTTCATCACGGTGTACTGCCCGAACGGTAAGAGTATCGAGCACGAAGACTACGCCAGAAAACTGGGTTGGTTCGATAAGCTGCACGCGTTTCTGCACTCAAAGTGTACAGAGCAGACCCCTCTGGTTGTTTGTGGCGATTTTAATATCGTCCCAGATCCCGTTGATAGCTGGAATGAGGAGTTGTTTCAGGGTTCTATCTTCCATACGAAGGCGGAGCGCCAAAGATTTCAGAGTCTGCGGGACCTCGGCCTGCACGATCTCTACCGCGAGAAGTATCCCGACCAGCAATCCTTTACCTGGTGGGACTATCGAGGGGGGGCATTTCACAAAGGACACGGGTTGAGGATCGACCTGGTCCTCAGCTCTCGCGCTCTTGCGGACTCAGTAGAGGACGTGTTTGTCGAGCGTACCTGGCGAAAGAAACTGAACGGGTGGACTCCGTCCGACCACGCTCCGGTATGTTGCGATATATCAGCAGATTCGGCTGTTTAGTGTCCAGCCCATGCGCGCTGTTTAGTGTCCAGCCCATGCGCGCTGTTTAGTTTTGTCTTTGCGCGCTTAGATGTGCAGCCTTTGTTCGAGCATGAGCTTCTGGATCGCCTCACTCACGTTTTGTGAGATGAGTCCGGTCATCACAGCCAGGCCCCGCGGTTGACACGTATAGGTGCGTGGTTATCCCTGAACACGTAGACGACAGAATACGCAAGTTGACAAAGTGGTGCGCCGGTAATGCGATTGGTGTACGCGCCAATTGGCCCAGAGTTTGTCGTCTTAGCGTGTATGGGTTCTGCAAATTTAATGAACTCTGCCCAGTAGACTGAAGGTTGTTTATCACTCTCTTGCATCGTGGGATCTGCTCACGGTTCTGAGTCGTGGAGAATAATATCCATTCAGTGTGTGGTAATAAAAAGGAGAAACCTAATGCTCGTACGCTGGAATGACATCGGCATAAGAAGAACAGCTCCACAGCTAGCCTCTTGGGATAGTTTTCGCAGAGAAATGGATCGGTTCTTTGAAGATTTTGACCACCAAAAGCCGAGCGCTTTCGCTCGTGGCGCTCCGAGAATCCACACGAAAAATACGGAGCAAGCACTAAAACTGCGTATTGAAGTACCAGGTATGGATGAGCATGCCCTCCGAATCTCTCTGGAAGAAAATAATCTCACCGTTGAAGGTACTCGAGCGCTGAACACCCCCGAAGGATACGAACCTCATCGCCGTGAACGCACCGATCTCGAGTTTACAAGACGATTCACGCTCCCATTTCGAGTGGATGCGGAGAAGACGAACGCATCTCTGCAACACGGTGTTCTCACATTGGAGTTGCACAAGCAGGCGAGTGAGCAGCCTCGGAAGATCTCTGTCAAGTCGATATAAAATAGATATTTGAATACAGTGCATAGCGAAAAGGATCCATGTCATGAATCAAAATCCAATCGAGCAACCAACTGAACGGATGGATCACAAGCCAGCCGCGGTACCCGTTCGGGTAGATGTATTCGAAAATAAGGAGGAAATACTACTCACTGCAGACTTTCCTGGAGTGCCCCCGGAACAGCTCAATGTACGCCTTGACGGCTCTGAACTGCTGATTGAAGGAGCGCAACAAAAGAGCGAATTCGATGGCTTTGAGCCTCTCGTTTTTTCACGCGTATTTCGCGTGCCGAGGACGGTTGATCCAGAGCAGATTCAAGCAGAACTGCAAAACGGAGTCCTTCGCGTGCAGCTGGGTAAGTCCGAGGCTGCGAAACCTCGAAGAATCCAGGTGACCAATCGCGCGAGTCAATAGAGAGATAAGCTCTCTAGGCTATTGTTTACGCAATACAACTAGGTTTGGTTCATAGCGGCTTCCAGTTCTAAAACAGAGTCGCTACGCTGGTCGAGGCATGTAACCCAACGCACCCATTGGTCGGCTGTGAGTACCGGATAGCGTAACGAGCGTAGTGCTGACAACACCGTAGCCGGCTCGACTTGAGGCGGCTGCGGAAAGGCACTTTGGTAGACATTGTCGATTTTATGTGCGTCCGCGAGGAGAGAATCGATCGTTACGGACGCCATTCGCGTTTCATAGATGGCCGGCCACGGATTGAAGCGTACGCTTCTTACCAAGAAGTCTCGGTGTTCCTCACTTTTGGCGACCAGATGGAGCAAAAGCTCGGTGACCTCTAGCTCCGTGTCGCATACATCAGAGGTTGGTACTAGCACCAGCAAACCTCCCGAATGCACATGAATGAGCACCAACTCGATGAATAGCGACATGAATTCATCGTCCGGTAAACCACTTCGCAGCGATGGAGGCAGTGGGGTGAGTAGTTGGGCAACGTGAATCTTGAACCGACTGTCTCTTAGAAGCTGACATGCTTTTCCGGTGAACGTTTGCAGCGCATCAGGTGGCACCGGCAATCCTGGCTGAACCCCAAACGCCCGATGTCGGCTAGCGATGACGTCCTTAACGACACAGGCATGCGTCTTGGACTGGGTAGACCGAACTTGACCTGCCGAGTTGGAGTAGGGTTTGGTTGCCGCCTTGTTACGCACCGCCGGGCCTATCGGACGGATGGACGGAAGGACAAGGTTTTTCAGTATGTCCCGAAGCGCTACCGGTTGGGACCGGTCACACTCGGATCGACTAGTCTGAGATCGGTCAGGCTGGGACCGATCAGGCTGGGATATAGCCAACCCGGCTGCTGCCGACGGAAGGAAGCCCGATCGGGATGTACTTGGAGCGGACATCTTCGTTTGGATGGCCGGCTCTTGGGTCGACAGGCACGGTAGATCGGTGAGTTTACGAGAAGTGCATTTTTGCGTTTTTGGTGAGATATGGCGTTCGTTCTTTTGTACTCCGCCGGTTTGAAGGATTTGATGCCTCTGAGAGATTTGGAATCGCGTCATACCCAGTCATCGGCTGCATATGTCTCGAGTTGCGCACAATGTTTTGATCTTCGGTCCGGCAGATGCCTGCAGGCTTTCGAACGGGACCTACGCGTCTGATGGGAGCAGGTGCGCAGGGGATGCGTGACGAACGCCGAATATCAAGATTGAACGGGCTGGGCTGTCCGACTCGATGCAGCATTTGGTTGGAGTTTCTTCCGGGTGATGCTGCAGGGACTACGGCGGTCGGCGGTAAACACTTCGGTGTCTGAGATCGCCAAGATTCCGCTGTCTGCAGGAGACAACTCAGTATCTCTCCAGATATTGTTATCGAGGTCCAGAACGCACAGCCTAGGCCTTTTCTGGCTTGGATCGCAGTCACTACTGACCGCGAGGTATCGCCCTCCTGGTGACCACATCAGAGAGCCTTCGCGCGGCTGCCGTGACCTGACCAGCGATGCCCCGCCTCCTGACCAACCTCGAACGCTTCCAAGTTTCTGAAATCGAAGAGGCGCTGGAAAGCGTCTTTGTTTCCAAAGCTGTACTTCTCCAGTTGACAAGAGTGCGGCCAAGATGAGTCCGTGCACGCGGTGTGATGAAAACGACAGATTTGCGATTTGCGTTGCTTTGCGTTTAGGAAAGAAGCCAAGCCCTCCGCAGCCCAGGGTAGTGTGCTTTGCGGGACCAAGAGTTTTGTGAAGTGAACACAAGTCGATCCGATCGCCACGGCTCAGCGCTAGCATAGTCCCGCATGGCGAACATGATACGAGCGCACTTGGATGCAGGTTGGGGCATCTCCAAAGAAACGTATGCCTTTGGAGATCATAGGCTCGGAGCGTAGATGTTTGCAGTACGCCGGTGCCGCCCGGCGGTACGAAGCCCTGGTCTAAGACAAGAAGCAATCCAGCATGTACAGAAACGGCGATCGAGAGGACCCTCGCGCCCCGTCTCGGTACGCTCCCCAAAATGCGACTCCAAGGGTCGAAAACGCAGATATGGTCGTCGATTGCTAAAGCGATATGGGAGCCGTCTTCGCTGACCGCGATCGGCTTGCCTGGGATGCTTCCAACTCGAACGACCTTGTCGCCAAAACGCAAGATGCTTGTTTGCTCGTCAGCGGCGTTCACTTGAATCAACTGCCCATGGCCCGGGCGGCTCGTTCCCCCGGCAAACGCCAACCCCTTGATGCTGCAGTTTCCGGTCCTTAACCGAAACTTGGCGAGCGCAGCTGCGTTGGCTGCCTCGACAGCGTAATCGTTACGCTTGGCACGGTTCTCCGTCGCTATTTCGCTGTATGCGTTATGCAGTCCTCGCGAAACTTGCGGCATCGCCGAGAAGGATTTCAAAGCCCGGCCCGTGTTTGCTCAAGATCCACTCTGCCGGATACTGGATCGATTCGAAGCGCGAGCGCTCGCTCATACTACCTCCGCACGCAAAACTGGTCAGGTTGCACCAGCAAGGGATGCTGCTGGCGTTTAGCGTGATCGGCCGTAACGTACGTTGAACTGCAGAATTCGCTGTTTCAGCCTATTTCTGCTGACCCAACGCTTCATGACAGGAGAACATCCTCGTGGATGCATTTCCGAGTATCGGACGCAAGATCGAGTCGCCACCGTCTTGATTTTATGAAAGCGAGAAGCGCACAAGGTGTTGTGGAGCGGGAGACGAGATTCGAACTCGCGACGTCAACCTTGGCAAGGTTGCACTCTACCACTGAGTTACTCCCGCAAGAGGTCGAAACACCTAGCTATTGCGGGCGGGGGTGTCAAGGGGATCGCAGGCGTCCCCACCTGCGTCCCAACTTTTTGTCTCCCAACTCCGGTCGATCAGGCCGATGACGGCATTCACCGCCAGTCGTTTCTCCTCGAAATCCACGTGGGAGTAGTGCTCCGTCATCTTTTCGGTGACGTGACCGGTGATAGATCGAACGACCTTTCCCGACACTTCTCGACGAGTCAAATCGTTGAAAGCGTGCCTGAATCCGTGAAAGGTGAAAGGCCTGCTGATTTCGCACTGCCTCAAAGCCGCTCTCAGGGCCCTCGACGGCGATGAGTTGTACATCAGGCCGCCGGTCCGGCTGGGGAAGACCCATCCGACGGCAAGGCCTGGAGCCTGTTCCGCCACCAGCCGCCGGCGATGGCTTCGTAGCGCCTCGGACAGCTGCTCCGGCATCGGGACATTGCGACGCTCGCCGGTCTTCGTGTCTCCGACGTGGCCACGCACCTGAGCGCGTCGAATGTGGATCTGGCGCCGCTCGTGATCGATGTCCGACCATTGAAGCGCGGAGAGTTCCCCAAAGCGTGCGCCGGTGACTGCCGCAGTGAGGAAGAAGGGATACCAGTGCGGGCGTTCACTCTCGACGAAAGCGAGCACGTCGGCCAGCTCGCTCGCGCTCAGAACGTTGTCGTCGGTGTCCTTCGGGTCGCGGATCGCCCCGACGTACTCGGCGGGATTCCGTGCGAGGCAAAGCTCGTGTGTTGCCGCCTTCATCATCGTCCTGAGGACCCGAAGGCGCCCGTTGACGGTCGACGGGGCGAGCTTCTGACGATCCCGCCATTCGACGATGTCGTCGACGGTGAGACGGTCGAGGTAGACGTGACCGAGGTGGTCGCAGATGTGTTCGAGGGCGTCCTTGTAGCGGACCCGGGTGGACGGCTTCAGCTCGGGGGACTTACGCGAGGCCCATCGCTTCGCGTATTCCCCAACGGTCACCCGCTGAGGATTCAGGAGCGCGCCGACGTCGAGGATCTCCTGACGGAGTTCCTCGCGGACGAGGGACGCGTCCCGCACGCTTCCTGCTTCGATCTCCCGATCGATTTCCACGAATCGACCGGTGCGAGGATCCTTCAACTTCGCGCGAACTCGGAAGCGACCTGGCGCGATCTTCTTCACACCGGGGTACTTCGTGCGCGTCGATTTCTTGCGCATCTTCATCTCCAACCCCGGCTGTTGCATGCTGCCGAGAAGCGTAGCGCTCGGCTCTTCGAACGACCCATGAGTCCAAGATCTCCCGACGGAAAAGGTGTGTGTTGCCGGCGCCTCGGCCATCCGACCGCAGCTCACCGCGATAAAGCACGGTCCGTAGCCCAGACGGCGTGAATCCGACGTAGGCCGCAGCGTCGCGAAGCGACAGCCACTGTAGCGATGAGCTTTCTTGGCTCATCAGGCTTGCAAGCTTCCCTCTGGTACCCAGCTATCCCCATCAACATGCGAGCCGGGAGCACGCGAGTGCCGCTGCAGTAATTCTCTTTCGCCGGGTTGGCCTGACTTTCTCACATTTCGGGCAAGACCCTCCCAGGCGCAAACAATAGGATCTACCTGCCCACGTTTCAGGGCGTGGTCGTGATGCCATCGCCAGACCTCTTGTAGGCGTTGCGGCAATCCAGCTGGCGTATCAAACCGAGTCAATCGGCGTGACAGACCCCTGAGCCGCGCTGAATCTCGGCAGTAGTTGCCCCTCCGATTCGGCAGAGGAAGCCTCCGAAGATACAAAGCGGCACCAGGCACATCGCCAGCTATTGGCCGCCAGGGGAGTCTCCCTAGCTTCGGGCAAGGCCGCACCCTCATAGAAGTCCAACCAGATTCGACCGCTTCGAATAACATCGCGGGTCAGATATGGAGTCCGATTGGGTGACGTGTGACTCCCTCCGGGTCGACCTAGCTCCCTCGCTGCGACGTAAGCTCTCAGCCAGGCCACCTGTTCACCGGTCAACGAACCGGTTGCATGTTTGATGGCCCGGTTGCGCTCCCGTCGATCATCCTTGCCGCAGAATCGAGGTGGCTCTCCACGGCCGACTTTCGTCAACCAGCGACGGGTCTCGGCCTTCAGCGACGTGCCACACCAGGAACATTTCGGACCACGACGTCGTCGCGCTTCGCATCCGTAGTCGGTTCGAGGGAGCCGGCGCTGGGTGATATGTCCGGAGGTGAGTTGGGGACGAAGCTGAGGCGCTTCCCAAACACGCTCGACTATCGGCTGAAGACTGGTCGTGGCGAACGTCCGCTTTTCCAGGGGAGGAACGTGGAATCTTCCAGCACGGGAGAAGCTCCAGGAATGAACCATCGCGCTCCAAAGACTAGGATTTTCATCGAGGAACACGCCGTGACGGCGGTTTGGCTTCCTCCCCGGATGAAACAGAGAACGCCACTGGTGACGCACCATACCGAGCGTCATCGCCTCTCCTACCCAGATCACCCCATGGGCATGCCACGCTCCGTTGCTCGGCCGCCGGTCAGGCGCCAGGACCGCGCTGGTTGAGTTGCCATCCAGCGCCCTCAGAAAACCGCGAATCTTCGGAGCGAGAACGACGAGCGAGCAGTCGAAAGGCGGCCTGACCGTGAGCGTGATGGAGAAGCGTTCTCCAGATGGCTCACCCGCGAGCTTGATGGCGTCGACGAAGCTGGACACTGTTCGTCGGGCCAGAGTTCGAAACCCTAGTTTTTCATGCTGTGGGGGCGTAGCCCTCAGGCCTACCGACCTTCGGCTGCGCCCTAAAGCGCGCGCGTTGGGGGGGGGCCGACTTTCCCCCTCATATCTCGCACTGCGGCCGGTAAGGAACCAAGCCTCGTAGCTCGGGTCTTCATGGGTGCCGATCTGCGGGCGGGGGCGGAGGGCAGGACTTGTCTTCGGCCGAGGCCCCGGGGGTCGTCTGGCTTCACATCTAGTTATTGGCCAATTTGAAGCAAGTCGATCGAAAATAATTTTGCCGTAAAAACGGAAAACCTTCTAAACAGCGGTTTTCTTGAGATTCTCAGACAGCACTTTTTCCAGATCTCGTAGCGCGTCTTCAATGAGCGCATCCTCATGACCAACACGAGCCTGCCGCCGGTCCTCCGCTGCCATGGCATCTGAGACGGCTCGAGAAGTGCGGGGCGCATCGACGTCTGGTGCTCGTGCAAGTTCGGGAACTCTCAGCGTCTTCAACACTAGGGAGGCCGCCTGGAGCCGGATGCTGGCTGGAGTGTCGTAGTTCCCAAGCAGGTCTCCCAACGCTGAGGTCGCCTTATCAAGCAGGGCGTGCAGGTTAGCCATTCCAGACTCCCATGCGGCAGCCCGTCGGTCGTTGTATTCCGCAATGAAGTCGGGATTCCGGCTACGCCAACGGGACACCGTTTCACGAGCTACTCCGGCAACCTCTGCCGCTTCGGTCGACGACGAACCCCCAAGAAGAGACATGAGAGCCAGTCGCTGAGCCTCGGTTAGCTTGGATGAAGATCGTGACATTCTGTGATCCATGGTGACCGCAATGGCCGAGACGACCAAGCTAAAGGAGCAACCGGGAACGAGCGCTTCAAGAGTGGCTTCCGACGATCAGAGACGTCGTTGATCGTCGGAGGCCGCTTCCCAGTAGGATGCCCTAATCCTAGAGCAATGCCGGGCGACGCGACCTGCCAACCCGAAGAGCACCTTGGATGGCATGACAGCGCCAGAGGCTCTGCCAATCGGCGGCTTGTTCAAGTGAAGCCACACCGTTCGGCCATGCCTGAGGGGCGCCGGCCGAGGACGAGTGCTCATGAGGGAGATCAGCAGTGATCTCTCGACGATCCGAGCTTTCAGTGATAATTTCGTGGGGTGGATATACCACACCTGTCGCGCGCTCCCATCGTGGAAGCTCTTCTGGATATCCGAGTCGAACCTACCGTCGATTCGACCTCGCTTGAAGCCCTGAAATCTCAGCTCGGCCAAACCTTCCCGAAAGTTCGGCCGATGCAGGAGCTTCGTGTAGGGCTGGCATCCGACGAAACAAATGTGGGTCGACGATCCAATGGTTTCGAATTCCGCGATTCGGCGGATCATTGGGCGGCTCAGACACGACCCAATGGGTTCTCGATAAGCCGGATAAACGGATACGAGTCCTGGCAGGAGCTGCGGGACAAGGCTCGTGGGCTCTGGAACGTGTATCGAACTGCGGCCAGCCCAAAACGAGTGGTTCGAACAGCTGTCCGCTACGTGAACAGGATGGACCTGGAGCTTCCCATCGGTGACCTTGGGCACTTCTTCGCTCTCGAGGTCAGGACTCCCGCAGCCCTCCCGGCAAGTATGTCGGAGCTCCTGGTACGCTCGGTAATCCCTTTTGAGAGCGAGGGCTCCTCCTGTATCGTGACTATGCTGGTACAGCCTGTGAAACCCGAGGACACTTCTGCATCAGTGGTTCTAGATATCGACGTATTCATTCAAAATGAACTTGACGCACATTCGGATGAAGTGTGGGACCGGCTGGAGCAACACCGCTCCGTCAAGAACAAGGTGTTCTACGCAATCGTCAAAGAAGAACTATGGAGGCGCTACCAATGACATCAGTCGCTACTTCTAAGAGCGTGACTCCGTTGCTGCGGCGTCCGAGACTGTCTAGCCAAGCCGGACAGCGCCTAGACAGCGCGATTCATGAGGTCTACCTCCATCAAGAAGAAACATCGACGGGCTTTCCGTGGCTTACGGTCGACAGGATATGCGCACTTGACAGCAGTGGCGAAATCGACGCTGCACTAGACATGCTATTCCTGCTTTGCGACAGCCTCCTACATGCAGAACGCACCGACACACTCGGGCTCCTTTTGCACTGGTGGCCTGTGGAGCGCGTCGATACCGATACCACGGTCGGCTTGATGATGATCGCTCGTACGATGAGCGGTACGGAAGCTTACGGGAGCCTGCTGACACGGCTGAGAACTCGCTTGGTCGGCGCCGTCGGCGCTGATGCCGCTGACGAGACCATGCGCCATCTTGGCTAGTGCCGAACGAGCGACGGACCAATGGGAATTCACGCCGTCCGCAAGATTGAGCGTCCCATACTGACCGACGGGAACCACGTCGCCGTCGCGATATGCACGACCGATGGAGAGCAACAGCACGTCGGCCTTGCCTACAGGACCGGCGCCTTGAATTCCGTTCGAGTCGTCCATCTCGCCTTCCACCGCCGACTGAGAGATGATGCGTTGGAACCAGACGCGAAGTGGATGCGACTGGCAGATCTGCCAGTTCCCTCACCGATATCGCGTAGCGTCGCAGCATTTTGCCGACTGGTCGTAGACAGGCATTCGACCAGTGAAATCCCCTACGCGCTGAAGCACTGCCAGACTTCGTTCGACAAGTCTGACGGGAAGCTCCTTCTGGGCGAGGGGGAAGTTGGCTTGACCTGCGCAACGTTTGTTTTGGCTTTGACGGGTGGCATCGGCGTGAGGCTCCTGGAAATGGATAGCTGGCCGTCTCGATACGACGACACCGCGTGGCAAGAAAAGATCGTCGAGGCTCTACGAAGTGACCCCAAGGCGTCATGCGAGCACGTAGCCGCGGTCGAGAGTGAGGTGGGAAACTGCGTGCGTTACCGCCCGGAGGAGGTAGTGGCGGGAGCTGCAACCGGGGATATTCCTGCGACTTTCTCAACGGCTGCTGCCCTAGGCGAGCAAGTTCTATCATTGCTTGCTGACGACTTCGCTAGGATGACCTGAAAGCCAGCCCAACACGAGTTCACGTCGTGCAGTTAAGGGAGCGGAAGGCCCCACCTGAGTCCTCACTTTCGCTGGGACACCCCGGGACGGCATGCAACAGCCGGAAACGGGTAAACCCCGAAGTTCTCAGCGCTTTCTCTGGGTTTCAGTGGGAGCGCTGTACCTTGGCAAGGTTGCACTCTACCACTGAGTTACTCCCGCAAGAAAGGCTCACGTAACCGTAGGCTGCTCGCGTGTCAAGGCGATCCTGGATCTCTTCTGCGCTGCTGTGCCTCTCGAGAAATTCCGGTTCGGACTGCGTCAGCGGTCTACTCTACATCCGCTGGAGCATGGAGTGCCGGGGCTTCGTACATAGTCACGGAAGTGGCCACCGAGCAACGTTCCAAGGTTCCTCATGACTCACCGTCCAGGCAGCTCGATCGGACAGCGTCGTGAACACTTGACCTACACGCGTCTCGTCTCGGACCCAACGGCCTGCGTTAAGGTCGAAAATCCTCTCTTTATCTACTTGGTTGATGCCCAGAAATCTCCCGTTTGGAGAAAACGCTAGGCTGCCCTCGACGAAGAGGTTCCACTGGGCAAGGGGCCCTTGATACCGATGCTTTCTGAGGCGTCCCCAACTTCTAGGCGATCTCCTGGACCGTGATGTGTAGAGCCTAAGTGTTCCCGTCGAAGAGAGCGCGGCGACGATGGGTCGCCCAGATGGGCCAGCGGAACACTTCAAATCCACCAGGTAGTTGTGGGGGCCCGAAGGCGAGTGGAGTCTTCCAAGTTTGATCGCCGGATGTTCCGACAAGGAGCGATCGCTGCGTAACTGGAAGACTCGAACTTGGGTGTCGCGGCTTACCGCTAGGTGGGTACCGGATTTGAAAAGAGCGATGCGCGCAAAGGGGTGGAATCCGGCGCGGGTCCAGATTGGCTGAAGTGTCGCCAGATCGTACGCGTGTAGGGTGGTCGGCTGCAGTGCGATACCGATCGGAACCGGACTTGTGACTATGAGAAGGACACCGGCAGATGAGGAGAGAGCGTAGTCCTGAATCGTGTTCGGGGCTGGCCCCACTGCGCCGAGAGCTCTCCCATCACGGTCGAACACGTGAAGACCATCGATCATGGTTAATGCAAAAAGAGAGCCGTCTTCACTCGCGATGAGCGGTTTGTTCTCTACTAGGCCGGGTTCACTCAAGATGACCCGATGGTTGATGTTCCGATCGTCGATGCCCAAGAGAACTCCGTTTGGTGTCTTTTTTACCCAAATCAATCGACCACCGTCGGGGCCCGGCAGAAATGCCAGATGGGTTATGGGGCGATCACGACTTTCCAAGAATGTTCGGGCGTCGGCAGCGGCTTTTGCGGCAGCTCGCAAGTCGCGTGCATTGGGGCCATGGATGGTACGTCCGGCGCGTGAAACGGAAGCGAGCTGCGCGGCAACATCCGTGGGAGCAGCGCATTCCCACATGGCTCCAAAAACAATCTCCTCCCAACCGTGGGGTAAGGTCATCGGGAGAGTCTCCGCGAATGCCATGCGCTCCGGTCGGCGGCAGGCTGACGTAGGGCAGGCAGGTCTACATCAGAACTGTGGTCACAGCGCATCAACGGTCAGCGTAGCGCTTCCCACGGCAATCTCCATCGCTCCGCATTTCTATACTTGGTGGGTGTATTTTGAGCCAACAGGCTTAACGGGTCGCTCGATACGCTGTGTTGGCACATCACAAATGCCATCGCCCATACCCTCGATACGTATCCGCAGGAGATCCCTATCTGGAGGAAACATAAGGTTTCCGTCGCGTGGCCCCAATCCTACTCTCCCTTCGAAGCACCGCGACCTGTCTTCAATAGATACCGACCTCCATCGCCGGGTGCTTATGCATCTGTGGGCCGCAGGTGTCGTTCAACTCCCAGCCTCAGGGCACTTCAGGCTCGTAGCCAAGTCCTCGAGCGGCCTCCACCACCGCCTGAAAGTACTCTGGGCTTTCCTCGATCGATCGCGCTTGGCCAGTCTTACGGTCACGCATAAGGTCCTGCCCCGCACGAAGCTTCACGCGAGCGAGGAAAAAAGGGCCTCGATCTCTCCTTATTCTATCAAATAACAAAGTCGCTCTAGTGGTTGCCAAAGAAAAGCCCTGTAAAGGTTTGATTGAGGTGGTCTAGGTAAGTCTCACCATTCGTATGTAATCCGGCGTGTATGATCTCGCTCAGTAGCGCGTGGTACTCATCGGCTACACCAAGCCTGTCCACTTCAAGCTTCCGGAACGCGCAGTTGAAGAGCAATGCGGCACCGGTACCGCCGAGATCAGAGTCTGCACCGCGAAGTACACCACGAAGGTGGGTCACGATATGTTCGCTCGGCTGCATCATATTCAAGCGGGTTCCCTGAGGTATCCGGCAGGCAAACCTCACCGAAGTGCCTTCAACGGCGACCGGGCTTCGCAGCCAAGGCTTCCCCTCGAACATCAAGCCGAACGGTGCTCCAAAAAGATGACTCAGATTCAAACAGCCTTGATCCACGCCGAGGTGTTTTTCGAAAAAAGAGGTTGCTGGGATGCCGTCGATTTCATGCACCAAGCGCGACAGTGGTTCCGAGCGGGTAATCTCAACTCCCTCGGCTTTGGGCAGGAAATGGCAGGCTTGAAGGGCCTTGAACGGCACTGCTAGATCAAGAATCAGGATGGCCGAAGCGTTGTGGGCGCACTGCGAACCACGAGTCACCCAGGTCTGTTCGAATGTGAGGTTGTCTCCCGCTGAGCCACCTACGATCGCGAGCTGAGGAGCCCTGTTGCCAAGCACCTCGTTTAGGGCTTCTTCTTGACCTTTTGCGCCCTCGTGAAGAACCACGCCGACGTGATTTTTGTATGAAAGCTCCCGAAGCGGTGACCCTATCTGTGATTCAAGAGAAAAGCATGCACGCTCGATGCCCGGCGCAACGCCGTCGGTCAAATCGGCCAAAGCCGAGGCGGCCTTGCGAACGACTGCAGGGCCGAGTCCGAGAGCGCTGATTCCACCCTCACCGTGCCACCCGTTGCCAAACTCACCGTTGGTGGAACAGCCAATGACGTGGGCTTGCGGAAAGGCCTCTGACAACACCCTACCGATCTCCGCGCCGTCGTGTGCAAGCCCCGCAAAGTAGACGATGACACGCAGTGGGTCGCGACCGAGTGCTCCGGACACCTCCCGCGCAGCCTCGTGAGTGACAGGATTTTTGCTGTAGGCGCTGACGTAGTTCATAGCGCGATGCTCATATCCTCGATCGCCTGGACCGCCAGTTTGATGGCTTCCGACTCCGGGATAGCCCCGCCCTGTTGATCCTGACTGCAAAGGTCGACGCCGGTTCGAAGCACTACGCGGGTGGCCACAGTGGAAAAGAGAATTGGATCGCCTACGGCATCCCTGAGCGCCTTTGCGAGCTGCGGGAGGGTGAGAAAACGTTCGGCACGTGGTTCTGTGCGAGGCGAATCGGGCTCCTCAGATGCCTTCATACTGTAAATGTACACAAATAGATGATGCAGACAACCATGATTTCGCTAATCCCTCAAGGCCGACCCGATTGTGCCGTACGTACACCCTCTCTTTTTTGAGTGACTCCCTCGGCGATGGGCTTGCTGTATCGAGTCACGCACTGGAGTGAGTGCCGCGCCGGTGGACCGGACTGCCGGGCGGGGTCGTGCAGCGCGCGCTACCCGGCGTGGTCGGAGGCGTTGTGGGTCGTGAACACTCGAAACGTACCGCTGCCTCGCAAGATCAGCAGGTAGTCGCCCTCGTCGTGAATGTGGGCGCGACGATCGACGATACGCTGCTCGGGGCAGGCGCCGGCAAGGTAGTGAACCGTGAACAGACCGTCAGGAGACTGAATCGTAAGGTCTTCGTCTGAAAAAAGCGCCCAGTCGTGGTGCGCTCGATCGATGCGGAGGGTCACAAAGCCCTCGTTCTCTACCTGAACTTGCTGAACCTGTCGCAATGCTAGCGCGACCGATGGTGCTTCGTCGATCGCGCTGGCGGCCTCAAGAGTCGGGGGCTCCGCCGCATCAAAGGCTTCGCAGCCCTCTTGTGCAAACGCGTCCTCCGGCCCGAGCGGCAAAGAAGGTGATGCATCCGGTGCCGGCGCATCCTTGCCCTGTCCGAGGCAGCTACCGTCCACACACTCAAAAGGATTTTGGAGTTGTGGGCTCGTGATGAAGTGCTCGTCGGTAAGCGCCGTGAGAAATGCGACCAGCGAAGTAATCTCCTCCTCTGTCGCATCGATGGGCCGAATCAATCCAGATTTCAGAGGGCTGATCCGGCCATCTCCCGCAAACGCACCCTCCTCGATATGGCGTCCACCGGCCACGTAGTGCGCGACCACTCCACGCAGCGTGGAGATCGAACCGTCGTGCATGTAGGGAGCAGTCCGCTCCACATTGCGAAGCCCCGGGGGTCGAAAAAGACCTCGATGATCGGGATCAAACGTGAGGTCGTAAAGGCCCTGATTGCCCTGCGGATAGCCTCCGGTGCCGTCCACGTTGTACAGACCGTTGTTGAAGAACGGATTGATCGACGTGCTCTCGTCAAGGCGTTCGTCAGCATAAGAGGTGGTGAAGTTGATCCCGCCGTGACAGTGGTGGCATTCGAACTTCTCCCCGTTGAACAGCCGAAGCCCCTCGATTTGACGCTCGCTGAGCGCGTCCGGATCGCCGTTGAGATAGCGATCGTAGGCGCTGGCGCCGCTGACCATGGTGCGTAGAAAATCGGCCAGCGCCAAGATCACCTTGTTGAGGGTGGCACCGGGCTCCGATCTCGGGAACGCGCGCTCAAAGAGGCGTTGGTAGTCGGGATCGGCGTCGAATCTCGCAACAACCTCCGCTCGCACTCCGTCGGTCAGGCCAAGCTCGACCGGCATATCGCTGGTGAGCGGCACCCGAATCTGTGCTTCCAGAGTGTGCAGGTCCTTGTTTGCCCAGGTGAGCGATGCGGAGTAAGCGACGTTGGCAAGACCCTGACTGTTTCTGAGGAGACTTTGTCCCGTGGAGCCTACGGGGCGCACCAGGCCATCCGCAAATGCGTGGGCGGGATCATGACAGCTGGCGCACGACTGAGTGCCGTTGCCGGATAGGGCCGGGTCGAAAAACAAATGCCTGCCCAGCTCGATCTTCTCTGCGGTGGGAGGGTTGAACTCGGGAATCGCCGGGAGCAGGAAGTGATCGGGCACTCCAAGTAGCCGCCTCAGTTCCTCTCTCGTCAGCGGCGCACGCTCGGAGCTGTCCGCGACGCACCCGAGCCCCGTGCACAACAGCGCGAATACAAAGGTATACTGCAGCGTGATGTGAAGGCCTGACTGTGCAGGTCGCTTTGCGATCATCGGGTAGTTCAAGCTTTCCCTATCGAAGGTATATTAAAGCGCGCTCACTGCAGCGAAAAGACCTCATTCAAATCAGCGTCAGACAGGCCGCCTGAAGGATCGACGCCCAACGCGCCAAAGAGCAGGTTGCAGTGAGGTTGCGTTGCCGGGGCTGAATGGCATTCCACTCCAGGTCCCTCGCCGATGATCTCAAACGTGGTCGGGTCGTAGACCGGCGCAACGAAATCCAGGCCTTCGAGGAGTCGTGCTAGGTTGACATCGATCACCTGCGCCGGGTCGTAACCGGTCAAGTCAACCGAAGGCGTATACAAAAGCCCGCACGCTTCTCGATCGGTCAACGCGCGTGCCCCGTCGCCTCCGCAGTCACGGCTGCCCACGTGCACATAGCCGTCTCCTGTTTCTCCGCCCTGAGTTTCGACGGTGAAGTTGAATACGAAATGTCGGTGGGCGCTTGCCCAGGACCAGTGCATTTCATTCAGAGGTGAAGGGGCGCCTTCCGCAGTGAAATCGGCGATCGTCTCGCGCATCACCGCCTGGGGCACGCCGACGTCAAAGGTGATTCGATCCACTTCACCACCCGCGATGCCGGTGATTTCGGTGTTCGTTCTGCCTGTTCCCTCCGCAAAAGCGATCGCCTCTGGCGAGCAATCTCCCGCACTGTTGCTCGTCAGGTCGATGAGCCCGACCCAACCTGAGGGTCCACTGTACTGAAACTCGTTTTCGTCGAGTTCAAGAGAGAGCTCAGTGCCGCTTGAGTCAAAAGCTCTCAAGTTGCTGACGTAAAAGCGGATGTCGCTGACGCCCACGTTGAACGAGCCTGTGCCCTCTCCGGCCACATCAAAACCCTCTTCACAGGTCACGGGGTTCACCCCGTCGCTTGCACGGAACTCCAGAGCTAGGGATGTCGTGCTGCTGCTGTCGTCTCCGCAGGCGACCAAGCTCGCCGATGAGAGGAGCAGTACCAGTTGGGTCACGAGGGCGGACCGTGGGCGAATAGACTGTGGGTCAAACCACCGCACCGGTTCCTGTCTACGCAATCTACCTACCCGTTCATCTCTGCCTACCCGTTCATCTCTGCCTACCCGTTCATCTCTGCCTACCCGTTCACCGTAGTCCCGATACGGTCTGCGGCGAGATGCACTCAAAGAATCGATATTACGGTTTGCAAGAATCTCTCTCATCCAGAGACGACTACCATACCCACCTTAAATCGGTACCCGTCGAGGGGCGGCTTGTTGTCGCACCCTTGCGCATCCACCCGTGCCCGATTCGACATGCGCCACCCGCACTTCTTGATCGCAAATCCCGAAAGCGCTCCGTCTGCAGGCGATGATTCAGGGCCGGGATACGGTCATCGTAGCGGCACTACTCGTAGCGGACTCCCTCTGCAGGACGCATTCTTGCAGCCCATATGCTCGGAATCGCCGTTGCGGTGATGCAAATCGTCAGTGCGACCAAGACCGTGGTGGCGAACTCCCAAGGACTGACCACCACTGGAAGGTGGTCGATCAAATAGACTTTGGGATCGAGTGGAAAACGGTATCGGTCTAGGTAGCCGACCACAGCGCCCCCCACCGTCAGGCCGATCGCGGTGCCTACAACCCCAATGACGGTTCCCTGCAGCATGAAGATGCCCAATATGGTGCGGTCTCGAGCGCCCATCGCTTTGAGGATGGACACCTCTCTCTTCTTCTCGAGCACGATCATGATGAGGGTGGCGATCACGTTGAATGCGGCGACAAAGATGATCGTCGCGATCACCAGACTCAACATCACTTTCTGAATCCTTAGGGCGGTAAAGAGATTGTGGTTCAAGGTCGCCCAGTCCAGCGTGTGAAAAGGCGCGCCTAGCTGCTCCTCGAGAGTGCGAGCTACCTCGTCTGCGAGCTCCAAGTCGGCGAGACGAATCTCTACGCCGGTGACCGAGTCTCCGTTGTTGTAGAAGCGCTGGGCCTCGTAGAGATCGACGTACACGAGTCTGGTGTCGTATTCCTGAAAGCCCGCTTCGAAGATGGCGACGACCCGAAAATCGATGCTGCGAGGCGTACGGGCTCGAGGAGCAAAGCTTCCGATGTCGAGACCGGTCAGTGGCGAGATTACCTTGACCCGATCTCCTATTCCGATGCCCAGTTCCCGAGCCAGGCCGATACCGATCACGATGCCCGGAAGCGCGTCGATGCCGCTTTCTTCTCGCTCGATCTCCGCGAGCTCGCTCTGCAGCATCCTTTGTTCCATTTCCGCGTCGATGCCCGAAAACGGATCTTGCGTGTCTGCTTCAAGGGCGCGTAAAGCGGCCTCCACATCTGCGAGTGACGGCATCTCGGGAGAAGCCGCCTCGGGTGTCGAATGCGGGTTGTCGCGCGCTCCAAGGGTCTCCTCCGAGTCGCTTGCCTCTGACTCGCGTGCGTCCAGGTCGGACAAGCGCATCTGCTGCAGATAGCGGTCGAGTTCGCCGTCTTCTCGCGGCGGCTGATCCAGATCGGAGGGGCGGACCGGTGCGCCTCGCACCCGAAGACCGTCGAGCGTGCCGCTGAGAATCTGACCGGGCAGGTCGAGTACGTCGCGCATCTGCGCTGGGTCGATGCCCTTGACCAAGACCCCGCTGAGTCCCTCGCCTTTGGCGAGCATCATCTCGTTGATAAGGAACGGCCCCGCACCCACCACCTCAGGCAGCTCCGATACCTGCGCGATCACCTCGCGGTACTCGTCAAAGTCCACGCCGTAACGCAGCACCAGTACGTGTGAGTTCACCCCGAGGACCTTGTCCCGGAACTCACGCTGAAAACCGCTGGTGATCGAAAGCACGCTGAGCAAGGCGGCGACCCCAAGTGCCACACCCGCTATCGCAATAAAGGTGATGAGTGAGATCGTACTGCGCTTCTTGCTGCGAAGATAACGCAACCCAATGATAATGGCCTGAACCGTCGCCTCCGTACGCCAGCGTCCGTATCACATAGGCAGCTGGCGGGCCAACTCCGTGGGGGCCGTCGGTAGGTGCCTGCAGCGATGCTGTCCCGTTTGATGCCGTCCCGTTTGATGCCGTTCCCTTTGATGACGTCTCGCTCTATGACGTTCCCCTCGATCAACGACGTGCCCGGGCCTGCACGCATGGTTTAGAAACCGGCCCGGGAGCCTCCACCTGCGCTCGCGAATTTGCTGTGATGAGACCATTATTCTTACTGTAGGCAGCCATGCGCTCATTTCGAATCCGATGGACCCCAAAGCATACCTCGGTGGCCTTTGCGGCGTTGACCACCCTTTCCAGCACGTGTAGCGCGCAAAGCTTCTCGGGAACCTCCCGGATGATTCCGGACTCAAATGGATCGGGAAGCTGGTTTGATCCGAATATCGTCCGAGTCGACCCCAGCTCGGCCTTGGGGCGAGCGAAGCAGGCATGGCGGTTTGGCACGCCGGCCCAGGCGATACAGATCGTCGACGACGCGCTGCCCGAAGCGACCGAGGAGGAGAAAACGCTTTTGCTTTGGGTTGGTGCGCGAGCGTCAGAGTCGGAACCGGCCCTTTTGCAATTGGCCCGGCAGAGCTACCGCCGAATCGAAAAAAGCGGAGCGCCGCTTGCACCGTGGGCCGCGCTGCAGCTTGCGCGCCTGATCGAGGTCGACGATCCCGAGGCGGCTGCAAAGCAAACCGGCCCCCTTGCGACCGGATGGGCGGGGGCATTGCGGGCCCGGCGGATCCATGCCCGCGGTCTTGAACGAGCCGGCAGACACGAAGAGGCGGAGCCACTGCTGCGCGCACTGCTGCAAGAAACGCCTCCGGAAGTGGGCGGCGCCTCGGCGGTATTTCCCTTGGTGCGCATCCTGGAGGCCCGAGCGACCCCAGAATCTCTGGAGGAGGCTTTGCGGCTCTACAGAAGAGTTCAGAGTCGAGCGCCGCTTTCCTCCGCCGGCCGTCACGCTGCGGAGGCTTCGAGAAAAGTCTTGGCCAAGCTCGCCGGGCCCCGTCGCCGTCAACTCGGCTCGGCATCCGTCGAAGACGCGCTCGCGAACGGCCAAGCACTCTATCGGGCCATGAGGCATGAGGATGCAGAGCATGCATTTGGCGCCATCGCCGGCCGCACAGACGCGAGCGAGGCCCAGAAATGCGAGGCCCAGTTGATGCAAGGTCGCGCCATGCTGCGCCGGCGAAAGCGCGCCAGCGGAGCCGAGCACATGCTGCAGGTCGCCTCACGATGCCGGACTCAATCGGTCAGAGCGGCCGCCCGGTTCAATGCTGCTCGAGCTCTGGCCCGTTTGGGTCGCTACCAAGAGGCTATAGAGCAATACGGACAGCTCGAAAGAGACCACCAGGAGAGCAGCCTTGCAGACGACGCCCGATACCGCGCTGCGCTTTGCGCAAAAGAGCTGAACGACGAAGAGGCGATGGCCCAACAGCTTGCGACCCTACCTCTCGTATATCCAGAGGGCGATATGCGCGGAAGGGCGCGATTCAAGTTGGCTTGGCATCTACATACCCAAGGGGCGATTGAGGAGGCGATTGAGACGCTGACCACCGCGATCGACGAGGGCACGACCGAAACCACAGACGGCTCTCTTGGACGAAGTGAGTATTGGCGCGCCCGCTTCCTCGCTGAACTGGAACGCCCTAACGATGCGCTCTCGCAGTGGGAGTCGCTGTTTCGAAAGTATCCACTCAGCTACTACGCTCAGCAGTCTCTGATGCGCATCCGCGAGCTGGATGCAGCGCGCGCCGAGAGCCTCCTCAGTTCGATGCGTGATGCGTCCAAGCCGGCGGATCTTCGCTTTCCCCATCGCACTGAGCTGGAACAACCCGGCTTTTTCAGGGCGATCGATCTCCTTCGCGTGGGGGACATCGAGCTGGCGAAAATCGAACTCGACTATCTTGGCGCTACGGGAGAGGGAAGCGACGCCTCTCTTTTGTGGCTGACCGCCGCGCTGCTCGATAGGGCCGGTGCGTTACCCCAAGCGAGCGCTCTGGTACGCGGACGTCTGCCTGGCCTAAGCCGCACCAGTCCCTCCGGAGGCAAGGCTCTGTGGAGACTTGCCTACCCCAATGCTTTTTCGCCACTTATCGAGCAAGTTGCCGCTTCAGAAGAGATCGCTCCTTCATTTGTTCGTGCGATCGCCCGAGAGGAAAGTGCTTTCAATCCTCGTGCGGTTTCTGCCGCGCACGCGTACGGGCTCATCCAGCTTATCGAGCCTACCGCCCAGCGTTTCGCTAGCGAACTTGACCTTCCCTCCGATTCCGCTTCGCTTCGGGATCCCGAAACCAATCTTCGTATCGGCACGCACTACATTCGATTTCTCTGGGATCGTTTTGCCGAAAACCCCGCCCTGGTGCCTGCGGCCTACAACGCGGGTCATGGGGCGGTGAATCGATGGCTGCGTTCCCGTGGCGACTTGCCTCTGGACGCGTTTATCGAAACGATTCCATTTGAAGAAACCCGAAGATACACCCGAAGAGTGCTGCAGACCTATGGAGTCTATGCGTGGCTTGAAGAGGAAAAACTGCCTGTTTGGCCCCTGCAGCTACCCTAAGGGCTGACGCTGCCGAGAGGTCGTTCAGACGAATAGGTGTGCTCGTACACGATCCATCCGAAAAGGGCAGCACAGGCGATGAGAGTGAAAACGATGAACGCAAAGTAGCACTCAACTCTAATCTGATATGAGATATTTAGGGCCTACGGAAGCGGTGAGTTCATGTGCTTACGGCTCTTTCAACCGAGAGTGCATGAGTCTGTTCCGGAAGCGAAGACGTTGGTTGACTACGTGAAGCGTGGTGCAGGGCAGCAGCGAGAGCACTCCCAGACACCCGCACTCCCAGATGCCCCTATTCAACACATAACGGGTGGATGTTCGATCCTCACTACTGGCCCCTGGAATAGGCTCTCGACTTTCCGGGTGATAGCCCTCTGCATACGCTCGTCTGCGAGGCCGTTGGCTCCCGAGCCTCGGCAATTGATCCCCCTCGACTTGAAGCTCAGTCCGAGTCGGACGACGGAGCCTTTCCGGTTTCTCTTCATCACTAGTGCAAAGCCTGCCAGGTCCAGCTGCTTCATGAGGTTCTGCGCCTGTTGTCGTCGTGATCCTACTGTGCCTGCATCTGGGTCGGGCCCCGGTCCGTAGTAAGCACGGAGCAAAAAGTTGAGGACTTTCTCGTGTCCCGTTCTCCGACTAGTGACGATTCCTGCTTCCATCTTCGCACGCCGTTGCGGACGAAATAGCATCATGAAGGATGGCTCGAGAGAAGCGTGAACGACGAATAAACCCGTGCCGTATACACCGTTAAACCCAGTTACATCCTCTGGCATACTGTCAAGCATGTATTGAAATCGTTGGGAGGGGTTGATGTGGGGTGGTGTCCCGCGGATATCGTACCAATTTTGGATGCGTTGTTCTTTAGGATTCACTGGATGAGCTGATACATAATATGTTCCAGAGTGTTCTCCCGTAGCAAATGTTTGAGGTCTTACCGCGGTCACCACAACCGACATCGCCCCGTCACTGCTCGTCACGGTGGCTTCACATCCCGGGTAGACGACGACCACTGCTCGGCTGCCTCCGGGAACCGGAACGCACTTGTCTCTATCCAGCCATTTGCCGGGATCCTGTAGGACAGGCTCATCAGGATTTCGATGCATTTGAGTTGGATTCGACTCGTGGATCCATAGAGCCACGCAAGGCAGAACGCTTTGATGCGCCCCCCCGGAGGGATGCGTCGCGTTCACCCAGTTATTGGGCCATGCAAAGTCGCCGGACCAGGCAAGCGTCGTGTCCGGAGAAGACCAGCGATTGAGTGGTTGTACCGGACCTAAGGGTGCAAATCCTCTGCCTCGCAGGATCGCTCCGATGCGTCGATAGTGAGGCAGAAGCACTGCCACGTAGAGAAGTAACAAGTACTGAGGCCTCATTCTGCATCGCTGCTGACGTGCTGCACCAGGAGGGGGCCTGACTTGCGGGTCAACGACTGGATCATGTCGGTCAGAGCCAGTATTTGTAGGACTAAGACTCATCAACTAGTATCCATCGGAGACTGAGGCCTGCTTGTTCGGATATCATCCTTAACTCTGCACGTCACGTCCATCTGGTCAAGTGCGCAAGAGCTGTTTCTAGATATGAGATATCAATAGGAATCCAAGCTTCATTTGTCATGCTCTACGTCTCGCTAAATCAACTCTTCTAAGTACCCTGATTGCATTATCGGCTTCGCTATTCTGTGCTGATACGCCAAGTGCATCCAAAGGATAGCGATTTCAATAATTCATAGATTTGTTGCGAAAAAAGCTCGCGTTCTTGACGGCTTCATGAGCGATTGGCGGCATGCAGACCTACGGAGTCTATGCGTGGCTTGAAAAGGAAAAGCTGCCTGTTTGGTCCCTGCAGCTACCCTAAGGGCTGACGCTGCCGAGAAGTCGGTCAGACGAATAGGTGTGCTCGTACACGATCCATCCGAAAAGGGCAGCACAGGCGATGAGAGTGAAAACGATGAACGCAAAGTAGCACTCAACTTTGATCCGATGCCTGAGTTGAGAGTGGAGTGGTCTTTTTTTACATTGGTATTGCGATATTCCATTCTGTGGAGGCGGTTGAACGACGGGTAGGGGGGATTCTAGGTGCTCCACGCGGATAGGGAGCCGCTCATCCAAAGCGGCGAGCAAAGCCTGAAAAGCTTCGCGCGTCGCGGCTGGGTCGCAACCGGTGGGATCTCCTGTCTCTATCCCTGCAAAAGCGTTGCGGCGAACCTCCTCCATCAGGCAGCTCCTACACAGTCCGCTAGTCCTGGCGGGGCGACGAGCTTGAGAACCGCCTCTGTTGCCGAAGGCCCCTTCATGATCCCCGACGTTTAGAAAGAGCGTTCGCGCCTTTACTTCAGCTGGTGACCACCAATCTGGCGGGTTGCTTGTGCTGCTGACCCTTTTCCCACATGCAGGGTTTCCGCATCGGACAGCTTTGCTTGTTCTTATGATCCGACGTTGTGCAACGAGTCGTGCGGTAGATCTATCCGTTGGCCCCATCTCGATGTCTTGGGACCCAACGTCTCGGGGAACGAGCGTGAATGAGACTCCGGCGGTGAAATGGACGCAAATGTCCCCTTCCCCATCGACATACACGCGCTCGGGCAAGTAGGCTCTCGCCTGACAAGATCGGAACCATCGCTGTATTGCATTTGCAGCATGATCGAGATGTCGTCGACGACCAATTTCTAGGAAACCACGTACGATGCTCTGAATCGTGCGCGCCGCCTGATCCTCCGCGGTCATATCAGAATTTCTCTTAATGAGAGCGGTGTGCACAGAAGCTTGCAGACCTTAAGGTCGTAGAGCTTTTGATAGAACGCCCTTCATCGTGCGCCACGCTACACGCGATGTCCACGACGAGACGGGTTTCTGAAATCGAGTTAAATCGGTGAGCGCATCGATCAGACGCGACAGACGCGTCCCGACTGCTCACTAGATTCGGCTATCGAATGCATTGCATTCAGCGCGCAGTATATTCGTTAGCCGTCTTTTAGCGTCTGCAATTTTTGGATGGCCCAGCGGTTTTGAGGCCTCCGCTGAAGCCGGCTCTGCAGTGCGCTCTCGGCGATCTGGGCCTGATTCCAACGCACAGCACCAGCGATCCACAGTTGTTCAAAAAGATCTCTCTGAGCGTGACTGCCCCCCATGGGCTGCGTCTTGCCCTGAATGGACTCCAGGTATTCAAGACCTGTCTCGATTCTGCCCTGGTCGAGGTCAATCAATCCTTCCACGATGGGACACGCAACCTTTGAAATAACGCTCGCAAAGTGATGCGTTCTCGGTTCGGCGTAGGCGCGCATCGATCGGAGCGCCTTCAAGGCCTCTTCAGGGCGACCCGCCTGCAATAAAATGAGTGCGTAGTGCACGTCCGCAAAGGCGCAGCCGTGATCGAAGGCGTTGGCTTTTGCCAACCGAGCGAGTTCATTCCATTCCGTATCGAGAGTGCAGCCTTCTTGCTCCAGGCGCCACAGTAGGGAAGCCGCATTGCTGAAGTCGCGGAAATCTTGCTGGATATGTGAACGGATCGATGGATATAGGGCCAGCGCCTCTTCGATCTCACCGAGCTCCAAATGAAACAGTGCCAGGTGCCAGGTGCAGTGTCCGGCGAAATTGCCACACTGACTCCACGCGATTCGATGACTCTCGAGCCACTCGGTGCCGACTTTTTGGCGGTCGGTCATCTCAAATACATGAGCCACTGCGTGGATCGCCCAAGCGCTGCCTGGTTCAGCCTCCACTGCCTGCCTGCCCACGACCTCTGCGGTTTCGTAGTCACCGGTCTCCTCAAGAGCAAAAGCAAGACAGCCCAAAGCGTGCCCGTAGCCTGGGATGAGCGGGTGCCAGGACTTCAGCGCGCGCTCCGCACTGGCCCGCATCCTCTGAGGCCGGCCTAGAATGAAGTTGCAGGCGTGGGTGAGTTTGAAGGTGAGTAGATCGCGAGGATTGCAACTTACGAGGCTCTCGAGCATATCGATAGCCGCATCCACGTCGCGGCGTAGCCATGCCTCGAGGGCAGCGATCAATCCCTTCTCTCGTGGGGTCGCTCCCCTCTGAGAACTGATGTGCTTGGCGCGCGTACACATCGAGCGTGCGTGCTGCCAGTGATCGTTTCGCATCAAGAACGAGATCGAAAAGCCGCGGACGACGAACAGAAGGGTCAGATCCGGATCGGCGCAGGAAATTTCATCGAGAAGGGATTGGGCCTCTGCGCGATGCGCGGCAAAGGCGAGCGTGAAGCGGTTCAAAGCGTCTACGGCCCGGTCGCTTTTCGTCGTGATCGGGTTGCCCCAGTGGTCGATCACGGTAGCGGTCGATAATCCGGCTCTGCCGGCTGACGCATATCGGTCCTTCCGCTCTATTTGTTCCACAGGTTCTCCCTCGCGGCTGTAGATGGCTGCAGTAGACGTCAGATCATGGCATTGGATGCCGGGTCGGCACTGCGCGCACTGGGTGGTCAGGGCGCCTACAGGGTAGTCGACTAGATGCGTCCAAGAAGCGCCTCAACTCGCAATTTGGGCACGAGCATCACCGCCTCTGCAAAAACGCGCCGACTCATTTTGCTTTTACCTGCATGTCTATCGACGAACACGATAGGAAATTCGCGAACGGTGAAACCTTTGCGGATCGCTCGATAGGTGAGCTCGATTTGGAACGAGTACCCTTCGGAGCGAACGGTCTGAAGATCGATCGCCTCGAGCACCTCTCTCCGAAAGATTTTGTATCCGCTGGTCAGGTCGCGTGGTGACACCCCCAACAGCATTCGGCTGTAGAGGCTGCCCCCCTTGCTGAGCACGTGTCGCCCGAAGCCCCAGCCGTCTACGCCGCCGCCGGCAATGTTGCGGGATCCGATGATCAGGTCGGCTCGGCTGTCCAACTCGGCGAGCATGCCCGGGAGATATCGAGGATTGTGGGAATGGTCGGCATCCATCTCGATCAGTACGTCGTATCCATCCTGCAGGCCGCGCTCAAATGCCTGAAGGTAGGCGCTGCCGAGCCCAAGCTTACGAGGGCGATGAATCACGCGAACACGGGGATCTTTGGCGGCGAGTTCTTCCGCAAGTTCACCGGTCCCGTCAGGAGAATTGTCGTCGACGATCAAACAGTGTGCTTGAGGTAGTGCCTCGAAGAGCTGAGTGATGAAGCTGCCGATATTGGGGCGTTCGTTGTACGTGGGTGTGACGACCAGGATGCGCGAGTCCACCATTGCTCAAACCATCATTCCTCGGCGGTTAGGTACGTGTAGCTCTTGAGGGTGCGCTCGTAGTGCCGCATAAAAGTGCGAACGTGGGACAGGTCCATTCGACCTTGATTCAGCGCGCGTTCGGCTTGTTGACGCACTCGTTCCACCATGTCTTCGGGATCATACGAAACATAACGAAACACCTCGTCGATGGCATCCCCTTTGATGACGTGTGCCACGCTGTAGCCTGAATTTTCGAGCCGGACGTGAACCGCGTTGGTGTCTCCGAATAAATTGTGCATGTCGCCCAAGATTTCTTGGTAGGCCCCGACCAAAAACATCGCCATCAAGTAGCGTTCGCCTTTTCGCAGCTCATGGACTTCGAGAACTTTCTTGTCCTCCTCGGGATCGATGAAATTTTTGATCATGCCATCGCTGTCGCAGGTCAAGTCGGCAAGCGTGGCCCGCTCGGAAGGCCGTTCTTCAAGGCGGTGGATCGGCATGATCGGAAAGAGCTGTTGGATCGCCCAAACGTCCGGCGCGGACTGAAACATCGAAAAATTGCAGTAGTAAATCGCGCTGAGCGTTTCTTCGAGCTGCTGCAGCTCTTCGGGCACGTACTTGAGCCGGCTCAGATTGTCGCTGATCTTTTCGCAGCAATGCCAGAACAGCCGCTCTGCAATCGCGAGGGTTCTCAGGGGTAAATAGCCATAGCGAAAGAGACTTCGTGCTTCTTCGCGTGCCTGCATCGCGTCGTGGAAGGATTCTTGGACGTTTTTCGGGACGATATTTTTCCAAGTGTAGTACAACTCGTCGAGCACGCGATGGGCGTCCTCCGGAGGCTCTTTGGGAGCGCCAAATCGGACGATGTCGGCACCTACCGCTTCGAAAACCAAGACCGATTGATACGCGGCGACAGCCCTGCCTGCCTCTGTGACGATGATCGGCTCGGCGACCTCCGCCTTGTCACAGGCCTCTTTGATGCCGTGCACCACGTCCGCCGCGTACTCAGCGAGGTCGTAGTTCTTGCTGCCTCGGAAGTCGGTTTTGCTGCCGTCGTAGTCCACCGCAAGGCCTCCGCCGACATCCAAATACCCCATCGCTGCGCCCATTTTCGCCAGTTCGACATAGAGGTTTGCCGCTTCGCGAATTGCGTTCTTGATCGGGAGGATGCTCGAGACTTGGCTCCCGATGTGAAAGTGGAGCAATTTGAGGCAGTCGAGCATATCGAGAGCGGCGAGTTCATCGATGAGGTTGACCAACTCCGCGGTGGCAAGGCCGAACTTGGCTCGATCGCCCGACGACCCGCTCCAGCGACCCATGCCCTTCGAGCTGAGTTTGGCTCGGACTCCGAGACTTGGGCGAATCCCCAGCTTTTTCGACGCGCGCAGGATCAGTTCCAGCTCTTCCGCGCGCTCGAGGACGACGATCACCTCCTTATCGAACCGCGAACCCACCAGGGCCGTTTCCATGAAGATCTCGTCTTTATAACCGTTGCAAATGATGAAACCGTCAGGGTCGTTCATCATCGCCAAAGCGATCAAGAGCTCCGGTTTGCTGCCGGCTTCCAAACCGTATCGGAACGGTCGGCCGAAGTGCACGACCTCCTCCACCAAGTGTCGCTGCTGGTTTACTTTGATCGGAAAGACGCCTCGGTAGCTGCCTCGGTACTCGTATTCCTCGATCGCCGCTTGAAATGCCTCGTTGATGAGCCGGATCCGATGCTCGAGGATGTTTGGAAACCGAATCAACAGTGGAAGCTCGAGGCCCCGCGCTCCTACTTGCTCCACCACTTCGTACAGATCGATCGGATGGCGCGTCGGATCGGGCAGCACCTCGACGTG
Source organism: Myxococcota bacterium (assembly GCA_039030515.1). Lineage (GTDB taxonomy): Bacteria > Myxococcota_A > Polyangia > Polyangiales > Houyiibacteriaceae > JBCCEA01. Next base: position 83,198 of record JBCCEA010000005.1, on the reverse strand, counting down.
CCCCTTGTCGTTGATGCGAAAATACGGATGGCCCCAACCGCGAATATGATAGGTCTCTTCACTGTTGCTGACCGTCCAGTCGCTGGTGCGCTGAAGTCGCTCACGTGGAGAGGTTTTTAGCGTTTTGCGGGCCGGTGCTCTGACACCTTCGTAGGTAGCCGCTGGAGTTCCTTCGACGATCAACTGGGGTTGCTCAGCCAAGTTCTGCTGAGGGATCATAGGTGTTTGCTGGGCCATCGCGAGGTAGCTTCGGTCAAGAGGTTGCTTTGACGGGGTATTTCGAGGGCCCGCGTGAGAGGCCCATCGATTGAGTACGCTAAACAGTGGGGTAGTTGAGGCAGTAGAGCGCTTTGAGAGACAACACATCAAAGATCAGCGGAACTGCCCAATGCGTGATGTTCGATGTGAGAGATAGCACGAAGCTCGGTCTTCTACCCCCGCATTTATCGACCATAGCGAGACATCTGCCCTGAATAGAGGGTCAAGACGTGGGTCGCGAAGCCTGCTGCTCTTGTTTTGCGCGAGGTGGTGCTCTTGGAGCGAGCAATCGTGGAGTCGACATGCCCCAGCGGCGCGTACCAAGGTTTCCGTAACGGAGATGAATTCACAAGTAACGCTGAGAATGTCTCAGTGATGGAACTCATGCGGGGACCCGGTCATGTCTGCCGTTCTGCGTTATTCGAAATGCATGCGTGTTGCATCAAGACCTCGTCGCAGCGTCCTCTACATGCCGGGAAGCAATGCCCGATCCCTGACCAAGGGGCGTAGCCTGGATGCGGATGCGCTGATCATGGATCTAGAAGACTCTGTTGCTCCGGATCAGAAAGAGCAAGCTAGAGCACAAGTGGTCGAAGCTGTGAAGCAGGGTGGCTACGGACATCGAGAGCTGATCATTCGCGTCAACGGAAGAGACACCCCATGGGGGGTGGCTGATCTCAAGGTCGCCGCGGCTTCCGGCGCAGACGTGGTTTTGCTGCCCAAAGTGGAAAGTGCGGACGAGGTTCGAAAGTCTGCTTCGATTCTCTCTGACGCCGGAGCATCCGACACGCTCCGTTTGTGGTGCATGATCGAGACGCCACGCGGTGTGCTCCAAGCTGCCCAGATCGCGGAAGCCACGCCGAGGATCGGGGGATTCGTTCTGGGTACCAGTGATCTGGCCAAAGATCTGGGTTGTGCTCACACCCATGCAAGAACCCCCTTATTGCCTTCTTTGGGCCTCGTGTTGTTGGCTGCGCGCTCTGTCGGTATCGCCGCGCTCGATGGAGTCCATCTCGATTTAGAAGACGAAGCCGGATTTGTATTCAGTTGCGAGCAAGGCGCTGAACTGGGGTTTGATGGCAAGACCTTGATCCACCCAAAACAGATCGGTCCGGCGAACAAAGCGTTTGCGCCTGCTGACGAAGCGATCGCTTTGGCTCAGAAGGTGATCGATGCCCATCGAGAGGCACTGCGTCAGGGCAAGGGCGTGGTGACGGTAGACGGCAAGCTCATCGAGAACCTGCACGTTGAGTCCGCAAGGTCCCTCTTGGCCATGGCAGATGCCATCCGGTCACGACATTAGCCACTTGACGCCTCGTGAGCCAAACGGGGTGTTTTTTTTCGTTCCCGTGACGACGGTGACGGTGACGTGTCTCAATCGATGAGATGTACGGAGGTAGAGTGAAGGTTGTTGCTTGAAGTCCAAAGAATGTTCTGAAGCAACATGGATATAGGGGTGTAAGGACCGACAACGTCAGATTTTGTCTCGAATTGAGCGGCTAATATAGAAGCCACCTGTGAGGTCGGAAAAAGACCGTCTCCATCACTAATTCGCGCTCTATGAGACTTAGGTCCGCTTTTTTGGCGCTTCGGTACCTGTTTTTCGTTGCGGCATACAGATTGCCAAGGCGCACATCGCGTGGTTTTGCAGTGATCGATTCATCCAAAGGCATAGCGACTGCGGTGGTCAGGTTTTCTCCGACCAACCCAGTGGTGTCGAATGCTCGGAGGACATGATGCGTTTCGAGAGCAATTGTCTTAAAGCCCCTTTTCTATGTATCGGGCTCGCTGCATGCAGCAGCACGACAACAACTCTAAATGCCGTGGAGCATCCTTCCTATCTTTCGGAGCAGCAGGCATCCGAAGAATTAGGTGCTGACGAAGTAGGCACTGGATGGCAGGGGATACTGAGCCAGTGGCAGCGTCGAAAAGTCCATCTGAAGCTTTGGCTCTGGCTCGACGGGGTACGCCAAAGCGACACAATACGTATTCGTGCCTCGCTTCATCGTGAGCCGGCTGATGCTGAAGTGGAACGCTACGAGTCCTTGGGTATGGCCTCGTCTGGGCCCTATCAATGGACTGCAGAGGTCGATCGCATCCGTTTACTTCGCTTGGTTCAGGAACCAGCTGTGAGACACGTAGAAATCGATTCCGTGTTTAGCACTGCGACTTCAGTCGTAGGCAAAGGCGCATCCTCCGGGATGTAATCGCAGCTTGAGTCGCATAAGCCCCAAACGCATGGGAACTCTCGACCCGACCCACAGTACCGGCGTGCTCAAGTTAGATCGGTGAAGTGAAACTTTAGAGGAACCTTGATTTGCAAGGGCGAGTGACTTAGCTAGGACAAGAACTCGGGAAGAACGCATGCTGTACTCAAGCAAGGCCTTGCAGACAACTCGCTTGCCCATCTACCTTTGCGTTCCTTTGTGGATTTGGTGTGCCGTCGTTGCACTCACTGCCTGCGGTAGCTCCTCGGCAAGCAGTAATCCTCGAGCCGCCTCAGACACTCCCTCCGAGATTGCCGGATGGCAGAACGTGCTTAGCCCGTGGGAACAACGTAAAATACACCACGACGTCTGGTTGTGGCTCGACGGCGCATGGGACGAAAAGGTGTATATACGCGCAGTGCTGCATCGAGACCCTGAGTTGGAGGAACTGGAGCGTTACCGCAAGTTGGGCCTGCGTCGCATCGAGCGTTTCCTGTGGGCTGCTCCCATGGACCGACTTCAGGCGCTTCGCATCGTCAAAGAGCCGGCGGTACACCGAATTGAGCTCGACATGGGCGTTCCGATACAAACAGCCGATAGCCCTCACAATTGAGATTGGGACCAGGGTTTCATTCACACTGCCAATCAGTCGTCAGTGGGCTGCAGCAACAGTACCTTTGTTTGCAGCTACTCTGGATGTATCCATTTCACGTCGCTTGAAGTGGTTCTTGAGTCCATCGATCGCCTTGTTGCCCAGCCGCTCAAACACAGGTCTTAGAAACGGCTCTACAATAGCGCCGAGGGGAAATCGGAACTGAGCATGGTAGGTAAGCGTGCAGCCGTTCGAAGCGTCTCCCTCGACGGTTATCGAATCAACTCCCTGAAAAAATAGTGTTTTGCAGCTCATCACCGCGCATTTTGGAGGATCCCAATGGGTAACTCGGTAGCGCAGTCGTTGGGTCGAGCCCATAAAACGCGCCGTCACTAGGTATTCCCCGCCCAGCTTACGCGGGTCGCCAATACCCAAGGCTTCGCATTCGACGATGCCGGGATCCCATTTTGGCAGGTTTCTGAAATCAGCGATTTCGTCAAATACTGTTTGAGCCGACAACGTGGTCGATACACTGGATCGGAATTCGATCATGATGACTCCGATAGCGCCGCGTTTGAGCGTGTTGGATAGAAATCGAGTTTTTTACGTATCTTTAGAGTTTGGCTCTTTACAGTTCGGCATTGAGGGCGGTGTCGAACCGTTCAAAATCGTGAAATTTGCGTATCGGTATATCTTCACTCGAGAGAGGATGGGACTTTGGCAGCCCAAGCCAGACCGGAGTGACTTCACTGAGTTTGCGCAGCTCTTCTCCGACTATGTCTTTTTGATCGTTCCCGGAGTCTAAGACAACGGACAGCAGTACAGCACGCGGCCGGACGCTCCTGCAGCATTCGGTGAGGTCTTCCCAGGGTAGATTGGCTCCGAGATACACCGGCTCGATATTCCGGCTTGCGGCGATGAACGCGCCGATCAGTGAGCCAAATTCATGATGGTGACCCGGAGGCGTGGCGATGACGATTCTAGGCGCGCTGCCGTCGACTCGAATCAATCGCACCATCGATGCAAGCAATGCTTTGACGTGGTTGGAGACCATATGTTCGTGGGCTACCGTAAATTCTCCGGTTTCCCAGCGTCCTCCGACCTCGTGTAAAACCGGCACCAGCACTCGAAACACCATATCGCCCGGGGGAAGCAATACTGCCGTGCGATGTAGAACATCCGCCGCGCGCCGGCTCTGAAACGCGGCCGCTGCTTCTAAGTACTCGTCGACAACTGGATGTCGTGGCGCGGGCTGCTCTACGGCGGGGGAGTTTCCCGAAGCGAGCGATCTCAAGGCTTCGTCGTTGAGTGTCGCCAAGTCGCCGATGGCGTGTCCCCGAGATGTCGCCTCCTGCAGCAAGATCAGTCTTCGGACTTGATCCGCGGTATACCGACGCGCGTTGCCGGCCGTGCGCTGTGGATGCACCGCGCAATGGCGACGTTCCCAAACCCTGATGGTATCCGCTGACAAACCGGTCATCCGGGTCACGGCTCGCATCGGATAAATACCGTCGTTAAGTCCTGCCATCTTCTCAAGCCTCCGCGTCCGATACGCTGCATGTTTCTGCGGAGCATCTTCCCGTGATGCGCAACCTGTGTTTTGCAAACCACCGGTAGGATGATTCCAAAATCTGTCGAACAACCGGGGCCCGGCTGCACTGAACAAGAGTCTTGAATCCGACTTCGGAATAGAGTGCTCGAAACACTTCGACTCCCTGGATCCAAGCACCGCTGTGCAGACGTCCCTGGATCTGAGCCATGAATTCTGCCTGCGTCTTCCCGTAGCTCGAAGGGTCGAAATCCGCGGCTGCAATATCGGTAAACCGTATTCGATTTTCCCGGTCTAAGCGCCGGAGCAGCCTGATTTCTCGCATGCACAACGGGCAGTCACCGTCAAAAAACACCTCGACGCGGTGGGCTCCTTCGCACGATTCGTCCGCCGGAATGGTTTTGTCCATTACCACGAGCCTAGGGCCTCGCACTGCATCTGTCGATATGCTGTCTATATAAAAAGTGGACAGCTGTTCGATGGCTCGTGAATTTTGCTGAACTAGGGAATTCCTCAAGAACCCCGAACTCCCGGACTTATCCGAAGTGCTCGAATCGCTTCCCGTGATGCGGTCTTGGGCTGGACATCCAGCGCTACAGGCTGGTGAAACGCGGGAAAGGACCCGCATTCGAGTCGAGCGCTGCTACGTCGAACTAAGAAGCTATCTAGTTGAGATCGCCGGCTTCTGCCTTTGCGATCCAGGATGCGATCTCACGTTCGATGACCTGAAGTGCCTGTTTGCGAAAAGGTCGAAAAGCAAAGGGTACATTCAGCTCGATCACGATGGCTGTAGCCTCTAGCGTCAGCGTGCCCTTGAGGGTGAACCCCTTAATTTTGAACTCGATCTCAGCGACTTGTTCCGACGTCCATGTGGCTTTCGGAGCATACTCTGAAAAACGGGCCTGATAGGCTTGAAGCGCGGCGTCGGTCGCTTTACGGGCCAGCTCAAGCGAGAGTGAGTGGGAGATTCGGTGCTGCATAGGGCCTGTTCGCTCGTAGAGTCTAAAGGGAGCGCTCCCTAGACTACATCGGCGTCCCGTCGAGGCCTTCTCTTGGTGTCCAGGGTTTTCTTCCGGACTCGGATTGCGCCTGGAGTGACCTCGAGTAGTTCGTCTCGGTCGATAAACTCGAGTCCTCCCTCGATGGTCAACGCCTTCGGTGTGGAAATCGCAACGTTTTCGTCTTTGCCGGCCGCACGAATATTGGTCAGTTTTTTCTCGCGGGTGCAGTTGACGTCGAGGTCTGTGGCGCGATTGTGCTCGCCGATGACCATTCCTTCGTAGACTGGCGTTCCGGAACCGACAAAGAGCACCCCGCGCGGTTGTAGGTTGAACAACGCGTAGGGAGTGGTTTTGCCGGCTCGGTCGGAGACGATGGCGCCGTTCTTGCGCCGGAGCATGGTGCCGCCCCAAGGCTGCCAGCTATCGAATAGTGTGTTGAGTAGCCCAGTGCCCCGGGTCTCCGTGAGAAACTGACTGCGGTAGCCGATCAGGCTGCGCGAGGGTATCTGAAACTCGATACGTGCCCGACCAAATCCCAAGTTGCTCATTTTGGTCATTTGACCCCGGCGTTCTCCAAGGCTCGTGCTTACCGCGCCGACGAACTCTTCCGGCACATCGACCACAACCTTTTCCCAGGGTTCACATTTTTCCCCATCAACTTCGCGCACTACGACTTCTGGCATGCCCATCGCGAGCTCGTAGCCCTCTCGCCGCATTGTTTCCGCGAGGATGGCCAGCATCAGCTCGCCCCGCCCGAGCACCATAAAGACATCTGCATCTTCGGTCTCTGAAACCCTAAGAGCGATGTTTCGATTGGCCTCCTTGAAAAGCCGATCCCGCAAATGTCGCGAAGTGACCCATTTTCCGCTGAGTCCCGCCATGGGTGACGTGTTGACGCAAAATCGAATCTTGATCGTCGGTTCCTCGACTCGAATGCGAGGCAGCGCCTCCGGGCGTTCGGGAGAGGCGATCGTGTCCCCGATCTGCACATCGTTCATCCCCGAAATGGCAATGATGTCACCTGCTTCAGCAGCTTCCATCTTGACGCGATTGAGTGCTTCAAAACCCCAGAGGTTTGCAACTTTTGCCGGCAGATCCTGAGTCTCGGTCAGCAAACGGACTGGCATCTGCTCTTTCAGGGTGCCGCTTGCAATGCGTCCGATCGCCAGTCGGCCGACGTACTCGTCGTGCTCTGTGTTGTGAACCAGCATCCGGAAGGGCTGATTTGGATCGTCCTTGGGCGGGGGGACCTCTGCGATGATCGTCTCAAAGAGCGGGGTGAGGTTTTGGCCCGGCGTGGCCAGGTCCTTGGTTGCAATACCGTCCTTGCCGATAGCAAAGACGGTGGGGAAGTCGCTCTGCTCGTCGCTCGCTTCAAGGTCGCAGAATAAGTCGAACACTTCGGTGAGTGCTTCGTCGGGGCGGGCGTCTTGCCGGTCGATCTTGTTGACGACCACGATGATCGGCATACCCAGGCCCAGCGCTTTGCCGAGCACGAAACGGGTTTGGGGTAGCGGGCCTTCTGCTGCATCTACAAGGAGCAGGGCTCCATCTGCCATGCGAAGGGTGCGCTCCACCTCGCCGCCGAAGTCGGCGTGCCCCGGCGTGTCGATGATGTTGATCCGGTGGCCTTGCCAGGAAACCGAGCAATGCTTGGCCAAGATCGTGATCCCACGTTCCCGTTCCAAGTCGTTGTTGTCCATCACCCGCTCTGAGACGGCTTCGTTCGCGCGAAATACGCCAGACTGCTGCAGCATGGCGTCGACAAGGGTGGTCTTGCCGTGATCGACGTGTGCGATAATCGCAATATTTCTTAGTTTTTCTCTGGACGCGGGCTTCATGACGGCTCCGGCTTATCACGTCGTGTAGGGGCCGCCAGTCGGTCGTACTCGAGCGTCCCTTTCGGCTCCGGTGGCTTTGCCTTCACGGGCCCGATTTGTTGTGCTCCCGGTTTCTGTAGCGGGGGTCTGGAAGCCTCATGTGTACGCTGCCAAAATTGCTCCAGGCCCTTCACGGAACGGACGTCGTTTTCAAGTTCGGGTACCAGGATGACGCGTTCCGGAGCGGTGGCCTTGAGGAACTCTCTCATGGCGCGAAAGAGTCGATCGTTCTTCAGCACCACTTTGCTCCGGCGGCTGGTTGTTCCGCCGTGTGCGATGGACGTAGCTTTTACCGGTTCCCGGGTGCCTGGTTCCGTTTGATAGGCTCGGTTGAACACCACGGCCTGGAGCCGGATGCCTCTGCCTCGCAGACCTTCCCGGAGATACCGGGCGTCGCTCAAGGACGTGGTTTCGGGAGCCGTGACCAGCACAAACGCAGTGGTCGACTCCTCGAGAATAGCTTTGACTCGGTTGGCTCGCGTCTCAAAACCGAGGCGAAGATGGGACAGGGCGTCAAAGAACGAAACCAAATGCTCGACGACCGTATCCCCGATAACGAGACCCAGCAGTTCGATGATGGCCCTTCCGGCGCCCAGTCCTGAGGATGGTTTCAGGAACCAGCGAACGACTCGTCCTTGCAAAAATCCTGAGAGCCGCCCGGGAGCGTCCAAAATATCCAGTGCGGAGCGCGTCGGCGGAGTGTCGAGCACTACCAAATCGAAGTCGCCATCCTCGACGACATCGTAGAGCCGCTCCATCGCCACGTAGGCATGGGACCTCGCCAAAGTCTTGGAAAAAGCTTGGTAGACTCGGTTGTCGAATATTTGACGTCGCGATCGTTCGTCTCGGGCGATGCGTTTGATGAGCGAATCGTAGCTCCGCTTGGTATCGAGCATCGCTGCGTAGAGTGCACCGTTCCCCTCGGCGGGCACCCGATGGATGGCGTCGTCCAGCCCGTCTAGACCGAGTGCGTCTGCCAGTCGTCTTGCCGGGTCGATCGTGAGGACGAGCACCTTGAGGCCCTGACGACTGGCGCGGAGTGCCAAAGCGGCGGCTGTGGTCGTCTTGCCCACTCCGCCTGGGCCCACGCAGACGACGAGCCGGTTCGATTGAATGAGCTGATCGAGCGCGGGTTCGTGATCGAGATCTTTTGCCGAGAAATGCGCGCCGGATGCGGGCGCCTCGGATAGCGTACGCGTGCGCGGCATCGAACGACCGAGCAAATGGTCGCGCAGCAGGTTCAGCTGTTCGCCGACCGGTGCGTAATCGAGTTCCGGTATCTCAAGGCAGTTCACTCCCAGCTCAGCTTCCAACCGCTGCTTCAGGTGGGTTGCGTTTTGGAATCGACGGTGGGCGCGGACGTGCAGCGTGTCTCTTCCTTCGGTCGTTTCCGAAGGTGCGATCCCGATAGGTCCTGCTTCCTGAGGCAGGGCATGCATGAACGGAGACTCGGGCATTTGATTGAGCACGACATGCCCTAGTTGAACGGGAGCATCGACTGACGCGAGTTTGGTGGCGCGGGCGGGCAGCGAGGAACGACGAGGCGACAAGGCACGGTAAAGCTGCATGGTCTCTTCGACCGCAAGCTCAGTCGGCAAAGTGACGAGATGTAAGTGAGTTCGTAGTGGGTCGGTGAGAAGGGCGGTGGTTCGATCGAGCAGGGTACGCAAAGGCCCCTGGTCTGCGATGTTGTGGAAGACCGCCGGGAGCCCCAAAAACATCAGGGCGTGTCCGGTTGCGTCGAGGTCAACCAGAATGGTCGAGTAGGTAGGCGAACCGTCCGGACGGCGCAGATTGGCCAGCTTCTCAAGATAGTGCAGCGTCGCGACTTCGGTAACCGCGGGGGCCGCTGCAAAGAATCGGTCGAGGGTTCGGCTTCGCAAGACTCTCGATACCAAGGCTTTGACCGGTATTTGATCTCGTATGAATTCGTCTACCGCCAATCGAGGGTCGACGTTGGACGCAAATACGCCAGGGCTTACTTCAACGGGTCGGTGGCCAATCGGCCCTTTGCCTAAAATCGTCTCCATCGAAGCTCGGTGGCCGAGCTCGACAATAAGCGGCCGAAGACCGCGTTCGCGGAGGGCCAACGCCACTGCGGCTGTGAGCGTAGACTTTCCCACGCCACCCTTGCCGGTGAACAGTTGGACGCGTGTCTTGAATCGTTCGATCGGCGCTTCAGCCATGGGACTCGTTAACACGAGCTCTCAATGCGGCGCCATGCTCTTTTAAGGCTCATTTGCTTGCAGATGGAGTCTGCCGACAAAGCTCCGTACCCAAATGCGTCTCAAGGCACGTCTTCGATTCTTCTTGATACGCCGAGCGACAGACGACTAACTTCAAACAGAGTGTCAAATGAAACGAAATTCGAATCCGCAATTCGAACCAAAGAGCATGCTGAGGTTCTGCTACCCATTTCAAATAAAGCGAATGAGCCTGCAGGTCTTCGTGATTCTCCTAGCTTGCGCTAGCGCTTGTCATACGAGTCGATCGAGTGAAGTCGACGCCTCGGTCGAACTCGATCCGAGGATCGAGGGGTTGCCCTTTGCGTACTTTTCTGAGGACGGCTCCTTTTTTGACCTCCCATTTCCCTCGGACTTACGCAAAAACCCCGATGGCACACTCGAATTGGACGCCTGGCCCAATCCGTTTGAGCTGTCTTTACTGCAGGAGTACATCGACGCTGCTTCTTCGCTGACCGGTTTCGGCACCAACTCGGCCATGTATCTGCGTCTTTCGGAGCCGCCCGACTTGGGGACCTTACCCGCAGATCCTCAGGCAGCCCTGAGCTCAGACGCCTCGGTGTTTCTCGTCAATCTCGATTCAGAGAGTTCCGATTACGGCAGGCGACATCCAGTCGAGTATTACTTTCGCGAGACCGCCACCCCGTACTGGCCGAGCCATACTCTGGCGGTTCGGCCGATTCTAGGAATCCCGCTCGACGGAGATACGACCTACGGCTTGGTCCTCACCGATGACGTGCGCACTGAAGATGGCGAAAGCTACGTTCGCGATCGGTATCTCGAACAGTTGTTGTTTGGCGCGACCGGGGATGGGCAAGACGAAGCAAGAGCCGTGCTGCGTCCCCTAATCGACTGGGCGCAAGATTCCGGGATCGCGCTCGACAGGCTTCGCGGTGTTACCGTCTTCACGACTCAGGATCCTAGAGCTGAGCTCGAGACGCTGCGGCAGTGGATGCTCGACAACGTCGACCCGCCCTTGGCGATGGAAAGCGCCTGGCGCGTTCTGACGCACGCCGAAGGGTTCACGCTTCTGGAAGGACGGTTCGATGCCCTGCCCGTGTTTCAGCAGGGGGACGCTCCCTATTTTGAGGACGGAGGCGACATTCAATGGGTCGATGGCGAACCGATTCTGCAGGACGTGCTGCAGCCGAGGTTTGCGCTTTCGATTCCTGCAGACTCGACGTCACCAGGCCTCGGCAGCGCCGGCTATCCCATCGTGGTCTACGCTCACGGAAGCAGGTGGCGACTACTTGTCTTTCGTTCGCAGTGGCGTGGCACAAGACTTGGCAGAGCAGGGCATCGCAGTAATCGGGTTTGACCAGATTCACCATGGCGAGCGGAATCCCACCGGCGCTCCCGAGGATCTGGCTGCATTCAACGTGGTGAATCCCGAAGCTTTTCGAGACAACTTCCGTCAGAGCGTGGTCGACCTAGTTCAGCAGGTACGGCTGTGTCAACGGTTGACGCTGCCCATGTCGCTTCTCGGTAGAAATGCCGCGTTGCGCACCGACCGAATTGCGGTGTTTGGTCATTCTCAAGGGGGGATCAGCCAATCGATTTTTGTGGCGATAGACGACGTCACCCTTGGGGGGGTTCTCAGCGGCGCGGGCGCCGTTCTTTCGGTGGCTCTGGTAGAAAAGGAGGAGCCGGTGGATGTGCCCACCCTCCTTCGCTCGATCGTCCGGATCGGGCCTGAAGCGGACCCCGAGGGAGATCCGCTTCGCTTAGAGCATCCGGTGCTCAGTTTGGTGCAAACATTTGCGGAGTCCGCAGATCCGGTGAACTACGCCGCTTCCGCTGTCCCGAGCGGCCATTCGTTGCTGCAGACCGAAGGCGTTGCAGATGCATATACCCCCCCGAGCTCCATCGAGGCGCTCGCTACTGCAGCGCAGATCCCCCAGGTCGAACCGGTGCTTCAGCCGATTTCTGCACTGTCGATACTGGGCATTGCGTCTGTCGTCGCGCCGGTAAGCCAAAATACAGCATTCGGAGTGTCGACCGCCGGACTTGTTCAGGCAGCTGGCGGGCATTTTGTGGCTTTTGACGATCCTGAGGTCGCTTTGATCCGCACTCGCTTTTTGACCAGTCTGCTGCTCGAAGACGTCGCGGTGATCGATCGCCTCTGAAGCAGTCGGGGTCCCATCAAGCTCCTTGCCATTGAGCTCCTTGCCATTGAGCTCCTTGCCATTGAGCTCCTTGCCATTGAGCGCCGATAGGGGCGTGCATGGATGTGCAGATCATCTCGGCTCGACCAGATCTTAAGGCCTAGATTTGATTTTGAGAGAACGCACAAAATAGATTCCTAAGTCGTGTGATGCCTCATAAAGCGATGCTGCACTCAAGTGTGCAAAAAACGGTCATGATGCGCCGTTGCGATCATCTTCTGTCGCAATTAGATCTTTTTCGATCTCCTTTGACACGAAATCATGCTGTTGAGGGTCGAACCATGACGCCACACAGACTTGACGCGACGCGTTTTCCTGGGGCATCAACAAAGAGTGAACCACGCATTCCAGGACAATCCTTCGACGACAGCAGAGACGCTACAAGAGAGTACTAAGGACTCTTGTCCGGGCCGACGTCGGCGTTTGATCCCGAGGCATCGCGCGCTGGTACTGCAAAGAATGAGCGTCCGGTCTGTGACCGGTCCGCGGATGGATAGGGCTCGACGAACATGGTGGTGGGGAGCTGCTGCGACATACGGCAGCAGCGCTAGAGTGCACGGGCGGGCGGGATGGGTCCCCGTCCGCCCGTGGCTACGTTAGCGTCCAAAGTCACCAAGAAAAGGTGGCCTTTGCTTGTCCGCACGCGAACCATTTCTTACCGTGTGCACTCTATGGCGGGTTCTGAGATGCATCGGATAGCGCAGACGCGGTGCGCTGTTGCGTTTGCCGTGTTCTTTTTTGTGTTCGGAGAGGTCCGCTCCTCTCTTGCCCAAGAAGGCTCTGCCGAGCTGGACGATCCACTCGGGCAGTCCTCTGACGAACCCACTTCCGCTGCGTCGCCTTTGTCCGCCGACGCCCCGATCGAGGTGCCCGCTCCCCCAGCCAGCTATCGTCCCTCCGCTTCCAGCGAATCGTCCGCGTATCGGTCCATGGTGCCTTCGGATGCACTGCCCGAGACCGTCCAGAGCGGACCTGACCCCCAAACTGTCCGGCCTGCGTCCGGAGTTCATGAACATGACGGGGTCATGCTGCGCATCATGCTTGGCGGAGGCTACGCGACCGGAGACTTTTCCACCCCAGACTTGAACATGAGGGGAGGCGTCGCGTTCACCGACATCGCGATCGGCGGCAGCGTAGCTCCAAATCTCACGCTTCACGGAAATCTCCTCGCCGTCACCGCCCCCGGGCCTAGAGCCGACGGATCCGCTTTGCCCTTAGGCAGCGACGAAGAAGTCTACGTAAGCGCCGGCGGGCTCGGTATTGGGGTGACCTATTGGATGATGCCGAAGAACATCTTTGTGAGCGGCTCTCTAGGTCTTGCCTCTGCGCGGGTCGAAGCCACCAGTTTTACGTACGATACGGATATCGGACTTGCGCTCTTAGCGAGCAGCGGCAAAGAGTGGTGGGTCAGCGATAGTTGGGCCCTAGGATTGGCCGTCTCCTACACCTACCTCGGTATCCCGAGCGCCGACGGCTATTCGTTCCATAGTTTTGGGTTGGGTCTGTCGGTGACCTATCAGTAGAGGTGAGGCGCTGTGCACTTGGGGACCGCATCGTGTTTTTGTGCAATCGCGTCAACTCGATCTCGAAGCTCGATTCATCCACATAAGACGATGCGCTGCGAGGTAAACTCGCTCTGATGACCACCACCTCGACGACCGCTACGCTTGATCCACCGGAAGTGCCCTGCGAGCAGGAGGAAACAGCAGAGGCGGAGCGGTCGCTTCTTGGGTCTCCTCGGCCGATGCGGATTCAGCTGCCCCCGGGCGGTGTCCTGCCGACATCTACGCGCTGGCTTCACCGGTTTTACGGCAGCGATCGCATGGTTCGCGAGAAAAAACCCGGGGTGTTCGATCATCTCCGCTCGTACGGTCCGTACATGGCTTCCTTGGACCAGCCGAGCCTGGTTGTCCTCGATGGGATGAGTCAGACGGCCACCATGCCCCTCGGGTTTGCGGCCGATCGCGTGGTTCGCGCGTACGTTGAAGGCGAGTTCGGCGATACCCTTCTACAGTGCCCAGATACCACTGCGGTGGGGCATCCGGAGCTTGATGCTTTTGCGCAGACGATGCGTTCTCTAGTGCCGGGGCTTTTCGAGGTGAGCCTTGTCAATAGTGGTGCAGAATCTTGCGAAAAGGCCTTTGCCCTATGCCTAGGTAGCGCGAGGGCACGCAATCCTAAGGCGACTCGGCTGCTCGTATTCGAAGGCAGTTTTCACGGACGAACCTTACTAGCGCTCCATGCGAGCCACAGCCCATCGAAGCGGACTCCCTATGAGTTCGAAGGTCACGAAGTGTGTTTTGCGCCTTTTCCCAATTGGACTGCACCCAACTCTGGCGACCCGGTGGAGCCCGAAGGGTTTTTGCATGCGGTCGCTCAGGGCGACTTCGATGCGCTGCGCTCTGATGCGGGTGCCGATCCGCTTTTGCGGGCAGAGTTGGACTCGCTCGAGTTTTTGCATCGGGCTCTTTTGACGAATACCTATGCCGCGGTGGCGATCGAGCCGATGCAAAGCGAAGGCGGGGATCGATACGCGAGCCCTCGTTTTTTTCGCGCCCTTCGCGTGTTGACCCGCGTCCACCACACTTCACTCATCTTCGATGAAGTTCAGACCGGCTTCGGTCTTGGAGGAACTTTTGCTTGGCATCACCAGTATGGGCTCGTCGATCTTGACGGTCGCCCGGATGTTCCCGACTGTGTGACGTTTGCCAAGCGAGCTCAGGTCGGCGTGGTTCTGAGTCGGTTTGCCGATCCGGAGCCCACCAGCGTTCATCTTGCTTCGCTCGTGCGTGGTCGCCTTCACGCTGAGGTATTGGCGGGCGATGACTATGCGCGTTCCATAGAGGCGTGGGTGAATACACGGCTCGATTCGCTTGCCCAGCGGTTTGCAGAGTTGGTGCACAATCCACGATGCAGGGGGTATGCCTTTGCGTTTGATATGCCCTCCGCCGAGATGCTCTCGATCTACCTCGCGCAGCGCTTTTATCGAGGAGCGATCGTGTTTGGTTCGGGCACCAAGACCGTGCGCTACAGACTGAATCGCAGCTTCGCGCTCGCTCACGTGGAACGGCTATTTGAGGCGATCACTCATACCCTAGAGTGGATGCAGCAGCATCAAGGTCCGGCGCCCGCATGGGAGGACGACTCCCGCATCCCGTCGACCGAGAGAGCGGGAAGCGTATGCGACTCGGTGACGGTTCGGGTGGCCACACCCGACGAGGCTGAGGCACTTCTCGACGCCATCATGGCGCTTGAAGCCAAGGTCTATGAAGCGGCCCGACGTGATGCGCGGACCAAGCTGCAGATGGCTTTTGAAGAGGGCGGCGTCGCTGTTGTCGCTGAGGTGAAGACCGAGTCTGGTATGCGGCTGGTCGGTTCGGCCCTAGGTGCACCGCTAGAGCGGATCAAAAACCTCGATGGATGCGTTGACGATCCTTACTATGGCGCTGAACATACTTTGTACTCCTTGGCGCTCACCGTAGATCCGGAGTTCCGCGGGTTGGGTCTTGGATACAAGCTCAAGAGCGCGCAGCTTCGGGCAGCCGCCTCGATACGAAGAGAAGATGCGTCGCCCCGCTATCGGCATGCGACGGCACGAAACCGGGTTGGAGCGACCGATGCGATGATGCGCATCAGCGAGCGTCTCGGTGGGTATGAAGTCTTTCGACTGGAGTCACAGTATGAAGCGCAAGCTGCAGCTCGGTACTACCGCATGCCGCTCGGAGCTTTTCAGGTGGATCCGCCACCCGGAAAAAGCATACCGAAAGCCCCAAGTCCCGACTACGACTTAGCTTCACTTCAGCCGCTATCGTCCGTGCCGGCTTCTCTCACCGCGCTTCATGAGCGAGGAGGGCTGTTTGGTCCCGCGGTCAATAAGATCACCCTTTGCAATTACATCACTCCGGCGGTAGCGCGGGCGGTGGAGTGCGTGGAATCCCTCATGCCCGCCCTGCCTCATCTCTATCTCGCGTCTTCTCGGGATGAGGTTTTCGATAAAGCTGTGCGTCTGCTGCGACATCACCGCGCTGAATCACAGTCGGTTCTGGGGTTCTCGGGAGGATACTTTGGGCACACGACCGCTGCAGCCCGTGCGCTCAGCGATCCTGATCTGCATCGACAGGGACCGAGTTACTTCCGCAATTTCTTTCGAGTGCCGCACCCCTGTGACGACGAAGAGCTGAGTATCCAGGCGCTCATGCGACGCGTCGATGCGCTGGGTGGAGCTGAAAAAATCGTGGGCCTATTTTTCGAAACGCTGCAGGAGCGAACCGGGCAGACTATTTCAGATGCCTTTTTCTTGAAGCTCAAACGGTTCCGCGATGAAACGGGCATTCCCCTCGTCGCCATAGAAACCGCCTCTTCTTACTACCGAAGTGCACGGGGTCCTTTTGCCGTCTCCTCTGCGCCTGTGATTCCAGACGTTGTCGGGTGGTGGAGTGGCGCTCAGTCAGGATTTTTGCACTGCAGTGACGATATTTTTGTCACGAAGCCTCTGACGTTTGTATCCACTTGGGATGGAGATGAACTCTCGATGATCCGCTGCGATCATACGCTTAGGCACCTTCGCCATGTCGATCTATCCGCTCAAGTAGAACGTTTCGAACAGCTTCTGCGCAGGCCCGCTTTTGTCTCTAGCGGTTTTGAGACAAGAGGTCTTGGGCTCTATCGCGTGTTTTGCATGAACGAACATGCAGAGGGTTTTACTCGCCATATGAGATCTCGTGGCTTTGCTTTGCGCACTGTTCCCGGGGGAGCGGTGCCGATCGCTTTGCCGCTCGATTTTGGAGATTGGGATGCACTTGAGTCCGCTTTTAACGAGTCGATCGCCGCCTTGAACCGAACTGCATCCAAGGGCGCGCGTCAGTGAGGGCTGCAGTGAGAGCGAAGAACAAAATGCATGGTCCAACGTATCGTCGAGACGAACGATGAGGGTTTTTGATCTCGGTCAGACGGTGCCCGGTATGACTCCTCGGCTTTTTGGTCGAGCGCATGGAGAGTCTTATCGTCCACTGATCAAGGAAATCGCGGCGATCCGGGTGGGTTTGGCGGTCGAGAGCGGCGCTTTTGACCATCGCAGCGACGTGCTCGATGCAGCTCGAGATCACCTGCCGCTGCTTGAGCGCTACTGCTCCAGCCTACACGACGAGCTCTTGGGCATCGCGGAAGGTGCCGATGTGACCCCGGAGGAGATCGTGGTGGTCAATCACTACACCGACCTAAAAGATCTGCGCGGATCCGAACGCGGTGCTGTCATGAATCGACCCGCAGACGACGACTGCAGCATGCTCTACGCGACCACTGGGGAGAGCCCCCTTTTTGGCCAGACTTGGGATATGCACGGCTCGGCTATGGGCTACGTGATGATGATGCGGGTCCCGGAGTTTGACGAACGTCCCTCGGCATGGCTGCTCAGCATCGTCGGCTGTTTGGGGATGGCGGGTCTTTCTGCCGATGGAGTAGGCGGAGGCATCAACAATTTGCGCTGCACAGATGCAAAGGTCGGTGTGGTTTGGCCTGCACTGGTGCGCCGCGCTCTGGCTGCCGGAAGTGCGGAATCTGCACGCGATACGATTTTAGGAGCCACGTTAGGTTCCGGGCATCATTATTTTTTTGCAGATGAAGCGAAAGGGTTCTCTATCGAGGTGAGCGGCAGCCAATCGGCCGTCTTGGAAGAGTTGTGGTGTGAGGAAAAAAGCCTCTTTATCCACACGAATCATTGCTTGAGTGATGAGATTCGTCCTTTTGCGGTTGTCGCGAAAGACAGCACCACCTACGAGCGTTACAGCACGTTGCAAAAAGCGCTCGAAGGCAGCCCGATCGCCCGGTGGGAGGACCTTTGGCTTCAGCTTGGCAGTCATGAAGGCTATCCGGACAGTGTTTGCACGCACCGCAGTTCTCCTGAAAACCCACACGGAATTGCAACGTGCGCAGGTCTGGTCGTCGATTTCAGAGCGAGGTGGGTGCGTGCAGCTGCAGGATGCATCCATGGTGCAAGACCTCATGTATTCGGCTGGTCTGAGTGATGAGTGCACATGAATTGCCGTTTTTCTTTACTTGGAGTGCGCAAAATGACGCGTTTCCGGTGGAGATATCCGCTGGCTTTGGATCGTACTTTGAGACGCCCGAGGGGCTTCGCATTCTCGATCTTGGCAGCTTGACCTATCAGGCAAACGCAGGGCACGGGAATCAGCGCATTATCGAGGCGGTAAAGAATCAGGCAGATCGCCTGTGTTTGTCCATGCCGTCTGCGGTCTATCCAGAGAAAGTAGAGCTTGCAGAGCGCTTGCTTGAAATCGCGCCCCCGGGCTACTCGAAAGTCTTTTTTACCTTAGGTGGCTCGGACGCAAATGAGACTGCGCTGAAGATCGCTCGAATGGTGACCGGAAGATTCAAGGCGATCGCCCGATATCGCAGCTATCACGGAGCGACGATGGGGGCGGCAAGTCTTTCGGGAGATTGGCGCAGGGTCGCGGTGGAACCCGGTCTGCCTGGGGTGCTGCACGTACTCGACGATATGTCTCAGTCGAGGAGTCGTATTGCAGACGTTCTCGATTACGAGGGCAATGTCGGAGCGGTGTTTGTTGAATCGGTAGTCGGCGCCAACGGGGTCCTGATTCCCACTCCGGAATATATGCGTTCTTTGCGCAACGCGTGTGATGCACACGGAGCCCTGCTCGTTTTTGACGAGGTTCTGGTCGGTTTTGGGCGGACGGGCAGCTGGTTTGCCTTCGAGCATTTTGAGGTGGCCCCGGACATGATCACCTGCGGTAAGGCGCTTACTGCAGGGTACGGTGTTCTCGGTGCGGTATTGGTTCACAAGCGGGTTGCGTCCCACTTCGAGTCCAATGTGCTCGCCTCCGGTCTGACCCACTACGCCCATCCCCTCGGGGTTGCCGCTGCGCTGGCTGCTTTGAAGGTTTATGAAGAAGACGGACTTATCGAGCGCGCTGCGGAGCTTGAGCCTTCGCTCCGGGATGCCCTTATCGAGTGGCGTGCACTCGAGACCGTCGGCGAGTCTAGAGTGCTCGGCCTGCTCAGCGGTACCGAGCTTCATCTCTCACAAAAAGCCTTCCGCAGGCTTCCAGAAGCACTGTGGCGGCGCGGGGTCCATGCGCACGTCAAACCCGGCCCTGGCGTTTTGGTTCTTTCTCCGCCGCTCTCTATTGAGCTCGAAGAACTGCAGGAAGGGCTTGCCAAGGTGCGCGAAGCGATCGAAGAGGTTTCAAAAGAGGAAGCATAGTGCGCAGTACAACAAACGGGAACAAGCCGAGCGTGGGACGGCATCGGAATAAGGTGCGGCCCACCGTTCAAGACGCTTTGGAGGGTATTTCGGACGGGGCCCGAATCATGGTCGGTGGGTTCGGCTTATGCGGCAATCCGGAAGCGTTGATTCGCGGTGTGGTCGACGCTGGAGTCCGCCACATTCATCTCATGAGCAACAATGCTGGGAACCTCGGCAAAGGACTTGCTCGTTGGATCGATGCAGGCATCGTTTCGAAGATCACCCTCAGCTATATCGGCACCAACCAGCGACTGCACGATGCGATGGCGGACGGCTCGGTGGAGGTGGAGGTGATTCCTCAGGGAACGTTCGTGGAGCGTATGCGGGCTGCAGGATCGGGAATCCCTGCGTTTTATACGCCTACCGGGGTTGGGACTCTGGTTGCTCAAGGTAAGGAGCGTCGCGAGTTTGAGGGGCGAAGCTATTTACTCGAACACGCACTGCATGCCGATCTCGCGTTGATCCGAGCGGCAGAAGCCGACTCTTTCGGAAACGCACGATTTTATCGTACTGCACGCAATTTCTCTCCGGTGATGGCGACCGCCGCGACCACGACGATTCTAGAAGCCGATCGCTTGAGGCCGCTTGGCGCTTTGGGACCCGACGACATTCATTTGCCGGGAGTATTTGTGCACCGCATCGTCGAAGTCTCAGAGCACGAGGATCCCTTTGAATACAAAAAAGAGCGGTCTCGTGATGAATCCGCGCGATCTGGAGGTGCAGATGCCTTGGACTCGTGAGCAGATGGCGAGAAAGGCGGCCTCTGAAGTGGTTCCTGCAACGGTAGTGAACCTTGGTATCGGGCTACCGACCTTGGTGGCCAACTTTATCCCGGTCGAAGACGAAGTCTGGCTTCAGTCAGAAAACGGTCTGCTCGGTATGGGGCCGTTCCCCTATGAAGGAGAGGCAGACCCGCTCCTTATCAATGCGGGCAAACAAACCGTGACTGTGGTGCCTGGCGGAAGCTGTTTTGACTCGGCTGCCTCCTTTGGAATGATTCGCGGCGGGCATATCGACCTTGCAATCCTCGGCTCGATGCAGGTGGATGCAGAGGGTAGTTTGGCCAACTGGTCGATCCCGGGTGGTAAGATGATGGGCATAGGTGGAGCGATGGATCTTGCCGCTGGCAGTCGGCGCATCGTGGTGCTGATGACCCATCAGAGCAAGTCTGGGGAACCAAAGTTGGTGACAGCGTGCAGTTTTCCTAAAACAGCAGAGCACGTGGTGGACCGGGTGATCACGGATCTCGGTGTTTTTGACCTGAGGGCTGAAGGTTTCTGCTGCGTCGAACTGGCCGAGGGAGTAGTCGCCAGTGAAGTGGTCGATAGAACCGCGGCTCCAGTGAAGTTTGCCTCAGGACTGTGAATGTATCGTGATGCAGGGGCCGACTGTGATGCAGAGGCTGTGATGCAGGGACTTTGATGTTCTGCAGCGGAGGCCGGTCCAAGCAGTCGCCTGTTTCGATATGCGTCCGCGAGCGAATTAAAAATCCGCCTGAAGTCTTACGATCGCCCGGGTGTTGTTGGGAAACAAACCCAGGATTTCCTGGTCGTCACCGATATGAAAGTACTGAAGCTCTACATTTAACTGCAGGTCGTCATGGATGCGGCGGAGCTGCCTTTGAAAGGCGGTGCTTAGAATGAGCTCTCCGGTTTTCCAGTCGACAATGCCCACCAGTTCCAAGGAAGTGCGTGCAAAGTCCTGCGCCTCCCAGAAAAGCCGGGTCGCAAAGTCGCTCCGAAAGAGACGCAGATCGCTCGCCGCATCATCCGCGAGCTGTTCACCGAGGTACTCGATGGTGACGAGCAACTGATCTCGCTCTGTGAACAGGTTGGTAGCTTGAGCATCGAAGCCGGTGGTGTACTGCAGATAGTTTTCTGGGGTGCCGATGGTCGAGTCGTCAAAGAGGTAGGGTTCCCGATACGCAAGCTCGAGTTTGAAGGTGAACTTCGAGAGCACACCCGAGTTGGGTACCGCCCGCATTCCTCCTCCAAAAAACCAAGCCCCGTAATATGCAGGGATCAAATCGAATCCACCGTCCGAGCGAGCTGCCGGGGTAAAGAGAGGCACGCGATCGGGCCCACGTGCCGCAATGTACTGTACATCCGCGTTGAAGAGAGCGGTGTTGAGGGTGTGCTCCAAGCGGATCGCCGCGAAGATTCCCTCGGCGGCATTGGGCTCCTCGCCACCTGAGCTTCTTAAATTCGTGACGCCGTCTCTGGGGGTGAATCGCGAATCGGGAGTCGGCAGTCGCGTATTCCTCCAGTAGGGAAGCAGGTAGCCGCTGAGCACCGGCTGTCCGAGAACCTCATTGCCTTGGCCCTGAAACTGCAGTCTAAGCGTAAGCTCGCCCAGTGGATCGGGGTCGAGAAAATCGACGGCAAGATCGCGTCTATTCAAGATATCCACCGGATTAAACGCCTCGGCAATGCCCCAGTTTTCGATCAGTTGCCCCACCAGAACACCGAATCGCTCTCCGTCATAGGAAAGGTAGCCCTCGAGAGGTTCGTATCGATAGAGATCTGTGTCGAGCGTATCGATGAGGAGTCTCGGTCGCGCAAAGAGATAGAAGTTGCCCCCTAGACGCAGGTCCAGCTCAAGTTCGCTATCGAATATCAGCTGCTCGTCGTTTTGCGGACCGTCTCTATCGTCGAAGTATGATCGAAATTCGCTGCCGATGAATGCCTTGACGGTCCGTACCCCAAACCCCGACTCCGCCGTGCCTATCGCGTCTAGTTCGTCGAGCGCATCTAGTTCGTCGAGCGCATCTAGTTCATCGAGCGCATCTAGTTCATCGAGCGGGTCGGGATCCGAGACGGATTCAGAACTCTGCGCATCGCGTGAATCAGGATGCGCTTGCGCCTGCGCGTCCATAAACCCGCTCACATAATGAGCCAGACAGCAAAGGAGCGCACCCGCAGCAAGCGATCGGTGCGCTCCGGTAGCTGTGCTGTTCGCTTCGGTCAAAGCGCTCTTAGCCGTTTTCAAGCGCTCGTCGTGTAAATTGTTGTTCATTCAGGTTGTCGCGAGGTGTTCCATCGCGGCGATTGTAAAGAGAAAGGTTGACGAAGAAAGCGCGGCTCTCGAGAAGAGTGCGTTTGCCGGTTTGATAGTTGTTCATGTCGAGCTGCATTGCGCGCCAGAAGCGTCCATGAAACCGTTTCCAGCGCGAATTAACCAGAGTCTTGAGTCGCTGTCCCGCTCGATCGTAGTACTCCATGCGTTCGACGCGAAAATACTCTTTATGGTAGTCGATGATGATTTTGGCGTATCCGGTGTTTTCGTAGGTTGGTCGGGCCTCAAGCCGGTACACCTGTGCCTGCTCACCGTCGACCGTGATCGTCTCTTCAGAAAGAAAGCGCCATTCATATCGACTCACGATGAGACTCGATAGATCCTCGTAGGTAAACTCGGTTCCTTGAAAGCTTGCGGTCCGGTTCGCTCCTGAAACACGTCGCACCCGTCGCGTTGCAGGAAGGTAGAGCCAGCTATCGTCGGTTGCAGAGGGATGTTCGTGCGTGAGCGCTGCGACTCCGCGGATGTCTGCCGGCGTCATGAAGCGTACCAGGGACTTGTCTCCACGAGTTCCTTCCAGCACCTGCTGGCGCACATCTCGGGTGACCTTATCCCCGCCTGCATCGAAGAGTGTCATTTTGGACTGCGAATAGGAGTCGATCCATCCGGCGTCGAAGCGATCTGCGTAGGTGGCGATTTGGCGTCCAAAGG
The DNA here is from genome assembly GCA_039030515.1 of Myxococcota bacterium. Taxonomy (GTDB): domain Bacteria; phylum Myxococcota_A; class Polyangia; order Polyangiales; family Houyiibacteriaceae; genus JBCCEA01. Next base: position 60,295 of record JBCCEA010000005.1, on the reverse strand, counting down.
AAGCCGGGTCCCCTTGCCTTTGCCAGTTTGGCTGTTGGGGTACCGGAACTCCGGACGTGTTCTCGTCCGCAATCGCCACTTTGGATACATCTGCAAGCATGACGGCGAGCATCCCGATCGCGATGCAGAGCAGCGAAGAAGAAGTGTGCAAAAGACGTGGGGTCGTTTGGTTTCGTTTCATCCTAGATTCCTTACGCATCAGAACGCGGTTTATTCTGCTGGCTGTGGCTGCAGAACCTGTTCGGGCTCTGAGCGATCGAGGTAGGAGAGAATCGCGGGCGTGACCAGGAAGTCGGCCGCCCAGGCCAGAGCTACGATGATCGCTCCCAAAACTCCGATCAGCATATTGGGCCGGAACGTGCTCAGCGAAAGCACGCCGAAACCCGCTACCAGCACCATTGTGGTCCAGGTGAGCGCGGGCCCAACTTCACGAAAGGTGGCTCGAAGCGCATCTTCGATGTTCATCGTGAGTCGAGATCTCGTGAACTTGGTCAAGAAATGTATCGTGTCGTCCACGCATACGCCGAGAGCCACCGTCGCGACGATGACTGCTGGACCGTCGAGAGGTTTGCCGACCAGACCGAAGAAACCAAGGGGAATGACGATCGGAAGGACGTTGGGAACCAAGCTGATCAAAGCGATCCAAATCGATCGATACACGACCGCGATGACCAAAGTGATCGCAATAAGAGCAGTCGTCAAAGAGACGATCAAGGTGTTTGAGAAGCTCTGAAACATATTGGTAAACAAATACTGTTTGCCGGTCAGTGTCGCTGACGCGTATGCCTCTCCCGACTCGACCGTGGCTTCATTTCCATCGAGCTCAGGAAACTCAGTACTTAGGATCTCCCGGATTCTGTCGAATGCGGCGAGCAACACCGAAGTGGCTGCTGTTCGGGTGCGCACCTGGATACGAAACGACTGCCGGTCAGAGGACACCAGTGTCGATAGGTTCTCTGCTGGTTTCGCTCCGTTCTCGTACTGCAAATAGTACTGAGAGACCAGGGTGGATGCATCTTGTCCCGGGATTAAGCTCGATTCCTCAAGGATGTCGTCGTACTGAACTACGGGTCTTCTTGCCTGTTCAGGTACGTCGTTTTCGTCCGGAACCCGATAGTAATTTGCCTCATTTTCGTTTTGCACCTGGTGCATCTTACGCAGCACCGCGATGGCGCTGTCGAAGTTGCTGAGCACGCGAAGGGGAGATTCTGGATTCTTCGCCTCTTCTTGGAGACGGGTCTGAAAACCATCGATCTGCTCCAGGAATCTTTGCGATGTGGCGATTCGCCTTCGTCTCACTTCATCTCTTTGCGCGCGCAGTGTCCTGAGTTCTGCGCGTTCTGTGCTCGACATCGTGCTTTCGGAGGAAAGCTGCCTCAGCTCGAGCTCTTCGAGGCGTGCCGCGCTTTGACGAAGCTGTTCTTCGTTGGCGTCGATCGGAGGGCCGTTGAAGATGATCTCCAGATCGCTTGCGCCGCCGAGCCGCGCTTCGATCCAGTGCACATCGCTGATGATCCGATTGTCTGCCGGAAACATCATGCGCATGTCCGAGGACATCTCGATACGCGACATGCCAAAAATCGAAAGAGCGATCGTCAAGACTGCTCCGCTGATAAAAGGCACCCTGTGGCGCAGCACCAATGCAACCAAGCGATCGGCCCAGAGCGGAGAGGCATTTTGTTCGTCCCCCCGCGTGGCCTCTGCCGGTTTCAACTCCTCGCCCGCGCCCGAACCCGTATTCTCAGCAGAAGACCGCTCTTTGTTTTTAGGCGCCTGGCTCTTTGGCGCTTGGCTCTTTGACAGAGGGAGCAAGGAGAGCATGGCGGGAATCACGGTCATCGAGAGCAGATACGCGGATATGGTGCCCACGCCTGCGGCATATCCCAGCATTTGAATCGGTATGATCTCTCCGGTCATCAGAGAGAAGAATCCGATCGAGGTCGTCAGTGAAGTGAGAAACACCGGCAGTGCATTTTTCGCGAGCACTGCAGAAATAAGGGCGTGTTTGTCGTCATACTGCGGACGCAGCAAGTAGTACGAAGTGATCAGATGGACCGCATCCGCAATGCCGACGGCCGTGACCATCACCGGAGCCGCCGCGGTTAGGTTGTTGAGCAGGTCGCCGAGCGTGAAAATGGTTCCGACCATCGCCATAATCGACATGAATACGATCAATAGCGGCACAGCGACAGCACCGACTCGGCGGAAGATCAAGCTCAGGATGAGCCCGATCGCGACGAACATCAGGCCTACGTAGGCCATGTCTGACTGTCCGACCCGAAAGAACTCTCTTTCGAAAAGCGGAATGCCGGCTGAGTGAAACGCATACTCTGGATGCTCTGCGAGGATCCTCTCGATGGCGCCCACCGTTTCCGCCTGCGTCTCCATCACGTGGATTGCGGGGCCTACGTCTCGCTCCCTTGGTGGCGCATCCGCAAAAGCCGAGTCGAGTTCATCCGGCGACGGCCTTGGACGAAGAATAGAGATCATCAGTGCGGTGGTGCTCGCTTCCGCGTTGACCACCGCGTCCAGAAGCCTCGGCTCCCCGATGTAGTTGGAGAAGTCGGCGCTTGAACCCAGCAGTGCCTTGACGCGCTCTTCTCCTATTCGATTTGCGGCGTTTTCTGCCCCGACAATCGCGATCATTCGCTCGAGGCGTTCGTCTTCCGAATATGAATTGGGATCACGTTCGAAGAGGTCGCCGACGATCAGGCCCTCCTCACCCGGTCCAGCCTCGCCAAAGCGTATCCACGGGTTGGTCGTGAGGCTGCGAACATTGCGCACTCCGGGAACCTTTTCGATCGCACTGCTCAGCTCGGCAATCGTCGTCAGGGCTTTGGTGCCGAAAACTCCCCAAGGGTCTTCTGTTTCTTCAAACGCAATGACCACAATGTCTTCAGCGATGAACTTGTCTTCTACTTCGTAAAACGTCTTGAGTCCGGAGTCCTCAGGGTCGAACCAGATGTCGGTTCGCGGATCGAACATCCTAGGTGGTGGGCTCACCTCAGGCGGGACGGATCGAAGCGAGGTGACGCGATCTGAAAATGCTCCCACCTGCCCCATGCCGGTGTTCATAAGAAAAAAGGTGACGGCAAGTGCAAGAAGCGCTAGCGGCCATCGAAATCGATATAGAACCAAGATGGTGTTGGAGGGTTTCATCAGTGCTCCATCGGAGTTTGGGAACGCTCGTTCCATGTGCACTCCCCGGCGGACTAGCGCAAGCCAATTCGATGAGGCTCGGGTGCACTTAAGGAATGGACTCATTTGAAACGTTTCAGCTCCGAAGATGGAGGCGAACCTCCGCGGCAAAAGGACTACGCTTTCTCGATGCAGTGCGCGCGGAATGTCCGTTCCGGAGATCTTTGCTCGTGTCCAGCCTGGCGAAGGTGGCTTCGGGGTCTCTTTGCGAACTCTGCGGAGACGCTTGACTGGTTCGTCTGCAGAAGCATGCTTTGGGTATGGTCGCTTCTTACGCAAGAAATGTTTCGGCGCTTCGCTTCTGATGTCCGGCTCGCCGAAGAAGTTCGACCACGAAACTGCGCTTGCCCGCGCTGTCGAGGTGTTTTGGATTCAGGGGTATGAAGCGACTTCAGTGGAGCAACTGCTCTCGGCTATGGGGATCAGTCGCTCGAGTATGTACGCTACTTTTGGGGACAAAAGAGCGCTTTATCTCGAAGCGCTCAAGGCGTGGACCGACGAGACGATTGGCGATTTTATCGAGGCGCTCTGCGGAGAAGGTTCCCTCGAGACGCGCCTCGCACGCGCTTTTGCGGCGAAGCATCAGGAACAGGCCAAGCACGGCAATCCTGGTTGCTTCTTCGGCAAAGCCCTCGCCGAGCTGGACGGCAAAGATCCGGAGGCAGAGCGGGTGCTCGTGAACTTTCGCCAGCGGGTTTTGCGTGCGCTCCGGCGCGCCTTTGAGCGGGCTGTGGATGAGGGCGAGCTTGAGATGGGGACCGACGTGTCCACCATGGCGGAAGCGTTCATGGCTTTTGCGCAGGGAGTAGCGCTCATGGGCACCCGCGATCCAAGTCTGTTCGACCGTCTTGGCCCTTTGATGCTGCGGATGATCAGTTCGGAGCTGTTCCGGCCAGAGTAGTGCGACGGTAGCGCCACAGTCCGACGCAATCCGATCGATTCTGACGCTGCAGGTTCTAATTCACCGTACCTGGTACGAGTTGTCCAGGACGCTCCTTGGTCACAGCGAACCCAATCCACCGTTCCTGGTACGGCTTGTCCAGGACGCGCCCACGTCACAGCACCCACCAGCAGGCTCAGACGTCCGTACCCAGTGCGGTGTGTCCAGGACGCGCCCTGGTTACCCTGTCTGCCATGTGAGCATGCATGATCCTCGACTGCGACTTGTGGGCGGGGTCGTTCGGCTTGCCTGACCAGGCAGAGGGATCGCTTCGTCCGTCTACGATTATTGTCCGTCTACGATTATTAGCGTCGACCTCGACGTCGCGGCTGGGGCCCAGGACTCCTTCCACGTCCATTCGCTGAAGTTGGGCCCGAGGGCTTTTTCTTGAGGCAATAATGCAGTAGGGCTCCAAAAAAAATCGTTGCAAGAGCTATAAGAGGCGTCGTAGTGGATGAGCCCGGAGTTGACGGCAGTGCGGAAGATTCACCCAAAGGCATCGAGCGCGACGGGATAGATCTCGGTTCGAGCCATGAAGATGAATTCCAAGGGGATGGGTGGTTTGCCCACCAAGCAGGGTCAAAGATCGGTCCCGCTCCGCCTGGAGGCATGCGTGACTTAGTCATCGGGTCTCTACGCCACGGAGGTTCCCTGGTTCTCCTGATTTCCGGGAGTGCCATTAGCCGAACGCGATGCGCGTCATTTACTGGGGTGGCGTTGCTAGACTGAATCATGGGGCCCGAAAACAATTCATCTGCGGGAATCTGGGCGTCCCGGCTTATTCCCGATCGCCGTATTATCCGTTCTATTTCGTGTGCTTTCTCGTGAAGAGCCTTCTCAGCACTACGACCAGTCGCTAATAACGGCATTTTCAAAAGTAACGGACCTGGCTGCTCCACGAGTATTGCCATCACAGATGTGCACTTATCCGAAGGATAGAGGGTGTGTTCCGGAGGGAGCACACGTGGCGTTTCGGGCCACGCATCGATCACTACCCGATTTCCCCCTGATTCTACTTCCACGATTGCGTGCTCGGTATTGGGGTAACCTGGTGCCTCAACGAAGCGCATTGAAATCACACACGGCCCCTCAGCATATGCACTCAGGTGCAACATCACTAGAGCTGCATAAGTATCGCATACTCCTGTGCCACCCACTCTGCCTGCGCTCGCAACCGCGATGTAGGTAGCCATCGTGTCTGCGGCACTTTTCGGTAAACTGAACCTAGCTTGAAGACTTTTTGCGAGATATTCTTTTCCATACCAGTTCAAAGCCAACAGCATGTGCTCCATGTTGTAGAGTGACCCCAGGACTGGCGAACCATAGTGGTTCAGGGGGTTTGGAACGAAATGCCTGGCTGCCCGGACGGCGCGGTGTGCGGTGCGGAGTAAGGCTTCGAGAGTCATTCCCGCTTCGGAGGACCCCGTCAAAGCGGCAGTGCTCATATCGTTTTTATTGTACCCAAGACAGCCATTGACGTCTTTATCAGGGTTACCGATAAGCACAAATCTACCCGGAACGCTGGGGTCATTGAGCGGTATAAATGCTCGGTCTTCCATGCCCAATCATATACAACATTCCGTTCTGGGCTCCAGTTGACCCGATTTCCCCTGATTTCAAGCGCCGGGCGATCGATCTGCTCTGTGCGCCAAGACACTTGCAAGCGGCTCGCCACCGCGGATTCCGAAGTCCAGGGTGCGAATGGGAAACGGAATCACGATGTCGTGCTCGTCGAAGGCGCCCTTTAAGCGCTTTACGGCTTCACTCATCGCGTTCAGGTAGTCGGCGTGTTTTTCGTACCGCACCCAGAAACAGGCGAGCAGGTTGATCGAACTATCGCCGAATCCCTGAAAGTAGAATTCGACGGGCAATGACGTATCGCGACTGGATAATTGCTCCATCGCTTCTAGAGCCACGGATTGCACTTTTTGCAGGTCGTCTCCGTACGATACGCCGCAGCTCAGGTCGATGCGTATTCGGCCAGCGGCGCTATAGTTTACGACCTTATCCTGATACACATTCTTATTTGGAATGACCACGGTCTTTCCGTCCGGAGTGTGGATGAGAGAGGTTCTTAGTCCGATGCTCTTGACCGTGCCGAAGGTATTGTTGGTCTCTACCACATCTCCGATTTTGAACGGCAGCTCCTGATTCATCGCGAGACCGATTCCGGAAATGAGGTTTGCGGCGAGATCCTGAAACGCAAATCCCAAAGCAAGGCCGACCACCCCTGCGCCTGCGAGTATCGAGGTGAGCGCCTTGTCGAGATTTAGCACGCCTAGTGCTATGACGATACCCGCGCCAAATACAGACACGCGCACCGCGGTACTCATGAGCGAGCGAGCCGCCTTATTCGTCTGGATGCGTTCAAGGGTTTTTTGGCTCACCTTGTAGGCAAGTTTTGAAAGCAGCCAAAATGCGATCACGACGGCAGTGGCGACCATCGCGTTGGGCAACATCGTCGTGAGCCCTTCAGCCCACAGCTTCAGTTTCGCGATGAGCGCGTCATATAGAAAGGCAAAGTCCATGCGGCACAGCCTAGCGCGAAAGCGCCATGCCGGGTCTGTGGCGCTATCCGGTCCAGGAGTCGGCAGCGTTTGATTAGGATGCAGCCTGTCTTTGAAGACCGATAGACGTCTCAGCAGGACGCGAGTTGTTGCCTGTCGAACGGGTCGGAGTCTATCGTGCCAGCGCCTGCCCGATCGCGGCTGCGCGCCTTGGGCTCTGCGCCAGCTTCACAGACTCGTTTACTTGCATCCGGGAGGATTGGGGGCAGCCGATCTGAGCGTACCCGGAAAGATCTCCCTCATCGCCACCTCGATGGCCTGCCTTGCCTCAGGAGGAGCGCTGCCGTCCGCATTTGGAATGAGGCAATTGAGTTGCCGTGAAGTCCAGTACAACGTGCCATCGAATCCTCCATCGCGGCGGCGTTTGAAAGTAAACGCAAACCCCACGAGTCCCCGCGTGCGAATCTGCCCTTCAGTGAATCTCAAACGTTCCTCCACGGCTTGCTCCTGCTGAGGACCGCTCACCCGCGTCATGCCATTCGTGAGTGCAAGGAGCTTAAACAAGACTTTAACATGTCCATGCTGCCTGGGGACAAGACCCTGAGAAATGCACCGTGTCTGCACGGCCAACTCCCAATCATAGACGTCGTGGAAGTCGTCTACCTGTCCAACGTGCCGCGAAGGATGGAGAACCAAGGTGCCGTCCTCCCCATAAATGCCTTGAAACCCATTCACGTCGGGCGGAAGCAATTTGAGCATCCTCCGGAACTTCGCCCTCGGGTCGATAGGCGGCTTAAGACCTGCCACGCCGTACCAGGCGGCAACCTCGCCGCTCCGTGCTTTTCGGACCGAAATCGTTCTGAATAACGGAGGACCCTCCGCTTTGCTTGGCGGGTGCGCCCAAATTTGGTGGGAAGGGACGACTTCAGAAAAGCTCCAGGGCGCTCTCATCACTATCTCGCAGCCCGGGAAGACCACAGCGCCAATGACCTGTTGGTTTATGGGGGGGGTCTCCCGGCGTCAACCACTGTGGTTTTCCATGCAGTCGATAGGAGTCGGGCCTCAAAGGCTCCGTGCTCGTCCAAAAAGCTGCACACGGAGGATCTGCTGCGTTGGGGCGGTGGGTCCCCTGGCTCACGACCGTGAGCGTGCGTGCTCTGGGACGCATCAGAAGTGCAACGATGGCGGCAAACAAGCTCCAAACCGCAATCATGTGGGTTCGGCGAAGTTCACCGCGCTGTCGTCTGACGTGCAAAATACCAGCCTTCTGCGATCCGGCCTAAGCCACTCCAAGGACTCTAGCTATCGGAGACTGCTGCGTCGATTGCGTCTTATTTCTGTAGAATTCAAGCTTTACCGGTTGTCACAGCAGGTCCCAAATACAGCGCGCCCATAGCTCTAAGACCCATAAGCAGTGACTGAGTGGTGCAGCTGACACCGGCTTGAGCTGGTACTGCGAGGATTTGCCGAAGTGTGGAGAAGTGCGGATGATGATTCAAAGAGCTTGCTAGATGATAGTGTTCAATCGACCAATGAGGTTCTTCGATGCTCTGTTGATATGCTTCGGAATCTTTGGGCAAGGAATTCTGATATTGTAGCGTCCAATAACCTAGTAGTCGCGACAGCGCTTCTGTTTCCGAACATGTTTGGTGCGAGTTTAGCGTATAAATATTAGGCATAATCATCTCTTCCATCTGACGCCTTCTTAAGAAAGTGCGCCCACAACGGACCGATGCCCGAAGTTCCGAGTACGGTTGAGTTTTCTCCTCGAAAACGGTGCCGTTTCTCTCTGCTCGATAACCTGAGTTGCATTCAATAAAGCAGATCGGGCTGCCTTGGATAAACAGGTCTGTAGGTCTAAACAATAGATAAAGTATTGCGTGTCCGTCAAAGGCGCTTTGTTTGAAAATGCATTGACCTGGTTTTAATGCACTAATTTCTCGGGCGAAATTTGTTACATATTCATCTAAGCTAGATCGGTTCAGATAAATATTCAATGAATAGTGATCTAGCTGTCTTGCTATCGTTTCGATATGGATCTTTCTAGAGTAGATGAAATTCTCGATGAACCGAAGTAGAGTCCATATTTTTTGGAAGCTCATAGGCTCTTCGGTGTATCCTACAACGTGCGCGACAAATATTCTCGCTAATCGGTTGAGGTCAGCATAGTCGTCTAGGTTTGCCTCAATCTTGTGTGAGTATCGTTTCTCGGCGTTTCTCGGCTCATAGTATGCGTTGCAGCTTGCTGCTATGAGTTTTGATGACAGAGAAAAATCTAGGTCTCTGTCTTGCTCAGCGGCATTTGCATGATTCTCGATGCACTGGGTGAGCCAATGAACGATATGCGCTACCGCATCATCGACAAGGCTTCGTCCCGCCAACATCTTTGTCACCATGGCGTGGTGTTTTGTTATGTGATCTGGTTTTTTTCGAAGGGGTAACCACGCTCGGTCTCCTGGGCTTCGTTGCCAAGGTTCAACCTTCAAAACTCTTAATCTCCCCAGTCGGATAAATCGTATGACTGCAGCGAACCCCGAGAAAGGCGTAATGCCGAATACGGAACATTCGTCATCTGTTGACTGAGATTCGTTGTTGTCACTTCGTTGAGAAGATGTACCGCATGTCGCAATTTGAAAAGCTTGCACAAGTAGTGAGGATCTGCTGGCATGTTTATCGGTAGTTGGGTGTCTGAACTGTTCACCATACGTAGTTGGGTGGTTTGGCCACAGAGCGGGGTAGGGATGTCTCTCAGTTATGCTCTCAACGTGATGAGGCTTGGATGCGCTCTGTCTTAAAGTGCGCACGGGAATGTCGAGTCTCTGAACGGCGTTGTATCGTTGCCATCCCTCTCCGCAAGCGAATCGCGCGACAAAAAGAGCTAGGTTATCAGCGATGACAGGGGATGTACGACTGCGGAAGAAGATCTGAAAATGCGGGTAAGGACTATAACTCAAGAGAACAAAGCATTGTTTTTCTTTGAGCTTGCGGATCGTCATCGTTGCCCTTGGAATGTTGCTTGCGGCGAGTCTCAGCTGGTTAGCGATCGGGGCCAGTTGAAGTTCGGATCCGTCTTGAAAGTAGGACAAGCTATCGATTACGTTTAGTGGAACTGTTTGGCTTCGTTCTTGGTTAATTGGGGATATAGTTCGTAATCTTTTGATGAGATTAAAGTAGTCTGTAAGTTCTTCTTCGAACCCTAATATCAAGGAAGCCCTCCTCCGTATTCAGCAATCGAGCCTTGTCTTCTCATACAATACTGCATATGGATCGGTCTTCAGTATAAACGGAATATTATGAAATTAAAGCTGATTGAAAGAGGCTGAAATGCCCTTTCTTCGGAACTTTATGTTTCCGGTGGAGTTGCCCGGAAAAAGTGGAGAGAAGAAATGTTCAAGCAGCCAGGGGTTGAAAGGATGCAAGGAAGGCCTTCTCTGGTCTGACAAGCCCATTGTGGGAATGCCGCCGTATAGGGTTATAGAAATTATGGATGTAGTAGGTGACGCTGGCCATGGCGTTTTGTCGTGTCTCGAATCGGGTGCGCATGATCAAGACTTGTTCGAGTGAAGCGAAGAAGGATTCTGCAACGGCGTTGTCGTAGCAGTTGCCGGCTTCGCTTACGCTCTGCATGGCACCTACCGCTTGGAGAAGGACTCGAAAGTCGTGACTTGCGCATTCATCCCCACGGTTGCTGTGAAGGATAAGAGAGGCGCCGACACCGCAAAGTGCAAGGGAGCGCTGAAAGGCTTGGAGCGACAGCTCAGTGCGCTTACGGTCCGCAAGTGCATAGCCGACAACGCGCCTAGCGTAGAGGTCGATGAAGGCCGACAGATGGGCCGGGTTTGCTGTAGCCGAAGTTCCATGCTCAGCGAGCTTTCTTGCTTAAGTATTTCGCCTCTAGCCACTGATCAAACTCATTGAGCATGATGTTTGACATAAGATGGGAAAGAGCCCGGCCCTGCGGAACACCTTCGCTTGCTGCTCGAAACAGACCTTGGTCGATATGGCCTGCGTTCAGAAAACGTCAAAGCAGAGGGGGATGTCAATTCGCATTGCCGGAAGCGGTGGATCCCCTGGCTTACGAGCGTGAGCGTGCGTGCTCTGGGACGCATCAGAAGTGCAACGATGGCGGCAAACAAGCTCCAAACCGCAATCATGTGGGTTCGGCGAAGTTCACCGCGCTGTCGTCTGACGTGCAAAATACCAGCCTTTTACGATCCGTCCTAAGCCACTCCAAGGACTCTAGCTATTGGAGACTGCTGTATCGATTGCGTCTTATTGCATCTGCCCGACTCCTCTGCCGAAGGATTGGAACAAGGCCAAGCGAGTCAGTTCGCGCCGGGCTCTTTGTCGGGTTCGCTCCGCTGCTGATTGTCGGTCAGCTGCCTACAATGGGCGTTCATTCGAAAAAGCTGCGGATCTTCGAGTACCCGGCGCACCGCTTCTTCGGCCGTCATGTCGGTGTCGGTCGATAAAAGCGTATCGAGCAGCGCAGCATCCTCCGGATAGTCGAGGGTGAGACGCACCTCTGCATGCGCCAGCTCCTTCGGGGCGCTGATGTAGACCGCGTTGAAGTGGCCAACGCCGTTGTAGAGTCGCGGCGCCACATGCTCGCGTTCGTAGCGAGACAGCGATTCGATATCGATGCGTTCAAAAGCTTGCGTCCGTAGGATTTCGACGGCGAGCCCCCTTGCTGCGGAATCGGGAGCAAAGCCCACGTAGTCGGCGTGCTCTGAGCTCGCGACTTGGAGCGCCTCGTTCGCGAGGGTATCGCTCACGAGTGGGCAGTCTGCAGTCACCCTCGCGAAGAACTCTGTCTGCCTCAGCTGCGGGTGGCGTAGCGTTTGGCGGAATCTGGCAAATACGTTGTCGAGTGAGCCGCGGACCACGAGCACTTCTTCACGGTCGCACCAGCCTGCGATCGGGTCGTCGCTTGCGTCGGTGCTGGTACACACGACGACTTGAGTCGCAAAGCCGCGGCAGCGTTTGACGACGTGAGCCAGCGCAGGTGTTCCGCCGAGGTCACGCATCACCTTGCCGGGCAAACGCCGCGAAGACATCCGCGCTTGAATGACGGCGCTCAGTTCCATCATGAATCCCCCAAATGCATTGATGTGCCCCCTAAGATCAGCGCCCCGTGCAGCCCTCGGTTCGAAGATCGCTCTGCAATCTTCGCCGTCTAGCAGGGTGCCGACTTCGGTGCGAGGTCGCATCGACAATGGCTCCAGCCACGTGCCCTGTGAACCTGGACAAGGCCAGGACAAACCATACCAGGTACGGTAAATGTCGGCGCGGTAGAGGGAGAACTAGGCGACCCGCTAGCGCGGACACGCAACAGGTGGGTCTTCGACGAAAGTGATAGGCCCTCGGTATAGCTTCCTAAGTGCGGCCGTGATCTCGTGCCTCTTATCAGGCTTCACAAGGGCTCCGGACCTGGGGTCGCGGACGCAATTCACGCCACGGGATTTCCAGTGTATCTCGAGCCCCACGATCTCTCCTCGGTGGTCTCGCCGAAGCCCGACCCCAAAACCATGCAAATCGAGATCTCTCATGAGTGTCCCTACCCGGTCATCGCTGAATCCGCGGCTCCCATGTGCGTCTACCAAGCTTGCCGGACCGTAGAGATTGGAGAGCATCGCATTGACCACCGCCAGATGCCCTCCGTTTCTGTACACTACAAGACCGTCGCGATACTCCTCGGCTGCATGCGGAGAACTAGGATTATCGATTTCCGTATCTGGGCGAGAAGGGTGAAGCGCCAGCGTGTCTGGACCGAAGATCCCGTTTAGGCCATTGATGCCCTCCGGCAAGGCGCGAAGCATTGGTTCGAAAAACCGAGCTGGGTTCGCAGGTGCCGTTGCACGCATCGCATAAAAACTGTCGACTCGTACTTTGCGGTCCCTGGTCGACCTCGCGGTGATGCTCGTTGGCATGGTACCGAATGCACTAGCAAAGGTTCGAGGACCCGCTGCGGGTATCGTCAGCGAAGTACCATCAGGTCGAATTAAGACCGCTTCGCACCCCGGAAAGGGGTTGACCACAACACCATGAATTCCCTGAGGAACCTCCCAGGCTTTGTCTCTTGGAGACAGCCAGTGGTTGGCCTGTCCCGTCATGACAGGGCCCCACGTACTCGTGTTCGCTCCTTTCCAGATCGCTACGCAGAGAGGAATCCCTCCTGGGTGGGGGGTAGCTTGCTGCAGCGACCAATTGGACCTGGGGGACGGGGCATGAGGAGGGCGCCAAGGGAATTGTCTGGGCAGCGGGTGTATCGGGTGTATCGGGTGTATCGGCTCTAAAGGTTCTAGATCTCTAAATCGCCATGTGAAAAATCGGTAATATCCAAATGCGATGAGAGCTAATATTACCTTGAAAAGCAACGACACAAAAACTACGCCCCCTGCAGAGAGATAACCTCTCCGCCGACTGGGTGTGCTCTTTGGAGAATGTTTTTCAGGCAAACTTTGGGCCCCTTAACCAATGAAGTACGAATTTTTGGGCGTGTAAGCTAGTTCTTCACCGTGCTTGCCCTCTAGTTTGACTGAACAAGACAAGTCGTACCAGGCACTGTGGATTACGATCCATATCAGGTACAGTGCGCAGTGCGTCGGCTACAGTGCGCAGTGCGTGCGGCGGATGCTTGTGATGAGGCTTGAAGCGCCCGTCGGTCTCTAGGTCTTCTTTACTGCACCGAACCGGCAGGTCTTTGAATGCGGGGTGCAAGGAGCTCGTCGACGGCCCTCACGCATCCTCCGCCATCGCAGAGCGCCCGGAATCGATCGCTGCGTGCACGTCGTTCCTGAGCATCTAGAGCGAGGTAGGTCTTGATCGATCGCTCCAGCTCCTCGACGGTCTCAGCGATCGGGGCAACCGTATCCTCTGCGATTCGGTCGGCGACGGGCGTCTGATTGTCGACCGTGATTTTGAGAATGGACGGCACACCCACGGTGGCGAGCTCCCAGGCGACCGTACTGGGAGTCGCGATCGCTAGGTCTGCCCAGGCCATGCGCTGCGCCATCTCGTCTGGGGTGAGCGAATGACCAAACTCCAGGCCTTTTTGCGACTCGGCCATGAGGGGCGAAAGGGTCTGAGTGACCACCACGAAGACATCGGCGTTCGGCAAGAGATCGCGAACGTAGTGGGCGATGCGCAGCGGAAGCTCGGGACCGCCCGCCGTACCGAGTGCGAGCAGAATCTTGCGGGGCAGTCCGCTGCGGTCCTGCGGCGTCCTTTGCTGCCTCTGACGACCAAAAGCCGCATGCAGCAGCGCGCTGCTCGGTCCCACAAGCCATCTCGGGGTGCGCGGGACGGTACGGGCTACATCGACCACCACGTCGGCATCACAGAGCTTGCGTCCACTTTCATCGTCGATCACCAGGATCTGCCATGCGCCGCGCTTGGCGCAGGACACATAGGAATCGCCGGCGAGGTAGGTGTCGATGACGATGCACTCCGCCTGTATCTCATCAGCGACGGCGACCACCGCTTCTGCGTCCGACTTCGGTAGCGGGTCCATTTCGCCCGCAGCCGGTGTACCCCGTGCGGAAGCATCCTCGACAAACCGCGCCCGGTGACCCCGCGTGCGCACCAAATCGCTGAAATCAGGTTGAAGGGATCGCATCAAAAAGAGCGCGTGGCCTCCCCGGAGCTTCCATTCGTCTGCAAGGGCGAGACAGCGAGAAAGATGCCCAAGGCCCGTCTGCCTTGAGGCGTCGCAGCGCAGCAGTAGGGCACCCAGAGGATTCGCGCGTTTCATACTCGGACGAGCCATACCTTGGCGGTGCACCTCCCGACAAGGAACCGGCAGTGATGCATGGTCACACATCCGCCAAGCGAAAGGCTCGCTTCATCCTATCTTGCTCCGCTCGAGAAATGCCCTGACGTGTCGCGACGTTCCTCCAGCCACGCACCGCGTGTACAACCTCGGTGACGATCGCCTCGGCCCTTTTTTTTTTATACGAAACCCTGAGGCCGTGGCTTTCGCGAGCTCGAGATCCTGAGCATTGTCCGTCTCGGAGACGTTGAGCCGCAGGCCCTCTCCAAATGCATCTGGATTCATATCGTATGCGGGAGCGAGGGCCCATCCTTCGCGCTTCAGCATAAAGCCGTGATTGCGGAGATGATCGTCTGTATTGGAGACGCACATAAAGAATACGATGCGTCGCCACAGTTGCTCGAGATCCCTCGACGTATTCGATCCGAGGCGCATAAGCAGGTCGGCCAGTTCAAGATAGCTGGCTCCATCGTTTGCGTCGTGACCATCCTGACGTTCGAGTAGTGTCATCGCAGATGAAAAATGAAGGCGAGCGCCTGTTGCTAGACGATCAAAGCGGCGACTCAAGAAGGTTCGATGCCCGCGACCTTCCTCCCGGACATGGCCGTAGCACTCGATTCTTGCTTCAGGGACCGTCAGACCAGCGGCGGTAGCCAGCGCATGCATCACGAATTCCCAAGCTCCGGTATCATATTCGTCATTTCGGCTGGGAAATTTGGCAATCCACAACCTCCCGCGTTCATCGCAGACGCTCGCCTTTGGTCGGGCACCCCCGAGAGATCCTCCGGGAGCGATAAGCATCTGCAGCCACCGGCCATAGTCCGGATCATCCTCTGCGCCTTGCCGCTCCAATTGAAGGCTCGCTCGCTCGAGCGCTCTGAGAGAGGTCCACGGTGGAGACGCGAGTCGATCGTTGTCGTCCAAAAAACGCGTACCCACTCTAAAACGCAGCGCGCCCATCCGATGACCATCGTGCACGCCCAAGAGGTAGTCAGACTCGAGTAGTTTGCGTTCATCCCTGCCTTGCTCTCGCGCTAGCTGAGCTTCTCTGCGCCGCATCAGAACTCTGCCCCAGCGGTCTGGAGAGGAGTCGAGGAACACGCCGAAGTTGCTGCGCCCGCCCGAGGGGTATTGCGGCCCGCGGTACAGCAGGAGCGAAGGATCGAGCTGCTGTCGTGAAGCCGATGCAAGCCACTGTGTGTCGTATTCGAAGGCGAATACCTCGTTTCCTCGTACCTGCGTGACCGATAGCGTTCCCATGAAGGTGGGACAGGCGAGGCCATCCCAATCCGCCACCACATCGATCTCGCGCCGCGCACTCACTGAGCCGGGTCCTTGGAGGTTCGCTTCCGCGCTCTTCGGCGGGTAGGCAAGTCGGCATCCTGCAGCTTTCTTCCCAATGCATCGTCACGTGCGACAAGCGCGAGATCTTCATACAGACCAAGGGTGTGCAGCACTTTCGCGTATGAGCCGATCTTGACGCTCGGTTCACCGTGTTCGACTGCGCGTAGGGTTGGGCGAGACATGCCCGCACGCTCTGCGACCAGCTCTGCTGAAAACCCGCGACGAAGGCGTGCCAGGCGAATATTCGCTCCGAGCTTCTTGAGAATCCGCTGAACAGCAGGATGCGGCTCTGAAGTTTTCTGAAGCATAATGGAATTTATTATTGCCTATAGAGAGCTCAATGGCAAAAATTTATTCCATTATCGATCTGCCTGCAGGCGATGAGATGTCGCCCGGGACACGGTCTCGGAAGCGCAGGAGCGTCTGTTCGGAACCGCCTCTATCAGGACCTAAACGATCTGATTCAAGCCATGCCCTTCACCTTGGCATAGCGAAACGCCCCGGCATACACCGAGGCGAGGCGCCGACCGGGCAATCCCAGTCCAATCCTGATCACAGTCACGATGAGACTCCGTGTCAATCGCGCTGTGAGAGATAGCTCGGACAAGAACCTTGAGGCACGGCCGGCTACTGCCTTACCGTCTAAGTAAAGTTTGTCTCATGCCGTGTTGAGAATCACGACGGTGTCGTCGTCGATCACCGGCACGGCATGAGACATCCTCAGGACGCTCCCATGACACGGTGTTGGCAACCGGTGGTCCTGGAGTTTTCCGATCGACTAGTGGCTTGCCGCGAGTTCATCATCCCTTGCGAGCTTCTGAATGTACTTCAAGAGATCTTCAAGGTCGTCGACGGGAAGTCTTTGGTCCTGAATACTCAGCACCAAAGGCGATACGCTCCAGGCCTGCCAGACCGCAGGGGACGCGGATGAAGTCTTTCGCCACCAGCTCTGACCACTGCACGTCCGATCCGAGCGCAGAAGCGATCGCCCGATGATGGATCAGGTTGATGTACCTCAAGCTGAACCGCAGGGGGCTCACGAGCGAGTAGATTCGCTGCATCGCGTGCACGAGGACACTGAAGTTATGCAGCAGATCTTCCCGCTTGATAGGAGCGCAGGTCTTCATCGCCCTCAAGGGGATTTCTCGGATAGGTCGTTCGCTCATATGTCGGCAGCTGGCGTATCACCGGACTCACGCATCGTGCCAACGAAGGAAGCTGCAGTCCACTCGGTCGATTCGAGTGAGCCGTCTTCTGGAGCTTAGGAAGGCTTCAGCTCGAGCGCGGGCGTCGTCATCCGTTGCGACGCCATGTCTAAGGTCCTCTACTTCCTTCTCCTGCCAGATTTGCTCGTAGAGTTCAGTTTCGTGGCCATCTGGGATTAGGTCCTGAATCACAAACGTATCCGCATGCGAGCTTCAAAACCACAAAAGCCCCGCCGAAGCGAGGCCGTCATGGGTCACCAAAATGACCCTGGTGCGGAAGAGAGGACTCGAACCTCCACGAGTGTTACCTCACAGGAACCTGAATCCTGCGCGTCTGCCAATTCCGCCACTTCCGCGTTGGCGCAGCGGGTTAGAATGCGGAGCGTGACTCGTCAAGTGAACACCCGGTTAATCCATTCGAGGTGGGCGGCACCCATGCCTGTCGGTTTACGCCGCCGCGGGCTTATGGTGTCGACAGTGGCGCTAGAGGTGCGTCGACTCAGACATTTACGTATGAAAAAAATTCATAACATTGAAACTATTTCGCAGCGTTTCGAGGCATTCCACTCAACGTACCCTGAGCAACACCGCACTTTTTCCTTACTCCAGCCTGGTTCGGCCTTTGCAAACAACCTCCCCGTGCCTCCTGTCACGAAGCGGTCTCGTACGCCTGTTGCTGGCTACACCCTGCTCGAACTGATGGTGGTCGTGGTGATCATCGGGGTTCTGGCCGCGCTCACCGCTCCCGCTGTCGGCGCCGCCTTGGCGGATCGGCGGGTCGCACAGGCGGCGCAAGACGTGGTGCGACTCACCAGGCGAGGGCGCTCCGAAGCGATGGCGTTGGGCCGCGCTCACGTGCTGCGTTTCAACCAAGACTGGGGCGACGGTACGCCCGCGTTTCGCCTTTACGCGGGCATCAACAACAGCTGCAACGCCAACCTCGATGCGTGGCAGCCCATCTTTACCGCAGCAGCGGCTGACTGCTCGAATCGATTTTTCTGTGTAGACGACTCCTACATCGGCTCTTTTTTCAGACCCCGATTCACCGCTGCAGCAGCAGAGCGCGTCGTGGTTGTTTCGGCACTTGGAGACGAAGTGCAATTTTGTTTTGAGCCCAACGGCATCACGCGCTGGAGAACAGGAACAACGGATGCAGGCACCCGTTTTTTGGGCTCCAACAACGCGACTCTGGACGGCGCTGCAGTGTTTACGTTTCAGCGGGAGACCGATCAGGGGCTCGTTGGGGTCGTGCGTCAGGTCGTGATTCCTCTAGGCGCAGATGCGCGGGTAGTTCGATGACGCAAACGAGGTCAACCCAAGGCTACACGCTTATCGAGGTCATGATGGCGATCGGAATCATGACGGCAGGTGTTGTGGGGATCCTCGGGCTGCAAAACACGTCCACCCGTGCGAACATGGAAGCCCGTCGCATCGCCACTGCAACCAACATCACCCGGACTTGGATCGAACGCATCAACCGTGACGCACTGAACTGGAACTCCAACAATGCCGGGGCCATTCTCAACACGCGCTACCTCGATGCGACCGCGGCTGCATGCGCCTGGACCGTCCCGGACCCGAGGGTTGCGGGCATCGGTCTCGACGTAGAGTCCTACGCCTTTGACTGGTTCGGACGCGATGTCGATCCCGCAAATGACGACCCGAGATACTGCGTTCAGATTTGCTCCAGCTGGGTATGGAACAACGAGGCGGCCCGAGTCGAAGCCCGCACTTGGTATATCCGTGAATCTACAGACCCAAACCTCGCCGGATTGACCAACGCGACCTACGACGATTGCGCGTCCGGAAACCCAGCCGCCATCGATGCCCAAGTCGGGCCTGGCGGGCAGTTACGTGCCGTCACCGCTTCAACCATTGTCCGCTGGTGGCCTCTATGAGACGCCCAAAGTCTCGCAGAACTGAAGGCTTTACCCTACCCGAGTTGATGGTCGCCATGATCGCCGGCGCGTTCACCGTCCTGTCGGTGTACTACGTGAGCGCGGCCTCCTCGCGTCACTTCTTCACGCAACAGCGGGTGGCTCAAGTGCAACAGTCGGTGCGGCTTGCGTTTGCCCAGCTGCGTCGAGACGTGGCCCGCGCAGGTTTTCTTGGCACGGCCAATACCGCACGCGAACGAACCTGTCTGAATCCTCTGCAGCCCATACAGGCCATCGAGTACGACGCCGATACGGGAGATCACGATCAGCTCCCCTTCGACGATGAGAACGTCGTCCGGTCTGACGTGCTTCGGCTTACGGGTAGTTTTTCCAGCAATGATCGCTACCTCGCCGTCGGAACCAATGCAGCCGGTACGACGATCTTCTTGCAGCAACAATGGCAGGCCTTTCGTCGTAGTTTCGGGCTAGTGAATCTAGGCGATCCGGTCAACCCCGATGCCTTCGAGGAAGTATTTACCCAAAATAGATATTTGCGTATCCGAAGCCGTGAAGGCTGGTTGTTCTTCCCCAGAATTACCGCTGTAAATCCTGCCGATGCGTCGATCACCTTCACGCCCGCCCTGCCGATAGGAACCGGATGTCCCGGGGGTTTGGCGGACGGGGCAGAGGTTTCCGTAATCGAGCGCATTCAGTGGTCCGTTCAATCGGCGCCACCGGGCTCGGTCGGGCGACTCGGTCTGGGCGCTGGAGCTGCACAAGCCGCACTTGGGACGGTTCCTGCCTACTTGGTTCGACAAGAATTAGAGTTTGGAGGTGCAAATACTCCCTTTGCGGATTCAGAGCGATACGTGCTCGAGTTCGCGGCCTCTTTTGAGATCGATATCGTTTGGGACGAACGAATCGCGGCGGACGCACCGCCGGTTCTCAATGGACCCGCAACCCCGGGAGACTCCGAAACCAATTCCGGCATCATACCGCACATGGCTCGCAGTGTGATCGCGACCATCTCCGCTAGGACTCCGGAACAAGATCCGTATTTTCCTTTCATAGCGCGAGCTGATTTCACTGAGCCGCTGACTCGATATCGAACGATCGATCCAACCAATAGCGACATCGTGGGTGCGGCACGCGTTCGAACGGAGCGGGGGGAGATTTTTTTGAGGAACCTAGCAGCGAGTAACTTGTTTTGAGGAGTCGATCGGAGTTCCGTGGTTTGTCGAGGCGCGACACGCCCATGCGCCGCCTTTCAAAGCGCGGCCGCTTGTCGACGTCAAAGTCGCTTGTCCGATCAAAGTCACGCTCTGAAGAGGGTGCCGCCATGCTGGTCGTGATGTTGATGCTGCTGATGATCACCGCAACCGCCTACTACTCGATCCGTTCAACCGCCTTTGAGTTGCGCGCGGCAACCTATCAAAGACAGGCACTGCAAACCGACTACGTGGCAGAGACCGCGCTCAATGCCGCAACCGCATGGGTCGACTTTTATGGCCCAGCGTCCTTGCTTTTCGCCCTGCAGGAATCCGTCCGATTGCGACAGGCAGGTGGCGTTGGGATGGTCACACCCCCGGAGCCTTTCGAAGTACCGCTACTGCCCGGCCGAGAATCCTATCGTTTGGGTCAAGGTGACTTCGTCGGAATGACGGCAACGACCGAAGAGCCGATAGAACTGGCGGCGTTCGGAGATGACCACGCGTATCAGCCATTTTACGTTATCGATGTCTACGATCACTACGTCAGCCCGGTTGTTCAGGGTGGGCGTGCCGACGGACTAGGTCAGCTGCAATTTCTTAACGTGACCTTGACCGCGCGTGGCCGCACACGCCTACCGGTCGACACCCAACAGTCGGTCAACTTCGACTCCGATGGAGATGGGGCTGATGACACGGTGGTCCGGTTCGCGCACGAGGGTGCATCGGATGCTCGGGCCCACGGGTTCAGCGGTCCGTTTGCGCGATGATTGCAGGGGTAGGGGGCAAAAGATGGGTTGGGGGCATATTATGGAGCGCAAGAAAAACAACAATCTACAGCGCTCAGCGGTCGGCTCGCTCGCTCGCTTAGCTCAGTTGTCGCGCAAGGGGGTGCTCGGAGCTCGAAGTACCCCACCGCACCTGCGCTACGTGGGATATCTGACGTCTCTTTCTGCTTTTGTGCTGGTTTTGGGCGCTCTTTTAGGGGCTTTTGCGTCTTCTGCTCGGGCGCAGAGTCCGGATGTTCGGAACATTCGTCCTGTCATCATGCTGGGTATCGATACCTCAGGTTCCATGGAACGCGATCTCGATTGCGCTTGCGTGACCACAGCCTGCATCGAGTGCGTGCCGACCACCGACGACACCCGCAATCGATGGTCTACCGTCGTCGAGACTCTGACCGGCACGCTGAGCCCTTTTCAATCGACCGTTCACCAAACGCGCGATTCCGGCAACGGCTATGCGACCGACGCGTACGACTATCTCTACTACCTTCCTCACGTCGATATCGATTTCAACCAGCCTCAAAGCTCCGACGGCATCCTCGATGTCTACCGAGACCGGGTCAAGTTTGGTTTGATGACCTTCGACACCATGTCGACTCGACTCGGTGAGCCGCAGGTCATGACCGAAACTATCTACAACAGTGAGCCGGTCATGAACTCTGATGAAGAAGGAGAATGGTCGTACGGAAACGTGGCCACCTACGGTTTTGAAAACTGCTCCGAACCGCATGCGCTCAACAACGGGGCTCGCAACGAGTCCGCAACAGGAGGTGGGCTTATCTCAGTCGGGCCGGAGCTGCAGATAGACCCGATTACCGGAGTTGCAGGGGATCCCCTGGCCAGCGATCACTGGCTGCGCAACACGCAGATTCAGGATGCTCTCACCGAAGAGATGTCTGGGCCCGATTCGCTCGATGCGATCCGCCCGTACGGTGGAACTCCGATCGCGGGTTTGCTCTCGGATATCGAATACTACTTCACCACTCATAACGACGTTCGCAGTGGATTTACGATTGGAGTGGATGCAGACGGCGATGGTGCTCCCGATGGAGACCCTTTTTATGAGTGCCGAGAGCGGTACGCCATTTTGACGACCGACGGGCGTCCCGGGTCGAGCATGCGCGGTGATCCTGTCTTCTGCGAAAACAGCACTCTTGCCGGCTACGAGTGTCCGTACCCGCTGCCGGAAGATATCGCGGCAAACCTTTGTGCCATGTCTGGCGGTGAGTGCACCGGAGTCCTCGATGGGCTTTTCGTGGTTGGACTCAACGTGAGCGAGACGGATATTCGCGATGAACTCGATCGCATCGCGCTCAACGGCGGCACCACCCAAGCATACTTTGCATCGACGGCGGCAGACCTTCGCTCTGCATTGGATACGATTCTATCTCAGGCTTCGCGCGGAACCACGACCCGCACGTCACCGGCTTTTTCCCGGACCGCCTCGCCTGGAAGTCTGACGCAATACCAGTTCAACTCGGGATTTCGGATTCCGGAAAACGAAAATGCGCCCTGGGAAGGCGTGCTCGAACGACGCCGGTTTAGCTGTTCCGGCACCACCGTTGAGGAGCAGACGTTGACCGCTTCCGACCGCTTTCACGAAACGATCAACGCGATGGATCCGGCCGCGCGGAACATCTGGACGGTGACACCCACCAATCCTGGGCTTGCAGAAGGTCGAATGGAGGGATCCGTTGATACCGCGGCGGACTATGGGGTGCCTATGCCGGGTGATCCGGCACTCGAGCGGGGACTCGGGCTGGTCAGTTTTACCGCCGCCAACATTGCACCCGACTACTTCAACCTATCGCCGTCCGAAACGGGTCAACGAGACGATATTGTCGAGTGGATTCGCGGGGATCATCCCGATCGAGAAGACAACCACTTTGGGGATATCTACCATTCGTCCCCTGCGGTGGTCGGTCCACCCGGATCCGGCATTGATGACGACAGCTACAATGATTTCCGCGAGCTTCCCCACGTGGCGACGCGTCCCATCGTCGTCTACGTGGGGACGAACGACGGGCTTCTGCACGCGATCGCTGCCGAAGACACCACCGGGGTCACCGATCAATCCGGCAATGTGCAGTCGGTGAGCGAAGGCGAGGAACTTTGGGCCTTCGCCCCGCCGATGATCCTGAGCAAGTTGGATGCGGTGACCACGGGACATACCTGGACCGTAGACGGCATCCCGATGGTCAAGGACGTCTTCTTAGGTCGAGACGCTGGCGGCGGAGACTCCAACGACTACCGAACGGTGCTCGTGATGGGTTTTCGCGCGGGCGGTAACGGATATTTTGCGTTGGATGTAACGAGTCCGTTGGAACCCGAATTTCTGTGGCAGTTCAGCACACCGACGATGGGCGAAGCGTACGGGCAGCCCGCCATCGGTCAGGTGCTCGTCGAGATCAACGGCCAGCTGCACGAACGAGGTGTAGTCGTGGTCGGTGGGGGGCGTTCTTCCGCAGTCAACACCTCTGGCTGTGCGCCGCCAGCGTCTCATTTCTCAGATCCAGGTACCGTTGACGGGTATGCTTCGCGTTCCCAGCGAGGCTGCTACGGGAGCGGCATCGGAAGCGGCAAAGCGCTGTATGTGTTGGATGTGGCGACCGGACGTCCTCTTGCGCGCATCGAAGAAGGGAACTTTCACGCCCCGGTGAGCGGTAGCGTTTCACTCTACTCGGGAGCGGTGGGTTCGATCGCGACTTCGGGTTACTTCACCGATGAAGACGGCATTCTCTATCGCCTCGATCTTTCCAGCACAAACCCATCCAACTGGTCGGTCAGCGGACTCTTCGACCTCTACTCAGGGCGGTCGGCTACCGAAGGACAGTCCTCCTTTTATCCTCCAGTGGTCGCGGTGGATGAAGCGTCCAATCCGATCGTGATCGTAGGCACTGGCGATGTGGATCGCCTCGATACGGCGGCCACGTTCAATCGGATCTTTTCATTCAAAGAAGAAGTGCAGTTCGATTCAAACGGCGCCCCTACGGGTTCTATCGACCTCACGGTGAACTGGAAACTCGACCTCGACTCACAAGAGCTCGTCACCGGTCCCATCGACTACTTCGACGGGGTGGTGTACTTCGGAACCTTCGTCAGCGCTGTCAATCCAACGGACTACTGTTCTTTTGGAGCAAGCCGCATGTGGGGGCTCGACTACATTCAGGAGCAGAGTCCCTCAGGCAGCGAGATTCCCGTCGGCAGATTTGAGTCGCTAGACGGCAGCGGCGACCCGATCGAAGTGCATCGTCTCTCCGGTTTTGCCGCGCCTTCCCTGGGAGCGCTGACGGAAACAGTCAATACCGACCTCGAGAACACCGTGGTGCTGGGCGTTGGGGTTTCCCAAGAGCCGACGTGTGTGACCGGAGCGAGCGTCAATGATCCGTATGTCGCTTCGTCGACCGGAAGTCATTTTCAGGTCAACGGTTCCAGCGGTTCCCGTTTTCGACTGGTTGCGCAGCTTTCTGGAGGCGACTCCAACAATTCCATGCCGGGAGGGACCGTGAATGAGTTCTCCCAGGACCTAGAGCCGCCCGCGGCGTTTACCAACGTCAGAAGCGTTGCGGTATCGGTGGACTAGCGCGACAATCGACGCTCAGTGAAGCAAGACCCTTCCGATCGACACACCTGGGCCCGCCAAGTTGGAGGTTCCAGGTACACACCTTGGCTTTTGGTGGTAGCTGCAGCGATCTGCGCGGTCGGTTGTCGGTCGGAACCGAGTGAAGCTGAGGTTCAAGAGCTGCCCGTAGTGATCGAACCTCAGGAAACGGCAGCAGTGGAGCCGGCCCGACCGACGTATGACGACGAAGGTGCGTTGCTCGGGGGGTCGGATGTGATCGCGGGTTTGCGGATGCCCAGAGGACTCCGCCTTGAAGCGGAAGAACGTCGCAAGCACCGCTACCGCACTGAGGTTCCGATAGCGAAAGTGCTGCAGTACTTCGGCCCACGACTCTTTACCGGTCAGGTCGAGAAAATCGGTGCTCAAGGAGCGGCGTATCGCTACGCAGTACCGCGTGGGGTTCGGGGCGGTCAGGTAAAACTCGACGTGGTCGTGCGCGCCATGCCCGACGGTGGAGCGCAGATCGAGGTGGTCGAACGGGTGCCTCCTTCCAAAGATCCGCCTTCTGCTAACGAACTGCGGCGTCTTTACCTGCAAAAACAGCGCTACGAGCAGTAAGTTCCTCTACCGGCGGCGCGAAGCATTGGGTTGACGCCCCATTTTGGCCTGTTGAGCCCGGAGTATCTGCGGCGAGAGGGTGATCATGCCCAGTGCAGGACTCGCGGGGCTAGAGAAGCGGTCGGTTGCGTCGAGTAAGCGGTGCGATGCGGCCTCAAATGAATTGCTCGCCTACCTGATGCGCTCCTCCGCACGTCGTCGGGCTCCGACACCGAGGGATTCAAGCTTTTGGCCCAGAAACCTAGGAAGTGCGGGGATGTGGGCCTCGAACTTCGGTGCGACTACATGAAACGATGCCTGCCTTCGCAGTCCGTGAATACGAGTATCTTTCGACTTGGGATCGCCTTTTGTGCTAGTTGCCTTTGCGATTGGTCGCCGAGCAGATCCCGAGTCGTCACCGGGCAGATCATGAAGGCCCCAAATCCCCAAGTGGGCCCCCGACCGCCGCGGCCATAGTCGAGTTAGCTTCTGGAGTAATAGACGTGCTGAAGACTGCAGGGTATGAAATCTTTGAGGTGCCTTCTCTGAGTCCACAGAGCTTCTCTGCCCCGCAGACCATCGAATCGAACGATCGAGATCGGGTTGCTGACGTCAGCTCTGGAGTTCGAAAACACTACGATCGCGCTTGGGGCAGCCTGCGAGAGGACATAGAACCCAGCTACAGAGCTGAGGGCGTGCCTCCCTACTGGATCGCCATTCATCGCTCCACCCGAATAGAAGCGACCACATCAGGATCGACGAAGACCGAAAAGCTATATTCTTACGGCACCGTGGGTCTGGGCGCCCTGCCTCAACCGGGCCCGGGACCTCAGCCCCGATTGGAGTTTGTGGCGTACGCAACGTCCCGCGATCAAGACCTGCTTCAGGCGCTGCAGGCACTCGCCACAACCATGGCGACCTCCCACCCAGATACGGAGGCCTTCGCCACCGGGAGCCTCATCCACCTCGGTGCACTGCCCCTAAGATACCGTTACTTCTTGCTCTTACAAGCGCCTGAGAACCTGGCCTTTCACCGCTTGAATCTCTCATCATCCACCGATCGATCGTGTGCCACGATTCATTTTGTTCAGGCGATCCCCATCCCTGCTCAGCTTTTTCGTGAAATGCGTCTCAAGGGTGGCTCACTTCCCGACCTACTCGAACAAGAAGATCTCGACTTGAAGGTAGGCTGGGAACAACTGGAAGAGTTCTGGGCGGATGACGAATCGGAGTCGCTCAAACGAAGTTGTTGGTGGGTGCCCTCGTACCTCCCACCTCAGCGCTGAAGCACGTCTACGTTGGCGTGAGCAGCGGTTTGCCGGAGGTGCTCGGAGCCTGAAACATGATTGGTAGACCCTCGCTCCTGTGAGTTGGGTTGCCTCGCGATGCGAATTTCGCGTGCCTCTGCTACGTCTATCTGACGGCAAAAGTCGGCGAATTCGCCATACTCTTCAACGGGCACGCGCATGATGGGTATCTGCAAGGTGCGACGTATGATGAGCGTTCCCTCGCTCCATTCAGATTCCTCGCGGAACAGAGCGTCTCGGTACCTCGCTTCCACGGTTTGTCGAGTGTTCCCGAGGGCAGACCGATCCGAAAGATGAATGCGTAGCTCCAACTGTTGGTCGACCGGGAACGACACCAGCTGAGTCGTCGTTCGCTGGTCGATCGGAGTGAATCTCGCGGTGGCGTGTGTCGGCATCAGGGTTGGCAGTACCCATGCGTGATCCAGCTGTCGACCGAAGTCCGCGTGCTCTATCGCGTAGGACATGAGAAACGACGCATCCTCTGAGGTGCGCCCGTCGATAGATAGCGAGGTTAGGTGTGATCCAGGCAGCATCTTGGCGAGGTAGGCCTGCTCAAAGCGGTCGTTCAATACCGCGTGAGGAATGCGCTCGAGGTCGGTGCGCCAGGCCGCTGCTGCGCTGCCTCGATAGGTTTCTACCACGTCGATGTTCGCAGAACTGTCCAGGCCGAGGCGTACGTCCAACTCTATGAGGTGTCGATCCTCCCCGGGGCGATTCGCACGTACCTGAATGCGAGGCGCATTTGGGAGCAGTCGTAGTGCCGGCTGTGCCCTGAGGTGTGGCGGCAGGACACCAAAAGTTGCACCTCGCTGTGAGCCATCGACAAAGACCGTCTCCGACTCCAGGCGCACCCGAAGCAAGGCGTGATCAAAGCGTTCCTCGTCAGCAAGCTCGGTTGGGGTCGGGTCGTCGCTCGCACTGCGCACCAGGATCAGCTCGCTGGGAATGCCGGCCAGATTGAGCAGGTAGTTCAAAATCCGTGTTCGGTCTCCGGTTCGGGCAGCGAGCATCGCCGGCGCGTTTCCAAAGAAGTCACCGCTGTGCTCAATTTCGGTGAGCACCCAGCTGTAGAGCAGCTCGGCACGCTTCCTCGGGTCGCGCGTATCTTGGAGGATCTGGCGTACGAGTCTTTGTGCCGCCGGGTCGAAGGGATCTTTGTCGGAGAGCAAATCCCGAGCGTGGTCGACCATCGCACGCCAGCTGACGCGACTGCCCCATCGAATCGAAGGAAAGAACTCCTTGGGGCTTACTGCACTAGGCTCCTGCACGAGGGGGCGGCTTTCGTCACGTCGCCATTTCAGAATCTGCAGTCCATCAGCAAGGGTGCGGTGGGTCCTCGGTGCATCACCGCGAGGGTCGATGTCGAGGGGCATCGATGCTGGCAGAATCACAATCAATTCACTTCGGTCGAAGGGAGTCTCGTAGTTGCGAAAGTAGAATCGCTCCCCTGCTGCTCCGTCGACGTACCGCTCTTTCGGCTCAAGCAGCCGTATATATTCGTATTCGACGTAGTCTCCCGCCATGAGACCCGGCAGAGAAATCGTGTCCTTCCCTTCGATCGGATCCGGCTCCAGTACCCGGCCGTCTGCTTTGATGGTGTGCAGGCGGAGCAGCCGGGCACGAGCGGGAATCTGGAACTCTCCGTGGGCGTCGACCGCTTCTTCGCTCTGCAGACGAAAGATGTTGTGGGTGAGCTCTATGATCGAACCGTCTTCGAAGACGCGGGTCACCGTATAGTCGAGGACCAGCACTTGGGGCTCGGCGTACTGCCGCCCGGAACGCTCGAACTCTTCGAGCACCTGCGCTCCATCGAGTCGAAAGTCTTCGAATAGATCCTCATCGAACAAGGCTCTTTGCAGCCAATAGAGCGGTGCCATGTCGGCAGGAGATTCCTGAAATGCACGGTCCATGAGCTGGCGCGCTTCTTCGTCCTGCTGTGAGGCGAGCCACAGATCGCTGCGGTCGACTTGCACGATGGCCGATCGCGGTCGCAGTTGAGCGAGCTCTGCGAGCGTTTGCTGGGCTTGCTCGAGATCTCCTTGACCCCTTAGGAGCTGCGCTCTCGACGATAGAATCCTCGCGCGGTTCTGGGCCCTGGTGAGTGATTCAAGACGAGCGAGCTCTGCCTCGGCGCCTGCCCAGTTCCGGCCACGGACGAGCCACTCAAGGCGCTCCGTTTGGCGGGCATCACAATGCATCAATCGTTCGAGCAACGGACCCGTTTGTGTCACCCGATCGAGACGGTTTGCGTGCGCAAACGCCGCAGCAAGAGCGGGGCAGGAGTGTGGATGGATCGTGAGTGCTCGATCGATCATCTGGCGCGACAGTCCTTCCCAGCCCCGCCCCATAAAGAGCCGATGCAGTGCAAGAGGGAGTTTTGCGACCTCATCGAAGCGCGTCTGAGCTTCCCGCAGTAACGCGATGGCCGAAAGGTGGCGACCCTCTGCCGCGGTCAGTTGGGCGAGGAACAGCGAAGGGAGCCACGTTGTCGAATCGCGTTCTTGGGCTTCACGAAAGAGCTTGCGAGCCGTGTCTCGGCGGAGATCGGGAGTGCGCAACGGATGGCTAAGCGCCACGCGAGCAGCCAGAATCTTGACCAAACTCGAGGCGTCTGCGCTCGTCGCTTTGCTTCCTAGACTTGCTTCGGCCTCCATGAGATCCCCTCGAGACATCGCTAGTAGGGCGCGCACGTAGCTGCCGTAAGGATCCGTACCCTCCGGTAGTCGGGGTTGCGCTGCTAGTCGGGGTTTCTCTGCTAGTCGGGGTTGCTCTGCAGCGTTTGGAGCAGGAATCAGCGCGATGGACAGCACCGGGTTTGGATGGCGCGTTGCAAGCTTGACCGTGATCTCGTGCCGTCCGGCAGAGAGATTCAGCGGCACGTAACTCGTTCGAGGGGAGATCTCCTGTCGCGGGTCTCGGACGATGTGACTCTCCCCATCGACGGCGAGAGAAACGAGGTTCGGGGTCTCCAGTCGTAGGATATAGGTCCCCCCGTCCGATTCGACAAAGCTCTCCAGGATCGAGGTGCCGCCCGCGATGACCGGTCCACCGCCGAGATGGGCAGAGCAGGCGATCGTTTCCAATCGACGTGTGGGCTGCACGCCGCGAGAACCACCCAAGTCGTACTGCGCCTCCATCGGCCCCAAGGCTTCGGCGGGATGATCTTCGTCGAAGCCGAGCAGGTCGAAGGGGCCAAAAGGGCCCGCCAGGGTCCAGTTCTGAACGCATCCCATCCGCTGCGCTATTTCGTCTGCAAGCCTTCGATTTCCCGCACGCAGTGCTTTTTGCATCCACAGGGATCCAAGTAGATACCGCGTGCTGCTCGAAAACGGACTCGTACTGTCGAGGTAGGCCTCGAAGAACTCATCTGGCAATTCGCGGAAGCTCGGTGCGTCGTCGACAAGTTCGCTCAGGGTGGCTGCAGAGGCCTCTGCAACAAATCGGGCTGCATCAGAGTCTTGCGTTTCTGCGGCACGTTCGATCACCCGTTGGAACTCCGAGAGTGCTGTGTCGAGATGCCCATGATGGTATTGTGTCGTAGCCTGCAGAAAAGCGAGCTCGAGATCGCCCGGCAGCAACGCACTCGCTCGCTCAAGAGCCTCCTTGCCGCGTTCAGGGTCACCGCCGTGGCCAAGAATCTCCCCGATGGCTAGGGCACGCATGGCCGATGGATCTCCGGGATTGGCCTCGGCTTTTGCTCGCAGCGAATCGATGGCGAATACCTCTGCCGCATGCCGTATCCCACATCCGAAGAGCGCGAGCGGCAGCAGTGCTGTGATCGTCAGCCGCCGCATGATCGTGAGCCGCTGCATGACCCTCGGCCGCTGCATGATCGTCAGCACTCGTCGCAGCGCTGAAACTCCGGACGATGCATCGTCGGCTTTTCGTGATGCATGGTTATTGCGTTTTGAACGCAACGACGTGTACCTATACTGAAAGCCTAGCAAGCATACCTCATGATTTAGTGCATCTCGATAGCGACGCGTTGCCGCAGCAAGCGGTCGGCGGATTCGATCCACGTTCGGAAGGCCGGATACTCCGCGGAGGAGATTCGGTCTCTAGCGATGATCAGTTCGACCCGCGTCTCGATGAGCTCGTCTGTTTTTTCGACTTCAAGGGTCAGGCTGCCGAACACACTCTGGGCCACTCCAGCCTCGGGTAGTTCGGTGATCTCGCTGCTCGAAGGGAGGTGGACTGTGCGGATTTCGGCGTAGTGTGACGTCCCGCCCAAGTCCAAGGGGTGGGTTCTTTGCCGGACGCGGGCGAGGCTCGCGCTGAGGTCACCCAGTACGGAAAGAGGCATGCGCAGGGTTTCGCCGTCCTGCGTCGCCAGCTGGGGAACGATCGCTTCATAGCGGACTTTGATTGGGCCCTCGAGGTCCCCGGTGCCCTCCATATCGACCCGCGTCAGGTTCAGCCCCGGAAAAAGCGAACGCATCGCACGCTCCCATCGCTCGCTACGAGAACCTTCCGCCTGGTAGCGATGGCGCATCGACGAGGCCTGAGCGCCCACGATTTCCTCCGATACGCTGACCTGTGCTGCGCCGTCAGCGTCAAGCCTGATGTGCATTTGGCGCTCGCGACGGTTGTGCTGCGGGCCCAGCACCGGACTGCGACGGAGCTCAGCCCCGGCGGGACCGACGTGCAGCACGGCAACGCCCTGGTCCATCTGCGGCAGCTCCCGCATGCCGCTGTGCTCTGCAGTGCCGTCGATATAGAGCTCCAGTGCGGGTACGTAGGCGATCGCGTGGTCGAAAATGGCAAGGGATGCCGGCAGCGGGTCGATCTCCCCGTTGCGGCGGGTACGCACGAGGACCAACTCTGCCTCGATGCCGGCCTCTCGCAGCATGGTCACCAGCAGGGAAGCTTTGTCTTTGCAGTCACCAAAGCCACGCTGGACGATCTCTGGAACGCGATACGGTTTGTAGCCGTGGATTCCGAACTCGAGTCCGACGTAGCGCGTGTTTTGTACCACCCAGTGCTGAATACGTTGAACCCGAAGGCTCAGGTCTTCGGTGTCGCCAACCAGCTCCTGCACCGTTCGTTTGAGGGACTCGTCTGCGTACAGCTGATCCTTGACGAGTCCCCAGTACCATCGTCCGACGTCTGCCCAGTTCAGGTAGGTCGACACGTGGAGGAAGGGAGCAACCTCGGTTCTGCCCGGCATTCCCTCCTCGGGCTTTAGTGCTGGGATTTGGCTTGCTCGAAAGTGATCGATGCGTGTGCCGTCCTCGATATGTTGACGATGCTCGAGGCCCGGTAGATCGGGTGAGTTGAAGTAGAAGTTCCTCGAGCTTGGCGTGATCAGGACGTAGTCCACATGCTGGGTGGGGTGGACGCCACCGAGGAAGTGCAGATCGCCGTAGTAGTCTGCGAAAAGGTTGCGGTGGGCGATGTCGTCGAGGCGGTACTGTATTTCGATCACGTCTCCTGCAGAAAGATCGGGAAAGGCCACCACGAGCGCTCTGGTGTCGTAGTAAATTCGGTACCAAGGCTCTCCCAGCGGTTGCTCGAAGATGCGTAGGGACTCGAGAACTTCCCCGTTGCTTCGCAGTACCCGCGCTTCGCGTACCTCCACGCGTTCTGAGCCCGGCTCGAAGGGAATCGAGTAGGTTCGCCATTGCCGCGCGCCCTCGTCGTCGTGGATTTGAGCTGCGATTTGGCGAAAGCTCGAGCTCAGACCGTTCTCATACACGGTGTTGACGGTCAGGTTTTGCAGGATCGTGCTGGGATACTCCGTATCGGCGGCGCTCAAAGTGGTGTGCTTTCGTGCAAGCAGGGCTTCCATACCGATTTTGTATGCCTCGTCCTCGCGAGGTTCGGGCCGGAGCTGTTCGAGGAGCTCACGGGTGCCCGGGTCTTGCGGCCGGATCGTGAGCGCGCGCCGAAGAGCGTTTGCGGCGGCATCAGAGCGACCCGATCGAAGGAGGAGTCTGCCTTCCGCTACCCATGTTTCAGCATCGAAAGGGGCGATCTGCAGTGCAGCCGAAAGCAGTTCGAGCGCTTCTGAGGTGTTTCCTAAGGATTCGTAAACTCGTGCGAGGTAGCGAAACTCGGTGCTGCTTGCCGGAGTAAGTTTCCGGAGGGCGTCGATGTGCTGTTCAACGATTGCAGATTCACCTCGGTGCAAAGCATCGCTGATGAGCGCCCGTCTCGATTCTACGGCGTCGTAGCGAACGGCCACGACCCGCTTTCGCAACGCGATCGCTCTATCGGATCGACCTGCTGTTGCGGCCCTATCTGCGGCAGCTTCCAGCAGCAGGCGGGAGTTGGGTTGAACCTCTAGGGCCTGCTCGAGGGTCGCTAGCGCGGTGTTGCCGAGCTCCAGGCGGTGGTAGATCTCGCTGCGTAAGATCGCTGCGTCCAGGGCCTGTGGCGCCTGATCGTGAATTTGATCGAGCCACGGCAAGGCGTCCTCCGGGCTAGGGGAGCCCATGTGCACTTGGGCGTTCAAAAGCGCGGTCTCGGGGGAGTTGGGCTCGAGCCGGAGTGCGCGTTCGGCAAGCACCGTCTGTTGTCCACGATGCGTTGCCAAACGAGCGG
Organism: Myxococcota bacterium; assembly: GCA_039030515.1. Taxonomy (GTDB): domain Bacteria; phylum Myxococcota_A; class Polyangia; order Polyangiales; family Houyiibacteriaceae; genus JBCCEA01. Next base: position 27,451 of record JBCCEA010000005.1, on the reverse strand, counting down.
CAAGCGCGGCGTGCTTGACCGTGGGCTCGAGGTCAAAAGCGCGCCGCGCCAGCTGGTAGGCGCGATGCTCTGCGGGATCGTCTGCGCCGGTGTATGCGAGAAAACGGGCAAGATCGAAGAATGCGCCTGCCTTCGCGTTTTCGAGGTTTGCGGCCTCTTCGAGAGCGCGTAGCGGAGTGGCGGGAGCTGCCGGAACCCGGCCTTGTGGCTGCATTGAGATTGGAGGAGCGCTCTGAGCGTCTGCGCTCCAGCCAGATGTCGGGGCGCCCCTTGCATCTCCGATTCGGAGGAAGAATCCCCAGGTCGTCGCGGCCACGCAACTCTTGATCAGCAGACGATTTGGGCCTGCGTTTGCGAATGCGGTCGCGACTTGCCGATCGGGATCGGGGAAGCTCCGATAGCCGTTGTCGGAGAGAACTTCGCGTCCGTTCCAGTACATCCGAAAGGCGCCTCCACCCCCAAACCAAAGGGTGAGCGGCCGGGCGCGATCGCTGTGGATGACCGTTTCAGCGTAGCCACAAACATCGGCGTTGGGACGCATCGGCGCGTCGAGATCGACATAGCCCAGCAGTGCTCGCTTGGGCATCGGACGCCACGAGACCTCCCGATCTTTACCCCTAAAAGACGCACGCAGGTCGGGTGGTTCTGCAGGCTCCCGTTCGGGCCCGTAGATTCGCGCATACCCGCGTTTGCCCTCGTTGTCGAAGGGGCCAACCATGCGAAAGCTGGTGACGTAGCCGAGGTCTCGGATCCGTTCATTTGCGACCTCTACCGCTCCATCTCGGATATCTGCTCGCGCCAGCAGTGCGCCAACGTAAGCGCGCAGCAAGCTCGGAAGCCTGCGCTCGGTCGCGAGTCTTTCGAGTTCGCGGCGCGTGATCGCCGGGTCGACGCGATCCCAGTTTCGGTACAGCTCGAGTATCGGCAGAAGCCCTTCGGCGCGCCGCCCTCGTGCGATCGCCTCCGCGGTATGCTGGGCCGCGGACAGCTCCGCGTAGGTTGGGCGGTCGTCCAGATCGGCCTGACCCAAACTCTGCTCGCTCACGAGAAGTACGAGCCCGAGCGCGAAGAATAGGGTTTGCACGAAGTCTTTTGGGGCTGCTGCAGTTTGGCCGGGCACGTTGCACTCGTTTCCGATCGACAGATGTGCGGAGACACGAAATATCGAGACCGCAACCCTGAGTGTCGATAGGCTACGCTAGTTCCCGTCGAAACGCGCGACAAGGGCTCCCGATGCGTGGTTGGGGCCTAAAGCGAAAGATGGCGGCGCAGCGCGATCGGTTCGTAAGCCAACCGGCTTGGTCCGAACGACACCGGACTTCAAAGGCGTTTGAGGGTTGTGATGGCCAAGCTAGGGCAATTAAGTCACCTTCATGCGGTGCTGTCCGGCGTGTTGCGCACGATGCGGCCCCACCAATGGGTGAAGAACCTATTCGTGCTTCTGCCGCTCGTTTTCTCTCGAGAGTTGCTGAACTTCGACAAAGCAGGTCGCGTGTTGATGGCGTTTCTGCTGTTCTGTCTCGCCTCTAGTGCCGTCTACATCTTCAACGACATACAGGACGTCGAGTCGGATCGCGCGCATCCGATCAAGCGCAATCGACCCATTCCAAGCGGGTTGGTTTCGCTGCCGGTGGCTCGAGCGGCCGTAGCGCTTCTTTCTTTCATCGTCTTGTCGGCAAGTCTGATCCTGGGGCCATTTTTTTTCGCGTCGGTCTCTGGCTATCTTCTTTTGAATCTAGCCTATTCTCTCCGCCTGAAGCGCATCGCCTACTTAGATGTGCTTTCTATTGCAGCCGGTTTTGAACTGAGGGTCCTCGGCGGAGCCTTTGCGGCTCCGGTTGTGCCCAGCGTCTATCTGGCGCTCGTCACTTTCGCGCTCGCCCTTTTTCTTGGATTCGGTAAGCGCCGCCACGAATTGGCGCAGGGCAGCGGTGCAGCGAAACGGCGCTCGGTACTGCAGGCGTACGATATGGGCGTGGTCGATGCGCTGCTCTTCGTGACTTCGATGGGCACGGTGCTTCTTTACGCGACCTACGCTTTGGACAGCGATACGCGGGACACCTTCGGCACCGACTATCTGGTTGCGACTACCGTCTTCACCCTGTTCGGGGTGCTCCGCTTTCATCACCTCGTTCGAAGTCGACCTCAAGCGGAAAGTCCAACGGAGGAGATGCTGAAAGACCCCCCGTTTCTAGCCAACCTCGCTCTTTGGGGGACCTCGATCGTTTTGCTCCTTTACCTAGGCGTTGGTCATTCCTGAACCAGATCGGGGTCCTGTGGAACCGCGTCGTCTTGGACCGTGCCCTGCGGGCTGCTGTGTTGCTCGGATAGGGCGTAATATCTCGTAAAGATAAAAGCGACGCCTCTCGGTCCGGCCTCGACATGGCCGTGAAGACGCGCCGCGTCGATTCCCAGCTCTGAAAGGTCATGGATGATGCGCCTCAGGCGGCGTCTTGCCCCTTGGACCCTGCCGCCTACTTCGATCAGAACGGGTCCGATGGGATGGCTGGCGATGATACCGGCAAGCCGCAATAAAGCTCCTCGCTGCAGTCGTGTGCCTGTTGAAAAGAGCGAAGCCGGACGAATCGCAAATCCCTGAGGCTGCTGAGCACATGGAAAAGAAGCCTCCCGACATGCTGCGCGGAGGCTGTGGACGGGTTCCGGATCCACTGCGTCTTGAAGTCGCGCTTGGCCCAGCAGTGTTTCGGCCTCGAATAAAATTTGATGGGCCGAACGAAGTGCTTCTGCCGCGGCTTGGTTCGAGCGGCGTTCGATCGAGATGATCTGCTCGCGTATTGCATGCACTTCGTCCGGTTTGGCTCCGAGGGCACGCGCTACGGCAAGCGTCACTCGGGTCCTTTGGACGATGAATTCGGCTGCCTCCCGGTGGAGTCGGTCACGCTCTTCAGTCCGATTTCGACTGCGGAAATTCTCTTCCTGCATGGCCGCTTGGAATGCGATTTTGGCCTGCTCCTGAGCGAGCTTTGCGGCCAGTTCGCGCTTCATTTCCTGCTCGACCGCATGAGCGGCTCGCCTGTCACGCTCGGCTTGTAGGGTATGACGCTCGATCTGTTCCATGTGCTCTCTGGTGGTAGCCTCGACCTCCGCCTTTCGCGCTCGCTCGTCTGCGGCATTCAGCAGAAGTCGCCACGTGGTCTCGTGGTCTCTGGTTGCTTCGTGATCGCCCACGCTTCGAGCCGCCTTCGCCGAAGCATGGGCGAGTGCTGCTGCCCTGAGTAATTCCGGAGCTACTCGATTCGCGGTCGTGGAGCGCTGAGGAAGAAGCCAAAGATCCATCGATTCCGAGGTTTCTGTTCGTGTACCGGCGCATGCGCATAGAAGTATCAGGCTCGTTTTAAGACCTGGCATCAGAATACGGCTCATGGTCGAACAGACCTCCTACCGGGCGTAGGTCTCGGCTCAGGCGACTCGGAGAACTCAGGTGCGGCTTGCTGGGCCCGCTGGACTGCCTCTAAGCGGCTTTGCTGAAGCGCTGCCCGATCTCGCACCGACCGAAGGGCGTGCCGTACTTCCTCGAGGTGTTTTTCCGCGCGCAATCGGTCCTGTTTGTTGTCCGCGAGGAGCAGTGCTGCCCATGCGATTCGAAGCGCTCGATGACGGACGGCCGCCGAATTCTGAACGTCCTCTGCGGTCTGCAAGGCACGTTCGGCGTGCTTCAAAATGCCTTCAATGGAGTTTGGGCCCGCTTGCTCCCTTGAGTCGGTTCGCTCCCTTGAGTCGCGGAGGGTCTCGCCTGAGTCGCCGAGGGTCTCGCCTGAGTCGCGCAGGGTCTCGGACGAGGAAGCGCCAGCTTGGAGCTCTCCTGACGCGGTTTGCTGCCGAAGTCGAAGCAGTCGATCGCGAAGTGCAGGCACATCTGGGGGATGTTCATAGGCCAATGGGGGCGCGACCGACTCTAGGGGTAGCGCGATCGATGCTAAGGATGGCGCGATCGGGAGTTCTATTGCGGACTCCGGGCTCACTTCAGGGCCCGACTCATTGCGCGCTGGGGAACCGGGTTGGCTAGTTTGCGAGTCGCCAGCCGGCCAATCGCTGTTTTGCTGTCTTGCGTGTTCTCGCCCGGCGGGGGCCTGTGCGATGCCTGCTCGAGAAGCTAGGAGCGAGAGCAAGCCCATTTTGACTAGAAATACGAAGCGCGTTCCCAATACACCTACCGAGCAGCGCTTGATCCTCAGCGACGCACTCGCAGCTGCCATGGTACCTCCTTTACCGCTCGTCCGCCTGGAGCAGGCAAAGCCCGCCTATCGATAGGTAAAGCGTAACTCGTAGTCACAAAGCTGAAAGATATCGCCCTCGTTGACACGCTTGCTGTCGATTCGATGGCCGCTGAACTCGACGCCATTGGTGCTGCCCAGGTCTCTGATGTACCACTGACCCTCTTGAAACACGATCGCGGCATGTCGCCTTGAAATGTTTCCGTCCTTAATCGGCAAATCAGCAGTCTTACTCCCCCGACCGATAATGAATTCCTCCTTGGTGATCGGGATCTTCTGTCCGTTGAAGATGACAAAGAGGTTTTGTTGCGAGCCGTCGAGAGCGGATTCCCTTTCATGGCCAAAATGAGGCTCTCTCTGCAGGTTCGCGTCTATCCCGGGGCTCTGCATTGGAGGTCCCTTGTGATGGCCTCCGTTTAGCGGTGGCGGACGACTGAATCCCCCCGGTGGCGGTGCGTTTGTTTGCGGTAGGGGATACGTAGAGCCCTCACCATATCCCCCATAGCTAGAACGTTCTCCGTAGCCGGGGCCGGGGCTTGGAACGCTACTCGGTGGTCTCGGAGGCAAGGGAGGTGCCATCTGCGAGTCCGATCCGATCGGAGCTCCATAGTCAGCTCGACCGTAACCGCCTGCTCCATAGGCTCCCGCGCCGTAGCTCTCTCTTGCGAGGTGTTCCGCTCTATTTGGACCAGCGAGCGCGGGGCTCGAGCCTCCATATCCCGGCTCGATCGCATCGTATTGCCCGTAGCGATCGTCTTGACCAAAGCGATCGCTCGATTGTCTTCCGTCTGGCGGAATTGGTGCAGCGTGGCCAGGATCTACCGGGAGAACGCCCAAAGGAGGGATCGCGTTCCCACCCATCTCAGGCGCGACTGAAGAATGCTGGGAAGGACGCGGGCCGTAGTTTCGTGAAAGTGCATATTGCCGCATGGCCTCGTTGATGAGGTAGTCGATCGAACATTCAAGATCGCCACTCATCTGCTCATACAGCTCCCATAGCCTCTGTCTACATTGGAAACCGCGGAACTTTTTTTTATTCGGATCTTGGCTCACTGCGATGCCCGTCCAGCTTCCGAACTTCGAGGTTCAGGCTGGGCGAGTCGTTCTCGGAGACTCTCTAGAGATGCTTCTGCTGCTTTTCCCACCGTCTTAATGTCGTTCCAACCCTCGCCCACAGTCGGTTCACCCTGTCTCGTCAGGCGTTGAAGTTTTGCAACGTCTTGCGCCGTACCCTTACGTTCAAGATAACGTATTGCGATAATTCGCTGCCACCATAGACGTGAATTAAGCATCGCAATTACGCGTGGCGTGGGTGGCGGGGTCATCTGGCTCATCCGGGTGGCGTAACCCTCCAGCTCTTCCGGCTCGTATTGCACGTCCTTGCTCGAGGGAAGCCTACGGAAGAGTTCTCTTATGATGCCTATGCCCCCAACGGAGAGAATCAGTTCGGCAGCGCGCCACCGGAGGCGCTTTTCAAGCAAATCGTTCTTTGTGGACTCTGCGAGTGGCCAAAGCCTCGGAATCGCTTCGGTGCTTCGGATGTCGCTTATTCGATCAAAGGCATCGTCACGGACGCCAATCGGATTTTCTGCGTCCAGGGCAACGTTCAGATAAGCATTCAGATGTGCGGCGGTAGCGTTACCCTCCATGGCCTGGATGGCCGCACGCCGATGATCCTCAGGGAGTTCTTTGTGGCCAGAGAGGGCGATGAGGCGGCTCGCGACGGCTTCTTCGTTGCCGAGATACTTCATAGCTGCGAGCGTGCCGAGTTTGATGAAGTTGCCCCGGTTGAGGGTGGCGATACGGGTGACCGAGCTCTCGTTGATCTCACGATTCGCCTCACGAAGAGAGCTGCGTATCTCGTTTTTCAACCACTCGAGATAGGCCTCTCCGTTCATCTCTCCTTCGACAGCAACCAGGCGTGCAGCCGCACGTTTTTTGGTCTCGCGGTCCCCAAGCTGCCCGATGAGCTCGGCGATTTTTACCATGGCCGCAGAAGGCATTTGGGCGTGGATGGCGTCGACAAGCTTTGCGGCTGCTCTCGAGCCGAGAGAGAGGATCACCTGTTCTGCGCTGAAGTCTCCTGCGAGGTTTCTCCCATTGAAATCCACCGCATACCAACCCACGACTGCGTCGGTAAGCCGCTGCTTGGTTTCTCCTACTGATCGGGAAATCAGTAGGTAGGCGGCATCCTTTGCCCGCACCTGTTGTGGAGGTGGACCGGTCAGCAGCGGGTCGTCTGAGTCGTTTTCCTCGCCGCTTCGCATTTGCGCTTCGATACTGGGGACCATGCCTTCGATGATCGAGCGTTGTTCGTCCTCCGGGAGGCGCCCCAGTGCACTTTGCAGTTCCGCGATCCCGTTCACATCGTCTCGGGGCTCCATTTCGATGAGCGCGAGAGCCGCACGTGTCCGCAGCTCGATCGGGTACTTGTCGGTGAGGATTACCGCGACGATCTTTCCCGGACCCTTGACGGTTCCTTTCCAGTATTCGATGTCGTCCGAGGTGACTTTGCAGGCGCCGAGTAGCGCCACGCAAGCGAGGGCAACCTGAAGTGGGCGGTCGTAGATAGAGGTCGTTGGAAGGCGTCGCATGGTACCTTTAAATCGAGCCGAAACGTCGAGGCTTCTAGAGTGGCGCCCTGATAGTAGGCGATCCCCACCCTGAATCAATAGTGGTGTGAACCCGGACGTTTTCTTGACGTGGCGATGTACGCCATCGATTCTGATATGTGGGATGGTGCGCACTTGAGCATACTAGAGACGGCTTCCGAAGAGGAGTTCCCCCATGTGCGAAGTCGTCGCCATGAGGTTTTTGGCATTATCTGCGGCGCATCGACCGCTCTTGTCGCTCTTTCACTCTACTCGTACGACGCCCGTGGTGGTGAGAACCTTGTGGGCCCGGTGGGCACGGCGATCGCCGCTTCCTTGGTCAACGCCTTCGGGATCGCCGCTTGGGTGATTCCGGTCGAGCTGTTCCTCTCGACATTTCGCTTGTTTGGTCGCCGAAGCGCGACCTTAGGAGTGGCGACCGTTGCAGCGACGCTGGTGATCGTTTTGGTCGCGTGTGCCCTGTTGCATCTTTCGATCGACGGCGTGGTCGCCTTTGGTGGGCATGCGCCGGGGGGCGTGCTTGGAGAGGTTCTCGGTGAAGTAGCGCGTTCGCTGCTGGGACTCATCGGGGCTTATGTGGTCGGCGCTTCGATTCTGCTCATCACCGCTGTGCTGCGCACGCCGCTCTCGATCGTCGGCACGGTAGGTCGCTGTCTGTCGTGGTTTCGAGACGGTTTGCTCGGGTTGTGGGCGGCGGGCCTTTCTTTCGCGACGGCATGGCGCGAGGCACGACGGCTTGAGCTTGAGGAGCGGGAAGCCGCCCTCGAAGCGGTGGCGCCGAAGATCGTAGGATTCGAGGAAGCGCCGGTCCGGAAGCTCGCCCGCAAAAAAAGGAACCCTGGCTCGAAGACATCCTCAAACCACCTTTCCCAAGAGGCCTCCAGCCCTCTGCTGTCCGAAGATCGCGTCGAAGGCGATCATATCTCGCAAGCGAATGAGGAGGGTTGCCTCTCAAATGAGGTGCACTTCTCAAATAGAATCTCAGGGGGCGCTCCAGTCGTTCAGCCAGCGGTTGTGGATAGGCTGCAGGGGGCGCTTCTCGAAGCGGAAGAAGAAGTCGAGAGCTTGGAACACACTGCGGCACACCTCGAGGAGAGGCCAAAGCCTCAGAGTTTTGTCGCTTCTGCGGAGTCCTCATCGTTTGAATCGCTTGCCGAGGCGGAGCGCGCTGTCGAAGAGATAGGGTTTCAGGACTCAGAATTCCAGCCACCGGCGCTGCCCGAACCACCAGCTCTGGAGCAGGATCTCGCGTCCTCCGAGGACCTATCAGACGTGCGCGGTCCAAAGATCGTCGCTCCAGGACCTCAGGCACCGGTAGCGACAACACCCCTCGGTTTCGAGTCTGAACCACGCGCCGCTTCCGCTTCTCCGGTGAGTCCGTTTCGCTTGCCCCCGTCCGACCTGCTCGCTGCTCCACCAGAAAACATCATCCCCATCGAACCAGAGGTGCTGCGTGCAAACGCAAAAAGACTGGTGGAAAAATTAGAAGCCTACGGCGTCAAGGGTCGAGTTGATGAGATTCATCCCGGACCTGTCGTCACCATGTACGAATTCGAGCCCCAGAGTGGGACCAAGCTATCCAAGATCGCCAATCTCTCGGACGATCTAGCCATGGCGCTCGCCGCGCAAAAGGTGCGAATCGTCGCCCCGATACCTGGGAAAGCACGGGTAGGTTTCGAATTGCCGAACGAACACCGCCAAATCGTGTACCTGCGGGACATCCTCGAAGACGCTCATTGGGAAAAGCAAAAAGGTTCTCTCCCGTTCGCCCTGGGCAAAGACATTTCCGGCAATCCCGTGTACGGCGATCTCGCCAAAATGCCTCACCTGTTGGTAGCCGGCGCCACCGGACAGGGCAAGAGTGTCGGTATCAACGTGATGCTGGTCTCTCTGCTCGCGAAGAAAACCCCCGAAGAAGTACGCCTGCTCATGATCGATCCCAAGGTTGTCGAGCTGGCGGTGTTCGACGGTATCCCGCACATGCTGCTCCCCGTCGTCACGGACATGAAAAAAGCCGCTTTGGCCCTGAAGTGGGCGGTCGACGAGATGGAGCGCCGATATCAGCTTTTTGCAGACGCAGGCACGAGAAATATCTTGACCTACAACGCTCGAGTCCAAAAAGTGCTCGATGGTCAGCTAACTCCTGAGAATTTTTGCCGTTCCCGTCGTGGCGCAGCAGAAGATAACGCGCCAAAAGCTCCCGAGCGCCTACCACACATCGTGGTCGTCGTAGACGAATTTGCAGACTTGATGATGGTAGCCGCGAAAGATGTAGAAGCCTGCGTCGCGCGCCTGGCCCAAAAAGCTCGTGCTGCCGGCATTCATGTCCTGCTCGCGACTCAGCGCCCAAGCGTTGACGTCATTACCGGGATGATCAAAGCCAACTTCCCCGCAAGAATGGCGTTTAAAGTCTCTCAGCGCGAAGACAGCAAAACGATACTGGGTCGAAACGGTGCCGAACATCTGTTGGGGCGAGGCGACCTTCTCCTCCTACCCCCCGGCTCAAGCGATCTCACTCGGGTGCACGGAGCCTTCATCGACGAAGAAGAGGTAAAGAGCGTCTGCGACCATCTAAGAGCGCAAGCGTCCCCTGTCTACGATGAAGACATTCTCAAACCTCGAGAAGACGAAGAAGACGGCCCCCTTACCGGTCGAACCAGTGACGATCCACTGTACGACAAGGCGGTCGCGGTCGTAGCCGACGTCGGATACTGTTCGATTAGCCACATTCAGCGCCAGCTCAGTGTCGGCTACAATAAAGCGGCCAAACTGGTCGAACGGATGGAAACCGAAGGTATCGTCGGTCCTGCGAGTGGTAAGGCTGGCGGACGTCGTGAGGTCTTCGTTCAATCCCACTAACAGCGGGTCTATGTCGGCCCAAACCCAGCGGGTCTAGGTTGGTTCAAACAGCTGCTTACCTCCGATGCTCGTCGCTCAACGTACGTCAAGTACGCTCGTCCTCCCCGGCCCAGCGCGTCACGATGGGTTTGAACGCTTAGCGCCCCGCACGCGCAGATGTGAAGGAGTAGTTCCGCTACTTCGAACATCGAGCATGGGAGGAAAGCAGGCGTTCAGGCCTAGCGAGGCGTGCTGGGGGGCGCTGGCTGTTTGGACCAACTAGACCCGCTGGGGGGGTTGCTAAGTCGGCCCAAACAGCGGCTTACCTCCGATGCTCGTCGCTCAACGTACGTCAAGTACGCCTTCGTTCCTGGGCGTTTGTCTGGCGTTCCGAGGGAAGGTGCGGCAGAGATAGAGCTGGACCCGATGAACGCGGATTGGATGGAAATCGACAGGGTAGACGAGGGTTTATCTCAGCCAAAGAGAGTGTCTCTTGGATAGAGATCGCGATTCACGCCCTGGTTCACAAAGAGTCTCTTCTGCAGATTTGATCGATCTCGATCGACGACTGCTTTGGCGACCCTACACCGGCAATGAAGAGCATGCGACGGTGTCTCCGCTGCTTGTGGAACGTGCTGAGGGGCCGTTCATCTACGTCCAAGGGGGGCGCCGGATTTTTGATGCCAACGCGTCTTGGTGGTGCAGCAATCTCGGCCATCGCCACCCGCGCCTGATCGCGGCCCTGCGCCGGCAAACGGAGCACCTCGTCCATTGCGCCTTCGCCGGGATGACTCACGAGCCAGCGGTACGCCTCGCAGAAGAGCTGCTTGAGGTGGCTCCTGCAGGGCTCGCGCGAGTTTTTTTCAGCGACAATGGATCGACCTCCGTGGAAGTCGCGCTTAAGATGGCCATTCAGTATTTTCGGCAAAACGGGGAACCTGCCCGATACCGATGCGTCACTCTGCCTGGAGCGTTTCATGGAGATACCTTCGGCGCGATGGGTGTCAGCGATCTGGAGGAGTTTTCGGGAATATTTGAACCAGTCTGTGTTTCCGCCTTTCGTCCCGAACCTCCACAAGCAGAACGAAGTGCGCAAGAAACCGCTTGGCCGCGGCCGCATCAGTGGGGTGATGTGGTCGATCAGGTCGAGTTGATCATGGATCGACACTCTGACGAAGTAGCCGCCGTGATCGTCGAGCCCCTTATTCAAGGTGCCGCTGGGATGCGGGTTTGGCCCGAAGAGGAGCTCCGCCGTTTGCGGGAGATCACTGCCAAACGAAATGTCTTCTTAATCGCCGATGAAGTGTTTACCGGTCTCGGCAGGACGGGGGCGATGTGGGCGTGTTCGCGCGCTGGGATCACCCCGGACATGCTGTGCACCGCAAAGGGACTTTCCGGGGGAATGTTGCCTTTTTCCGCTACGCTGACGACGCAGCGGGTATTCGACGGGTTTTCAGGAGGTAGGGAGCGTGCCCTGATGCACGGTCATACTTTTTTTGGAAACCCTCTCGGAGCCGCCGTAGCAAGAGAAGTCCTCTCGATCTATCGGGAAGAAGGCGTCTTAGAATCGTTGCCGCCGAAGATGAACGCCATTCGGACCGCTTTCGAGCGATTTAGTCGCTTTGAGGGTACGAACCACCCTCGATCTTGTGGGATGATGGGAGCTGTTGATTTGGGAACAGGGGGATACCATGGTCGGTTGGGATGGGAGGTCTATCAGGAGGCGCTCAAGTTGGGAGCGCTATTGAGACCTCTCGGAGACACCGTCTATCTCTGTCCGAGCCTCACGATATCGCTCGAAGAGCTGTCTGAGCTGATCGATATCGTTGATGAAGCGCTGAATCGAGTGCTCACTTCCAGAGTTTAGGCCCGGTCACCATGTCTCAAGAATCAAATTTGCAATGGGGTAGGTTTCTCGTCGCTGAAGATGACGAGACTCTGAGAAGACTGACCGTACGCATTCTCAAGTCGGTGGCGATCGAAGTGGTTGGCGTGGGAGACGGAGAGCAGGCGCTTCAATGCCTGATCAAAGCCGATCCTCCGTTCGATTTGGTGATCACCGATGTCATGATGCCCAAGATGGACGGCCTCGCTTTACTGCAGGCGATTCGGAAGAACGAGGGAACTGCGCACACCCCAGTTATCATACTCACGGCAAAAAACGATCCGCGTGAGGTTGTCGCGGGCATCAACTCTGGCGCGACGCAATATCTCATCAAGCCGTTCAAACAGCAGGGCCTACTCGATACGGTTTCCCTTGTGCTGAATAGACGCCGCTCGACTTGACCAATGGGGCAGGCGTTGGATACGCCGCACCCTCTATGCCTGCCGCTCCAGAAATACAGCCGTCTGCACCGGACTCCGCTTTTCAAGTGATCGCACCCTGGCTTCTCAGCACAACCAGCGGAGTGCTTTACTTTCTTGGGTTTGCTGGGTTTGACCTTTGGCCACTGCAGCTATGCTCTTTTGTTCCCATCCTATGGGTCATCCGATCAGAGCCCTCGGCCAAGCCCTTTCGCATGCTGCGGCTCGGCTGGGTCTTCGGGTTTTTTAGTCAGGCGGGCGGTTACTATTGGATGGTGGGTTTTCTCGAAAACTTTTCGGGGTTTCCGCTTCCGATCTCCATTTTGATCGCCTGTCTATTCTGGGGCGCCCATGGACTTCAACAGGCGTTCTTTGTCCTGCTGACGCATGATGCTCAGCGTCGCGGCCATGCGATTCCCGTAGCTGCGATCGTGCTTTGGTGTGGGCTCGAGTGGATCACTCCGATGATTTTTCCGAGCTACCTCGGCAACAGTTTGCATCTCTTGCCACCTATGATTCAGATAGCCGACTTAGGAGGCCCGATTCTACTCAGCGCGCTCCTGATTCTGGTCAATAGTGCTTTTTTCGAATTGTTCTGGTTCTTCTGCCACCGCGGAAGCGCATTCTCGAAGAAAACCGCTTTTGCAGCAGCGGTAGCGATGGCTCTTACCTACGCTTATGGAATTTTTCGCATTTCAGACGTAACAAACCAGATGGCTCAGGCTCCGACGATGAACGTCGGCTTGATTCAAACGAGCTTGAGCATGAAGGAGAAACGCCGCTCCGCACTGGAGGGTCATTATAGGCATCTATCAGATTCCCTGGCGCTTGAATCCACCAATGAACTGGATCTCATCGTTTGGCCAGAGTCCTCATTCAATCGGATGATTCCTGAGAATATAAATAATTTTCAGAGCGGAGTTTTATCTACCATTCACCGAGGAATCGTACTGGGCCCCCTCCGTACGCCACTGCTTTTTGGCGGAATTGCCATGCAGCGTGTTGAAGGGGAGAGAAAGCTATACAACAGCGCTTATTTGGTCGATGCGGCAGGTGATCTTCAAGCGGTTTACCATAAGCAATTCTTACTTGCCTTTGGTGAGTACCTGCCATTTGGTGAACTCTTTCCTATTCTCTACGAATGGTCTCCCAATAGTGGCCACTTCACTCCGGGACAACACTTTCAGATGATGCCGCTGGGTGAGCATCGCATCACCACTCTGATCTGTTATGAAGACGTGCTGCCTAATTTCACTCGAAGAGCAGTACTTCATGACCGGCCGCACTTGCTGGTCAACATCACAAACGACTCTTGGTTTGGAGACACCACCGAACCGTGGATACATTTGGCCCTAGCGAAGTTTCGGGCAGTGGAGCATCATCGATCGCTAGTCCGAGCTACCAATAGCGGCGTGAGTGCTGTAGTCGATCCTATCGGCCGCACCCTGTCACATTCCCAGGTCAATACGCGTGAAGCGGTTGTCGCTGAAGTTCCTCTGCTGGAACAAGCGACTGTTTATCAAAGCGTAGGGGACTGGCCCGGATGGCTCGGGTTTTTGTGTTCATTTCCGCTTCTACTTCGTAAGCGCAGACTTTGGCGAAGTAAAACCGCGTGAAGCTCGACCAGCCTTCTAAAATGTAGGCGGCAAGAGCGCCCGAAAGTACCCTTCTTCTGTGGTGGTGCTTGTTCCGATTTTCAGGACTCGAGGGTTGCCTTCCGCGAGAGTGATCAGGCCAAAGAACTCGACTTCCGCTCGGGGCATCGCGTTCCCCTCCGAGTCAATTAAGCGTCCATATACCGGCACCGGAACGGGAATCTGAGTCTGCACAAAGAGCGGTGTGCTCCCTACCGTGACTCCGGACAAGACCCTCCAGGGATATCCGCTTGAGGACTGAGGGCGGAGCACCACATTGTATTCGCCTTGATCAAGGCGCGCTTCATAGTGTCCTGGCTTTTCGACAGGTGCGATCTGAGTGGTGCGATGGGCGTTACTCAAGCTGGTGCGTCCAGCATCATCGACTGCATTGGCGGTAATTGCAGCAGTGATAAAGGGTGTAATTCCATCTGCGGCGGTGAGCTCGATGTTGAGAAGTGTGCGTTCGTGAACTTGGAATACCGTTTTCTGAGATGAATCGAGCGTTACGGCGACCGCTTCAATGACGCGTACTCCTAGGTCACGAGCAGGCGTCTTTGGGTCTTTATCGGTATCTATCGAGGTGAGCGGTGGCGTGATCGTGACTCGGTATCCTTCCGCCGCGAGAAGCTCCACCGCAAAGGACCCTTCTTGATCGGTTTCCGTAGTGGTCCGAAATGAACCGACGATGCCGGTTTCGGGATCGAGTACTGTCTCAGTTTCAAAAGAAAGAAGCGCTTCCGGAACGAGTCCACCGTTCATGGTTTGCACGGTGCCTGCAATGCGCGTGGTTTCGATGCTTGGAACGAGTAGTCGCAGATCATTTTCGCCATTGAAGAAGAAGTTCGGATCAAAGACTAGCTCTGGAAAAAGAGGTCGCTTGCTGCCTCCCGATACCCGAATTAAGTATCCCGTTTGAGTGCACGTACGGTGTTCCTCCGGTGCAAGCAGTAGCGAGAACCCCCCTGCTGACTGCGTCGATTCGCCGGTCGATACGGTGTTTGAGATAACCTCCGCGGAATCACATCGGTCGATCGCACGCACCACGAGGTGCTCCTCCTCCGTGACCGTACCGCTTGTATCTCTGGTGACGAGGATTCCCGATATCGATGGAAACGCGTCCACGTCATAAGTGAAGTTCTCGGCGAGGATGGCGCCTCGGGGATGATCACCCGGCGGTTTCACATCTTTGACACGTATAGGTGGATAGACGCTTCGGTCGCTGCCCGTTGGCTGAATGAGCAAATCATAGGCAATGCTTTCATCCATTGAAGCGGGAAGTTTGACGCGATAGCTCGCTGCTCCCGCCGGAGTCTCAAACATATCGTTGGTCGTGGTGGATACCTCGTGATCTGCACCGCCTGGGTATGCCGACGGCCGGGAGAAAACGATTTCAGCGGAAATAGGGGTTTGTGTTGCCGCCGTCCATACGTTGCCCACGATCTCCAAGATGGGCTCCGTCTTCAGTTGAACACTATATTCGCTCTCTTCTCCGGTACTACGCAGTCGTTCAAAAGGAACGGGCTCAAACGAGGTGTCCCAGTCGCCACTTGAGGGCGCAATCCTGAAGGCGATTTGGTGGGAGGAACCCTCCTCGGGCTCACCGACACACTGGCCAACAGAGGTGCTGCACGTACTTTCGTCAGGGCACTCGCTCTCGCTGCGGCAGATGTTTGTTCCTGCAGTAGAATTTGCGTGTTCGCTGCATGAATAAAGTAATAAACCACACATCATTAGAGGTGTAATTTTAGTAGGCTTTTTCATGGGCAGGTGGAGGGATCGATGGTGAAGACGTTTTCGTCGATCGTAGCTACCCACCAGATGCCTCCACCCAAATCGTATTCCGCTATCGGGAGGCGCAGATCAATCTGGGAAAAGCCCTCCGAGATCAGTACTTCGATAGAGTGACAACCAAGGGTATTGAGATTGCCGTTTACCGTGATCGAGAAGCTTACGGTTCGTTCGAGGCTGCCGTCTGCGGGTGCTGGCGCCAGCACCGTAGTAAATACGCTTCCATCCACAAATGGGCGAACCAACAA
Organism: Myxococcota bacterium; assembly: GCA_039030515.1. Lineage (GTDB taxonomy): Bacteria > Myxococcota_A > Polyangia > Polyangiales > Houyiibacteriaceae > JBCCEA01. Next base: position 11,789 of record JBCCEA010000005.1, on the reverse strand, counting down.
ATCTTGCTCAACATTGCAATCGTAGATAGTGAGTTGAAACTCGATTTCGCCTTTGGCGTCTTTATCCGAAAGATCGATTACATACAGATCGTCGATCGAAGGCTCGGTGCGGTCGTGTAAAAGCACTGCCGGGCAGAGCGGTTCTTTCTCTTGTTCCAGGGGTTGAGTGACGAGACATCCCATGAATGCTGGCGGGGCTGAAAGACCCAATACGATCGACATTGCAAGAAACAGACCGTCGGGCTTTGCGTTGCTTAAATACTCGGATCTAAAGCATTTCTTCGGGTGGTCCTCGGATGTTGCACTCAGGATAACGACATTTCTGTCATGCCTCTTTTGCGCTGCCCTGACCGAGGAGACGCTCATGACGACTATTCTTCAACGGTTTTCGGGCTTCGAGCATTCGTTTCTCGCTCCAGATAACGAAAAATCGTACGCGGATCGACGTCCAGATCCCGTGCAGTTTTGGTGCGGTTGCCGCCATTTTGCTCGAGCACCTCAAGGATGTAGCGCCTTGTAAACTCTTCTCTCGCGGTCGACAAAGACTCGATAGGTTTTGAGGTCTCTCCGAGGAGATCGAGGTCTTCGGGGCCAACAAGACTTTTCTCGCACAGCACGATCGCTTTTTTTAGACGGTTTTCAAGCTGTCGAACATTACCTGGCCATTCATACTTTCGAATCGCAATGATCGCGTTGGGAGTAAATCCGCGTACCGTACTTCCATACTCATCGGCGTATTTCTTGAGAAGAAACTTAGCGAGTACGGCGACGTCATCTCCACGCTCCCTCAGCGGAGGGACATGCAGGTTCACTACGTTCAGTCGATAGAAAAGATCTTCTCGGAAGTTGCCGCTGTCGATTTCTTGCTCGAGATTACGGTTGGTCGCTGCCAGAACCCGAATATCGACTCGTTCGGGCTTGGTGTCGCCGATTTTTATGACGACCCGCTCCTGCAAGGCGCGCAACAACTTGACTTGCAGTCCGAGTGGCATTTCTCCGATTTCGTCGAGGAAGAGTGTCCCCTCATGTGCGAGTTGGAACTTCCCTTTGCGGGTGGCTACAGCGCCGGTAAAGGCTCCCCGCACGTGTCCGAAAAGCTCGGACTCCATCAGATTTTCCGGGATGGCCCCGCAGTTAACAACGATGAATGGACCCTGTTTACGTCTCGAATTGCGATGAAGTTCTCGAGCGATAAGTTCTTTGCCCGTACCGGTTTCGCCGGTGATGAGTACAGAGATATCGGTTGTCGCTACCTTTCCTATCTTTCGGAACATATCGGTCAGGCTTTTACAGCTACCGATAATCTCGCCAAATCTCTTGTCCGCAAGCGCTCTTGCCATTCGCTCTCGATCGGTCGAGACTTCATCGAGCAGGAGGGCATTCTGTAGGATGAGCGAGGCTTGCCCTGCAAAGATCGTCAGTACGTTCAGACTAGAGTCATCGAACAGACTGATCACATCGTCGTTGCCCACGTAAATCAGCCCAAGCAGTTGGCCCCGTGCGATCAAAGGCGCGCACATCACTGAGGAGAGTTGCAGGTTGATCACGCTCTCCGCGGTTCGAAACTGCGCATCGTGCATCGCATCGCTGACGATAATCGGTCTACGTGCTTCGACTACTCGCTTGAGTATGCTGTCAGAAAGTTCACTAATGCCGGCATTGAGCTCTTGCCCATCCACATTCCGCGCGATGGTCACTTCAGGTTCACCGTCCCGGAGGAGGATCACAAAGCCCTTTTGGGCATCAGTTACCTCGATCACCGCATCCAAGAGCGTACGGAGCTGCTCTGGTAGAGAATCCAGCTGCATCAGGCGCTGATTGAAGTCAGAAAGCTTCACCATGCCCGCCAGCTCAGCCTGCATAGGGAGCGTTTCTTCATCGAAATTAGGGCCGGAAACGAACTCGTCGTAGATCGAAAACACTAGATTCGCCGAACCCAACCTCAGCTTATCGTTGTGATAGATCTTACCCCGCCGTTTTTTCTTGCCATTGATCAGCAGTTTTCCAGAGGAGTCCATCTCCACAAGATTGAATTCCCTCCCATCGAACACGATCTGCGCCTGAAATTCGGTAATCCCCTCAGAAGAGATCGTGATGTCGTTCGTGGCAGCGCTTCCTATAGAGGTGATCTGCTTGAACACCGGAAACACGCGAGGGCGCCCTTCGGAAGCGATCCACTTCAGGCTTGGCATGTGCGTAGTGTAGGCTACCTGTAGGTCGTCTTCAAAACCCCCCGCCCCAGCGGGCCTATGTCGGCCCAACCAGCCGCTTACCTCCGATGCTCGTCGTCGTCAGGTACCTTAGTACCCTCCTCCCCGGCCCAGCGCGTCACGATGGGTGTGAACGGCCAGCGCCCCGCACGCGCAGACGTGAAGGAGTAGTACTGCTACTTCGAACGTCGAGCATGGGAGGCAAGCGGGCGTTCAGGCCGAGCGAGGCGTGCTGGGAGGGCGTCACGATGGGTGTGAACGCTTAGCGCCCCGCACGCGCAGACGTGAAGGAGTAGTACTGCTACTTCGAACGTCGAGCATGGGAGGCAAGCGGGCGTTCAGGCCGAGCGAGGCGTGCTGGGGGGGCGCTGGCAGTTTGAACCAACCTAGACGCGCTGGAGGTGTACTCGCTAGGCCTGACCGGCGGCTTACTGGAGGTGCTTGATGTTCGACGTACCAGGTGCACGTTCTCGTGTCAGCGTTTCGGTGCCGGATAGAGCTGCGGCGTCCAATCCAGCGGATGGACGCCGCACTTATAGCTATAGGTCTTGTCTAGTTAAGGTTCTCAGTTCTAACTAAGGCTCTCAGTCAACGGCTAACTACAACGTCGACGGCTAACTACAACCCATAGAGTTGCCGCAGTTAAGGCACTTATAGCATGCGCCATTTCTTACAGTGATGTGCCCGCATACATCGCACATAGGAGCGTCACCCATCATTTCGCTGAGATGTTCAGAAAGCGTCGTTCCACCTTGGATTGGGTCTTCATCGAAACCAAAAGTAGCCTGAGGTGCCGGTTGGATCTCAAGAGGCGCTTCGCTGTGTTTCGCTTCTGCCACTCTTTGCACGGCAGTTGCGTCTGTTGGATTTTGCAACTCGGCTTGTTCTTCTTCGGGTGGAACTTGGGCGAAGTCGTAACGCTTCAAATACTCCACGCCAAGAACTCGAAAGATGTAGTCCACAATGGAAGTTGCAAACTTGATGTTGGGATGGCCGGCTACGACTCCCTGGGGCTCAAAGCGAGTGAAGGTGAACTGTTCTACGTAGCTCTCTAGAGGTACGCCATGTTGCAGTCCCATCGATACTGCGATGGAGAAACAGTTCATCAAAGATCGGAATGCTGCACCCTCTTTGTGCATATCGACAAAGATCTCACCGAGGGAGCCATCTTCGTATTCACCCGTTCGGAGGAAGATCTTATGCATTGCCACTCGGGCTTCTTGGGTAAAGCCGCGGCGTTTCTTGGGGAGGCGTTGCCGGACGGTGTTCGGAGGACGCAGGCCCTCGCGAACCGGCGCTTCCGGGGTTGAGATCGCTTTGACCTCGGCAGGCTCCTCTTTTTGTTCTTCTGTGCTTTTTGACTCTGACGAAAGAGGCTGAGAAGCCTTACATCCGTCGCGATACAGTGCGATCGCCTTTAGCCCGAGTTTCCAACCCTGAAGATAGATCTCTTTTACGTCCTCTACCGAAGCCTCGGATGGGAGATTGACCGTTTTTGAAATCGCTCCCGAAAGGAAAGGCTGCGCGGCAGCCATCATCAGGACATGTGCCATAGGCCGCAAGTAGCGCTGCCCTTTTCGGCCGCATCGATTGGCGCAATCGAAGATGGGTAGATGTTCATCGCGCAGATGGGGCGCGCCTTCGATGGTCATTCGTCCGATGACGGTGTCGTTGATCTCCTCGATCTGAGCATCGCGCAGCCCCCAGTGCCGAAGGAGATTGAACGTCGGTTTGTTGTATAACTCAGGGGAGATACCCATCCGTTGGTAGGCAGCGGTACCGATCGTCCATGGTGCCAACGCTTGGGAGGTGTCGAAAGCTCCAGGGAGTGCAGTTTCTGCTTTAGAGATCTCTTCTGCAGTGAGTCCCTTGCTGAGCAACTGATTCCTTGAGAGCTGTGGTGCGCCGGTGAACGTATTGGTTCCGGTGACGTAAGCAACGATGTCTGTGATCTGTCGCTCGCTATACCCTAGGTTGCGCAGGGCGATCGGAACACTCTGGTTGACGATCTTGAAGTAGCCGCCTCCAGCGAGTTTTTTGAACTTCACCAGTGCAAAGTCTGGTTCGATTCCCGTTGTGTCGCAGTCCATCAAAAGACCGATAGTGCCGGTGGGCGCGAGCACTGTGGATTGGGCGTTGCGAAAACCATGTCGCTCGCCGAACTCAAGAGCACGGTCCCAGTCTTCTTGAGCTGCTCGAATCATGTAGTCGGGGCACGCAGCGAATCGACTACCGGCAATGCCGGGTCCTCCTGGTTTCGCAAGGTCACGGGATGCATCACGATGCTTGCGCATGACGCGCAAGAAAGATTCGCGGTTTTCTGCGTATCGCTTGAAGCTTCCTTTGGACGCGGCAATCTCAGCACTGGTTGCGTATGCGTGGCCACAAAGAATCGAGGTGAGCGAGCTTGCAAGGGCACGGCCTTCGTCGCTGTCGTAGGAGATGCCCTGACGCATCAGGAGGGTGCCTAGGTTCGCATAGCCAAGCCCAAGCGGCCGATATTCATGACTGTTTTTGGCAATGGGCTCCGTCGGATAGGCAGAAAAATCGACTAAGATTTCCATTGCCGTGATCAGAATCCGGATCGCGTGTCGGTATTGTTTGACGTCGAAGTTGCCTTGTTCGTCGACGAATTTCGTCAGGTTGATCGATGCGAGGTTACATGCGGAGTTGTCGAGGAACATGTACTCCGAGCAGGGATTGGATGCATTGATCCGTCCACTCTCCGGGCAGGTATGCCAATCGTTGATGGTCGTATCGTACTGCACCCCCGGGTCGGCGCATCGCCACGCGGCTTTGGCGATCATGTCCCAGAGATCCTGAGCGTGATAGGTTTGACTCACTTCGCCGGTGGTTCGAAATCGGGTTTCCCAGGTTCCTTCGTTTTCGACAGCGTTCATGAACGCGTCGGAAATGCGGACCGAGTTGTTTGAGTTCTGTCCAGAGACTGTGTGGTATGCGTCTCCATTGAAGTCAGAAGAGTAGCCCGCTTCGATCAAAGCCAAGGCTTTCTGTTCCTCTTGGACCTTCCACTGAATAAAATCGACGATTTCAGGGTGGTCCATGTCGAGGCAGACCATCTTTGCAGCGCGTCGGGTGGTTCCGCCGCTCTTGGTCGCGCCTGCCGCGCGGTCAAAGACCTCTAGGAAGCTCATCAGGCCGCTCGACGTTCCGCCCCCGGAGAGCTTTTCCTGTTTGCCTCGGATTCTAGAAAAGTTGGTTCCGGTGCCTGAACCGTATTTAAACAGGCGGGCTTCGGAACGAACGAGCTCGTAGACCGCCATCAGGTCGTCATCGACCGACTGAATAAAACACGCCGAACACTGAGGACGTGCGTATGCGTTGTCGATCGCTCCGATCGCATCGGTTTCCGGGTTCCAGGCATAGTTGCCGGCGGCCCCTTGAATTCCGTAGCGGTGGTAGAGGCCGCAGTTGAACCACACCGGTGAATTAAACGCAGCCTTCTGGTGCACGAGCAGGTGCGTGAGCTCCGCTTCGAAGTTGTCCGCATCTTCTGCGCTGGCGAAATATCCACCAAAGGTCTCTCCCGCTTCGCGAATGGTGTGGGCGACTCGAAATACAAGATCGCGTACGCTGCGTTCGCTTTTCTGCGGGTCTCCGTGAAGCCCAGCTTTTCGAAAATATTTGGAGATAGCGATGTCGGTCGCAAGTTGAGACCACTGCTCCGGGACTTCGGCCCCGTTCATTTCGAACACCACCGAGCCGTCTGGGTTGGTGATCACGCTATTTCGAAGTTCATAGGTGACGGTCTCCAGTGGATTTTCCCGCGGACGGGTGAGCAACCTCGAGTAGTGCAGACCGCCCGCAGTGTTCTTCCGTCCCGTCTGTTTTTTTCCTTGGCTCACGCCTTCGTTCACGCTGATTTCCCGTCCACGAATATCTAGTGCCACGACATAGACCTCCAGCCACAAAGACAACAGTTCCCCACACCGGGTTTGGATTTTTCCCCAATCCATCCCCAGGCTGTCCCCTTGTTGGCAGCAACTCCTCCACAATGGGTAGCGTCAGCCCGACCCGAGCCACCACCACCCGTGGGGTGAGGCCCCTTCTTCGACTGATGGAGCGATCCTGTCAAGGGGAAATCCCCAGCTCGAAAATCTCCCCGAGAAAGACCACTCGTTTCCACCAGTTGCAGCGGAGGGGTCGCGCGCCGCGATGGCGTGAATGCAGAGGTGTCACAAAGGAAACGCCTTGTGATGCTACGTACTGCACTGCCACTAGGTGAAACATACCATATATCGTGTGCGCAAAGTAATGACATTCTGTATGGAGCAGTGTTCGGTCTTTGCACACTTCGGTCGTGCAATGAATCCTTGATGCAGATCGCCCATATTCGTGGATTCAATCGAGCTACCAGAGGCGATGCAATTCGTCGCGATCTCATCGGCCTACTGCGGAATCACTCTGCTTTCGGCAAAAAAATGCATGTAATTTTTCGTTTATATGGAAAAAATCTCGTTGGATTTCGATTTCTCGCTGTGGGGGTGCTTTTGAGTCATATTTATATGTAATTTAAATTACGTATATTGATCAGTCTAAGGCGTGTCTAAGATAGAGTCCAAGCGCTGTCCAAGGTGTGTCTTTCAGGTGAGAATGGATCGCGACGATAAATGGCATGATATGCTCTGCTCGTGATTCAGCGTGCGCTGACGGCGGACACAGCGACCCAACTCGCCCTCTTTCAGGGAGTTGATTTCGGCGAAATCTCTGACGTGGTTCGAAGCTGTCCGATCATCGAACTTGAATCGGAAACGGTATTGATCGAGCCCGGTCCTTGCGAAGGGCGAATGTATATCGTGCTCCAGGGGATACTTCGCGTTCACGTTGGCTCCCTGAACGCTGAGCCGGTTGCATCTCTAGGCATCGGTGAGTGCGTCGGGGAGCTCTCCATCATCGATCAGCGAGCGCGGTCGGCCTTCGTGGTAGCGGGAGATGCCTGCCGTTTGCTTGAGCTATCCGATGCCCATTTTTGGCGTCTCGTGGAGTCGTCCAGTGCGGTGGCCCGAAATACCCTGAAGCTCCTTGCGCGTCGTTTGAGGGGCGGAAACCAAGCGGTCACTCTGAGTCGTCAGCTGCAGCAAGAGTATCGACAGTCTGCGGTGGTCGACGCGTTGACCGGACTCCACAACCGTCGCTGGCTTGACGAAATGCTGCCTCGACAGCTGAAACGTTCCCGGCACGATGGAGACGCTTTGTCGGTGTTGATGATCGATGTGGATCACTTCAAGGCATTCAACGATACCCACGGTCACCAGTCTGGAGACTTTGTACTGCACACCGTCTCCCAGGTACTGCAGTCTTCCGTACGCCCGACCGATAGAGTGGCGCGTTATGGCGGTGAAGAGTTTACGATTTTGCTTCCGGGCACCACGATCGAGGGAGCACTGCGCGGAGGGGATCGAGTTCGCGGATGCGTTGCAGCGACCGTATTGCAGCTCCCAGACGGAACTCAGCTTCCCCCGGTAACGATCTCCATCGGTGCGGCCGAAAGCCAAGCGGACGAAACACCGAGTTCCCTACTGGCTCGGGCAGATGAAGCGCTTTATGCCGCCAAAAATGAGGGTCGCAATCGAGTGTGCGCCGCTTCCCAGGTATCATGCCCACCCGTACCAGCCGGTCGCTCGAAACCTCACCAGGTAAAGCGTAGAACCTGACCGCATAGGCTCACCGCGTCTCTCCCGGTACCAAGTCGCCCACGGTACCAAGTCGCCCACGGTACCAAGTCGCCCACGGTACCAAGTCGCCCACGGTACCAAGATCGCTTACGGAGTCTTGGATTTGACCACGCGCCATAGCGAATTCACGAACCATCCCTTGCGATCATAGTAGTTTGAGACGATCGAAAATCCGGTCTCTCGAGCGAGGCTTTCTACGTCGCTCATGAGAAATTTGTAGGAGCACTCGGTTTGGATCGGTTCCCACGGAGCGAACTCGAACTTCTGCTCCAAGGCTTCGACGAAGACCTCCTGAGCCTCCACGCTGACCAGGTAGCTCTCCATGGCGCCGGTATGGATGTTGTAAGGCGCGAAATGCTGAAACTTCTCAGGGTCAAAATGGCCGCCGAGCTCTCGGTTGATCCGCTCGAGAAGATTGAGATTAAAAGCTCGGGTGATGCCTTGGTCATCGTTATAGGCGCGCAGCATCAGATCGATATCCTTTTTCAGATCGAACCCGACGAGGAGATAGTCTTGGTCTCGCATCGCGCTCCATAGGCGCCTTAAAAAGTCGCGGGACTGAGCACGATCGAAGTTACCGATATTCGATCCGAGAAGAAGTACCAGGTGGGCACGAGAGTCCTGTTGGGCGCCCAACCAATGCACGCCGTCGATGTACTCGGATACCAGTCCACAGCAGCGTAGCCCGGGTCGGGTCTGCTCGACTCGCTCGATCAGCCCTTCCATGGCTCCTTTGGAGATGTCGATAGGCACATACCGCAGGTCGACGTCGGCTTCGGAGGCGCGATCGGCGATGAGCAGGGTCTTTGTCCCGTCGCCAGCCCCGAGATCTACCAGATTCACCGAGCGTCCCCGCAAGTGCCCAAGGATGTCTGCCCCGTACTCGCAGAGAATCTCTTGCTCGCACCTTGTGAGGTAATATTCGGGCAGAGTCATAATCTGCCGAAAAAGGCGACTACCGGTGTCGTCGTAAAAATACTTGGATGCAAGTCGTTTCGGAGCGCCTGCAAGGCCGGTCAGTATTTCATGGGCGAACGCTCTTTTCCCGCGGTGAAGCCCGAGAAGTTCTGCGGAATTGAGTACCCGATACTGTATGTGTCCAGGCGCTTCGCTCGATACCGGCGACCGATGCTCAGAGTAGAAACGTCGAGCGCGTCGATCGGAATCGACATGGGTATAGTTCATAGCCGTCTACAGCTTAGAGGCTCTCAGCAATAATGCCACTCACGGGGGTGCGCCGCTGTCTTCGCCACATCGCGCGAATGCTGGAATGTTGCAGTGGCGGCCTCATCAGTAGGTATATCCAGAGCTGAATGGGATCTCAGAAGCTCAGCGTGTTTCGAATCGCGATTTTGGTCTGGATAGGTCTCCTGTCTTCAGCTGAGGGACAGTCGCCTTACTTTGCCTCGAGTCCGACGGTTCGAATCGTCATGAGTTCTGGGGTGCGAGGTCGTTTTGCCGATCCGGTGTGTCGTCACGGAGAAACGCTCACACCAGCGCCCTTTGCTCGCTACGGAGCAAGTGTTTTAGAAGCTGCGGTGCAACGCGACGAGCCTTTTGTTTTTGATACCGGGGGCCTGCTCGGTCCTCACGGCGCAGCCCGCTTCGGAGCAGAGCGAGATCCGCGGGCGGTGGCTCAGCTCATCCGTCGACTCGGCTACCTAGCGCTGGCCCTTGGTGAAGATGACCTCGGAGCGCCTCGGGATCCGACGCTGCGTGTGCTCGAGATTCTAAAGAACAAGGGGGTTCCGGTAGTGTTGAGCAACCTTCATTGCGAGGGTGAAGGTCAAAGCGTTTGTGATGTGGTTGTAGACGCGAGCGACGGAGTGTCGATGCATCGCGTTGCAGATCGTCGGGTGGCTTTTTTGTCCTTCGTAGGGCCCGCCGCGCTCCAGCGAATTTCGCCCACCAACGCGGCTGGCTTGCGTCTCAGTCCGGTGGCAGAAGCGCTCGCGGCCGGGGTTCGGTCTGCCCGCAGTCTCGGGGCGAGTCTGGTGATCGCGGCACTCGATGATGGGCACGGTTCAGAGGCGGTCGCTCGAGCTTTTGCCCTTTCGGAACTCTCCGATGAAGACAAGCCGGATATCTTGGCGGTGGCGGGTGGCGGCAATGAGCTTCTCTTTGCGAGGCCTCCGGGTGTTCGTCCGGGCATCGTAGCAGCGGCTCCAGGACAAGCGGTGACGCTCACGGTACGTGCGCTACCCGCACTCGGAGTCATCGGTTCGGCGTTCCCCCGTCTCGACGTGATCGCGGAGCCCCTGGCGCCGTCCTCACGTCCCGCAGCGCCAATCGTCGACTACATCCAAGCGATCGGCGATCGGTATTGTGCTCAGTGGGGACTGGAACTGGCTGCAGGAGCGCTTTCTCGTCCCCTTGATGTCGAGGACCTGCTCACGATGCTCGGAGACTTGATGCGCATGGAGACGCTTGCTGAGGTCAGTGCGCTTCACGTGAACGCGGTGGATCCCGGTTGGTCTCCTGCCCACCTTGACTCATTGACCGCAAGCGATTTGTACCTCGCGCTCGATCAAGACTTACCCCTAAAAGTGACCACAGTCAGCGGAGCCTGGCTCACGACCTTTGTGAAGCGAGTGGATCAGCCGCGAATTCGCTTACGCGGCGTGTCGGTAGAGTCGGGTGTGGTGAAGGTGAACGGTCGTGATGTTTTGCCCCGCGGACGCTATCGACTGGTCACGGTACGTTATCTGGCAAGGGGAGGAGAGGGGCTCTTTCGAGACGAACTTTCGTGGCGAAACGCCCATCCCTCATTGCGAGATCTGATCATGGAGCATCTTTCGAAACCAGGGAGCGGCGATCCGCGTGATGCGCTGCCCGACATGCATTCCATTCCCGTATGGAATCTTAATTTCGATAGTGACCTAAGCTTCTCCGCCAATAGCGTGAACAACTCCGCGGACTACAGTGATTCTCAATTCACTACTGACGAAACAGCCACCTTTGGTATCGATCACAATTTTCGCTGGGAAGCTTTGGACGACGTTTGGGGATGGAATGGCGATCTTCGTGTGCTCTATAGAACGACTCGAGTCGAAGGTGACTTTGAGGAAGCGCTCGACATCACCTCTATGCGAACCAACGCTCGATGGCGCGGACTACGTGAAGATTCTCCTAAGTTTTATTCTCCAGAGCCTTTCTTCGAGGGATACATAGAAACAGAGCTTTCTGTGCCTGCCGAGAGCTCTTTCCGCCATTTGCTTTTGCGACCCACGGTTGGGCTTTATTTTGCACTCACAGAGTATCTAAACTTCCGGGTGCATGGCGGCTTTGAACTGGAGGCGCTTGATCCAAATCGGGACGTTCTGCCTGGTCTGGGTACCCAGCTGCAGCTCGCTACCTGGAATGTTTTGGAGTCTGGCGACAAGCGCATTGAGTTGGCCTTCTCTGCGGACTGGTTCCTGGCTGGAATTGGAGACGAAAACCGGAGCACTTTTCGAGGAACAGGCACAAGCGCACTTGTGTTGAACCGCTTATTCTCTCTCGGGCTAGGCTTCAACCTGTTCGCAGTCCAGCAAGGGAACGAGCCGTTTGCAGTGGCTTCGAGCACGAACATCTTCTTCCGCATGTCTTGGGTAGGCCGAGCGTTTGGCCCCAAACCCAACGGCGAATGAGCGAGAGCCTGGCCACGTTTGTTAGAAAAGACCGACGAACTCTACACGCAGCTTCAAGTCCTAGATAAAGGGAACCGGGCTGTCTGGCGTTTTAGCGGAGAGCATCTCGTGCTGCGTCTGAGGGTTCGGCAGCGTCTGAGGGTTCGGCAGCGTCTGAGGGTTCGGCAGCGTCTGAGGGTTCGGCAGCGTCTGAGGGTTCGGCAGCGTCTGAGGGTTCGGCAGCGTCTGAGGGTTCGGCAGCGTCTGAGGGTTCG
>JBCCEA010000004.1:0-157796 GCA_039030515.1 Myxococcota bacterium | reverse complement strand
GCTGGGTTGCTCGACGTGGCTGGGTTGCTCGACGTGGCTGGGTTGCTCGACGTGGCTGGGTTGCTCGACGTGGCTGGGTTGCTCGACGTGGCTGGGTTGCTCGACGTGGCTGTACCCATCGGTATTGCTGCCTCCGGCTCACTCGGCAGTGCTGTCAGGCTTTCAATTCGTCTCTGAGCGAGCGTCGCATGGGGGCCGGTGGGCCGTCGGTCGATGTAGTCTCGATAGGCCCGAAGCGCGGCTTGCTGATCGCCTAGACGTAGGTAGGCGTGACCTAAACCCACGTACGCGTCGGTATAACCGGTTCTTGAGGCGGACTCGAAGTAGCGTGCCGCCGAGCGTGCATCCCCAGTACCGAAAGCCACAAATCCCATCCCGGTGAGTGCCTCAGCTGCACCCGGACGCTCGCGGAGGGCTGCCTCGAAGTAGGCCTTTGCCGCATTGGGCTGACCGGCCTCGAGCAGGGCTTGAGCGCGTCGCTTATAGTATCGATAGTCCTTCCCATCCGGAGGAGCGCCCCCGGATGCTTCTTCGGACGGAGTGGACTCCAAAGCTTCCACGAGCGGTGCTGGGCCGGCCGCTATTAACGGTCTCTTTGCCGGTTGCGACGGGGTTTCAGACTCAACCTCGAATGTTGCCGGTGCCGCAGCTTCCGCCGGTGCCGCAGCTTCCGCCGGTGCCGCAGCTTCCGACTCCGCCGCATCCTGCGGCGCCGCAGCGTTCGCCTCTGCCTCTTGCAGTGCCGCTTCCGGCAGCGCTTTCGCCTCGTGTCGCGCGGCCTGCTCGGAGATCTCCGAGAGTCGCTCTGCACCTGGATGACGCTCAGACGCGCCGTATAGATACGCGGTCGAACCACCTAGGAGCAGCAGCACCATCATTGCGGTTCCGACATGGTTTCGACGCACTGGAAGCTCGGGTACTTCAAGATCGAGTTGAGGGGCTCGAGCCTTCGATCGTTCCTCCACCGGAGCTTGGCCGGCAGGTTCGGTACTCAGGTTGGCGTTCATCCTCTGGCGCTCCACCGGAGCTTGGCCGGAAGGTTCGGCACTCAGGCGACCCCTTCGAGCCCCGACGCGACCTACGCCGGTAAGGGTGGGTGTTTCTGATTCGCCATGGGCTGGTTCTGCCTCGATGCACTTCACGGCCTCCGCCGCCTCGAAAAAGGTCTGGAACTCAACCATGTCTCCAAGTCGACGGTCTGGTCGTCGACCCTGCCGGATTCGATCGTCGGTTGAGAGAAGGCCGCGAGCGATTCGAATTTGGAGGTCTTTTAGCGAATCGATAGCGACTTCAATTCCGTGGCTCCGAACGATCGTCCAGGCTTCCGTAGTCCTCTCCCCAGGCGGACGGAATACGCGAAACAGATGATCACAATTAGAGCACCTCACCGAGGTGCCGCGATCCGAAACGAGCGTCTCGTCAAACTCGTGTTTCGTGCCGCATCGTTCGCACGTCGCATCCATTACTCGCTCAATCGAATCGCACCCTAGCAGGTGGATCACGCGAAGTTGAGGATATTTCAGGCTGTGGAGCGACCAAACCCCGGTAGATGAGGCCACCCAGGCATCGAACGTTTGCAGAGCAACCAAACTCGATCTGAGACGAACTGGACGCTATGGTCCTGTGATGGGGTCGCAGATGGACGCAACCGACGAGGGCCTTGTCGCTCCTCATACTGTTCGGCGAACGCCGACTTTTCGCCAGGACCTTGCGGAACGCATCGATCACACCTTGCTTCATCCAGAAGCGCGTCAAAGCGATGTTCAATCGCTTTGCAGAGAGGCGCTCGAGTACGGGTTTGCCACCGTTTGCGTCAGTTCGGCTCATGTTCCGTTTTGCGCGCAGCAATTAGAGGGCTCAACAGTGGGTCTCACCGCGGTGGTGGGGTTTCCCCTTGGCACTGCGAGTGTTCAGGCCAAGGCGTTCGAAGCAGCAGAGGCGATCGAACAGGGCGCTACCGAGGTCGATATGGTTCTCGGTCGAGGACCGCTTTGCGATCGAGACTTTGCGTATGTCTATCGAGATGTCGAAGCCGTGGTCCAGGCCAGTCGAGGGCATACGGTCAAGGTGATCCTCGAGACAGGCGCACTGCAGGGCGACCAACTCGTCATTGCGTGCGCTCTCTCCAAGGCGGCTGGCGCCGAATTTGTGAAGACCTCTACCGGGTTCGGTGGCTCGGTCGGGGCCACTTTGGACGCGGTTGCAGCGATGCGACGCGCGGTTGGCGATGAGATGGGTATCAAGGCCTCCGGAGGTATTCGGGATGCCGCTCAGGCGGATGCGATGGTACACGCTGGGGCGACGAGGCTTGGCACAAGCGCGAGCGTGGCTATCGTTTTAGGAACCTGCGAACTCTAGGAGCGACTGACAGATGACCGTTGTAAGCGTTAGAGACTCAACCTTCGAAACCGATGTGCTCCGCTCAGAGCTGCCCGTGCTTATCGATCTTTACGCGGATTGGTGTGGGCCGTGTAAGCAGCTCGCACCTATCGTTGAAGAAGTTGCACGGGATCTCGAAGGTAAACTGAAGGTCTGCAAGGTCGACGTCGAACGTTCGCCGATGATCGCTCAGAGCTTCGGCGTGCAGTCGATACCGATGTTGGTCGTTTTCAAAGACGGGCGACCCGTCGGACAGCATATGGGTCTGCTCGACAAGCCCGGGCTGCTTGCTCTGGTGGAGCCGGTGCTTCCGGCCTCGGCTGACGAGCTCAAACCGAAGGACCTGGCCGAGCTGCTTCGCACGGGCCGCGTTCGTGTCGTGGACCTGAGGGATGCGGGTACCTTCGCCCGCTACCGCATTCCGACTGCGACAAACGTGCCGCACTCCGAAATAGAGACGAGACTGGGCGAGCTTCAGGAAAAAGACGGCAGACTCCTCGTACTGTACGGGCGAACCTCCGACGAGGCGCGGGATCTTGCGGAACGGATGCGGGCAGACGGCGCCGAAGTTGCGTTTCTAGCGGGAGGCTTTCTTCACTGGGAGTCGGACGGGCTCGAGGTAGAGAGGGGATGAGCTCCAAGGGGCGTTCTCTTCTTTCGCCCGCAGGGATATCGGAACCGTTTTACTTTTCTCGCCTCGCCTCGCGCCCCCCGCTTGCGGTTCCATCGCTGGTGCTTGCGCCCGCAGGCAACGGTCGGCAAACATGTGGGTTTGCCTTCTGCCTAAGGGACGCTCTTCGCCATCGGAACGTCGAGATGAGCTTGGTCGTTTGCGAAGCGGATCCGAATCCCGATGCGTTCCACCGCGACCAGATCGAACTTTGGGGAGACTCTCTTCCCAGGTTCACCTTTGGTCAGGACAGGGTGGATGAGGCGTTTTCATCTTTTGTGGAGCTAGGGTTCGCCGAGTCCGGTTCGGACAGAGGCGTCATCGGGATTGGCGGAGCACCTGCCCTTGTGCGGACGCCCGGGACGACGGTGGTTCTTTCCGAGGGTTTGCCAAGTTCCCGATGGTCGCGCGATGCAAGGTTGGTCGCGCCTGTTGCTGACCTGGTGCTTCACGCACGCCTTTCGGAAGTAGCGCGTAATTTGGCTCGCAAACTCGCTCCTTTGGTGGCCAAAAGTCCAAGCAGGTAGTAAGTCTAGTAAAGGGTCCGCGCGGCGACGCGACGTTCTCAATGGACGCATCAGCTATCTATGCACAGATTGCGTCTGATTCCACCATCACGAATGAGGGTTCTATGGCCGATACAGCTGCTTACGCACCGGGCTTGGCGGGGGTTCCTGCTGCACGCTCGGGTGTTTGCTATCTCGACGGAAAATCAGGGAAACTACAGTACCGCGGTTACAGTATCGAGTCCCTTGCAGAGACTTGCACGTATGAAGAAGTGATTCGTCTGCTTCTCTTCGGAACGCTACCTAACGCAGCCGAGCTTTCTGAGTTCAAGGCTCGACTGGCCAACGAACGCCGTTTGAAGTTTCGCATCGTCGATGTGCTTAAACATCTTCCCGAGAGCGGACACCCTATGGACGCGTTGACGGCGGCGGTGGCTACGATGGGTATGTTCTACCCGGGTGACCACGTAGAGGATCTCAGTTTTCGTCGTCTCTCAGCGGTCCGCCTCGTTGCTAAAGTGCCTACGGTAGTCGCTGCTTGGCACCGCATTCGGCAAGGGGACGAACCAATTCAGCCGAGGCGCGACCTAAACCATGCAGCTAATTTTCTCTACATGCTCACCGGAGAGACCCCGACGGAACTTTCTGCCCGGGTCTTCGACGTAGCCCTCATTCTCCACGCAGAACACTCGATGAACGCCTCGACCTTCGCAGCGCGCGTGACCGGTTCCACGCTGGCGGATCCCTATGCGGTTGTCGCTTCCGCAATCGGGGCGCTTGCGGGTCCCTTGCACGGTGGGGCCAACGAGCGGGTGCTGGAGATGCTTCGAAGTATTGAAGACGATTCAGACGAGGGCATCCGCAGTTGGGCGACGGACAGACTTGCGCGCAAGGAAAAAATATCTGGGTTTGGGCACCGTGAGTACAAGGTCAAAGATCCTCGGGCGACCATTCTGCAAAATCTTGCGACGTCTCTTTTTGACAAGCACGGCCACACGCCGGTGTATGGGACCGCACTCCGTCTGGAGCAGCAGATGCGTGAACTGGTGGGGCACAAGGGAATCTTTCCCAACGTCGACTTCTACAGTGGAATCGTTTACGAAAAATTGGGCATTCCGACCGACCTTTTTACCCCGGTATTCGCGATCGCTCGAGTTTCCGGTTGGCTAGCCCATCTACTCGAGCAGCTCGACGACAATCGGATCTTTCGGCCCAGTCAAATCTGGGTGGGACAGACCGATCGAGCGCTGCAGCCCATCGAGACCCGAGACGCCTAAGGCGTATCTCTAGCTTCGCGTGAGCGGCTCGTTTGCCGGTCTCATCGACGAGAGAGTTCGGATTCCGCGCACACCTCCCAGCTATTTCGAGGGAGACGTCGTTCGAGTCTAGTACGGTCGCGTTTCATGTTTCGAGTTCTCTTGACCGCTCCTCTAGTTCTACTCGGGCTCGCCTTGGTTTTTCGGGCGGGTACCCTGCCTACCGCTGCCGCGATAGGAGAGGGTACTTCGGTTGATCTTCGAGGCGTTCTTCTGCCTGGACGCGAAAGTGAACCTAGGCCGACAGCGCGCCGGCGCCTTGCCTGGGAGGTGCGGAAAAGAACCAGCGTAGAAACGCTCCTTCAACCGACGACGGTCCGTCTGGACGATCCTCGGGTGTTCGACTCGCCATTTTTATACTTCGGAGGGGATCAGGAGTTTCCTCCTCTGGCAGAAGCCCACGTGACCGGGCTGAGACGTTTTGTGGAGTTCGGAGGATTTGTCCTTATCGACGATGTGGCTCCCGAGCGAGGAGGATTCGACCGAGCCGTACGACGTTTGCTCTCCCGTGCTTTTCCAGATCGAAGACTGAATCGGCTGTCCGCAACGCATACGATCTACCGTTCCTTCTATTTGCTGGAGCGTCCCCTGGGCAGGACCGAAGGCCCGGATTATCTCGAGGTGCTCGAGCGGTCGGGACGCGTCAGCTTGGTCTATTCTCGGCACGATCTTGCAGGCGCATGGGCACGCGACAATCTTGGGACCTTTCTACACGACGTACGACCTGGCGGCGCGCAACAGCGAGAATACGCCTACCGTCTCGGAGTGAACCTCGTGATGTATGCACTTTGTCTCGACTACAAAGACGACCAGGTTCACGTTCCCTTTATTCTGCGCCGCCGAGGAGGTGGACGCGGGCGATGAGTTTGTGTTGAACCCAGACCCACATCGGCTGCCCGCTTCGCATGGGACTGCGGTCTGCGCGCCCAAGCACGCTTGGATGACGAGCTAGATCTTGTCCGGAGCCTTGTTTCAATGGGGGGTGCCGATCCCGTTTGCGATCCTCATCGTCCTCGGGTGCGTCTTTGTTTTGGTGTCCGGTTGGAGAGAGCTCTCGGTCGTAGAGCCCGTTCGGCGCAGACACATCCTTCGTTTCTTGCGGACTGCAACGGCTTTGATCGGTGCCTTAATCGCGCTTCAGCCGAGTTGGTTTGAACCACAGGTTTCGGCCATGAAGGGTCAGCTGGCGGTACTCTTCGATCACTCCCGATCGATGACTGTCGGCTACCGAAGTGGAGTTCGTTTGGACGCGGTTGAAGCGGCGGCGCGTGCGATGGGCAAAGAAGGTTTCGCAGCGCCGCTGTACGCCTTCGGCGACGAAGCTGTTCCGATCTCGCGCGCGGAGCTGGTAGATTCTCAGGTGAATCTTAGGGACCGCACCGATCTGACGGCTTCCATCCGCTCGGTGCTCGATGAGGATGTGGACCGTTCTCTCGGCGCGGTGCTGGTCGTGAGCGATGGTTCGGACGCAGCAGCGCTCGAGGCTGCGCAGTCGCTTCGCGATTATGGCGTGCGTATCCATACGGTATCCGTCGGGGGAGACGAAGTGTTGAATGACGACTCCATTCGGAGCGTTGATGCGGACCCCATAGGCTTTCTACGACAGGAGGGGGTGCTGCGCGTTACCGTTCGTTCTGCTCAGCCGAGTCGCTCAACGATTCCGTTGACACTTCGTTTGGGTGAGGAGGTGCTTCGCGAAACCCAGGTTCCTTTGAACGCTCTTGGTGAAGGCACCGTCGAGCTTCCTTTCGTGCCTCAAACCCTCGGTAGAAACGTATACCGTCTAACCCTCGGCCTGACGCCAGAGGATTCAGTGCCCGAGAACAACGAACGCTACGTTCTGATTCGTGTCTTGCGGGACAGGCTGAGGGTTTTGCTGGTGGCAGGCCGACCGAGTTGGGACGTACGCTTTTTGCGAGCGTTCCTAAAGCGGGATCCGGCGATCGATCTGATCTCCTTTTTTATCTTGCGAACCGGAAGCGATCTCACAATGGCTGCCCCCGAGCAGCTCGCATTGATCCCTTTTCCAACCGACGAGCTCTTCCGTGAGCATCTCGGCAGTTTCGACGTGATCGTGTTCCAGAATTTCGACTACGGCCCGTACCAGATGGCCATGTACCTGCCGCAGATTCGGAACTACGTACGGCGAGGCGGCGCTTTTGCCATGATCGGCGGCGAGCAATCGTTTGCCTCCGGCGGATACGGCGGTACGCCCGTCGCGGAGATCCTGCCCGTTCGTCTGCCAAGTTCCGATGCGGCATCCGAACATCTGCTCGATTCCCGTCGCTTCCGGCCCAAGCCCTCTACCGAATTTGCCGCGCACCCGATCGTGGAGCTGCAGCGAGACGCAATCTCCAACGAAGCACTGTGGGGCTCGCTCGCTCCGGCTCACGGCGTCAACGTGATCGCACAGGGGCTTGAGAGTTCCCAGGCGCTCCTCGTGCACCCGAACCGAAATGATGAAACTGGAGCGCCCATGCCGGTGCTCGTACTCGGCACCTACGAACGAGGGCGCACCCTCGCGTTGGCGATCGACTCTTCCTGGCGTTGGGGGATCACGACCGGAGGATTGCTTGGCGACGCCTCCCTATACGATCGGTTTTGGGATCGAGCTTTGCGCTGGCTTGCCCGCGATCCGGCGCTCGAGCCTTCCCAAATCACCACCCATCGAGAACGCTACGGCATAGGCAGCACGGTTCGTGTTTCGGCTCGGCTCAGGGACGAGCGCTACCTTCCGATTGTGAGCGGGCAGATTCGCCTCTCGGTTGAGGACGGATCCGGGGCGCTTCAGAAGACGCTTATGGTCTCCTCTGATCGTGAAGGCAGACTGCACGCGGAGTTCCCGGCTCCCAGTGAAGCTGGAGGATATCGAGTGATCGCTGAGGTCCAGCGAGGGAGGCGGTGGCGCACTCTGGGTGAAGAATGGTTTGTAGTGGAATTGGGAGGTGATGAGCTTGCCGATCCGGAGGCGCGTCCAGATGTCCTGAAGCAGCTTTCACTCGAGACCGGAGGCGACTTTTTTTCGGACTGGCGGTCGGTCGGTCCGCTTCGCAGCCTCAACACAAAAAGGGTAACCCACGTGAAGCAGCTGCGGGTGGCTCCCTTTCGCTCTTTTGAGATGCTCCTTTTCTTTGGAGT
Source organism: Myxococcota bacterium (assembly GCA_039030515.1). Classification (GTDB taxonomy): domain Bacteria; phylum Myxococcota_A; class Polyangia; order Polyangiales; family Houyiibacteriaceae; genus JBCCEA01. Next base: position 149,787 of record JBCCEA010000004.1, on the reverse strand, counting down.
GCTTCTCACCGTCGAGTGGACGCTGCGTCGCCGCTGGGGTCGCCCTTAGTGCAGTGCAGTGCAGTGCAGTCCGATCGCTAGGGTCGCTCTCAACTCCGCTTCGAGCTAGTCTGCTGCCGATGGGGCAGCGCTCAACCTTAGCGATTCGATGGCTTTTATCGAGCACCGTCCTGCTGAGTGTTGGCTTCCTTGGTGGAATTGGCTGCTCCGAAGACGATTCTTCTCCTGCCGCGCTCGAAGGAGGCGGCGGTGTTGGTGGAGCCGGCGGCGGGGGCAGAGACAGCGCTTCGGACGGAGCCTCGGATGCCGGGGGCGATGAAGATACCGGCATCCAGGCGGATTCGAGCGATGGGTCCATACCGGGGTGCATCGCGGTAGATCCGCTTAGCCAAGACAACGCAGTCCAGCTCGACTTCTCAGGGAATCGGCCGGCTGATGTGCAGGTGCGCTCCGCGTTTGCGACCTGGGATAGAAACCGATGCGACGTTCCGACCGTCCTCATCGTCCTCACCGAAGCCGGTTGTGAAGTCTCTCAGGGAGATCGATTCGAGGTTCGGTTTGAAGAGGAGGCCGTAAACAACACGATCGTCCAGTTCGGCTTCACCCAGATCAATGGAGACCCCGATGATCCGGTCGCTCCCGAACTCATTCTTCAGGCAAGCGACGCCAAAGGTTCTGCTGTCGCGTATGGAAACTGCCTCGGCGCAAGCGGCACCTTCGAGTTCGAGCAGATCGAGATCGGCCTGAGCGAGAACGCCGACAATCTTGCTCGCGTCAATGCGTCGTTCTTGCTCACGCTCACGGACTGCACGGGTTTCGATGCTCCTGTGCTCGTGTCAGGCGACCTGGACGTGATGCTGCAGCAAGATTTTGCGGACGTGTGCCCCTGAAGACGTGTGCCCCTAAACGCGCGTTTTGACCCTGATGCGCTGTCGGTGCTCTTGCGTGAACCGCCAAGTCCCCAGCACGCAGCGTTTTTTGACTTTCAGCGTGTCCGAGCGCCTCCACCCGCTCCACCCGTCATGCGATCAGAATCTCCTTTGCAGCGTGACCAAAGCGCCTTTTCTGTTCGGAATCAATCCCAGATCGGTGGCGCCCCTCCTGCCCGCTGCCGACCTCTGCTGTAGCCGGGCACGGAGATCTTGGTAGGCGGCCCAGCGTCGCTCCGCTTCAGAACGCCTCACCAAGTTGATCGCTCCGCTGATCACCGAGATCCCGGAGCCGATCAGCACAAAATAATCAAAGGGAGTATCGACCTCAAAATCATTTGGGATGAGGTACATCGGGATCACTGCGAGACCAACGCCCACATTGAGGCTGGCGTCGAGAATGCGGGCGATGCGATTGGCCTTTGCGATTTCCCTTAGCGACGATTCACCAAACAGGAGACGAGACCGAATGTCGGCTGCGGTTTCCATCGGCATATGGGCAAACTTGATCGACGCTTCAGATACGTTTGGGGTGAGCACGATGTCGACCACGCCTCGAGCCACGTTCGCGCTGCCCCAAAGATAGAGGTAGGGGCCCAAAAGATCGTCTTCGACAAACACGCCCAAAGTGATCGAGAGGGCTCCGGATAAAATAGACAGGACCCCGTCGACCACGCCGTTTCCGCCTCGGGTAGCGAGAATGCTTAGGTTTGTGTCGAGCGCTCGAATTCGCGTTGCGATGCTCGCGGGGACTTCGAGTGAGGGGTCGTCGGCGCGCAGTCTTTCTCGAGGGCGGGCTCGGGGATATCTCGTTTCCAATCGGAGCAAATCTGGACTGCTGTAGGCGCCGGGAGGAGACGTTGTGGAGTTCGGAGGTGGAGGAACTTGCGGCAGTTCTTCGATCTCCGGCGGCGAGGTATCGGGATTTGAACTGAGGCCTCGACGAATCGGCTCGCCCAGGGAACCCGCGTTTTCGCGAGCGGTATTTGCGGTAGTGTTCTGCTGCGCGAGGGCCGGATTCGGCGGGCGTACGCTTGCTCCAGCGGCTGTCCATACAAGCGTCGAAAGCAGCGCAGCGCCGAACGAACGTCGACGGGTTGATCCCCTAAATTTCACCTCGCGCAGTATATGTGCGGAGTGATAAAGGGCCAGCCCAGGCGAGGAGCCGAGAGAACGCGCCAGGATCGCCGCCATGCCGAAGTTCCCCTTAAAGCCCGACACAAATCATGTCTGAACATAGCGCCTCCACGCATGTCACAACGCTTCGCGGTGCACGCGTCCACAATCTAAAGTCGGTCGATCTCTCGATCGAACCTGGAACCTTTCTTGTCATCGCTGGTCCCTCTGGAGCCGGCAAATCCTCGCTCGCGTTTGGTACGCTTTACGCTGAGGGTCAGCGTCGATACGTAGAGAGCTTTAGCGCGTACGCCCGTCAGTTTCTCGAGCGGCTCGAACGGCCTCCGATGGATTCGCTACATCCAGTGCCCGTAGCGATAGCCGTCGATCGGAGCGTGCCGGTGCGGACCAGCCGTTCGACTGTGGGTACGATGACCGACGTACTCGACTACCTTAAAGGACTGTGGTTTCACCGGGCTGAGCTTCAATGTCCGGGCTGCGGCGAACGCGTCGCAAGAGACACGCCTGAGACCATCAGCAGCGATCTTTTTGCCAATTGGAGTGGGAAGCGGGTGGTGGTGACCTACCCGGAGGCGGTCGGAAGCACCGAACACTACCTCACCTTGCGTGACGGCTGGGTACGCTCTGGGTATCGCCGGCTGCATCTCGACGGCAAGACCTTGGACGTCGATGAAGTGCCGCCGAGCAAGGTTGTCTCCGAGGGGCAGGCCGAACTGGTGCTGGATCGCGCGGTGGTCCGCTCTGAAGATCGCGCTCGATTGATCGAAGTCTTGGAGACGGCGCTCAAGCGGCCTTCCGCCACGGCATTCGTTTGGAGTGCCGATGGATCACGCAAGCACTACAGCGCGCGCTTACGCTGCGAGTCCTGCCAGCGTGAATTTGCCCCTGCGACGCCGGGGCTTTTTTCGTTCAACAGTCCGGTGGGCGCGTGTCCGACCTGTAAGGGATTCGGCCGGACGATCGAACTGGATCTCGACAAGGTGATCCCTGACCGCAGCAAGACTCTTGCAGGTGGAGCGATTCGACCTTTTGCGGGGGCATCGCATGCTTGGGAGCGGAGAGAACTGCGCAAGGGCGCTTCTCGCGCGGATGTTCCGATGGATCTGCCCGTGGAGCAGTTTTCGGAGCGACAGCTGAAGTGGCTCATCGACGGAGACAAGCGCAAGACGGGATGGTGGGGCATTCGGGGCTGGTTCGACTGGCTGGAGAGTCGCACCTACAAGATGCACGTTCGGGTACTTCTTTCACGCTATCGAAAGTACACGCGATGTCCCACCTGCAACGGAGGACGGCTCAAACCCGAGGCGACGTGGTGGAAGATTGCGGGCAGATCCCTGCCCGAGTTTCTTTCCCTCCCGGTGTCAGAAGCCCTCGCTTTGCTGGACCGTTTGCCGGCGGACGGGCATTCTGCTGTAGCGTCAAAGGCTTTGCTCGATCAGTGCAAGAGCCGCCTCAGCGTACTCCAGGCCGTGGGATTGGGCTATCTCTCGCTCGACCGGGCTTCCCGCACGCTTTCGGGGGGCGAGACACAGAGGGTTTCACTCACCGCCGCACTTGGCGCATCGCTCACTGATGCGATGTTTGTTCTCGATGAGCCCACCATAGGTCTGCACCCGCGTGATCGTGGGCGTCTTGCCGAGGTGCTGCGGACTTTGACGTTGCGCGGCAATACTGCGGTTGTCGTCGAACACGACGAAGAGATTCTCCGCTCCTCGGATCGTGTCGTCGAGCTCGGTCCCGGGGCAGGAGCGCAAGGTGGAACGGTCGTATTCGATGGCGCCCCTGCGCAGCTTGCTGAGGAGGAGACGGCGACCGGTCGAGCTTTGCGAGACGCCTTCGGGCTTCAACCGAGAAAGCCGCGTGCGCTGGGAGGCGATTACATCGAGCTTGACGGTGCGACAGGTCACAATCTCAAGGGAGCGACACTGCGAATTCCACTCGGTCGTTTTACCTGCGTGACCGGGGTAAGCGGTTCGGGTAAGAGCAGTCTGGTCTCAAAAACGCTCTACCCAGCTGTCGCCAGGCGACTCGGCAAGGAGGACGTTGAAGAGGGTCTTGCCTTTGCATCGCTTTGCGGAGTCGATCGGCTTTCTGATGTTTTGCGGGTAGACCAGAGCCCCCTTGGCCGAACTTCGCGAGGCAACGCTGCGACCTATCTGAAGATTTGGGATCGGGTCCGGACATTGCTGGCTCAGCAGGAGGCAGCGCTAGAGTCTGATCTATCCGCCGGAGCATTTTCATTCAATGTGCCAGGAGGCCGGTGTGAGACCTGTCGAGGCGAAGGATCGGAAACTGTTGAAATGCAGTTTCTTGCCGACGTCACTTTTTCTTGTCCGGACTGCAAAGGTCGGCGCTTTGGAGAGCAGGTGCTCGGGGTTCGCTACCGGGGTCTGCATGCGGCTGAGCTGCTCGAGCTGACCGTGGCTGAAGCCCTCGTTCATTTTGAAGGTGAGCGAGCCGTGGTATCCAAACTAAAGCTGCTGGAGGAGGTCGGCCTCGGCTATCTGCGTCTGGGACAAGCACTGAGCACCCTCTCGGGTGGCGAAGCACAGCGACTGAAGCTTACGGGCGCGCTACTCAAGGCAAAGCCTGGAGCCCTCGTGATCCTCGATGAACCGACTGCGGGTCTACATCAGAGCGATATGTCGGGCTTGATCGGTTCGATTCAATCCCTCGTCGATCGAGGCGATACCGTTGTGGTCGTCGAGCACAATATGGCCGTAGCGGCCCAGGCAGATTTCGTTATCGAGGTGGGTCCAGCTGCGGGGCCCGAGGGCGGAGAGGTTTGCGGCTACGGGACCCCTGGGGAAATGGCGCAAACAGATGGCGAGCGGGCCCCAAGCGCTCCATTTATTTCACGGGCGCTTGCCCGCACCGCGCACGGGCCAGGTCTGCAGCACGCTAAGGCAGGTTCCATTGCGCCACTCGAGCGACGGGAGTCGATCACCATCGTCGGGGCGAGGGAACACAATCTCAAAAACCTCGAAGCCGATATCCCGCGCAATAAGCTCGTCGTGGTGACCGGCCCCAGCGGGAGCGGTAAGAGCTCCCTCGCTTTTGACGTGCTCTTCGCTGAGGCCCAACGTCGCTACCTGGAAACGCTCTCACCCTACGCGCGTCAGTACCTGCCTCAACTCCCGCGACCGGATGTCGATCGGGTCGATGGGGTGCCGCCTTCCGTATCCCTGCAGCAAAGCAAGACTCAAGGAGGGGCGACCTCGACGGTAGCCACGCTCACCGAGATCTCCCACTACCTGCGCCTTCTGTGGGCCAGGCTCGGGATTCCTTACTGCCGAAAATGTGATGTATCGATCGAAGCGCAGTCGGTCGATGCCATGATGCATCGTATCGAATCGAACTTTTCTGCAAAGCGCTCACTCAAGGTCTTTGCGCCTTTGGTGCGAGGTCGACGAGGTGGGCACCGAGCCTTGATTCAGAAGGCTTTGGCGCAGGGGTTCGTCGAGGCTCAGATCGATGGTGAAACCCTAAAGCTCACACCGGATCTCTCGCTCTCACGGCATAAGGAGCACGATATCGATGTCTCGGTGGGTACCGCCAAGCGAAGCGCAATTCGTAAGCTCTTGGAACAGGCGCTTGAGGTAGGGAACGGCTTCGCTCGAATCGTGGGAGACTCGGAGCTCCAGCTTTCGAGCACGCGGGCCTGTCCGAGCTGCGGCGATAGTGTTCCTGAGCTGGATCCACGTTTCTTTTCATTCAACACGCGACAAGGAGCTTGCGTCACCTGCGAAGGTACCGGTGTTCTCTTACGTAAAGTCGGCCGAGGCAAGAATGCGCGCGAGGAGCGCTCTACTTGTCAAGTTTGCGAAGGAACGAGGCTTTCAGAGCTTGCTCGTAGCGTGCGTTTTTTTGGAGCGCACATCGATGAAGTGTTCTCAAAGACAGTGAAAGAAGCAGCTCTTTGGGTGCGATCGCTAAAGTTGAAGGGTCGAGCGGCCGAGATCGGGGATGTTCCGCTCAGCGAGCTTGTCCGCCGTTTGGATCTGCTCGGCGACCTTGGACTTGGCTACCTGGGACTTGACCGCACCGCATCCACCCTGAGCGGTGGAGAACTGCAGCGCGTTCGCCTTTCCGCGCAGCTCGGTAGCGGACTGACCGGGGTGCTCTACGTGCTCGACGAGCCGACGATCGGTCTGCATCCTCGGGACACCGGTCGGTTGATCGATGCCTTGCGGTCCCTGCTCCGACAGGGGAACTCGGTGGTCGTCGTCGAGCATGACGCCGATATGATCCGCTGCGCCGACCACATTCTCGATATTGGCCCTACCGGAGGACGCGATGGCGGGTATCTCGTGGCAAAGGGCCCGCCCAAGTCGATCGAGGCCGATCCGTCTTCGGTGACTGGCCCCTGGCTAGGCGCAGTGCATCCCGTTGGCCCGCCTATGCCCATCGATGCGGATCATCCGTGCATTGAACTTTTCGGAGCATCGCAACACAACTTGAAGGAGGTCGACCTCAGGGTCCCGATAGGGCGTCTTGTGGTGGTAGCGGGAGTCAGCGGATCGGGTAAGAGCACCTTGATTCGAACCGTGCTCCTCAGGGCACTTCGACAGGAGCTCGGGTTGGTCAACGAAGAGCCCCCGGGTAGCTATCGAAGCATCCTCCATGCGGATCTTGTTCGCCGAGCCGTAGAGATCGACCAGAGTCCCATCGGTCGTACGCCTCGCTCGGTTCCTGCAACCTACCTTGGGATTTGGGACGTGATCCGAAAGCTGTATGCAGCGACTCCGGATGCTCGGGCGAGAGGGTATGGGCCTTCTCGATTTTCGTTCAACGTCAAAGAGGGACGCTGCGCAGTATGTGAGGGTGCAGGAGTGATTCGAGCGGAAATGGCTTTTCTCCCAGACGTATTGACGCCTTGCGAAAGCTGTCAGGGCCAGAGGCTCTCCAAAGAAACGCTTGAGGTTCGGCTTTTTGGTTACAGTGCAGGAGAACTGCTCGATCTCGACGCGGGATCTGCGAGCGAACTCTTTCAAAACATCCCTCAGGTGCATCGCGCACTCGAGCTCATGGACGCCCTCGGACTTGGGTACCTCAAGCTCGGTCAAGCTTCGAACACGCTTTCAGGAGGGGAGGCTCAACGCTTGAAGTTGACGGCAGAGCTCTCCTCGGTTCGCTCGGCAGGGAGCCTTTTCGTGCTCGACGAGCCCACCACCGGTCTTCACCTCGGCGACGTGCATCGGCTACTTCCGGTGCTCCGAAGATTCGTGTCTCGCGGGGATAGCCTGGTAGTCGTCGAACATCATCCCGACGTGATTCGGGCCGCGGACTGGGTTGTCGAACTCGGGCCCGAAGCCGGAGATGAAGGAGGTGCAATCGTAGCGGCGGGCACCCCGGCCGATCTCATGAGAGGCGACACGCTTATCGGTCAGGCGCTCCGATCCGCATAGCTGCCTTCGAAGGGAGATGGGTAGGGTGGGCTCGGCACACGGAGACCCTAAACCCGTCGCCCCCTTAGTCCGTCTCGTGCCCGAACCATTGGGGTCCGGTTTCTCTCACGCGCCCCATTTTTCTATGCGGTTGGTGAATCTCTCGAACATATACCGGGAATCGTGGGGGCCCGCGCTTGCCTCTGGGTGATATTGAACGCTGAATGCGCCGCTCTCTCGGTGTTCGATACCCTCGCAAGTTCCGTCGTTGAGGTGCACGTGGGTCATGGTGCACTTTCCCGCAAGCGACGCGACATCGACCACGAAGCCGTGATTCTGCGTGGTGACCTCTACGGTTCCGGTATGAACATCTTGGACCGGCTGGTTGAGCCCTCGATGGCCGAACTTCAGCTTCGAACTCGAGCCACCGAGAGCGAGCGATAGGATTTGATGCCCGAGACAAATGCCGAATATCGGTTTCTTACCCAAGAGCCGCTGGACGTTCGTTACCGCGGGGCGCACTGCGGCCGGATCCCCTGGGCCATTGGATAGGAATACTCCGTCGGGGCTGAGCGAGAGGATCTCTTCAGCGGATGTGGACCACGGCACGACAGTGACCTCACAGCCCTGATCCACCAAGCATCGAAGAATGCTGCGTTTGACCCCGAAGTCTATGGCGACCACCCGATATTGCGATGACTGAGTTCTTGCCCCCGCACGAGACTCGTTGCCGCGAACCCCGTCGACGGGTGCTGTATGGTCGATACGCCATGGGCCAGAATCTGCGCTCCACGTGTAGGATTCTTTCGTGGAAACCTCCTGAGCCAGGTTGCGTCCTGTCATCTTCGGTGCGGACCGTGCCATGTCCTGCAGCGTGGCTGCGTCGCCGGTTCCAATCGCTGCCATCTGCGCACCTTCGTCGCGAATCTTCCTCGTGAGGGTGCGGGTGTCGATTCCGGAAATACCGACGATGCCGTGCCGTTTCAGGTACGCATCAAGATCGGATGTTGATCGCCAGTTGCTCACCACTGGAGACAATTCGTGAATCACGAACCCTGCAAGGGAAGGTCGACTGGCTTCGTCATCTTCTTCGTTGGTGCCGACGTTGCCGATCTGGGGCGACGTCATGGTCACGATCTGCGAACAGTAGCTGGGGTCCGTGATCACCTCTTGATAGCCGGTCATGCCGGTGGTGAACACGGCTTCCCCAATGGTCTGACCTTGCGCGCCGAGAGCTGTGCCCTCGAAACGGGTGCCGTCCGCGAGGACGAGATACGCTTTACTCATAGCTTTCGCTCGTAGACGGTCGCGCCTGCGACCCGCGTCTGGGTGACAACGCCTTGCAGCTCTTGACCGAGCCAGGGCGAATTGTGTGAGCGCGAGCGTAGCGCTTCCGGACTCACGGTCCAGCAAATGTCCGGGCGAAGGATCGTGATGTCTGCGGCGGCACCTTCTCGTAGGCTGCCTCCCTCGATCTCTGGGATAAGCCGGCACGGGTTGGTGCTGAGGCACTCCATGAGTCTGAGAGGAGTCAGGTGGCCTTCCGTGCAGAGTGAGAGCAACACGGAAATCGCGGTTTCCAGTCCAGCCACCCCTACCGCCGCAGCGTCAAACTCGCAGTCTTTGTCTAGGGGTGCATGTGGCGCATGGTCGGTCGCGATGCAGTCGATCGTTCCATCGGCAAGGGCCTCTACGACAGCAGCTCGGTCTTCTTCGGTGCGCAGGGGAGGATTGACCTTGCAGTGGGTGTTGTATCCAACGATCGCTTCGTCGGTAAGCGTTAGATGATGCGGCGTGACCTCGGCGCTCACCTGCAGTCCACGTGATTTCGCTTCTCGAACAAGTCGAGCCGCCCCCTTGGTGGATAAATGCGCGACGTGATATCGGGCTCCGGTCCGCTCGGCCAGGAGGAGGTCTCGGGCAACGATGATGTCTTCTGCCTCTCTGGGCCAGCCCCTTAGCCCCAGTTGGGTTGCGACTCGGCCCTCGTTCATTTGGGAACCGTCCGTCAGCGTGTGATCCTCGCAGTGTTGACTCACCAGCAGGTCGAACGTGCGTGCATACTCCATCGCGTGACGCATCACGGCCGCGTTCATCACGCATCGCCCGTCGTCACTCACGCCGACTGCACCGCCTCTTTTCATGTCCGCCATCTCGGTGAGCTGTGCTCCCTCGAGGCCCTGAGTAATCGCGCCAAAAGGATACAGCCTGGGGCCCGACAGCTCGACTGATTTGGCGATCAGGTGTTCCACCAGCATTCTGTTGTCGATCACCGGAGAGGTGTTCGCCATCGAACAGACTGCAGTGAAACCTCCGGCAGCGGCGGCAGCTAGGCCGGTGGCAAGGTCTTCTTTGTATTCTTGGCCCGGCTCTCTCAGGTGTACGTGAAGGTCGACGAAACCCGGAACGACCCAACATGAAGTCGCGTCTACGATTTCGAGGGCTGGATTGTGTTCTCCGGCACCTCCGCAATACGGTGCAGCAGCGCCAACACCCACCCGGACGATACGCCCTTTTTCGACGAGAACGTCTGCGATCTCATCACGCCCGGAGGCTGGATCTAAAACGCGTCCACCTCGAATCACCAGCATGGTAGCGGCTATGGTACGGAAGCGGTCCGGACGTCAAGGCGGATAGATGTATTGACAGACCGGCCGTTGCGACCACCCAAGCGTTCAGGCCCTAACCAGGCAGGCCCTAACCGAGCAGGCCCTCGCCAGGCAGACCCTCGCCAGGCAGACCCTCGCCAGGCATTCAGAACTAGCGAGGTGCGTTGAGCACCGCGCCTTGATGTCGGGCGGCAAGGCCGGAGGCTATCGAAGAGTCGGAAAGAAGCGCCTCGTCCTTACTCTCAAAGGCACCTGAGGCTTCATTCATCTGAGCTTCCTCATTCAAACTAGGACTGCTTGACAGGTTTTGGTTCAGCCCATCGGTACCTAGCTCGGAGCCCGTGCTGCTCTTGTCCTGTACCTCCTGCAGCTCAGCCTTTTTCTCGTGTACCCCGATTCGCTCCTTCATCTTAAGAACTTTGCGGTATACAGATGCAAAATCGCGTTGCCGGGTGGCCACACTCGGGTTGCCGCCTCGGAGCAGGGTTTGAAGGATGAACTCCAAGGTCTTGACTTCACCTTCGGAAAAGCTGTTGCTGATACGCATGGTGATCGATCTATCACTCGAAGAACCAAAGCACAACACGCGACGTGCGATGTAACGTCACGAAACGTGTGGTCACAGAAGCGCCTAAACGCCAAATCCCTGAAAGAAAAGCGTTTATGACGCTCGCTTTTCCAACTTAAAGTCTCGGTCGACGGCCTGATTGAGAGGAGATGAGTTCTGCGATTAGTTGACAGAGAGCTCTAGCTATGGTCGGCGGCGGTCACTCGAGCGATTTCAGCTATGGTCGGCAGCGGTCACCCGGACGATTTCATCGATGGTCGTCGTGCCTTCCTGCACCTTGGACATTCCGCTCATGCGGAGACTCTTGATACCACCCCGAATCATTTCCGATTTAAGTTCCGCGGTAGAGCATCCTTGAAGCACCATTTCTTTGAGGCGGTCGGTGAAGGGCATGACCTCGTAGAGGGCGACGCGGCCCCGATATCCGGTTTCTCCGCAGTTCCGACATCCGGTTCCCTTGTAGGCGCGCATCTCCGGAATGTCCGACTCTCGAACGCCCAGATCGAGCCATACGCGCTCCTCAGGCTGAAACTCGACCCGGCACTCGTCACAAATGCGACGGGCGAGTCGCTGGGCGAGCACGAGGTTGACGGAGGCGGTGACCAGAAACGGTTCGACACCCATGTTCAGAAGTCGGGTGACGGTGCTTGGCGCGTCGTTGGTATGCAGGGTGGACAACACCATGTGACCCGTAAGCGCGGCTTTGACTGCGATTTCCGCTGTTTCAAAATCACGAATCTCACCAACCATGATGATGTCCGGGTCTTGACGTAGAAAGGATCGAAGGGACGCTGCGAAGTTCAGACCGATATCTTCATGTTGCTGCACCTGGTTGATCCCGCCGAGGTTGTACTCGACCGGGTCTTCCGCGGTGCTGATATTGGTCCCGGGCGTATTGAGCTCGCTGAGCGCTGAATAGAGCGTCGTTGTCTTACCGGAACCGGTTGGACCGGTCACGAGCACCATTCCGTAAGGGTTGTGGATGGCCTTCTTGAAATCTTCGAGTGGTTTGGTTTCGAAGCCGAGTTTGGCCATGTCCAGCTGTAAATTGGATTTGTCGAGAAGACGCAACACGATCTTTTCGCCCCAAATCGTGGGCAGGCAGGACACTCGAAAGTCCATTTCCCGGCCCTTGCCCAGTTTCAGCTTGATCCGCCCATCCTGAGGCAGTCTGCGTTCGGCGATGTCCAATGAGGACATGATCTTGAGACGTGAGGCGATCGCATTTTTCAGCTTCAGCGGCGGGGTCATTTCCTCGTGGAGCACGCCGTCGACCCGATACCGAACGCGGAGCTGACGCTCGTAGGGCTCCACGTGGATATCGGAAGCCCTCTTCTTGATCGCGTTGAGCAGTATCGCGTTGCAGAGACGTACGACCGGAGCGTCTTCGGAAGCCCGCTCGAGGTCGAGAATATTGACGTCGTCCTCGTCCGCTGCGACTTCAATTTCTTCTTCGTCGAAGCCGTCCATGATCTCGTCGTAGGAGATCTCCGGAGAGGCATAGTATTTCTCGATCGACTGTGTGATGGCAGCTTCCGAGCTGACCACAGGCTCGACGTTGTATCCGGTTAGAAACTTGATGTCGTCGATGGCATGTAGGTTGGAAGGGTCTGCCATCGCGACGATAAGCGAGGCTCCGGCACGCGAAACTGGAATGATCTTATGACGTTCACAGACGTCTTGACCGATGAGCTTGATGACTTCCGGGTCGATCTCGTACTCGGATAGGTTGATCGCCTGGACGCGGTATTGCTGACTCAGAAAATCCGTGATCTCCTGATCGGAAACAAAGCCCAGCTTTGCGAGCGCGTATCCTAGGCTCACTCCGTTTTTTCTCTGAGAAGCTTGCGCGCTTCGAAGTTGCTCAAGGCTAATGCGTTTTTCCCTGACCAACAGTTCGCCGAGTCGATTGCTCATACGGTCGCCCCTGAGTAGATACTGTGCATCATACCCGACTCCGGTTCGTAAATAGTTGTAAGATTACATCCACAGACCGTTTTGCCGCCGTCCAAACGGAAGCCCGTACCCGTGCTGGGGTGGTCTTGAGAACGCTGCTAGAGCCACGCCAATCCAGCAATGTTCAAGAGGTCCCGGGTTTATCCAGCGGGATCCCCGCAGGGTTCGTCGGCAGGCGCTGTCCCGGTAGTCTGCTAAGGGATACCTGAGCGGAGCAGGAACATGGCGAAGAAGAAACAGCGTTTTGAATCGAGTCGACCCGACCCTGCAGAGGCGCTTTCCAAGCTACAGACCCCCGGCTTTCAGTGGAAGATCGTGGCTCAGGTGCTCGTCGCTCTACTCGTGCTTTGGCTCATCGCTGGAGTCGCCTGGCCTTGGCTCTCCTGGTGGGGTGTTGCCGGAGCCGGGACGGTGACCTTGGCTGCCTTGGGTTTTGGTGCGTACGCGCTCCGTTTGACTCGGCGCTCTGCGGCTATCGTCGATGTGCTCAAAGGCGCTACCGATGCCGAGGGACGAAAAGAAGCGTTGCTCAAGCTCGCTTCGAAGAAGGGGGCGGCGAGCGATGCGATGAACGCACTTGCTCGAGCGCAGCTTCTCGCCCAAGAGGATCCTCAGCAGGCCATCTCGGTACTCGAGGGCATCGAGCTCGAGAAAGCTCCCGGAGTGGTGCAAGACGACGTTCGGGCGAACCTCGGAATGATGTACTTGATGCAGAACCGAGTGAAAGATGCGCGCCCTCTCGCCGACAAGTTGAGGCTGGACCGGCAGCCTCAACCGAAAGCCAAAGCGATGTACGCCGCCGTCAAAGCAGAGTCGCTGGCGAGAACAGGTGATGCGGCTGAAGCAAAGAAGCTGCTCGAAACGTTCGATCCAGACGATCAAGCGTTTGAGGAGGCGTCTTCACTATTGTTGCGCGCGCAGTGCTTTACCTTTGCTGGCACCAAAAACCGGGGCCTGGCCCGAGGCGCGATGGAAAAGCTGGCAGCGAAAGATCTCACGATGGTCGTTGCATTTGCCCGCAAAGGTTCGAATCCCGAACTGTATAAAATGGCCAAGGGCATTCTCGGCAAAACAGGGCTGATGCCTCGGCCAAAAATGAGGATGAAAGCCTGAAAGAGCCTTGGCGTCCTCGCCTTTGAGGGCGCAGTCGGGACCGGCCTGCTAGGGGGTTTGTGGGTTCCATCGGGGTTCGGAGTGTATCTTGTCCCAATTATCTTGGACTATTCGCAGCCTGCTGCAGTGGACGGTGTCAGATTTCGTCAGGCGCGGCGTCGATACCCCCCGCCTGGATGCAGAGCTGCTCGTGGCGGAGGCGCTTGGCTGCGACCGGATTCGGCTGTACCTCGACCTCGATCGACCCCTGCACGCGGAAGAGCTTGCAAGGATACGTGGTCTCGTTGAACGGAGACGGACGCGCGAACCGGTCTCCTATATCCTGGGACGAAAAGACTTCTGGTCGAGAACGTTTCAGGTAACAAAGAGCGTTTTGGTCCCTCGCCCGGACACAGAAACCCTAGTCGAACGAGCGCTTACCGTCCTCGACAGCGATCCCTTCTTTCGCGATCGAAATCGAGAGATCCAGGTTCTCGATCTTTGCACTGGAAGTGGCATCATCGCGGTCACGCTTGCGGCTGAGCGAGACGAGTTGCGACTTGTCGCCTCGGATGTTTCGGAATCTGCTCTGGACGTTGCACGCAAAAATGCGCGCTGCCACGGAGTCGAAAAGCGTATTCAGTTTGTTTGTAGCGACCTCTTCGAGTCGATTCCGAAAGCATCGTTCGATTTGGTCACGATAAATCCACCTTATATTGCCGTCGATGAACTAGAGGATCTTGCTCCTGAGGTGCGAGAATTCGAGCCACGAATCGCTCTTGAGGCGGGAGTCGACGGGTTGGAAATCATGCGGCGATTTATTCCGCAGGTGTCTCGTTGGCTTAAGCCAGGTGCGCTTTTGCTGATGGAGATCGGTGCAAGTCAGTGGAAGGAAGTGCAACGTTTGTTGGAGTTGCCTCGCGAGGAAGGTGACGACCTGGTCGATATTCGGGTGCACCGAGATCTGGGAGGTCGCTTTCGCGTCGCCGAAGCGAGGTGCAAACCGGCTCCGTGAGACAACCCCTCGGCTGAGTTCCGGGCAGAGGGCGCGGTTTATCGTCAGGTATGGGGTTTAGAAGGGGCGCCGGAGCCGGAGTAACCCTTCGGCGATCAGTAAAAACCCAGCAAGCGCAAATACGTTGGACTCCAAGGGAATCTGCGCGTTCTTATCGGATGTGGCGTCTGCATCCTGCGGAGAGCGCTCCGGCAGCGCATGTGAGGTGAGCGCACTTTCTGCGGTGGGCGGGACGACGAGGAACGAGTGCGAGCTAGGTTCGCTCTCGTGGGATCGCGAATGAACCAGGTAGGTGCCTGGCGCTACGGTTTCAGTGAACGTGGCGGAGGCGTGGCTTGCGGTAAAGGCGTGGTCCTCGGTGACGTGGTCCTTGGTGACGTGGTGAATCTGTCCCCCGGGGGTGGTGACCTGAACGTGCTCCGCTCCCCGCTCCAGCGCGAGTTGTACCGGAGCACCTGACGCGTAGGATGGGGTTTGCTGCATGGCCCTCGGTGAGAGCCAGGAGATCAGTTTCAGCATCAAAGGGACGTATCCGGGTCGGAGTGGAAGGTCGCTCCAGTCGGAATCCAGCGTAAGACTCAGAAGTGCGACCTGACCTTTGCCGGCAGGGCCGACGACAAGTGCAGCAGAGTCGTCTACAAAAGACGCTGCGACTCTGCCCCGTTGCGGGTGTGGTTCCAAGCCCATCGTCCGATGGATGCGAACTGCCTCGAGTCCCTTGGGACTTAGCTTAAGGTACGGGTGCTTCTCGATCTTCAGTCCGACGAACAGAGGGGGACGGGCTGACTTCTGAGGCTGCCATGAATCGAGGCGCACTCCTATCGGTGGGCGCACGCGTGCGGGCAGAATCGGTCCAAATGCATGGTTCAATGCCTGAGCATGCGTTTGATGGCCCGCACCGATGAGCAAACCCGCGCCACGCTGCACGCGCTGGCGAATCTCTCTTGCGAGAGCCTCGGGGGGAACCACGCAGTTGGCCATCACGATCACGTCTGCCTGGGCGATGTCCCTTGTGCTGAGGCGTCCCTGGTCGATGGATCTCAGGGAGACCGTGCTGCGTTCTGACTCACCGCTTTGGAGGGCGAGTTTCAAAAAACCAATCTCGTCTTGTAGTCCAGAGGCGCTCGGATCTCCGCTTACCAGCAAGATACGGGGCGGCTCAACGTGCCGGATCAGAAGGTCGTGACGGTTGTCTACCCCGAGGGCGTCTTCGATCTCGAGACGCAGACTCAGCTTGGGTTCCGAGGATTTGAATGAGGAGAGGGAGAAGGTTCCCTGTCCGATGCCGTCTTCCACTACGACGTTCGTCTCGACTCGCTTCTCGTTTTCCTCATAGAGCCCGACCGGGAATTCCCCTCGGTTTGCCCCGGACGTGCGAACTTCAAAGTTGATTTGAAGGGAGCCGTCTTCGCCGGGATGGATGGGTATCTTGGTGGGATAGACCGATGCGTTGAAGACCGTTCCTTCGGCGCCAAATCGCTCCAAATCCACCCGATCCAGGTCGTTCCAATCTGCCGTGGTCCAGTCGGTCCCGGCAAAGTCAGAAAGGACAAGGGTTCTGCGTCTCGAGAGCTTGGAAGCCGCGAGCTCACGTCGCGCGAGATGCAGGGCCTCAGGTAGTTCGGTACCGCGACCGGTAGTCTCTAAGGACGCTATAGAGCGGACCATTTCGGTAAGTGGGAGTAGCTCCGTGCTTCGGCGGCTCAACACGCGGGCGGGAACCCCAGCGGCGATCACCGTCACCTCGGAATGCTGAGGCAGGGACTGGATCACTTCTTCGGCACGGGCAGCAGCGTTCGTAAGAGCCGTAGCGCCCTCATGTTGTTGCAGCATGCTCATCGAGTCGTCGAGAACTAGGGCAAGCGAGAGTGGATGCCCATCGCCGTAGGCGAGCCGTGTGACCACATAGGGCTCCGCGGCACCGACCACACAGGTCGTGATCACGAGGACCCTTGCGATGAGAAGAAGGAGATCGACTAGATTGAATTTCTTGCGATGCGCTGCTTTTGCTTTTCGGACCAGGGCGATCGTTGGCAGCGCTGCTTCTATCAGGTTGCTTCGCTTCGTGAAGTGGGCCACGAACGGCGCCGCCGCAAGAAAAAGTCCAAAGAGGGCCAGCGGTGTCGTGAATCCCATCGCCCACAACCTAGCGGCGGAGACTCGCTTTGGATAGCGCGGTTGCGAGGACCTCCTCAACGGGTGCGCCGGTGCGTGCCAGCACGTAGTGTGCTCCCGCCGCAGCGCACGCCCTACGGCGAGAGTCGAGAAATTCGTGCATGTTGTCGAGATAGCCAGCACGTAGTTGATCGGCGTCCGCTTCGACACTGGGCTCTGATTCGAGACCTAGAAACCGAGTCGGCCCATGAAAGGGAAACTCCAGTTCATCGTTACCTAAGGTATGAAAGATCAGCACCTGGTTTTGCCGTCCGGTAAGGTAAGCGAGCGGTGCGAGTGCATCTTGTTCGACATCGATTAGGTCGCTTGCGATGGCGATGACTCCCCTGCTTCCGCTTTGCTCTGCAACCTGACCGAGTGCGGTGTGCAGATGAGTTGCACGATGTGCACGGGGAGGGTGGGCTAGCGTTCGAAAAATGGCATCCAGTTGATCGGCTCGGGAGCGAGCGGCAAGGGTTGCGCGCACGATATCGTCAAACGCGAGTGCTCCTACAGCATCCCCCTGTCGAAACAGCACAAGAGCGAGTGCAGCCAGTAGAGTCGCTGCATAATCGAGTTTACTTAGCGAGGCTTCCTTGGCGGTATGTTGCATTGATCCAGAAAGATCTAGAACGAGCGTCGCGCGCAACTGCGATTCTTGCTCGAATCTTTTGATAAGATATTCGTCGGTCCGTGCGTAAGCCCGCCAGTCGAGCAGACGAGGATCGTCTCCCGGCTGATATTCTCGGTGCTCCATAAAGACGACGCTTGCACCGCGATGGGTACTGCGATGCAAACCACCAAGTAGTCCATCGACTGCTTTGGAAGCGCGCAACGCAAGCGAGGAGACTCGGCCTGCAAGTCCAGGATCCACCTCGAGCTTTTTTGCGGGACCGTCGCTCACGGTGAGGTGGCTTCGAGGATCGCTCGGACGAGTTCGGCGGTGGAGAATCCTTCCGCGTCTGCTCTGAAGTTGCGGACCAATCGATGCCGCAGCACGGGTAGGGCGAGGGCCTGGATATCCTCGACCTCGGCGGCATAGCGACCATCCAAGACTGCACGTGCCTTGGCTGCCAGGACCAGGCCTTGGCTTGCGCGCGGTCCAGCGCCGAAGGAGAGATAGCGCGCTATCGCATCCGGCGCGCTACGTTCTTCCGGCCGCGATGCACGCACCAGCTTCACCGCGTACCGCACCACGTGTTCGGTGGCGGGCACCCTCGGGATCAGCTCCTGAAACTCCAGTATTTGGTCCTTCGAAAGTGCCGGCACGGGATCGCCTGACGATGGCGCGGTCGTTCTTTTGACGATTTCCACTTCTTCGTTTTCATCTGGGTAGGGCACGTCGATTTGAAATAGAAACCGGTCCAATTGCGCTTCCGGCAGAGGGTAGGTCCCCTCCTGCTCGAGTGGATTCTGGGTTGCAAAGACGAGGTAGGGCTGGTCCAAAGGAAAGGTGCGCCCTCCTGCACTTACCCGACCTTCGGCCATGGCCTGCAGAAGTGCGGCCTGAGTCTTGGGGGGCGTTCGGTTGATCTCGTCCGCCAGCAAGACGTTGGTAAACGCCGGCCCTTCGACGAATCGAAAGCGGCGCAGACCGGTTTCCGGATCCTCTTCAAGAACATCGGTTCCCGTAATATCGCTGGGCATCAGGTCCGGGGTGAACTGGATACGGTTGGATTTTAGGGAAAGAACCTGCGCGAGTGTTGAAATAAGCAGTGTTTTTGCGAGCCCGGGTACGCCTACAAATAGTCCGTGACCCCTAGAGAAAAGAGAGATGAGAAGCAGTTCTATGGCGTGCTCCTGTCCCACGATCTTCTTTTTTAGTTCGCGTACAACCTTGACGCGTATCGATGCCAGAGCATCAACGCGAGCCGCGTCGCCATCGATTGTGGGAGCGTCCGGGTGTTCATCGGCAGAGCGACGAGTCGGAGTTTCTTGCGGAGACGTCTGGGTCAAGGTCTGTAATTCCGAAGTCTTGTGTTCCTGCGGATTATGATCATGCATCGGAGACCGTAAAGTTAGCGCGCGTTTTCTCTCAGGCGCAGACAGTTTTGCTGCTCTCGCTGCCGTTCCTGTGGGGAGCTTCCGGATTCGGCAAGCGTGCAGTGCGGGCCGGGGTCGAAGGGGTTGAGGCGAATCGCTTCTCGGGCCGATTCCCGGGCGCTAGTCAAGCGGCCGAGCGCCAGCTGTGCCTGCGCCAGGACCGACCAGGACGGTGCGTGTTCGGGATAGAGGCTGTGGACACGCTCGGCGGCCCGCATGGCTCGTGCCGGGTTTCCTCCCGCGATCGCTGCACGCGCCATACGCGATGCCACGATAGGATCGCTTGGAGCGAGCTCGAGTGCTTTTTCGTACTCGATGGCTGCAGCGGCGGGGCGAGACCTGGACCACAGCATGTCTCCGATACGTACGAAGCGGGCTGCCCGTCTCACCTCGATGTCCGAGGTGTCATCTGCGGCTGCGGTGTTCAAACGAAACCGACGTGGGAGCAGTCTTGGGGTGCGTCCAGGTGACGCGTCCGAGAATCTTCGGATGCGCTCGCGCCAGCGCCGCTCAAGGGCGTGCCACGATCGCTTTGCGACGGCCGCCAAAGCCTGCCTTGCATCTTGACCTTCAGCGATGCGCACCACAGCCTGACGCAGGCCGGCACTCTGATGGCGTTCATAGAATCCTTCGATGAAGGTGGCGACTTGGGCGAAGGCCAATGCCGCATCCTCCTGCGATGGAAGAAGCGCTATCGACGGGTGGAGCGCGCTGAAGGCAATGAGTCGATCGCCACGTGAGGCGGCACGAAGCAGCGCCTCAGCAGCTGGCTCAAGACGGGCTGCAGGAGGCTCTCCGCGCCATGTTCGCTCGAGAAATTTGGCGACTCCCTCTTGAAACCATACGGGAGCTCGATCTCGAGACAGATGAGAAAGGATGAGGTGAACATACTCGTGGGCGATCGTATCCATCCAGGGGTAGCCACGGAGCAGGGCACGAGGAGAGGTCACCATGAGACGGTTCCATTTGCACAAGGCGATCGTGCCGGTGCGCAAGATAGCCTCCTCGGTCAGTGAGGAGACACTGGCGAGCACAGAAGGTGACTCGTAAATCTCGAGACGTATCGGGCCTTCGATATGCGTCCCGAATAGATCGGACAGCATCCGATCGGCGGACTGCATCGCTTCGAGCGCGTAGGGCACTAGGAGCGCAGAGGATCCTGGTTTGTGGGAAACCTGAAACCGTCCGTTCGTGGACGTCTTCGATACAAAGCTGCTGGTGGTCGTTGCAGTCGAACTGAATAAGGTGCGCAGTTCGATTACTTCTGGGTCGCCGGGGCGCGCTTGCAGGCTAGCCGACGCGTGCTTTAGTGCTTCGTCGTAGTTTCCGAGCTGGTAAGCAAGGAGCGCATGGGTCTTTTGCACATCGGGATCGCGCTCCCACCTTGGCTTGATGCGTTCGAGTGCTTCGGACGCGTCCGCAAGACGCAGCTCCGATGTCGCGATCCATGCCTGCTCGACAAGCAGGCGGTCCTCCTCGCTTTCCGGCATCGCAGTGGCGGGTCGCGATAAGAGCAGCGCGGTCAGGCCTATGAGCCTTGCGGCGTTCCAACTCATCGCAGCAGTTCCTCGTAGTAGCTCTCTACCGAAGCTTCCCAGCCCGCCGGTGGGGATTCGCGCATCGCGTCGAGGATCCGTCGGCGCAGTTCCACGGGGCCGCTATGTTCTTCAGCTGATGGAATCTCCACCCGCCGAGCCTCTATGCTTGAAGTGGAGCCGCGCGCTCTATCGTTCTGACCCTTCGATCTTTGAGCGCGTTCGAGCAGTTCACGAAGTTCGGTAAGACGGCGTGCAGCATGTTCTTGATGGCGACTGGAGTCGAGTGGATTGCGTTCATGCAGCGCTTTTTTACCTTGCTGCATCGACTGTATCGCATCGTGTAGATTCGCTGCGCCTTCATCGATGAGGGGCGTGCCGTCGGGGCCATGCTCCATAAGGTCGGCGAGTCTCGCGGAGCTTTGCCGAACTCGATCCTGACGAGAGGTATCCGTTTCTAGTTGGCGTCTTCCTTGTTCGTCGACGAAATCACGAAGATCTGGGATGAGCCCATCGAGTTCGTACTGGAGCTCACGCGCGACCTGCTCTGCGTGCTCGCTGGCTTGAGCGACTCGGGCCATACGTCCATCGGCGCCAGGGAACATCAGCGCGGCCCGGTCGAGCTCTCTCGATAGGTTTTCGAGCTCGCGCACGGTCTCGGTCATCATCTGGCGTGCCTCGCCGAAGTCTGAGGTTGAGACGGCATCGACGCTGTCTAGGAGTCTTTGTCGCGCGCGCCTGAGGGTTTCTCGTTCGAGTGCGTGAAGATCGCGCGGTGCGATCTTCAACAAGCTGTCGCGTAGGGATTCAGAACGGCGCGCAAGTCTCCGTGCGTTCCTACCGCCTCGTCCCTTCGTCGACCTGAGGGCTCGGTCTGCGGCAGATCGACGGGTCTCGGAAGATCGTCTCGCCAGCGCGTGCTGCTCGGCTTCGAGACCGGCTAGAGTGTCGAGTGCTTCAGCCCTCGCTTGTCGTTCGGGGCCGAAGCGCTCTTGTGCAAATTCCGTTTCGGCAGTGCCGAGGGCGCCCGCCAGCTGACGAATCTTGTGCCCGAGGTCGCGTAGGTGACGCGCGGCTTCTTCGAGGTCGTTTTCGCCCAGCGCCACGCGCATCTTCTGTATTGCGTCGAGTTGAGTCTGCATCGAGACGTCTCGCGCCTGATTGAGAAACTCCTGAGGAACGTGCTCTCCCGTAGCCGCAATGCGTGCCGAAAGCTCGTGCATGCGCGCCTCTGCATCGGAGAGAGCGGAACGCAGCGCCTGCCGCACCTCCGCGCTATCGGTTCGCCTAAGTTCGGCCAGCAAAGAAGCCATCGTCTTTCGAATTTGTTCCAGCTCTCTTGCAAGCCCCGCGGCGTCCTCTCTGCGAGCGTGTTCCAGCGCGTCCTTCAGTTCGACAGCGGTGTCCTCGAGGGCTTCTATGATGTTTTGGTTTACCTGCTTGCGTCGCTCGAACGAAGCGGAGTGCCGATGCGCCGCTGCTTCTCTAGCCTGCAAACGCAGAAGGTTCTCCGACCTTCTGGCGGGACGAAACGAGGGTTGGTGGTCCAAAGCCAGGGTCTCCATGGCCTTGGAGAACTCCAGTGTGGCTCGGCGTAGGCTCCTTGCGCGCTCCATGCTTTCGGCAAGCGGAGACGGCACATCCTTTTCGAGTCGGTCGGCCAAGACATGTACGCCCTGGTCCACCAAGGAGGCAAAAGAGCGCAGCATCCTCATGCGGCGGGTGCGCTCTGAGGCGATTCGAATCGTCCGCTCTTCAGAACGTCCGACCGAAGGGCCTCGGATTCGATTGTGGTCGCGTGCTTCCACACGAAGCGTGATCTCGTCTCCCGGCTCCAGATCGAGCACGTCAAGACGAAGGGAAAGCGCCTTTTCGTAACTGTGTCGAGGCGGCGTGATCTCGAAGCTTTGATCGTAGGCTCGATGTTCTGAACCGTCTTCGAGCCGCACGACAACCGACACATCTGAAAGGCCGATCTCGTCTTCTGCTTCGAAAATTACATCGATAGTGTCATTCGGGCTCTCGAGCAGAACATCCGCACTCGGAGCGCTTAACCGCACGACCGGTGGAGGATCTGACTCGACTTCGATCCGTCGCTCACGGGCTTCTGCCAGCCAACCGCTCTCGGAGGACTCGAGGTAGGTTCGAAGTAACTGATCATGCTTTAGAACAAAAGATCCCTCGTAGGTGAACGGGGATACGTTCTGGAGCGAGCGTTCCTCTGTGCCCAGCTTGAGTTTGGCGGCTCGAGACGCCACGCGAGTGACCACCCGCACGGCAACACTGGTTCCTTCGGGTCCAAAGATCGCGTTCGGGTCGTGCAGCTCAAGTGGAGGACGTCGATGATAGGCGGGAAAAGTCAGTTCGACGTCGAATGTGCGCACTACATCCGCAATCGCCATTTCGTTTTGGAGCGTCGCCGTCGCATGGGTCAGAGCAAACGCACCGGAAGCCGTTCGGTCGGAGGCGGTCAAAAGGGCTGCCGCGATGGTCAGCGCTGCGAGGTATCCAGCGACTTTCGGTTGCTTCAGCGTCGTCCATGGCAGAACGGACGAAGTGGGGATTTGATCCAGTTGCTTCAATACGCGTTGGTGGTGCGCTCGGGCGAGTTCGCTCGAATTGTCTGCGCTCAAGACCTGTTGCTTCTCGATCTCCGCTGCGCTCCTGACCGCAGATTCGATCGAACGGCCCTCGAATGTCGTGCTTGCGAGAAGGTGCGCTGCTTTTGTGGATTTTAGAGCGATGGCGGGGAGCACTTGCCCAAGGCTTACCAGTCCGGTTGTCGCTCCAAGACCGATCCAGGTCAGGATCACTGCATGCTCGGAAGCGACTGGGCCGATGGCAAAAGACGCTGCGGCGAACAAAACCAGGCCCGTCGAGGATCCCGCGATCAGTGCTTGGATGCATCGAAAGAGAAGCGCCCGCCGTCGCAAACGTTTGAGGTACCTGCGGACGTTACGCTTCGTCACGTGCACAGTGTAGACCGATTCATTTGGCGTTGCTCTGGTGTCGCTCTGATCAAATTCTTTCGGTGAGCCATGTCGAACGTTGGCTGAGGCTTGTGCGCCGACTATAGTGACGACGCCTGTGTCAGGAACCATGGAACAACGCCTCGAGCGTGCGCTTGCCACGTATCTCAGTGATCTGTCTGCATCCCGTCGAGTCCTTTGGATAGGACCTTCACGCGCAGGAGTCCGAACGCTGGCGGAGATCGCGAGGAGCGTTCGCTGCCTCGATCCGACTCAGGGTTTGCGTTCGAATCAAAGTTTGCGTTCGAATCAAGGTTTGCGTTCGACTCGTAGGGGGCAGAGTTCAGACCGGCTGCGGGTTTCCGCCCTAAGGCCCGGTCGACTTGGGTTCCGCGAGGGCAGTTTCGAGCTGGTCGTGATACCCGACTTAGACGTGTTCGACGGTGCAGAGCGAAGCGATCGCTTTCGTGAGTTGCGGCGCGCTGCCGGAGACGGCTTGGTGGTCGCTGGGACTCGCGGGCCGAATGCGGCAGAAACCCTCAGTTTCGAAGATTTTTGGGGTCTTCTTACCGAGGGGGATCGATGGAATGTCGAAGCGGCCGGCGTTTCCGCGTTCGATGGTCACGCGATCGCTCCCTTTCGCGAAACGTCGGTGCGCGAGGTTGTGGTCGACGGCAGTCTCGCGGAAACGGTGCCCGACCCGCTTTGGTACTTGGGCTTTGGGTCTGCCGGAGCACCACCTCAGTTTCCTGCGTTTACCATAGTTCAGGGTTCGACCGCCGTGCAGGGTTCGACCGCTGCTCCGGTTTCGACCGCTGCCCAACCTGAGCCAAAGCCAGTTCAGAAGGATCACGCTTTGGCGCGCGGACATGAAGTTGAGGACCTGCGTGCGCAGCTCGACGAACTTCGCTTGGAACTCGATGCGGCTCACGAGCATGCCGAATCCCTCGAATGTGCGGTGGCCGATCAGGAGAAGCAGTCATCTCGGCTACGCCAGCAACTGGAAGAGCATAAGGACGATGCAGAGTTGGCATCTGCCCACGCCGCCTACCTGAAGATGGAGGGTTCTTTCGCCGATCAGGTTCGTTCCAATAAGTCGCTGCGCCACGAGTTGGAGCGTCGGGGGACTCTGGTTCGAGATCTGCTGGAAGAGCGCAGGGCTTGGGCCGATGGCTCTCAGGGCCTTCTCCTGGAGCAGGCCACGCAGCGTGCGGTGAAGGCCGAGGCAGAACGCGTAGAAATCTCCTACCAGCTCGATGAGGTTCGGGCCAAGGCCATGCCGACTGAGGCCACGCAATCGTGGCAGCGCCGGGAAGCGGAGCTCGATGGGGCCAACCAAGGACTTAAGGCTCGCAATGCGGAGCTGGAAAAACTGCTAGGAGCCAAGGGCAGCGCGCTGGATCAAGCGAGGTCTGAGCTGACCGAGGTTGCGCGTCGACTGGAAGAGCTTCAGGCGACTTTGCACGAGTCGGACTCGCGGTTGGAGTTGGAAACGATCCGCGGTCGCAACGTCGAAGAAATGTTGCGCAAACAAGAGGAAGAAAAAGCGGCTGTCGAGCTTCGACTCGCCGGCAGCAGAAGAGGTTTTCTGCAGCGGATCTCAGAACTACAGTCGGATTTGTCGCGGGCATGGCAGCGGGCTCCGCGATCCAAAGAGCTCACGCAGACCAATGAACGCATTGCCGGCATGGAGGGTGAGCTCCAGGGCCTTCGCCTTCGTCTACGCGACCGAGAGCGGTCTTCTTTTGTGCAGGCGAATCGGTCTGAATCTGTGAATCCACCGTCTGCTGATGCCGCGCTCGAGGGCTTGCTGCAAAAGGAGCGCGAAGAAGTTATGGGGCTTCGCGAGGAGTTGGCAGAGCGTCCTGATCCTTCCGAGTTCGAGCTTTTGCGTCAGCACCGAGATGACGCGGTATCTGCTCTGGTGGAGTCGCGTGCGTCTCTCTCGTTATTGCTTCAATCGCCCAGCCTAGACCCTCAGCTCTCCCTCGGAGAGTTTGGCTCGATAGGTCTGGAGTCCGCGGCTGCAGAAGAACAGAGATATCAGGAGCACGGACCGCCGGAGCAGAGTCTACGCGAACGTGCAGATTCCTCTGTCGAAGAGGAACTCTCCCGCCTTCGTGAGCAGGTTTCTACACTACAGAGAGAAAGTGGAGACATCGACTCTCTGCGACAGCGGAACCATGTTCTCGAGCAAGAGCATGCAGATCGGGAGACGACGCTTCGTTCTTTGACCGTGGAGCTCGAAGAGAAAAATCACCGAATCGCCTCCCTGGAACGTCGCTTCAGTGAGGTCCCTGAGCATGACGAAGATACGGAAGAGCTCAATCGAGAGCTTCTCGAAATGCAGGAGCGCGTGTCTCGGCTCGATGAGGACCTGCTGCATGAACGAGAGGCCCGTCGTTCGTTTGAATCCCAGCTCGCATCCCGCAGCCGAAACCTCGAGGAATCGAGGGCCAGAAGAGACGCCGGAACCATTGGGCGGCTTCGTTCGGCGCTGGAAGAGCTTCATGCGTCCGTTGTGCGAGAAGACCCGATAGATTACGAAGATCGCATCGGAGCGCTTCTTGCGCTCGTCCGGCCGACCTAGCAGCGCTGGCCGAACCGGCGGGGTCTCAGTAGCAGCGTCGGCAGTGTCCGTAATCCGGCAAAAGTCGAAGTCTGCTTAGCACCGAAGTATGCTCTAAGGTTCCAAAGACCTCCGATTCTAAAGACTCTGCGGCCCTATGCGCAGAGAGCAAAAAAAAGGGCGGTGTGCATGAAGCGCACACCGCCCTTTTTAGATCATTAGAACAGACTAGAAGTCCATTCCGCCGTGACCGCCATGAGCAGGAGCGGCTGGGCCGTCGTCTTTCTTTGGAATCTCAGCGATAAGAGCTTCCGTGGTAAGCATGAGACCTGCAACCGATGCGGCGTTTTGAAGCGCAGTACGAACCACCTTGGTGGGATCGATGACGCCTGCCTTGACCATGTCGGTGTATTCTTCGGTCGCTGCGTTGAAGCCGTAGGCGGCCTTGCCGCTACGTACGTCGTTTACCACGATCGAACCTTCTAGGCCGGCGTTGGCTGCGATCTGTCGAAGAGGTTCTTCGATCGCTCTGGAAAGAATGTTGAGTCCGACGCGCTGTTCATCACTTACGTCGAGCTTCTCGAGAACCATCTGGGAACGGATGAGCGCAACGCCTCCACCCGGGACGATTCCCTCTTCTACGGCCGCACGCGTTGCGTGAAGCGCATCCTCCACACGAGCCTTCTTCTCCTTCATCTCGACCTCGGTAGCTGCGCCGACCTTGATCACCGCAACGCCACCGACCAGCTTCGCAAGACGCTCCTGGAGCTTCTCGCGATCGTAATCGCTAGAGGTCTCCTCGATTTGACGACGGATCGTCTCGATGCGTCCCTTGATGTCGTTCTTCTTGCCGGAGCCATCGACCAAGGTGGTGTTGTCCTTATCGATAGTGACCCGCTTCGCGCGGCCAAGATCGTTTAGGGTCACGCTTTCAAGCTTGATGCCGAGTTCTTCGCTCACCACCTGGCCACCGGTGAGGATGGAGATGTCCTTGAGCATTTCCTTGCGGCGGTCACCAAAACCAGGTGCCTTGACCGCGCAGGTTTGAAGCGTGCCACGAAGCTTGTTGACGACCAAAGTCGCAAGAGCCTCGCCCTCGACGTCTTCTGCGATGATGAGAAGCGGCTTCTGCTGACGCGCAATCGCTTCGAGCACCGGTAGAAGGTCTTTCATGTTTGAGACCTTCTTTTCACAGATCAGGATGTAGGCATCTTCGAGTGCAGCTTCCATCCGCTCCGTGTCGCTTACGAAGTAAGGTGAGAGATAGCCACGATCGAACTGCATACCCTCGACAACATCGAGCTCAGTTTCCAGACCCTTGGCTTCTTCTACCGTGATCACTCCTTCTTTGCCGACCTTCTCCATGGCTTCGGCGATCGTGTCTCCGATAGCCTCGTCGCCGTTGGCGCTGATCGTGCCGACCTGAGCGATTTCCTTTGGATCTTTGGTCGCCTTGGAAAGCTTGTGAAGCTTCTCCACCAGTGCCTCAACACCGGCGTCGATGCCGCGCTTGATCTCCATGGGATTGTGGCCTGCAGCGACAAGCTTTCCGCCCTCCCGGAAGATGGCCTGCGCTAACACGGTTGCCGTGGTCGTTCCGTCGCCCGCGACGTCGGACGTCTTCGATGCCACTTCGCGCACCATCTGAGCGCCCATGTTTTCGAACTTGTTTTCAAGCTCAATTTCCTTGGCCACCGTTACCCCGTCCTTGGTGACGGTAGGCGCGCCAAAGCTCTTTTCGATCACCACGTTACGGCCCTTGGGACCGAGGGTAACCTTCACGGCATTTGCGAGCGCGTTCACGCCGGCAAGAATGCGGTCTCGTGCACTGGTGTCGTATGCGATGTCTTTTGCAGCCATCTGTAATCTCCTCTCTAAACTAGAACGGTTCCGCTACTCGACGACCCCGAGTACGTCATCCTCTCGGAGAATGAGGTGCTCTTCACCGTCAATTTTGACCTCGGTCCCGCTGTACTTGCCGAACAGGATCCGGTCGCCCTTTTTGACCTCTAGGGGTCGCACTTCGCCACTGTCGTTAACCTTGCCGTTGCCGACAGCCATCACCTTTCCTTCGATCGGTTTTTCCTTTGCCGAGTCCGGAATGATGATTCCACCCTTGGTCTTGGTCTCTTCTTCGACCCGCTGAACTAAAATGCGGTCGTGTAACGGTCGAATCGCCATGCGCTCTTCCTCCGTCTGGAATTCCTATGGTTTTGGGAATCGAGTTTCCCACAATGAGCTTTGCTAGCACTTGCCGTGGGCGAGTGCTAGCGACGCCTGGAACGATAAGTCGTCGTGCTCCAGAGTCAACAAGAGAGCTCGCAACTATTTTGGTAGCCACTTTTCTCTTTTGCTTCGGTCGGTTACGGGTTTTGTAGGCTCTGGAGACTACCGATTGGCAGCGTTCGGCAGTGAGTGCCAACGGGATGCGTCGAAGAGTTCGTGCTCAAGCTCGCCTCTACCGCGCCCGTGAAGAGGGTTGAGGTTCCGCTACTCTGAGACGTAAGCCATTTAAGACGACCAACCCTGTTTACATAAGGAGAACCTTTGATCCATTCCGCTGCTGACGTTCCTGGGTACTTTCGAGAGCTATTGGTACGGGCTTTCAAAAATCGAGAGGTCTCGATCTCAGAGGACGGTACCGGTTATCTCGTGGGCCTGCTCTCTTCGGTTACGACCCAGGAAGTCGACCCTTCGCGGTACACCTTGGTGGAGCAGCTTGCAGACGCGATCTCTGAACCCAACGCTCGAGCCAAGCAGCGTTGTTATCGCCAGATGGGCGACACGGCCTTGATGCGATGCGGTATGTTTCCAGAATCACTTGAGTATCGAGGGGTTAGCCGTCCCTACGTAGTCTGTATGGGACGTCGGGCATATCGAGAGGCCTCGGTGCTCAGTCGGGCCCGGCGGCGATCGAATAGCTCGTGGGTGTATGGTGAGCTTTCGGATCAGTTCAGTGCACTCGCTGCGTGTATCGATGAGGTTCGAGAACAGACCGCCTTGCGAACACCTCAGGACATTGTGCGCCTGTACGACCGCTACCGCCGCACCAAGAGTCCAACCCTTGCTCGCAGACTCAGTGAGTTTGGGGTCAACCCCATGCTGAATCAGGAGCACGACGAGGTGCTCCACTGAGCGCGTCGATGGATGCCGGCGAGGAGCGAGGTTCGGTTGTGCCTCCGGACAGTGGGTCGAACGCACAGGGAGGGGCTGCCCTCGAGATGACCCAGCGATGGCTCAGTGAGCTTTATGACCTCGAGGTATCTCATCCGGTGGGCGACTTTATCTGTTCCGCCGAACAAGCCAGGCGGCTCGTCGGTGACCAGGTGGATCGAGGCGAGGTGCTGATCGTTCACGAGAGCGCCGACGGGACTTCAGTGGGACTGTACATCGCAGCGTCTGCGATCGCGTCTTATGAGCGGACTACCGACTGGCTTTTGTCCGAGCGTTTTGGCGCCTGCTGTCTGGTGACCGAGGGTGTAAGCCACTTTGTCTACTTGTCTTTTCGAGCGAGCAACGGTGAAGAGGTATCTCAGCTTGAGCTGGAGTTGCAGGCGGAGGTGGACAAATATGCGGTAGGCTTGCTTTCCGGGAGCGAAGTGCGCTCAGGGCAAGATGCGCCACCCACCAAAGGTGCCGGATCGAGGGATCACTTTGGTGCCGGCAACCGCACCCTATCGAGAAGTGGCGTCCTGTCAGGAAACGGTGTGGGCGTTATCCTTGAGAGAAGCCGGTGGTTGCGCCGCAAGCTTTTTCTGGAAGCAGAGTTTCTCGATCCCACCTCGAGCGAGTTAGGGCTTCGGTATCGAACGGCGCATAGGCTCGCTTATCGATACACAGCGCGACTCGAAGAAACATTGTGCATGTCTGGCGGACTGCCCGAGCTGGAACGAGAACTACGCAGATTCTACCGCATGGGAGCGAGCGCCAAGCTCCGTAAGGCTGAAACGGCCTAGGGGACTGCGCTGACGTTGTCGGATGCGACGCTTTACACGGTAGATATCAAACCAGGCCGTGCTGAGCTTAGACCTGGACCGTGCTGAGCTTAGGAGATCTCAGCATTCTTGGTGTCGACAATAAATTCGTCGACGACCTCACGCACCGGGCGGTTGAAGTGCACCCGTGTTGCCGCAATCTCTCGGAGCGAAGTGACTGCCTCGCGGTTCTTGCTCTGAACCAGCGCAGGCGCGCCCTTCATGAGTTGCCTTGCGCGCTGTGCTGCGAGAATTACCAGCGCGAAACGGTTTTCTTCATGCTCAAGACAGTCTTCAACGGTAACGCGTGCCATGCACCCTCCGAATGAGCGCTTTTGCTAACAGGTCGCGTCGATATCCGCAAGTCCATGCGCGAGGTGATGCTGCACCCGGCAACGGCGCCGACTTCGTCTTTACTCAAAGCGTCCCCATCGCTAGCATCAGCCTGACCCCGCCGACGTTCACCTGCGGGATCCTGCCATGGCACGTGTCACGATTATCGGTGTTGATGGTCGCCGAGACCACGACCTCCTGCCGCACACAACGGTGGGACGTCATCCGAACAATACGCTGCAGGTGCTCGACCGAATCGTCAGCAAGGAGCACTGCCACATCGATCTCGTCGAGGATCGGTACGTTCTGCGGGACCTCGGCAGTTTGAACGGAACGTACGTGAACGGAGCGCGAGTCGAACATTCGCGTGTGCTTCAAAAAGGAGACGAAATACAGCTCGGATCAACCCGGATCATCTACCTCGGCTTTGAGAATAGTGCCCCGGAAGAAACGGCGTTGGCGCCTCCTGCCTCCCAAGTCACCATGACCAAGGGGATCATCGAAAGTCATATCCGCACCAAGCTCGCACCCCTTATCGATCACAGCTTTCTGCCGGAAAAACTCGTTCAAGACGAGTTGGCGCTGCGCCGGGACTACGAAAAGCTGAGGGCCAGCTACGAGGTGATCCGCGCGATCGGGGTTGAGCTCGACGTGGACAAACTTCTCGAAAGAATACTCGATACCTCGTTCGCGCTCTTCAACGCAGATCGCGGCGTTGTGCTCCTGTACGTCGGCCCTGAGGACGCGAAAGAGCTCACGCCAAGATGCGTTCGGAGTAAGGGTGGTACGTCGCAACAGGTGAACTTATCCACAACGATACTCAACGAGGTATTGAGAGATAAGGCCGCAGTACTTTCCAGCGATGCGTCGGTCGATTCCCGGTTCCAAGGGGCTCACTCGGTGATCATGCAGGGCATACGGTCGAGTATGGCGGTGCCGCTGATTCACACCGGTGAAGTCTTTGGAGTTGTCATTATCGACTCTCAAATCGCCGCGAACGCATTCACCGAGAAGGACCTTCAACTGCTTCAGAACGTGGCCAACCAGGCAGCGATTGCGATTCAAAATAGCTTGTACGCTAAAAAGCTGGAAGCAGAGGCGGTGACTCGAGAGCGTTTCCAAAGACTGCTCAGTCCCGCCATTGCCCAGCAGGTACTGGAAGGCAAGGTCGAGGTTCGAAAGGGTGGGGAGCTACGAGAAACCACCATCTTGTTTATCGATATCCGAGGATTCACGGCCATGAGTGAAAGCCGAGCTCCTCAAGAACTCGTCGATATGCTGAATGAGTACTTCGAGTTGATGGTCGAGATTATCTTCAAGTACGAAGGCACGCTGGATAAGTTTGTCGGAGATGAGATCATGGCGCTCTACGGTAGCCCGGTCGCCCATTCAGACGATCCGCTTCGAGCCGTGCTGACCGCACTTGAGATGCTGCGTGTCTTAGAGCAATGGAACCGAGTACGCGCAGGGCGAGGCGTCGATGAAATTCAAGTAGGTATCGGGATCAATACAGGAGACGTGATCGCGGGCTATCTGGGTAGCAGCAAGGCCCTCGAGTACACGGTCATCGGAGACGCTACCAACGTAGCCGCGAGGTTGTGTTCGGTTGCAAAGGCCGGGCAGATTATCATCAGCGAAGAAACCTATCGGCGAGTCAATGAGTACGTCGATGCGACCCAGTTGCCTCCTACCCAAGTCAAGGGCAAGTCGCACCCGATACAGACCTACAGCGTTCAGAGTCAAAAGCGCTCGTCAAGCTCTCTGAGTGATCCTTCACCACCGTCGAGAGGACGCCTCTAAACGTGTAGCGCACCGACCGCCCAAGTCATCGAGACGTCACGCGATGATAATTCTGTTGCGGATGAGTCAGGTCATGCGGGCCCAGGTGCGGGAGCCGCGATTGCGTGCGTGGCGAGGGCCTCGTGCGCAGCGCCTCGGAAAAGGATGTGGTCGTCATCGATTCACCGCGTTAAAGAGATATTACCTATGTCATGACGCACCTAGAGTTTGAACAACCGCTCGTCGAACTTGAGGAGCAAATACAGCATCTAAAAGCCATGAACGACGATGGAGCAACAGCGAGTGAGCTGCTCGTTCTCTCGGAACGCGCCGATCAGCTTCGGCGAGAGATCTACGAGGATCTGTCTACATGGCAAAAAGTTCAACTCAGCCGCCACACAGAGCGCCCGTACTTTCTAGACTATCTTCAAATGATCTTTGAAGACTTCGTCGAGTTGCACGGAGATCGATCGTTTCGGGATGATCCAGCGGTTGTCGGCGGTTTTGCGCGAATCGATGGAAGCTCGGTGATGGTGATCGGGCAGCAAAAAGGTCGGACGGCTCGAGAGCGGCAGTTTCGAAATTTCGGCATGGCGCATCCTGAGGGATACCGAAAGGCGATTCGGCTGATGACGCTTGCAGAACGGTATCGTCGGCCGGTAGTCACCTTCATCGACACTCCTGGAGCCTATCCCGGTATCGGCGCTGAGGAGCGTGGGCAGTCTGAAGCGATCGGTCAGTCTATTCTCGCGATGTCGAAACTGACCGTTCCGGTGATCGCAACCGTCATCGGCGAAGGAGGCTCCGGAGGAGCCCTTGCGCTTGGAGTCGCCAATCGCCTTTTCATGCTGGAGTACGCGACGTACAGCGTGATCACTCCCGAGGGGTGCGCTTCGATTTTATGGAGGGATGGAGCGATGGCTCCTGAGGCCTCAGAGCAACTGAAGTTGCTGGCGCATGAGGCGAAAGTGCATGGAATTGCCGATGAAATCGTTTCTGAGCCGCTTGGGGGAGCACATCGAGATCCGGCGTCTGCTGCGGAGGCGCTGGGTCGCTGTTTGCGTAGGAGCCTCGAGGAGCTACAAGAAGTGCCTCCGGACAGCTTGGTGGCGCAGCGGTACCAAAAGTTTCGCTCGCTCGGTGCGATGATCGAAGTCTAGGAGACGTTCGAGCGGGCCGAGACGTGCTGCCGCTCGATTCCGATCCGAATCGCGGTGACGCCCCCCGACCGATGTCGCTCACGCTGCGTACCGGCGGAGTTTTTGACGGACTCCCGCTCGCTTCAATAGTCTGCTGGTTGGGTCGGTTTGATTTGATGGTGAATAAGCTTCTCACTTCGCTTGCACTTCTTTTTGGCTCTGCATGTGCGTCCTCCCAGGCGTCGGAGTCGTGCACCGCACCTCTTGCCGAAGCACGCGCGCGATCCGAGCGTCAACTTCATCGGCTGACCCGGCAACGAGACGATGGCCTTGTGAGAATTCGCGAACTGGAAGGGCAAATGGCTCTTCTCCGAGCGGAAGCTCGAGATCTTCGCCGTTCGACCGAATCGTCTGAGGCTTCCAAGCGCTCTGGTTCATCCCGTGATCTCGGACCCTCGGAGGACGCTGGATCCTCGGAGGACACTGCATCTTTCGACGAAAACGATCCGCATTTTTCCGATCATCTTGCGGATGACGGGGGAGGGACTCGTCCGTTACTGAGGCTGTATGGGCACCCCACAGATCTCGACTCGGACGCGTTGGTGTTGCCGAATCGGCCATCCTCTGTTCCCGATAGGCTTCCGGTCACCTCCGGTTCCCCAGCTTCAATTTCCGCTTCTCAGCGTGCTTCCTCAGCAGCACCGGATACGGCGGTGGCGCAGTACCGCAGCGCGCTCGCGTTGGTTCGCGATGCGCGTTTTATCGAAGCTTTTCAGGTGCTCGACTCTTTCGTGCGAACCTATCCGGACCATCCTTACACCGACAATGCGTATTTCTGGAGAGGAGAAGTGCTCTATGCTCGGAGACAGTACCGCCGCGCGCTCGGTGAATTTGGTACGGTAGTCGCGCGGTTTCCTCGGGGAAACAAGGTGGCTGAGGCTCTTCTCAAAATGGGCATGTGCCATAGACGCATGGGAAACCCTGGTCGCGCTGATGAATACTTTGAACGGGTGCAGAGGCAATTTCCGAATTCGGTTGCAGCCCAGTTGGCCTCGCAGGAGGAAGCTTCATGAACAAGGTCTTGGCGGTGATGGGTGTGCTGCTTTCGTTGGACTGGGGTGCGGGTTTCGGTGAACCGGCATGGGCTCAGCACGCGGCGGAGTCCGAATGGATGACCTCGACGGAGCAGCGACAGCGCCCGGTTCGAGACTCTCCCGCGACGCTCAGTGAGTCGCGTCAGACCGGTCGCGGGATCACCATTCGCGGTCGCGAGCGCACTCGGGATGTTCCCGCGGCGCATCAGGTTCGTCGAGGAGATACGCTTTGGGACCTTGCCCAGCGCTACTACGGCAGCCATTGGCACTGGCCCCGTCTTTGGTCCTACAATCCGGAAGTCACCAATCCGCATTGGATCTATCCAAACGATATCGTCCGACTTCGACCGGGATTGGGCTCCGCGGCATTGCCGGTGCAGGGTAGGGCCACCCCGCGCGGCCTGATTCTCCATGAATCGGATACTGTTTGGTTGCGTGACGAGGGATATCTCGACCGTGACGCGCTGCAGCGGTCAGCGGTGATCGTCGGCTCGCCGGAGGAGCATATGCTGCTCTCCGAGTGGGACGAAGTCTATCTCCGCTTCGAGAACGAACAGGACATACGGCCGGGTGCCGAGTACACCGTTTTTCGCCGCGTGCCATCGCGGGAGCGAATGGACGATGAAAAGGGGGCTCTTGTTCGGATTTACGGCACCATTCGCTTGCAGAGTTACGATGCACAGAGCGCTGTCGCTAGAGGCGTGGTGACCGAAGCGCTCGACCCTATCGAGCGAGGAGATCGAGTCGCGGCCATACCGCGGCGGTTCGATATGATCGAGCCAGTCTCTAGCGAACGTGATTTGAATGCCAAGGTGGTAGCCGCGCTGCGACCTCGAGAGTTTCATGCCGACAGTCAGATCATCTTCATCGATGTGGGCGAACTGCAGGGGGTTCGCGTGGGCAATCGGGTGTTTGTCGTTCGAGAAGCCGACGAGTGGCTGGCCTCATATCGAGATGTGGGCATCGCTCGACGTGCCTCGGGCGAGACTTTCGAGCATGCCGAAGAAGCCGAGAACTATCCCCTTGAAGTGATCGCGGAAGGGAGGGTTGTGAACTTGAGGCCGAACACCGCCGGTTTGCTCGTCACCCGGTCGGTTCGTGAGGTGGTGATGGGTGATCGGGTAGAATTGAGGCGTGGCTTTTAAGCCTTGGCTCATTCTAGGGTACCCTGCACACGGGCGCGCTCCCCTTGGTTTGAGCGAATCGATCGCCTGGAGACGCATGTGTTGTTGTCCGAGGTTGTAAGGGAATGTGGGTTTGAGGAAACGGGTCGGAGATGACCGTTGAAGACCCTCCACCGTTGGCTCAGATGGGCCAGCTGAGCGATGCTCTCGAAAGAGAACGTCGTAAGCTCAAGGCGTTACAAGATATAGGCGCCGCGCTGGGTTCGACTTTAGACCTCGACGAACTTCTCTCCATGGTCCTCGACCGAATTGGTCAGGTCATGGAGGCAGACCGCTCGACGCTGTACCTTCTCGATGAGGACAAGGGCGAGCTCTGGTCCAAGATCGCGCAGGGTACTCAGTTTCGCGAGATTCGGCTCAGAGTCGGAGAGGGGCTCGCCGGTTGGGTTGCTCAGACGGGTCGCACGCTCAACATTCGAGATGCCTACCAGGACCTCCGCTTCGACGGAGAATGGGATCGTCGAACAGGCTATCGCACCCGGTCTATCCTGGGGGTGCCGATGAAAAATCATCATGGACGCACGATAGGTGTCGTTCAGGTGCTCAACAAAACCTCCGGAGACTTTACCGAAGATGATGAAGCACTGCTGAGTGCACTCTCTTCTCAGGCTGCGGTCTGCATTGAGAACAGCAAACTTTTTCTTTCGGTGGTCGGGAAGAACATCGAGCTTCTGGAGACGAAGGAAGCGCTCGAGCGGAAGGTATGTGAACTCGATGTTCTCTTTGAGATCGCTCAAATCTCGGCGAGCACCGACGGACTTGAAGAACTTCTAGAAGGGGTGCTGGTGCGGGCGATGCGGGCGATGGAGGCGACTGCTGCCTCGATCCTGCTGGTCGAAAAACCCCTGGGAGCGCTGCGATTTCGAAGTGCCTTGGAAGCTGAATCAAAACTGCACTGTATACATGTGCCTGTTGGCGAAGGGATCTCCAGCTGGGTAGCAACCCATCAACATGCTCAGGTAGTGGGCGACGTGACCGTGGATCCCCGTCATTCCGAACGGCTCTATCGAGAGTTCGGTTACGTAGCGAAAAGTATGCTTTGCGTTCCGATGCGCTGGGACGGCGGGATTGGAGCACTTGCGTTGATCGATAAGAATCAAGGCGATGGAGCGTTTTGCGAAGATGAGGTCAAGTTCGCGACCGTCATTGCCGGGCATGCTGCAAACGCCATCCACTTGGCAGAGAGTCGGGCGCAGCGCGCAAGAGAAGATCGTCTTTCGTCCATCGGCCAATTTCTCTCCGGCGTCCTACACGACTTGAGAACCCCGATGACCGTGGTGAGCGGCTACGTCCAGATGCTTGTGGATGAGGAAGACAAGGAAAAAAGGCAGGGGTTTGGATCGACCGCATTGAGGCAGGTCGCGTTGATCAACTCGATGACTCGAGAGACTTTGGCGTTCGCCCGAGGAGACCGAACGCTTTGGGTTCGCAAAGTGTATCTGCATCGTTTCTTTGAGGAACTGGTCGAGCAGCTGAAGCGAGACCTGTCCGAAAGCCACGTCACGGTAGAGTTGGATCTTGTGTATCGGGGCGTCGCGTATTTTGATGCCCAGAAGATCCAACGCGCCATTCATAATCTCGCTCGAAATGCCTCCGAAGCGATCGGTGCAAAGGGAGGCCTGTTTCGCATTCGCGTCTGCAAGTGCGAGCAAAGCGGAGATCTCCTGCTCTCTTTTCGGGACGATGGCTCCGGAATTCCAGAAGCGATAAGAACGCGCTTGTTCGACTCCTTCACGACGCACGGGAAAAGCGGCGGGAGCGGTTTGGGGCTCGCGATCGTTCGCCAGATCGTAGACGCCCACGGAGGGTCGATCAAGCTCGAGTCAGAACCTGGTCGCACCGTATTCACCATTCGACTGCCGCTGGCGTTTCGGCAGCCTTCCTGACCTTCCTCGACAGCCGATGCAGCATATTAGAGCGCTGCGAGTGTGTCTCGACCGCAGAAGGGGGCACGATGTGCTGCCAACTTTTCGAGAACGACGTGTGACAAGCGAGGATTTGTGTAATTATACAATCAGGTTGCTGCTATGATGGGGTTGGTATGATGGGACGTCGATTTAGATTCGGCTTTTCGCTGGGCCGCATCGGTGATGAGCGCTTGGTGTTTGGCTTAGTCATAAAGCGTTTTGGTGTTCTCTTCTGCCTTCTCGGCTCCATCTCGGCTTGTCGGTCCGCTGAGCAAACCTCATCCGACCAGCCCGAACACGTTGCTGCGCTGCAGATGGGCGATTGCGCCCGACCCGATACGGGCTGCCCGTGTTTCGAGGACACTCCGCCGGTTCGATGCGGCACGAGGGTTGAGGGCCAATGCAGCTTCGGCGTGCGGGTATGCGAAGCAGGCATTTGGAGCTCCTGCCGGGACGGTCGAGACGAGCCAGGAGTGCTTCGCTCGGCTCTCGAGCAACCTGCGGAAAGCTGTGCAGACTGTGAACCTACGTGCAGTGTGGCTCGAGGAGAGCCCAACGATGGGGATCTGACTTTGGGCAACTCCGAAGACGTCGTGTTCCACTCCGGTTCCGGAGGGATCGGTCTTCGGGCCGTAGGTGCTGCTGTCGTCCCGCCGTCTGTGACGGGCATGTCAGATGTCGACGGAGACGGTGTCGCAGACATCGCTGACGAGTTTCCGAACGACCCGACCCGAGTAGGCCGAGGGAGCACAACGGGATTCTTCCATGTCCTTCCTTTTGGTGACACGGAGATCGACACGTTTACCTTCGACGCTTTCGTGACGACTGCCGATGTGTACATCCTGATGGACAGCACCGGGTCGATGGACGGCGAGATAGCCAACCTGCAGACGGCCCTCACGACCGGTCAGTTCATCACGGGCTGCACCGGAGGGCTTGTCGGCGCGATTCAATGCACCATCCCTAACGCGTGGGTCGGTCTCGGTAGATACGACGATTTTCCAGTGAGTTCTTACGGTGGGGGATCCGACGTTGTGTTCGCGCACGTCGTCGACATCACCGATGACTTCGTCTCCGTACAGACTGGGGTGAACTCCCTTTTTGCGTCCGGCGGCTCGGATTGGCCTGAGGGTCAGACTCAGGCCATGTACGCTGCAGTGACCGGAGACGGGTTCGGTAGCTACCTGAGCCCGCGCGGGGTCTGTCCGGATGCCGACCGTTGGGGTTATCCATGCTTTCGTGCAGATACGATCCCCATCTTGCTGCATTTCACCGATGCGCCGATGCACAACGGCTCGTTCGCCGCCTATGACTACCTCGTCAGCGACTTTACCCCAACCCCCCCTCCGGCGCTTCGTACGGTGAATGTGCCCCCATCAGCGGAAGACTTCGCGAACGCCCATGACATCGGGGATGTCACGACTGACTGGGTGGACATCATTAGCGACACGACCCCGATGGGCGCGGATCTCAACGGCAGCTGCTGGTTTGGGGAAGAAGGACCTGATTCGATGGTGCAGTTTTCGGTTTCTGAAAACAAAACCTATCGTCTGTATCCGATTTCGTCCCTTTGGTCCTTCCGTGGTGCCATCTACGATGCGAGTCAGAATCTGGTGCTCGGCTGCATCACGACCTGGTGGCCGTACGACATCTTCCTGAACGCCGGCAACTATTTTCTTTTGATAGACAACTACGGCTACGACGGCACCATCGTCTCAGGCGTGCACACTCTACGGTTTGGGACGCCTCCTGCCGTGGCCCCGCCACCGTTTCCCGTCTCGTGGTCAGAGCTGCAGACCGAACTCACCGCTCGAGAGACTCGGGTCATCACCGTCAACTCGGGTGGCACGGGCACTCCCTACAACGACGCAGTTGCCTTGGCCAATCTGAGCAGTTCGGTCGATGGCTCGGGCAATCCCTTCGTGTTCAATATCGCCTGGGACGGCACCGGGCTCGACTCCGCGGTGGTCGATGCGATCGATGATTTGGCCAACGCGACCCGGTTCGATATTTCAGTCCGAGCTGTCGACAATCCCGCCACGACTTCTTTTGATGAGACCACCCTTGTCGACTCGGTCATTGCCGAGTCCTTTCCTCCAGGTCGCTGCGACGGGATTTCCGCGGACGGCTCGATGTTCGATCGATGTCTACCAGGGACCACCCTGAACTTTGAGGTCAACTTCTTCAACGATGTCGCGCCCGCAACCCCTACGGAGCAAGTTTTTGACTTCACCATCGAAGTACTGCTGGACGGCTCTGTACAAGATATTTTGCCAGTCCGTATCGTGGTTCCCCCGACCAGCACCACCTACGAAGTGGAAGGGTTTTACCTGCGTGACTTTGACGCGAGCGACACCTGCGCGATCCCGCCTCAGCGCCCTGACTGGAAGGATTGGGTGTTCGACGTTTCCACTCCCTCCGACTCCGAGCTCGAGTTCGAGTTCCGGACGGCGAACACCCAAGCGGAGCTTGGTTCTGCAAACCCAGTGTCGGTCATCGTGCCTTCCGGTACTTCTCCGATCGATGTCGGTCAGCTTCTTGTCGATGATGGAGAGAGCAACTTCCTACCATTTTTACGCGTGACGAGTAAATTTCGCGCCTCGAGCGATCAAACTTCCACGCCCATACTGAGGACCTACTCGCTAGAGTATCAGTGTGTCGATAGCGAATAGCGAATGTGTGGACCGTGAATAGCGTCAAGGGGGGAAAGATATGAGGCGACCTGGTCTCATGTTCCATTGTTGTTCGGTAGGGGCGTTCACCTTGACCGTACTCGCATGCTCTGAGGACAGCGGTTCGGTGTTATCGAGTGACTCGGGTGTAGCGTTCGATGCTTCTTCGTCGGACGGGTCTGCGGGACCCATAGATGGATCAGGGTCTGGTGATGGCTCACTCGATATGGACGGTGGCTCT
Source organism: Myxococcota bacterium (assembly GCA_039030515.1). Classification (GTDB taxonomy): domain Bacteria; phylum Myxococcota_A; class Polyangia; order Polyangiales; family Houyiibacteriaceae; genus JBCCEA01. The sequence continues at coordinate 109,501 of JBCCEA010000004.1, read as the reverse complement.
GCGTTAGACGGATCGGTCCAAGACGGCGGCCCCGATGACGGAGGCTTGATTTTGGACGGCGGCGGCGATGCCTCAGCCGCGATTACGGACCCCTGTAGTTTTGTGACCGATGAAGAGGTGTTGGACTGCGCCACGGACGTATTGATTTGCCCGCCCAACACAGAGTGCCTTGACACGGGCTGCGATGAGTTTGTTTGCATGCCCTCAGGGCGTCTTTGTAACGATTCCGAGGCTATGGTCGGAGGTTCGACCAACTGCTCAGAACACTCTTCGTGCGCGTTCGCAGGCTCGGTCGTAGAGTCGGTGTGCGTTTCAAATTCAGATAGCTGTAACGATTCTCGAGACTGCCCACTCGGATTTTCCTGTGACGAGGGAACCTGCATCGATCGTCGGGTACTCTGCGACCCGTTTGAGGATGCGTGCCCCGCTGGGTTTTTCTGTGCAGACTCGGGCGGGAGCAGCTCGGTCCGGCTTCCGGGCTCGCCGCCGATATGCGTTCGACTACATACGCCCTGTGAGAACGATGATGCCTGCATTTCGCTTTTTGGAGTATCCGCGTGCGTGGACGTCAATAGCGACGGTTCCTCTGAGTGCTCTTTTCCGGGAGCATGCACGTTCCTCTCAGATTGCGGTGTGGAAGGTCAGGTCTGCGGAAAGACCGCATTCTCACCGGTTACCGAATGTCAGATATACGGTCCCTGCACTACGACGTCGGATTGTGACGCAGGTCTGATCTGCACCGACATTTGGGGTGATGGTATCGATGAATGCGTCGACATTGGTGATTGTGCCGCGCAGTCGGATTGTCCACCGGGTCAATTGTGCGCCATGCCGGTGGGTGGTGGTCCCACCACGTGTATTCAAACTCCCCCGGTGAGAGATTGAGGTGATGCTGTTGTTTGTCCGCTTCCGCTGTTGCTTGCAGAACTTGAGTCGGTTGCCGATATGGCTCGGTATGTGGCTTGCCGCTTGCTCGGGGACGAATGGTCCGCCTGGATTCGGGAGTGCAGGCGATGCTGCCTTGGGAGGTCAGGACAGTAGCCGTGCAGATTCAGGGGTTCCGAACGAGTCAGACGCTTCGGTCGCCACCGACGCTTCAGATGCGACAACGGTGCCGGACGATGAGCGGTGCTCCATCAATCCTTTCGAGCTTTCATCGGACTCACTTCCCGGTATTCGTCACATGTCGGTAGACGCGTCGGGCGACGCGTTTTTTGCCTTATGGAACCAGTCGGACGGAACGTTTGAGGACCTCTATCGTGCTTCGGTGGCCCCAGGCTCTATCGAATTCGCTCAAACCAAGCTTACAAACGACACTGCCTCCGCGAGCAATCCCTTTGCATCGGCAGGTTTGGTGGCATGGGAAGATGATGGTGGACAGCGCGCGCGCTACCAGATCCGAGTGCGTCTTATCGAAGGCTCTTCGGAATTCGACGTGACCGCCGTGGAGTTTGACGCACGCCATCCTTCGATCGCCGGAGTCGAGGGCGCTTGGGTTATCGGGTATTCGATCCGCATCGGTCCCAACTGGATGTTGCAAACCCGTACGTTCGACGGAAGCAATTTAGGACCCGCCCAGGACATCGCAAGCTATGAGTTGGAGCGCATTCCCAGACTGTTCCTCGGGACCAGCAGCACTCCGATGGCTGCATACGTACAGAACGGCGATGTATTCGTGGTTCGTTTGAGTCCCGAGACCGCAGCGCCCACGAGCACGCCTTTGGTGGTGAATGCCGAAAGCAACGCGCTCGACGAAGTTTCGATGGCCTTTGATGATCAAGCTGGGATCGTCGCCTTTTCCGCCGAGGCTGGTGGTCGCAACGTCATGCGGGGTATTTTGCTGGAGCTAGACGGCACCGTGCGCAGAGCCGAGCGCACACTCTCCGTGTTCCCGGTGGAGGCACGGCTTCCTAGGGCGATCGCATATCAGGGTGGTCTCGCAGTAGCGTACCGGGCCGATAATGAGGGCGATGAGCATATCGCACTGGACTTCGTCCACGGCAGTACCGGTGAAGTGGTCGAGAATTATGAGGTGGCCGCCGCGAACTTTTCAAACGGTGCGATCGGTTTGGGTGTCGCCTCGTCCACTGGGGACATTCTACTCACCTGGGGAGCGCGGCAGTCAGGCGCCGGATCCTCCGCAACGCTTCTCAGCGCAGCCTCCCTGCAGTGTGCGTCCACCTGGCTACGCTGCAGTCCTCAAAGCCTTTGATCTCGCTTTCGCGATCAAACCAGCCTGCGTCGCGCTAGAATTTGCCGAGCTCTGACGCGAACCGAGCTGATTACTTCACGTATACGATGAGTTCCTGACCTATCTGCAGTGAATCCGCGTGGGAAATTCGATTGATGCGGGTCAGTGACCTCAGGTCGATCCCGAACCGCTCCGCGATCTCACTCAGGGTATCCCCGGCGCGGACCGTGTACCGAATCCGTGTTCGGCCCTGTCTCTGCTCGTGAAAATTAAAGAATTCCTCGCTTCCCAGTACCATCGTGGTGACCTCATCATCGGTGAGCACCAGAGCTTGAGTTAGGTCTACATCTCGAGACACGAAGAGCTGCATGATCATGCCTTTTTGAAGATGCGCTTCTTGGGACACGTGGTTCCATCTTCGGAGATCGTCGATGCTGACTCGGAAGAACCCTGCGATTTCCGATAAAGTATCCCCCGCTGCGATGCGATAAAATATCCGCGTTCGCTCTGGGTAGCTGAATCGGGTTTCGGGGACTGCAACATTTGGAACTTCACCAGGGAGTTCGGACGGGTCCACCGCTGGGACGAGCAATACCGTGCCAACGCCCACGTCTTGATCGTCCTCGAGTTCGTTCAATTGACGCAGAGAACGCGCCGTGGTGCGAAACCGGGTGGCGATATGGCTTAGTCTTTCGCCAAATCGAACTTGGTAGCTGCGTGTCGACTGCTGGCGTGGCTGCCGATTCCAACGGACGACAAATCGATCCCTTGCTTCAAGCGGAATGCGTAGTCGATATCGATCGTGATTTCTCGGTGTTTGCTGTCTTCGAAGCTCCGGGTTTAACGCATTGAGAACGTCCGGTTCGAGTTCCGCTGTTCGGGCCAGTCTGCGAAGACTGATACCTCCCGGCACATCGATGTAGGTCCATCCCGCGGGTTGTTCTGCGGGGAGGTCCTCAAGCCCAAAGCGGTGCAGGTTCCGCCCCACAATCGCGCAGGCCATGATTCGGGCCACGTATACCGAGGTCTCAAACGGCAGACCTGCTTCGATGCGGCTGAGCAGCCAGTAGTCGTTGGTGTTGTATTTCCGAATGGAGCGAAGGAGTGCGCCAAATCCCATATTGTACGCCGCGAACGCAAGCTCCCAGCTGCCGAATCTCTGTTCCAGCATTGTGAGGTAACGGGCTCCGGATCGGGTGGCCTTCAGAGGATCGAGCCTTTCATCGATCCAATGGTCTCGCGTCAGACCATACTCTGCGCCCGTCGACTCGATAAACTGCCACATGCCGGCTGCGCCCGCGCTGCTTTGTGCGGTCGGATCGAATCCGCTCTCCACCATAGCCACGTAGAGAAGATCTTCCGGCAGCTCTAGCTCTCGCAGCACCTTTCGGATCATGGAGCCGTAGCGAACCTTGCGCTGCATCCAAGCTCGTATGAAGCTGTGGCCGCGAGGATCGTCCCGAAAAAACTCTAGGTAGCGGACTACGCGCTCGTCCCAGCGGATGGGAATGTCCGGCATCTCCAGATTCTGAAGCCAGGATAGATCCCGATTCCCAAACGAAGCCCGCCTTGGCGGAGGGGACACCTCACTCGTGAGCGCTGCGGGAATCTCGTCGACCACGCGTTCGCGAGACTCTTCGTTCGGATCGCTGACGCCGAAGAGTTCCAAGTCGACGGCAGCGATCTTCTCTTCCCGTGGGGAGGGGTCCTGAGCCGTCGCCTGGGACGAGATCATCGCCTGAGACGAACTAAGGGCGCCTGCCAACACGCAAAGCGCCCAAACGATGTCCATGCAGCCCCATCTCCAAGAGTACCGCGGCATCGGCCGAATCTAGCCTTTTGAAGTCGCACCGGCCAGGCACGGACTGGACATGCCTTTTAGATATCGACTCTATTTCGGCCGCCACGTTTTGCGGCATAGAGCTTCTCGTCGGCTGCCTTTACAAACTGCATCATGTCGTAGCCTTCCTGAAGCTGTGCAATTCCCCAGGAAACGGTCACCCGAATCTGCTCTTCCTCGAACGTGAAGTCGTGATTGCCGATTTGCTCTCGTAGTTCCTCAGCGATTTTGGCCGCTCCAGATCGGTTTGTCTCGGGTAGCACGATGGCGAACTCTTCCCCGCCGTAGCGGCCCAGTACATCGTCTGGTCGAAGTCGTTGTCGGACAAGTTTTGCCAGTTCCTTGAGAACGTGATCTCCAGCCAGATGGCCAAACGTATCGTTGATGTTTTTGAAGTGGTCGATATCAAACATCGCCAGGGAAAGAGGCCTTTCGTGACGTCGCGCCCGCGGAATCTCCCGTTCGAGCGTGTCCATCAGATATCGTTTGTTGTGCACTCCGGTGAGGCCGTCGACGATAGTCATTCGGTAGATCGTTTCGTGGTACTGCGCTTCGACATCCGAACCACTTAGGAACTTGACGATCGTGTCCCCTATTTTGAGTTGGTCGCCTCGACGCATTTGGTAGTCCGAGACGAGATCGTCGTTTACGTAGGTCCCGTTGGTGGAATTCAAATCGGTCACAAAATAGTGGTGGCCTCGCTTATCGACTCGAGCATGCTGTCTCGAAACGCTGTCGTTTTCTAAAACAATGGTGTTCTCTCCTCCGCGCCCGATATGCACTGATTGCTCCCCGAGCACGTGGCGACGACCGAACAGGCGCGCGTCCGACGAGTAGATCACCACCAGGCAGTCCTGTCCCTGCCGATGGGGAAGCTTCAGCTCCTCGAGGGGCGTCACTCTGGTTTTGATGTCTGAGTCCACCGGTGTGTCGTCGAGCCCAATTAAATGAGAGGCGAAATGATCACCAAGATAAGAGGCTAGAGAGTGGACGCCTCGCAGTCAACACGCAGTTCTGCTCCGCTTCACTCGAAGAGATCCAGAACCATGTGCTGAACACAGGGGCAAAGAAGGAGAAGAGCCACAGTGCTTATTCTATTGCTCTGGATACATCCAGCGTTCTTGTCTTAATTCGGTCGGTTTTTGTTTTTTTCTGAGTTCGATCGAAATGGTGAGCGCTTAGACTATGGTGGCCCTAACGATGTGGGATGGTGGTGAACGTAGCGTGATATGGATGGCTGCCTGGGAGCTTAGGCGGGGATGGAAGAAGATGCGTTCGTCCTGCGTTTGGAACTCGACATGTGTGCAGAGTATGACGACGCTGACGTTGCTTACTCAGACCCTGAGTACCGGACGTTCGATGTGCTAGTGCACGATTCTTCCGCAGAAACCGCCAGAATTCTCGTTGTGGATGACGAGAAAGTCATTCGCGAAATACTCGCCGATTTCCTATCGATCGAGGGGTTTGAGGTTCGCACGGCAGAAGACGGTAGCGCTGCACTGCTCGAGCTCTCACGCAATCATTACGACCTCGTTCTGAGCGACCTAAAGATGCCCAATATGGGCGGACTCGAACTGCTTGGGGCGATTCAAAAACACGCGCCGCAGGTGGTGACGGTCATCATGACCGGGTTCGGAACGGTAGAGACTGCCATCGATGCGATGAAGCGAGGAGCTTACGACTACATACTCAAGCCGTTTAAGGTGGAAGAGGTAGTACACACCATTCGCCGCGGGCTCGAAAAGCAGCGTCTTCAAGCGGAAAATCTGCGGCTGAAGGAAGCGCTCTCACTCTACAAGGTCAGCGAGGCGATCGCGTCGAGCCTATCGCTCGAATCGGTGCTGAATACGGTCAAAGAGGCTGCGTTCGATGAGGTGGTTGCAGATCTAGTGGTGATTCTTCTGGACGACGGATACGGAGGTTGGTTCGAACGACTCCGCGAACTTCATGTCGACCTCGATGTGCCCCTCGGCTCGACCACCTTTGATTCCTCGGCTCTCGAGACGCATTTTGCGGAAAAGCAGACCTTACTGCTGCAGGGTTCGGCGGGAGCGCGATTTCTTAAGGATAAGCCCGGAGTAGTGGAGCTGCAGTCCGTTCTGTCGACACCTTTGCGCATGCGGGCGCGCACGCTCGGGTATTTATGTTGCGCAAGCTTTTCGCCAGGTCGTCGTTTTGACGAGGGACAGCGCAAGTTGCTTACGATCGTAGCCAATCGAGCGGCCGCGGCACTGGAGAACGCGCGGCTGTACCAGAACTTGCAGGATACCTTTCATCAGACCATCCGGGGCTTGGCCAGCGCGATCGATAAAATGGATCGATACACCTCCGGTCACTCGGAAAGAGTTGCAGCATATGCGCAAATACTTGCGATAAAGCTCGGTCTCGCTGAGGAAACCGTCGAGATCGTACGTCAGGCAGCTTTGATGCACGACATTGGTAAGATTGGTTGCGTGATGAATCTCAACAAGCCAGGGAAACTTTCCCAGGAGGAGTACGAGATTTTCAAACAACACCCGGGCTACGGTCGAGATATTCTTGAGCCCATTACCTTTCTGCATCCCTTGATTCCCGGTGTCCATTTACATCACGAGCGCTGGGATGGTCGTGGCTATCCTTTGGGACTCAAGAAGCAAGAAGTGCCTCTCATCGCCCGCATTATTTCCGTCGCGGATACCTATGACGCGATGACCAGTGATCGAGCGTATCGAAAAGCGCTGCCGCATCAGGTTGCGATGAGCGAGATCAAACGATGTGCTGGAGCTCAGTTTGATCCGGACGTGGCCAATCCTTTTCGGGAGTGCATCGAAGCGTATCGAGAGGAGCAAGCGGAGTTAATTAAGATCGCGAGTTCGCTTCAAGCAGCGTCGCTGGATATAGAAGACTAACTGGACGCAGAGGACTAACTGGACGCAGAGGACTAACGCAGGTTCGGTCTAGCGAATCATAAATCGATATCCACGTTCCTGATAGGCCTTGGACGCCACCGTCTTGAAGAGTTCATCTTCCTCCCTCTCCATTTCTCCGAGTCTCTTGGCCAGTCTTCTTTCGGCGATCGACGCAAAGCCCATGGTGAGTTCGATTTCTGAACGTGCGGCCTCTTCCCCCTTGCGTTCGATGTCTCGGGTTGCTCTTGAAAGGGTTGCCGTCAGTCCGTAGATGTCGATTGCAACATCTGCAATACGCTTCTGTACAAACTGCATTTCAGCGATTTCCTTGCCGTGTTTGCGAAGAACTCGAAGGGTCTCTCGGGCTAGATCGCTGGTTGTTTGCTCCAGAAGTACGGCTTCCCTCTTCAGCGCGGGGTGTACTCGTTCAAGTCGGTTGGTTCGAAATGAACGCTTGGCCTGCTTGACTGCGAAGTCACTTAGAATACCGAACCCCTTGATGGGTTCTCGCATTGCTTTTGCAACTTCGGTTAAGTCGGCACCCGGGCTCTGCATTCCTGCGAGTGCAATGAAGGCGCGTAAGATTTCGTTGGTTCCCTCGAATACAAGGTTTGTTCTCGCATCCCGTAAGTGTCTTTCGTAGGGATGATCTGCCATGCAGCCGATGCCTGCGGCGATTTGAAGCGTCTCGTTCACCACGTACCAGAGCGACTCAGACCCGAACACTTTGCAGATTGCACTTTCTAGAGAAAAATCTAAGGCTCCAGCGTCGATGAGGCCTGTGGTCAGATAGGTCATCGATTCAAGGGCCCATGTCTCGCACATCATCCGTGCGATTTTTTCTCTGATCATGCCGAATTCGCCGATAGGACGGCCAAACGCTTTTCGCTCGTTGCAGCGGGAGACGGCCATGCGGATGAGCTTTTTGCAGCTGCCGACAGCACCGGCTGCGAGACTGAGGCGGCCATTGTTTAATACGTCCATGGCCACCCTGAAGCCTCTGCCTCTCTCACCAAGCATATTTCCGGCGGGTACTCTCGTGTGTTCAAATTGGAGCGCCGTCGTTGACGTTCCTCGGAAACCTAGCTTGGCTTCGTTTGGACCGTGTCGTACGCCATGGCTTCGCTCGACCAAAAAGGCCGTAATGCGAGGCTTGCCTTCCTGCTCTGTCGGTCTTGTCCTTGCGAACACGGTGAACAGTCCCGCGATCTCCCCGTTGGTGACCCAAACCTTGCTCCCATGGAGAACCCAACCTCCGCCATCCTCTGCTAGTTCTGCGGTGGTGTGGATGCCGGCAGCATCGCTTCCCGCTCCTGGTTCTGAAAGAGCAAACGCGGCGATCAACTCACCACTCGCAAGACGCGGAAGGTAGCGGCGTTTCTGCCACTCGGTTCCAAAAAGCAGCAGTCCCTTGAGGCCGATGCTGTGGTGGGCGGCGAGGGTTACCGCGACGGAGCCATCCACTGCAGCGATCTCTTCCATCACTTGTGCAAAAGCTGTGTTGCTGAGGCCAAGGCCGCCGAACGCAGGCGGAATCGTCAACCCAAAGAGTCCGGCCTCGCGCATGCCATCGAGCACCGCCGGAGAAAGACGCTGCTCGCGATCGATCGCCACGGGATCCACGTAGTTGTGGAGGAACTTCCGAGTCGCATCGAGTGCTCCCTCGAGGATCGGTCGTTCTTCAGAGGAGATCTCTGGAAAAGGCAGCACCAGCTCCTCGGCGAGAACGCCATGGAAGACCGCCTTCATGAAGCTCTCTTGGGTCATCGCCGCCCAAGCCTATCTCGAAGACCGCATAGCTTGCGAGTGCGAACGCACGTGCCGCACGGTTTACTGGGCAGCGGTGAGCGTTTTACTGAGCAGCGGTGCGCGTGGCTCCACGCTCTTGGATTCGATCGGCGTGCAACTTCCCTTTCAGGCGATGAGGCCGTTCAAGACGTTTTGCCAGGTTGGAGTTCAGTTGCGGTAGCGATGTGGTCTTACGTGCGCCCGCAGCAGGGCCTGCCTCTTCTGCCCGATCGACAAAGCGAATGCGGCCAAATCGGTCGGGCTTATGAAAATCACCCACCATCGGTGCAGACCAGCCGGCCGCGCGTTGTCCCTCTGGTCGAGCGTCCATTACATAAAAGTTAACTCGCCACTGCTGTCCTGCTTGAGGTCGAGCGAAGGGGGGGGAACCCGCTCGAAACGCGCTCCAAGGGATCGCCATCTCTACCGTGTACCCTCGATCTTTTTCCCGGTCGTTTGCGATGCCTTCGATGTCGACGGCAGCCTCGACATCGCTGTGCCATGTGACATGCCCAAAAGGACGAGGATGGCGTCGTGAGTCGTAGCGCGTATCGAAGACCACTCCGGTTGGCGACACCTGCAACTCGAAATAATTGTGACCCCGACCGCTCGGGTCGATCATCACTTCGACCGCATCCTGCTCCCAGAGGTGATCGTCTAGGTTTTGATAGGTGCTTTGAATAAAGTCGTCTTGCACCTGAATTCCTACGTAGAAATGGCGCTCGTCCCAAAGCGTCTTGGCCGTGACTCGGAACTCCGCGAGACCGCCGGTTCGCGTATTGACGAAACGCCGACTGGATCGCGCTCGCTTCCAGAGTGCCTCGTCCATCTTTCCGTCGATTTGAGGCGCGGTGGTGGTTCGTTGAGAATCCAGCTGAGGAATCGCGCCGTTTGTGGACCGTTCGGGCTGCGTTTGGGCCGAGCGCTCCACTGGAATCGTGGCGACGCGCGCGCGATTGCTGCCGTCATTGGGTCCCGACTCGATGGTCATTCGATGGGGCCCGTTCCAGAGCCCTACATGGAAGATGGCGCTAGTGGAGTTCCAGTCGGCAGGCAGGGAAAACTCCTGCGTGTCGTCGATGTACTCTCCCGCTTTCCATCGGCTCGGCGGGTAAAGCTCACGGATGGGGCCCACGTCGTCGATGTTCTGGCGCTCGTTTCCGTCTGCGTCCGCGATGTGGGTAAACAACCTCCAGCCTTCTTCCAAGGCGTGAATGCAGTGCCAGTGCCACGTGATCTTAAGGCGCGCTCCAGGAGTCAAAGGGCTTGGGTGCACCGTGTAGCCCAAGAGCTCGACGCGTCCTTCGAAGTTCACTTTGATCGCTTGCTGAATGTCCGCTGGCGCCTTGTCGTTTAGTAGCGCGCCAAGTCGGCTCCTTTGTGCTGCAGTGAGACTTTTTGACTTCTCGACGCATCCAATCGACAGGAATGTCAACAAACACGCCACACCGCTGGTGAGCTTTCGGTTCATGCTGCCCTCTTTTCCCTTCAGGTCGGTGATGACTGCGTTCCTGCGGAGTTCAGTGGATGTCTCACCTAGGAACCCTTCGCGGTAAAGATCGGTATCACGATTATTTGCGGCCTTTGCGTCTCGATTTTCTTTGAATTTTTTTCAGTTTCTTTTGTCTATCTCGGTCGATCTTCTTTTTTCCAGACCCGCCGGAGCGTTGGCTTCCTCCGGCCCCGAGCCCGAGCGGACTGTTTCCAGCGACTGCCGCTTCGAGGAGATGATTGGCGAGGGTGTCCATCATCGGATTGGTTTCTAAGCCACCGGTCTTCACGACGTCGCGGAGTCGGTTGGCCATCGCCATTTGCTTCATGCCCGGGACCTTAGAAAGCACTCCTGCCTGCTGACCGATGTTGCCCATCATTTGACGCATGAATCCAAAACGCTTCAGTAAGTCGACGACCTCCCGTTCGGTACGCCCCGACCCCCGAGCCACTCGGGTGACGCGCGAGGGATGGGTACCGAACAGCTCCACGGAACGGCGCTCTCTAGGGGTCATCGAACGAACCATCGCTTTGGTCTTAACCAGCTCTCTTTCGTCTAGGTTGAATCCGTCCGGCATGGAGTCGGAGACGAGCGGGATCTTTTCAAGCAGGTCGCTCAGCGGACCCATCTTTTGGAGCATCTCAATCTGCTCTAGGAAGTCTTCCAGAGAGAACTGGCCTTGGAGCATTCTCGCGGCGTCCTCTTCGGCTTTGGCCTCGTCGACTACGCCTTCGAAGTCTCGCATCAGGCCGACGACGTCCCCCATACCGAGAATCCGACTGGCCATGCCCTCAGGACGAAATACCTCGAGCTTTTCCATGGTTTCGCCGGTTCCGGCGAACTTGACCGGAGCGCCCGTGACTTCCTTCACCGAGAGCGCTGCACCCCCACGCGCGTCACCGTCAAGTTTGGTGAGCACCACCCCGGAGAGTTCAAGCCGCTCGTGAAACACCTTTGCGGTTTTGACCGAGTCCTGCCCGATCATCGCGTCAACCACGAGAAACACATTGTGTGGCCGAATCTTCTGGTGAATCTCCGCAAGCTCGTCCATCAGCGGCTCGTCGACGGCCAGTCGTCCGGCAGTGTCGTAGATGATCGTATCCCGCTTTATTCTTTTGCAGTGCGCGATCGCTGACTGACACACCTGTAACGGAGAGGCATCGGGTAGAGAGAACACCGGCACGGAGATCTGTTCTCCCAGGACCTTGAGCTGTTCTATCGCGCCGGGGCGTTGCATATCGGCCGCAACAAGCAGTGCCTTTCGATCGAACTCTCGCTCGAGTAGGGCGGCCAGCTTCGCGCTAGTCGTCGTCTTGCCGGCGCCTTGCAAGCCGACCATCATGATTCCCGTCGGCGTAGGATGTTTGGCGAAGGCGATCGAGTCGCCCTCTGATTCCATCATGGCGCGAAGTTCGTCTTCGCAAATCTTGACGAATTGCTCGGTTGGACCGATTTTGATCGAGCGACCTTTGGTGATCGCCCGAGTCTTAACGGTGGTCCCGACGGCTTTGTCCTTGACGCGCTCTAGGAAACGTTTGGTGACCCCGAACTCGACATCTGCTTCGAGTAGGGAAAGTCGGACATCGCGTAGGGACGCATCGATGTTCTCTTCGGTAAGCTCCGTAAGTCCGGCGAGACGATTCTTCGCCGTGCGGAAGCCCTTCGTGAGGGTCTCGAACATATAGGGGAAGCTCAGCTAGCACGCGCTTCACTCGATTGGCAAGGCGTTGTCGATGCGTCGCATCGGGACTTGACCGTCGGGGTCATGCGGGTGAAGTTGTCGGCCTAATGGCTTCTCAAGCGACGCCTGTAGCGTTGCCGGACGTTCACGATCCCGGAGCGCTGTGGATTCTCGATATCAGCGGCTATGTGTTCCGGGCCTATCACAAGCTGCCGCCTCTTTCGAACAGCTTGGGGGAGCCAACCCATGCGGTGCTGGGTGCGGCCACGATGATCCTGAAGTTGATTCGTGAGTATCAGCCGGCCTTGCTCGCGGTCGCAGCGGACTCGCCTGGGCGCAGCGCGCGTAAAGAACGTTTTGCAGAGTACAAGGCCAATCGGCCTCCGGCGCCTCCGGATCTGAGCGCGCAGCTCTCTCGAATCCAGGACGTAGTTCGCGCCTACGAGATTCCCATCTATCAAGAAGAGGGATTTGAGGCAGACGATCTTATCGCCAGCTTGGTTCGGCACGCCCGTCAAGAAGGTCTCCGCGTGGTCATCGTCAGCGCCGACAAGGACTTGCTGCAGCTGGTCGGTGACGACGTAGTCATGTTCGATACCGACCGCAGCAAAGTTTACGGCCCCGAAGAAACGCGCCAAAAGCTCGGGGTCCCTCCCCATCAGGTTCGAGATTTACTCGCCTTGATGGGGGATACCTCCGACAACGTGCCCGGCGTGCCTAAGGTGGGTCAGAAGACTGCGGCGAAGCTGCTGCAGCAGTTCGAGGATATCGATGGTGTCTATTCGTCTTTGGACCAGATTCCTCAAAAAGCCCTCAATCAGACTTTAAGGCAGCATCGAGAGCAGGCCCTGATGTCGCGCGACTTGGTGACCTTGAGAGACGAACTTTCGATCGACTTCGATCGGGAGCGACTTCGATGGACCGGAGGAGATACCAAACGCGTGCGAGCGCTTTTTGCCGAGCTGGAGTTCTCGCGTTTGGTGCGTCAAATCGAGATAGAATCGCCCTCGGCGTCGCACGACACGAGCGCTGAGGCGCAGGCGGGCCGGACAGAGACTGCCTATCAACTGCTCACAAGTGAGCAGGCGGTTGCGGATCTGGTCTCTCGTGCTTTCGAGTCTCGCGCGATTGCCCTGGTTCCCGTGTACGGCGAGTCGAAGGCATCGCGAAGCCACATCATTGGATTTGGTTTGTCCGTGCAGCCTTTTGAGGGGTGTTACGTCCCGGTAGGTCATCGATATATCGGCGCGCCTGCGCAGCTGGAACCCTCGGCGATAGCCTCCCTGCTTCGGCCTGTTTTTGAAGACCCCCAGCTCGTTCGATACACCGATGGATTCAAGCGAGATCTCTTGGTCTGGCGCGATCTCGGCTTGCCCGTCGGAAGTAAGGGCTCTGCCGGAGACTCATTCCTATCAAAGAATCTGGACGTGATGCTTCTCAGCTACCTGATCGATCCTGAGCGGCATCGATCGCAGCTCGCGGATGTCGTGCGAACTGAGCTCGGAGAGGAGCTTGCGTCTCATCCGGCTCACGGAAAGAAAAAAACGCCTCTCGATGCGCTAGAGATCGCGGTCGTTGGGGAATTCGCCGCGCGCCAAGCGGACTGCGTTTTTCGGCTAGGGGCTCTGCTCTCCGAAAGACTCGCCTCCGCCGGTCTTGCCCCCCTCTATGAAGAGATGGAGTTGCCTCTCGCCGAGGTTCTCGCTGAAATGGAAGAAACCGGCATCCGAGTCGATGTCGCGCTCCTGTCCGAACTCTCAGAGGAGGTTACCGCTGAGCTCGCCCGCCTAGAGGCCAAATGCTTTGAGCTCGCGGGTCGTTCGTTTCTCGTGAGCTCGCCGAGACAGCTCGAAGCGGTCCTCTTTGACGAGCTCGAGCTCCCTGTTCTCAAGCGCACCAAGACCGCCCGGTCCACCGATCATGACGTGCTCGAGGAGCTCGCTGGTGTGCATGAGCTACCGAAAGTGATTCTCGACTACAGGGCGCTCGCGAAATTGAAGAGTACCTACCTCGATGCGCTGCCGGCTCAGGTGGCTGAAGGAACGGGCCGGATTCATACGAGGTATGAGCAGTCGGTTGCCCGCACCGGCAGACTGTCCAGTGTGGAGCCCAATCTGCAGAACATCCCCATCCGCTCTGAGCGAGGCAGGCGCGTTCGAGAAGCGTTCATCCCGCATGACGGATGGATCATGCTCGCTGCGGACTATTCGCAAATCGAACTGCGCATCTTGGCCCATCTTTCTCAGGATGAGGCACTCGTTGAGGCCTATCGCACGGGTCTTGACGTGCATCGACGCACGGCGTCTGCGCTCTTTGGTGTCGACGAATCTGCAGTCGATAGACACATGCGAAACCAAGCCAAAACCGTCAACTTCGCGGTGATCTACGGACAAACTCAGTTTGCCCTAGCGAGGAACCTAGGCATCTCTCGAAACGAGGCCAAGCGGTATATCGATGCGTTCTTTGAGCGCTATCAGGGGGTTCGAACCTTGATGCAGCGGGTCATCGAAGAGGGGCGCGAGCAGGGCTGTGTGACCACTCTCATGGGACGTCGTCGTCCGCTGCCGGACCTTCGGAGCCGCAATCATCACCTCCGGGCGGCAGCCGAGCGGATCGCCAGGAACACCCCGATTCAAGGCACCGCGGCAGACATCATGAAGGTCGCGATGGTGCGCGTGCATCGGAGGCTTAGGGCAGAGAACCTCTCCTGTCGCATGCTGCTTACCGTTCATGATGAACTGGTGTTCGAGCTGCCTAAGCAGGAACAAAAACAGGTCGAGTATTCAGTACGTCAGGAGATGGAGCAGGCCATTGAGCTCAGCGTTCCACTGGTCGTCGAACTCGGTGCGGGATCCAATTGGGGCGACGCACACTGATCGACTACTTCCTGAATCCGAACAGTCGACGCAGTACCCGCAAAGGCAGGGTCCCATCGTCCTCTCTCAATCGACTTCCGGCACCGAATCGCAGTTTTCGTCCCCGCCATCGTACCGAACGAGAAAAGAGACTGTGCACCCACACAAACGCCATCAGTAGATCCTTGAAAGGGACGACAACAAGATAGGACGGATGCATTCCGTTACCGCGGGTGAGTCGTAAAAGTGAGGCGTCTCCAACCATTTTTGCCAATACCACCGCGGCCCAAAATCCACCTGCAGCGGCGTTTCCGCCGGAAAAAGGCAGGGCAATTGTGGCGAGCGCCACCGGATTGCTCAGCAGTTCTGCCACAAAGCTGCCTCGGTGTATGACCGCCCGCATTTTCAGCCACCGCGAGTGACGGGAGAGAAACTGACGGATGCTGATGTCTCGATTGACGTTTTGCGCCATCGTTGCGCTCAGCAAAACGCGTTTGCCGGCATTCCGATAGCGCGCTCCCAAGATGAAGTCTTCGCAGAGGACGTTGCGCACGCATGCGAGTCCGCCGAGCTCGTGCAGCTCTCCGGCGTGCAGCAACATGGATTTTCCCACGACGCAAGGCACGCCCCCGATGTGGAGCGCGGCGCATCGATCGGGGGTGATGTGGGCAGAGAGCTGGAGGTTTTCCATCGCGGCGCCGACCGAACGTTCACCCACCCCCGTGATGAGGCTCGTGACAAGGGATGCCTCTGCTGCCCGCATTTCGTTGACGAGCTTACGAAGGTAGCCGGAGGAAATACGCACGTTGGCGTCCGACTGAAAGACGAGATCGTGCTGGGCTGCGCTTAGCGCACCGGAGAGGTTCGCGACTTTAGGATTCAGACCGAAATTGGGATTGGATCGAACGAACCGAGTCTGGATACGCGGATAGTCTGCGGCGACCTTCTGAGCGACAACGAGACCTGGATCTCGAGGTTCGGTGGTCGCAAAGACGATCTCGAAAGGAACCGGATAGTCTTGCTCGTAGTAGGAACGCAGGTTGGTTTCGAGTTCTTCTTCGAGGCCCTTCAAGGGCTTCAGCAGCGAAATGGGAGGTAGAGGTTCGTCGGGCGGCGCCCCGGAGGGATTGTGGACATCGAGTCTTGTTGGTGTGGTGCGAGTTGTACTTCGAGCTCCGAGCATGGGAGGTAAGCGGTCGCGCGGCGCCACCAAGGCTCGATGTAGGTGGATGGCCGTGCACGCGAAACCTACCCCATAAGCCAAAAGGGCGAGTAACGCGGCGCCAAGCAATGCATCGCCGACAACATCCATCACCGTCGACCATAGCAGAGTGCGCACTTGGCGCTCTGCGCCCTAGCTCTTAGCTCGAGCACGCACTGCACATCGTCTGTCTTCAGTAACAGGCCGACAAACAGATCCTATGCTCCGTACGGCACGCCGCAAGACATCCTCGCTGCCGGTTGACGCAAGGCGCGGCGCAACGGTCCCATTTCGGATCGCAGAGGTGGGCGCATGGCGTTTCGCTGCGGGTGGGCGGAGGGGGAGGGCGCTGCCGGTCGAGCGCTCGTATCTCTCGGCGACTCGCGACGTCCGGAGGCCGATTTGAAAACGTGAGAGAGGCTTGTTGCTGCTCGATTGCCTCGGGAGGGGGCGCCGCTCGATCGGCTGCAACGTCGGGGGCTGCTTCATTTGAAGCGTGCTCATTTGAAGCGTGCTCGGGGCGCAGCGTATGAACTTCGGCGCGGTCACCACCGGGTAGAGGCGGCATGCGTTCACCCTGCATCAGTCCTGCGCGTCGTCGCTCAGCGTATCGAACGCGATGATTCGACTGCCCATAGGTATAGTGCGCCAGCCATACATCCCAGCATGCAAGTTTGTCCTCAACGGACAGGTTTGGATCGGCATCTGCCGCATGACATCGCTCAAAGTACGTGGTGCTTTGCTGCACGGCGCGTAGACTCGGAGCGCAACCCGTCATCAAGCTGAAAAACACAAACGTTACGGACAAACGCATCATGGAAACGCAACGTATCACCGAAGTAGAGCCGAATCATCTCGCCGTTCGGGGTTGGGGCACGCTTACTTTGCAGATCGTCGGGAGACTGTGGGTCACCTGGACCGCGAGGGGGCTTTTGTCCGTAGGTTTCGACGATGAACCTTCTGAACTTTCGACTCTTCCCCAGCGTAATGTGCCTCTGATGTTTGCGGGGCCTTTTCGGCGCTATGCCGAAGGCGCGGTCGATGCGTTTAAAGAACTTCCGCTAGATATGCAGGGTACCGAGTTTCAAAACCGCGTCTGGCGAGCGCTACGTGACATTCCATTCGGTAAAGTGCAGTCCTACGCTTCGATCGCTTCCGCAATCGGGGCGCCTCGAGCTGCTCGAGCAGTCGGTATGGCCAACGCAAACAATCCGATTCCCATCGTGGTGCCCTGCCATCGAGTGGTGGAATCTAGCTTGAAGCTTGGCGGATACGCGGGCGGTGTGGAACGAAAGCGAGCTCTGCTGGAGCACGAGGGTGTATCGATTTGCGGCAACCGCATCCAAATGAGTGCGTCTTAGCCCGTTTGGTCTCGATCGAGCGCCTAGGTTCGTCCGAACTGCAGTCCATCGCTCAGTCCTCAAACTACTCAGCACCCGAGCTAAGCGGGCAGTGCAGCGATGGCCGAGCTCAGCTTGGCGCGCTGCTCGGTGAGTGTGGCGAGACGGGTTCGTTCTTTTTGAACCACCTCGGCCGGTGCGCGATCGATAAAGGAAGGATTTCCCAGCTTCTTCGATACGATGGCGAGGTCTTTCTCGACTCGCTTTAGTTCACGGCCAAGCCGCTCTCGCTCTCGCTCTGAGTCCACCACATCGGGTACGACGCCACGTAGCGGTTCGAGTACGAAGGTAGCGGCGGCGGTGTGATGCTGCAGTTCCTCTGGGGTCTTTACTCGATGAATCGTGGCTCCCGTGAGCCGTTCGATCAGTGCTTGCTGCTCTTCGAGTACGCGTGCCACCTGTGCTTCCGGGGTGTGCCAGTAGACGTCGATCGACCGGCTGTTCGGCAAGTCGTGCTCTGCACGGATGGTTCGTGTTTTCACCACAAAAGACTTCAGATGTTCCATTTCTCGAACGGCCTCGGGATCCGCTCGCCCCTCCACTGCAGCGACGGGATAAGGTGCAAGGCAAATGCTCGTTGGAGCTTCCGTTTTATCGATTCGCTGCCAAATTTCTTCGGTGATAAAAGGCATCATCGGATGGAGCAATCGAAGGGTCGTTTCGAGCACGTGCATCAGCGTTTGCCTCGTTTCGACCGCGATTTCCCGCCGATCGCTTGCGAGCAGAGGCTTGGTGAGTTCGAGATACCAGTCGCAGAACTCGTCCCACAGAAAGTGATAGACGGCTGACGACGCTTCGTCCCCGCGATACTCGTCGAGACCCTGGGTCACGCCTTCGATCACGGTCGCAAGGCGGGCAAGAATCCAGCGGTTGACGAGTACCTCCGGGTTCACCGGAGGCGATCCCGTACTCTGCGTGCCGGTCCCTTCGAGATTCATCAGACTGAATCGGGACGCGTTCCAGAGCTTGTTGGTGAAGTTACGATAGGTCTCGATGCGCTTGATGGACAACGCGATGCGCCGCGATCCGGGGGCGTAGCTCATGAGCGCCATGCGAAGCGCGTCTGCCCCGTGGGTTGCAAGGCCGTCGGGATAGGTTTTTTTCAGATACTTTAGGGCCGAGTCCTTGGCGCCAGCCTGTTTCGCCTTGGCCAAGATCGACTCGATGGACGCACCTTGGATGACGTCGATCGGGTCGATCACGTTGCCCTTGACCTTACTCATCTTTTCGCCTCGCTCGTCCGTAACCAGACCTGCGAGAAGCACCCTCTTGAAGGGGACCTGACCGGTGAAGTGCAGGCCCATCATGATCATACGGGCGACCCAGAAAAAGAGGATATCGTAACCGGTCTCCAAATCGGCGGTGGGGTAGAAACGTTTCAACTCTCGGGATTCGGTGTTGGGCCATCCTAAGGTAGAGAAAGGCCAAAGTGCGGAACTGAACCAGGTATCGAGGACATCTTCATCCTGAACGAACTCGTCGTTGCCACAGGCCGTGCACGTTTGGGGGGGGCTTGCGGCAACGTGAACCTGCTCGCACTTCTTGCAATACCAAGCCGGAATCGGATGTCCCCACCAAAGCTGTCTCGAGATACACCAGTTGTGTATATTACGCATCCAGTGAAAATATGTCTTTTGCCAATCTTCAGGAACGATTTGAATCGTCCCGTTTTCCACCGCTTCGATAGCCGGCGCCGCCAAGGGCTCCATCCGTACAAACCATTGCGTGGAAATGATGGGCTCTACGATGGTTCCTGAGCGCTGCGAGCGAGGAAGGGTCATCATGTGCTTGGTCGAGCCGCGAGCGAGGCCAATTGCCTCCAGTCTGGCTTTGACCGCCTTACGGGCTTCGAACCGATCCATTCCTTGGAATTCGCCGGCTTCCTCGTTCAGGGTTCCATCCGGATTCAGCAGGTTGATCTGGGGCAGACCATGCCGCTTTCCGGTTTCAAAATCGTTCCAGTCGTGGGCCGGGGTGACTTTGACTGCGCCGGTTCCGAACTCCGGATCGACGAGGATTGCGTCGGTGACGATAGGAATCGAGCGATCCAGGAACGGATGCCTTACATATTTGCCGTGTAGGTGTAGGTAGCGAGGATCTTCAGGATGGATCGCGACCGCGGTATCACCCAGCATGGTTTCCGGTCGCGTGGTGGATACGACCAGCTCCCCTTCCTCCCCTTCGATAGGGTAGGCAAAATCAAAGAGTTCTCCTGAAACCTGCTGTTCTGTCTCCACCTCGAGATCGGATAGAACGGTGCGCGATTCGACGTCCCAGTTGACGAGTCGCGTATCCCGATAGATCAGACCCTCATTGTAGAGACGGATGAAGGCTTCCTGCACGGCATAAGAGAGGTCAGGTTCCATTGTGAAGCGCTCTCTAGACCGATCACACGATCCTCCGAGGCGCTGGATTTGCTTGAGAATCGCTCCCCCGGACTGTTCTTTCCACTCCCAGATTCGTTTGATGAAGCGTTCTCGGCCCAGATCGTGACGGGTGAGGCCTTCGCGCTTGAGCTGGCGCTCTACAACTACCTGGGTCGCAATTCCTGCGTGATCTGTTCCTGGAACCCACAGCGTGTTGAATCCCTGCATGCGTTTGCGTCGCACCAGTACGTCTTCAAATGTGGTGCGACACGCGTGACCGATGTGAAGTGTACCGGTCACGTTGGGCGGAGGCATCACCAGTGTGTAGGTGGGTCGCACATCGTCGTGTGCCACGCTTGCGGTGAAGAACTCCCCCTCCTCCCAAAACCGAGACCATCGCTCTTCGGTCTCGATAGGACTGTATGTCGGAGGCATCTTTGAGGCGCTCATGCGCGATATTTAGGCTCTTTCAGGGAGACGGCAACCGATTGCAGGTGGGTTAGCCGCTTGGCAAGGCTCAGATGCCCGCATATCCTTTACCCCAGATCGAGCCGCCTGGCGTGGAGACCCATGCAGGTCTCGGTCACTCTGCAGTCGGTCACTCTGCAGTCGGTCACTCTGCAGTGAGCCGGCTTATCTCTTCGCGAATGATCGTTTCGGCCAGGTCTGGCACTACTTCCCAAACCACCTGCTCGATCACCTCTCGTGAGAGCGCGAGCACCCCATCGATTTGGGTCCCGCTCAATCCCAACTCGCTGAGCTTGGTGGCCATGTCTCCATGGGTCGCGGTAGCGGCGGAGGCTTTTGCCGAAATCGGAGCCGGCTTGGATGCAGCAGCAGGAGGTGGCGCCACAGGCTTGGCGATGGCGGGCCTCGACGGGGGCGAAGGTCGCGATGGAGTCGACTTCGGCGCCATCGGTTTTGGAGGTGCTGGACGCGCGAGCGGCTCGGGTTCCGCACGCGGCGCTGCAGTGCGGGATGGAGCGCTGCCAAACGCCATCGTAGATTTTGCGGATGGTCGCATAGCTGGCGTTGGCGCCGCAGGTCTTCGGGTCGTGTTGGGTTGTCGCGCGGGCGCTCCAGGACTGGCCGCCGCCGGTGTGGACGCTGCTGGAACGGATGCTGCCGCAGAGCGCGGTTTGGAGAGCGCTTGGCTCACCTTATCCAAAAGCGCTTGGGTATCAAAAGGCTTGTTGATGTGATCGTCCAAGCCGACAGCTTTGGCTTTGTCCGCGTCGAACGGCACGTGCTGACTGGCCAGCAAGATGACCGTGGTATGTGCGATTTGCGTATCGCTTCGGATCACTTTGCAGAGTTCGTAACCGTCTGGCTTCATCGAAGCGTCTGCAAGCACCAGATCAGGTCGCGATTGCTTGATGGCTTCGAGCGCTGCTTGAGCCGTTGGGACCGTAGTAACCTCTGCATTCTCACCTGCAAAGGTCATCTCGAGAATCGTCCGCATCGTAGCGCTGTCGTCTGCAGCGATGATTTTCACGGCCAAGGGAGCCCTCCTGTCCGGGATGTTGGATACGACAGTCTCGCCGCGTGGGTCAAGAGAATGTACGGAAATCGCTTCATTTTTTCGGACTTGCCGATCGGTGCATAGCGCGACGATCCGGGAACTTGTTGCTGCAGGTGAACGGAACCACTGGGTAATGTCGCAGTCTCGTCTTTCGCTCTGGTTGCAGCTATTCGTCTCAGGCTTCTCGCCTGCAAAAGAACCTTGCGCCTATTCCAGATCGATTCCAAGAGTCGCCGCAGCATTGCGTATTACGGCGGTCGACGCGGGGAGTCCTTTGGTTTCTCTAGCCGCTCGCCTGAGAACGGCTTCCGCTTCGGCGCGTCGATTCAGTCGATCAAGTTGCGTCGCGTAGGTCGCTGCGGAAGCGCCGTGGCCGGGATTGGACTTGAGCGCACGCCGGAAGTGGACCATGGCCAAGCCGCCGTTGCCCGCCGCTTGCGCGGCTTTTCCCCGGTTTGCTTCGCGGACTGCTCTGCTTCTGAGGAGCCTTGCATAGTGACGTTCCATCCGAGCAGCCTGGCCGACTTGCCGATGTTCAAACGCACAGCGCATCGCCAGTGCCGCCACCGAGAGCGCTTCGGAGGCTTGCGCTTCTAGCTCTGGGGCGGCGAGTAGGCTCGTGCATCCTCCGCGTGCAAAGGCCGCTCCCAGGGGCAGTAGCGGTTGATCTGCGTGTTCGGCCAAGGGGACGAGCTGAATCACGTTTCGCATCATCGAACGAGACTGAGTTGCAAACGCGGAAGAAAGAAGTGGCTGATGGTCGAGAGAAGACGCGTGTCTCTGCAGCGCGTGGGTCAGAAGCACTCGATGCAGTCCTTCGTCGTGGCGCAGCAGATCGAGCCTATAGATCGCTTCCGGATCCGAAGAATCGGCGTACGTTTCCGCCGCCGCGCGGAGGTTTCCTCTTGCTTCATGGATTCTACCCGCCAAGAGCGCGTGCTTTGGTCGGCTCAGATCGAGCCCTCCAAGCGAAGCCTCGAGACGATTTAGAGCGCTGCGTCGATATTGGACACGCTCGATTCGCTCGAGCACCGCCTCGGCCCTACTGGACTCAGAAAGATGTGCAAAGATGCCTCTGGCGACCCACGGAAGGTGCTGCACGGCGCGCTCCAAGGCAGGCCCGTCGATCGCGTCCTCCGGGTCGAGCCGCGCGAGTTCAAACTCCAAAGTGGGGCGATCGTCGTGAATCGTTTCGGTATCGCGAGTCCAGGCTCGCGTCGCTTCGGCGTCGAGCTCTAGAAACGAGGCGAGCGTCTCCGTAGACCGGATATTGGCGGCCGCCAGCAGATCGCTGAGTGGCTGAAGGGCAAGGCGAGACTCGACTCCCTCGTCCCACTGCAGCGATCCGTTGCCGGCGAGCATAATCAAGCTTGAATCGTCGATGATGAAGGCCTGAACCGACGAGAACACCGCATTGAGGGTGGCGAGGACCGAGCGAGCATGCACGAGGTCGATACGGAACATATTGAGCCACAGCGAACATACGCCGCCGGGGCGCAGGGCACGGTCGACCTCCTGAAAGAATTCCAGGGTGTATAGGGCACTGGAGCCCGCAAGCCAGGGATGAGACGGTTGACTGACCACCGCATCCAGGCTGTCTTCTTCCGCAAGGGCGAGCTGCGCCCTCGCATCGTCAACGATGAGACGGGTGCGGGCATCGTCGAGAGGAAACGGCTTGTCGCGTGCTTCGTGCAGCACCCGTGCAGCGCGAACGACTGCTTCTTCTAGCTCCACGACGTCCACCTGGCGCCAGGGGCCGCGGAGCAGCATCGTGGCCGTATGGCCGGCACCGAGGCCGACCACCATGGCCCGCTCTGTTCTTTCGGCAAAAAGCGAGGGAAGCCCGCCCAGCAAGATGAGCTCACTGCCAAAGCCTGGCTCAGCCTGCCCGAAGCCGGATTCAGGACGACCGTCGTTGTACAGCCGCAAAGAGCCGTCCCGAAATGTGAGCGTGACCGTCGTGTTTCGGCCTTCCTCAATGAACTTCAGCGGAGCTTCCCACTCAGCTCCGGGTCCGCGGATCAAGGCGGCCTGGGCCTGGTGGCGAGCGTCGAGGAGATACGGCAGGTGCAGGGGAGGACCGAAGATCGGAAGGACTGCGGCAAAGAGGAGCAAAAAAACCGCAGGGAGCGCCCTTCGCCTGGAGGTGCGCGGCTGCGAATCTCGCTGCTCTGAAGCCCAGGCGAACGCTGCGCATACGCAGTGAATCGAAGCGATCGTGTGAATCGCCGTTTCGATGCCGGAGGTTGGAACGAGTACAAAGCCGGCGACGATGGAACCTAGAAGACCACCGATCGTGTTGGCGGCAAGAATGGAACCCGCTTGGGTTGGCGCCTGAGTGGGGTCTCGCTGCGCGATGGACCAGGCGAGCGGTACCGAAGTACCCAAGGCGAGCGCGATCGGCAGGAGTAGCGCTGCCGAAACTGTCAGAATGATCCAGGGCTCGTGAGGCGTAAGCTGTAAGTCGCCCCGCAGCAGCGGGATCCAGCGCACCATTTGAGGGGTGAGCAGTAGGGAGCACAGGGTGAGGATCGCGAGGGCGAGCTGGGTACACGCAAAGAGTCTTTGGGGCCGGTAGCGGCAAGCCCAGCGCTTTGCGAGCAGGCTGCCTAGGGCGATACCCGTGAGGTAGTTTACGAGCATCGCCGAAAACGCGATCGTTGTTCCTCCGAGGATGGTTCGAAGAACGCGCGTCCAAAGAACCTCGCTGGCAAGGGCTGCGAAACCAGAGATTGTCGCCAACGTGATCGCGACCTGAACGCGGGCGACGTCGTCGATCGAGGCGGGCTTTTCAGGGGCAGGACTAGCGACAGCCGACGCGTTTGCCTCCGGCACGCTTACCTCCGGTGAAGGGAGGGCGTTTCCTGTCGAGACGCCCTTTGCCTCTAGCGCCTCAACCGAGGTTGGTTCTTCAGTTGGGGCGTTCTGCCAGCCCAGCAGGACCGCGGCTCCCGCAGCGAGGCTCAGGGATGCTGCGGTAAGGATCGTGAACTGATTGCCGTGCACGGGCAGCAGGTAAAAGCCGGTGAGCCCCGCCCCGAGCACGGCTCCGAGGGTGTTGACGGCGTAGAGAAGCGTGGACGGTGCGCTCCAATCGCGTTCACGCCGAGAGATGAACCCGATCAGAATCGGTAGTGTCGCGCCCATCATGATGGTGGGCGGCAGCAACAGCAGCATCGCGATCGAACATCGAATCGCGCTGAGCAGCTCGAAGGATGCTCCTCTACCCAACACTCCGTAGATAACGTGAACTTGAGGAATCCACGGAAGAGAAAGCAGTGCGTAGGCGCCGATTGCGGCTTCTATGAGCGCATAGACGCGCACCGGGCGAGTCAGCTTTTGAGTCCACCGGCCTCCCAGCCAAGAACCGATGCCCAATCCGGCAAAGAACGTCGCGAGGACGGTGGCGACCGCAAGATCGCTCACGCCAAAAATGCGTTGAAGCATGCGACCCCAAGCGGTCTGGTATGCGAGCGCTGCGGCGCCTGACAGCACCAGGGCGAGGTAGAGAAGACCAAGTCGCACTGGGGTGGAGATGCGTGGCGCCATGTCCGAAAACTCTGTACTCCGATCGCTTTTTTTGTGTCAATCGTAACTGTTCACTCTGGCTTGATGCCGCGACCACCCATCCATAGATTGCACTGGACGGGGTTTCGACCGCACCCATACTTAGCCTTCACGATGGAGCCCGCCGCGACACAAAAAGACCGTAGAGCCCGAGAGATTCTCGATGCAGTCGTGATCCGATTTGCGGGTGATTCCGGCGACGGGATGCAGCTGACGGGAAATCAATTCACCCAGTCGACCGCGCTCATGGGAAACGATCTTGCGACCTTTCCCGATTTCCCGGCCGAAATACGCGCGCCAGCCGGGACGACCTACGGCGTTTCCGGTTTTCAGGTTCACTTTGCGGCCCACGACGTACGCACCCCCGGAGACACCCCAGATGCACTGGTTGCGATGAACCCAGCGGCTCTGAAGGTACATCTGCCGGACCTTCGCCAAGGCGGTCTGCTCCTGCTCAACGTAGGGGCCTTTACGACCACCAACCTGAATAAGGCAGGATACGAAACCGATCCTCTCGAAGATCCGCAGCTTGATGCCTATCGGGTCTTGCGCATCGACATCAACAAACTGACTGCGGCGGCGGTGAAAGATTTCGGACTCAGCGCGAAACAGGCGGCTCGCTGCAAGAATATGTGGACGCTTGGGTTGGTGTTTTGGCTCTACGACCGCAACTGCGAGACCACTTTTGAGTTTCTCTCGCAAAAATTTCGGTCGCAACCGGTGATCGCCGAAGCAAACATCGCTGCGGTGAAGGCCGGCCACGCGTTTGGCGAAACCGCTGAGATGCCGAGCGGTATCGGTGCGTATCAGGTGCCGCCCGCCGACCTTCCGCCCGGCACGTATCGGAACATCCAGGGCAACGACGCTACAGCTTGGGGGATCGTAGCCGGTGCGCGTCTCGCAGGACTGCCGGTCGTATACGGCAGCTATCCGATCACCCCGGCATCGTCACTTCTGCACGCCTTGGCGAAGCTCAAGCACTTCGACGTGACGACGTTTCAGGCCGAAGATGAGATCGCTGCATGCTGCGCCGCCATCGGTGCTTCCTTTGGTGGTGCGCTGGGAGTGACCGCGACTTCGGGACCGGGACTGGCGCTGAAGGGGGAAGCGCTTGGGCTCGCGATCGCGACCGAGCTGCCTCTGGTCGTGATCGATGTGCAACGCGGTGGCCCGTCGACAGGTCTGCCCACGAAAACCGAGCAGTCGGACCTGATGATGGCGATATGGGGCAGAAACGGCGATGCGCCCATGCCGGTCCTAGCCGCCCGCACTCCCTCCGATTGTTTCGACGTTGCGATCGAAGCGGTCCGTATCGCAACTCGTTACATGACGCCGGTGATGCTGCTTACCGATGGATACCTCGCCAATGGATCAGAGCCCTGGAAACTCCCGGAGGTCGACCAGCTCGAACCGTTTCCGGTTCGGTTTCGCGAGGACCCCGAGGGCTACCATCCGTTTTTGAGGGACGAAAAAACCCTCGCCCGTCCTTGGGTGCGTCCGGGCACCGACGGAATGGCGCATCGAATAGGCGGATTAGAAAAGCATCATGATTCCGGAAACATAAGCTATGATCCGAGCAATCACCTGAAGATGTCTCAGATTCGAGCGGAACGCGTAGCCCGCATCGCCAACGATCTGCCTCTGCAAAAGATCGAGGTAGGTGAAGAGGAAGGCACGCTCTTGGTCGTTTCGTGGGGCTCGACCTACGGAGCGGTCCGCCAGGCGGTGCGTGTGCTGGCGGGCGAGGGATGTTCGATCGGACATACCCATCTCAGATATCTCAACCCTCTGCCACAAGGCCTGGGGGAGCTGCTCGGTCGTTTTGAGCGGGTAATTGTGCCCGAAAAAAACCAGGGGCAGCTGGTGCACCATTTGCGTGCGCAGTTCTCGATCGAGCTAGAAAGCTACGCCCGACCGACCGGTGCACCTTTCCGCATCGTAGAGCTAGAAACCGTATTTCGCTCGCGACTGGAGCCGAGTTAAGGCGGTGGATCCCATGAGTGACTCGAGCACAACCCGTTCAAAGTTCAGCAAAGCCGACTACGCGTCCGATCAAGACGTGCGCTGGTGTCCTGGCTGCGGCGACTACGCGATTTTGGCCTCTGTTCAGAGAACGCTGCCTGAACTCGGTGTCTCTCCGAGCCAGACCGTCTTTGTCAGCGGCATCGGATGTGCCGCTCGGTTTCCTTACTATATGAACACCTACGGGTTTCATACGATCCACGGTCGTGCTCCCGCAGTAGCGACAGGCCTCAAGCTGGCCAACCCCGAAGTCTCGGTTTGGGTGGTGACGGGCGACGGAGACGCCCTCAGCATCGGTGGGAACCATTTGCTCCACACGCTTCGAAGAAACGTGGATCTCAACATTCTTCTCTTCAACAACCGCATCTATGGATTGACGAAAGGGCAGTATTCGCCGACGTCCCTCATAGGTCAGGTGACTCCAAGCACGCCGCTCGGCTCCGTAGACATGCCGGTTTCGCCGCTTCGTCTCGCTCTCGGAGCGGGAGGACGTTTCGTGGCTCGCGGTTACGACGTTAGCAAACGACTCCCGGAGTTACTCAAAGAGGCACATGCGCACGTCGGTGCTTCTTTTGTGGAGATCCTTCAGAACTGTCCCGTGTTCAACGACGGCGCCTGGTCCGACGTGACCGATAGAAAGCGTGCTGCCGAGTCTCAGCTGTGGTTGGAGTCCGGTCAGCCGATGCGGTTTGGCCCGAATCGCGAGAAGGGAATCCGCTTGCGCAACGCGCAGCTGGAAGTGGTCACGATCGGTCGAGACGCAGAAGAATCAGAAGTCTTGGTTCACGATGAACAAAACATCGGCGTTGCGTTTCTTTTGGCGGGACTCGGTGATCCTATCGCGTTCGGCGTGCTCTATCGAGATCCTGCTCCGGCGTACGACGCCGCGGTGCGTGCGCAGAATAGCTCGGCAGTCGCGCGAGCCGGCGTCGGTGATCTTCACGCGCTGCTGCATTCAGGACATACATGGACAGTCGAGTAAACCCCGAATCTTGCGCTCAAGACGAACCTGAGCTTCTGTGTGGTCGTAGCGATTCGGAGGCGCCCAGGCGCTACGATGAGGTCGCGCCTCGGGCTCCGCTCGGCGATATCGATCTGCGATCCGTGACGGGCGGTTCGGAGGGGCTCGAGCTCGATATCGGATTCGGCCGGGGGCAGTCGCTGCTTCGTCGAGCGCGGCTGGTCCCACATCATCGAATCATCGGGATCGAAATCAAAACAAAGTGGGCTTATCGCGTGGCCCAAAGATGCCTGCGCGAGTCGATGTCCAATGTGGTGGTGTGGACCGGAGACGCAGTAGCTCTTTTGGCGCGCTGTAGTCCTTCTTCCTCGGTGCATCGCGTCTTTGTGCACTTTCCCGATCCTTGGTGGAAAAAGCGTCACCAGAAACGACTTTTGCTCTCGCCCCCGTTTTTGGACACTTTGGCTCGGCTCATGCGACCGAAGGGGGAACTCTACATTCAGACCGATGTGGAAGAGAGAGCGGAGCAGGTTCAAGCCATGCTCCGGGTCCATCCGCTGTTCGATGAACCGTGCGTGCTTAGTGAAAATCCCTATGGAAATCCCTCCAATCGAGAGCTGAGGGCCGAGCAAGACGGCTTACCCGTTCATCGCATCCGCGCGCGCCGTGCTCCCGCGGATGCTTGAAGCGGGCCCGCGTCTAGGCGACCTGGTTCTCAATCAGCTTGCGATTCATCGAGATCGGGCGGTCCGGGAGGAGGTTCGCAGAACCCATGGTAGTGGTCTCGCAGGTTCTGCTGGCGATATGCGTGCACTTCCGGTTCCATTTGCGCGGGTGGCGCGGCGCTCCCGTAGGCTTCTTTTTCACGAGGAAAGAAAAAATACCGAGGGCTGTCTACGATATCGTAGAGCTCCTCACCGAGTGCGAGTGCTTCGCAGTTCCACTCGTCGATCTTATCGAAAAGCATGGGTACTGCGTCGACACTCCACGCGTGGGTATCGTGGAGCAGGATGATGCCCCCTCGGTGTCCCAGCTCACGCTGGCGCCGCTCGAAGACGCGAACCCATATGTCGACGACAGCCTGTGGGGTGTCGACCTGAAAGTCACCAGCGCCGAGGTTCCATTCGAAAATCGTATAGCCACGGACTCCGATGAGCTCGTCTACCCTCGGACTTCTTGCACCCCCCGGAGGTCTGAGAAGCCACGGACGCTCACCCGTAAGCCGCTTGATGATGTCGGCGGCGCTATCGATTTCGGCAGCGACTTCTAGGTTGTTGAGAAGAGGGAGTTGCGGATGGTGCACGGTGTGGTTCCCCACGATGTGCCCGCGGCGAATCGTTTCTCGGGCCACTTCGACCTGTGCGCGCTGCCGGCGGTTTTCGCCGAGGATGCGCTCGCCGTTCAGAAAAAATACTGCCTTTACGTCACGCTCATCGAGGATATCGAGGAGCCGCTTCGTGTGCTCCCGATGGGGTCCATCGTCGAAGGTAAAAAGGAGGAGTCGCCGTGAAGTGGCTCCGGTGACCCTGAGACCGCCACGAAAGGGACGTCCGGTGGGTCCATCCGACGCGCGATCTGCGATTTGTTCGGGGAGCCCGACTGGCAGCCGCACTGGATCGCCAGGCAGCACCGGGGGAGGGCGACCTTCGCCGGTAGACGACTGCGCAAGCGACGGAAGCGGAGTCGGCGGCGCGTCTTGCTCGAGGGTTTGCGAGCGTTCCACTGCGGCATGGATCACTCCCGCATGTCCGGTGTTCCGAGTGCGCTCTGCCACTGCGGCACCCAACGCTAAGGACCCTATGCACAGGATCCCGCGGGCTGCGAGCTTGGAAGCACGTGGCGCACTAAGCACCCCATAAGCTTACGCGTCGTGACCGTGCGCTTCCAAAATTGCGGCGAGGTGTATAAGCCTCGCCCCGAGGAGCTCCCGCAGGACTCTTCGGTGGCGCGGCAGGATGAAACGCCAACGTTGCAGTGGACACGGCCTCAGGGTACGACCCGCGCCTAGCGTGTGGAGGCGGCGTGATCGAGGTCGAGGGACTGACCAAGCACTACGGGGATCGCGTGGCGGTTCGCGATGCGACATTTCGTGTGGATCCAGGAGAGATCGTCGGTTTCCTGGGGCCGAACGGAGCCGGCAAGACGACGACGCTTCGCATGCTGACCGGTTATCTCAGGCCTACCTCGGGCAAGATCCGCATCGGTGAGGTGGACGCCCTTGAGGATCCGATCGGCGCACGTCGGCTCATCGGATATATGTCCGAGGGGGTGCCGCTCTATTTCGAGATGCGGATTGCGGAATACCTCCTTTACCGCGCGAAACTAAAGGGCGTTTCTAAGTCGACAAGGGCGGAGGC
The DNA here is from genome assembly GCA_039030515.1 of Myxococcota bacterium. Classification (GTDB taxonomy): domain Bacteria; phylum Myxococcota_A; class Polyangia; order Polyangiales; family Houyiibacteriaceae; genus JBCCEA01. The sequence continues at coordinate 79,370 of JBCCEA010000004.1, read as the reverse complement.
CGTGGAACGCTCGCTCGCTCAAGCAGAGCTTGTCGACGTTCGCGAACGCATCATCGGTCAGCTTTCTAAAGGATACCGTCAACGGATCGGCCTTGCTGACGCGCTGCTTTCTGATCCTCCCTTGTTGATTCTCGATGAACCCTCTTCAGGTCTCGACCCCAATCAGATACGCCACGTCCGCAGTTTGATTCAGGGCTTTGCCGGTCAGAAAACGATACTGCTTTCTACGCACATCCTGCCTGAGGTAGAGGCTGTTTGCGAACGCGTCATCATTATTCACAAGGGTCAGGTAGTCGGTGAAGGCAAGCCGAATACGCTGCGTACCTCGAAAGGCTCCTTAAACGTGGTGGCGGTAGGCCGCAGCGACGCGGGTCGTTTGCGGGATGTGATCGCGTCGGTGGATGGTGTGCAGTCTGTTTCTGAGGAGTCGGAGTCAACGGATGCGCCTGCAGATCGGGACGGCGCCACCGTTCGACTGGAGATTCTCGCCGAAGGAGACGCGACGCTCACCGAGCGGGTGTTCTCTGCGGTGGCAGATGCCGGACTCACCCTGCGTGAGCTCAGACGTGAATCCACCTCACTCGAGGAGGTTTTTCGCTCGCTGACTACCGAAGATTCGGCCAAGCGTCATTCACCTCGATCGGAGGCCGCCGCGCAGGCGCGGCTCGATGATTCCGAGGTCGAAGCACGCTCTGAGGAACTCGATCGATGAACGCTTTTTGGACTGTTGCGCGGCGTGACTTGCACGCATTTTTCGTTTCGCCGATCGCTTGGATTGTACTGACCGTTTGGGTGATTCTCCGCGGCTTGGACTTTTGTCTGCTCGGCAGCTGGGCGCGAAGTTCTATGGGAGGCTCGGACAACCCGCTTACCGTCTTTTTCGGCCGAACCATCCTGTTTTATCTCGCTCCGCTGGTGTTTGTCCCGATCATCACCATGAGATTGCTTGCGGAAGAGAGACGCAGCGGCACCATCGAGCCACTGCTTACGGCACCGATTTCCCATCACGCGGTGGTGCACGGTAAGTATCTCGCGGCGCTTCTGATTTGGATCGCGATGTGGTTGCCCACGGGCCTTTACGTCGTCATCACCTCAAATTTTGGCCATATCGACCCGGGAACCATCGCTGCCTCGTACTTCGGCATCTTTTTGATGGGGACGTACTACATGGCGTTGGGACTACTGATGAGCGCCGTGTCGCCGAACCAGATCGTGGCCGCGGTGCTCACGTTTCTGATGCTGGGCTTGCTCTTTTCGGCTGGGCTGTTCGAGTTTGTGGCGAGCGATTCCAAGGAGTTGTTTAGCTACCTCAGCGTTTGGTCCCACATGGAGGGATTTTCGAAAGGAATCGTCGACAGTCGCCCCCTTATCTACTCGCTAAGCCTCTCATTGCTCGCTCTGTTTCTGACTTCACAGGTCGTCGGCAGTTTGCGTTCACAGTCTACGCAAGAGCGAAGTCGCGTCTGGTTGGCGCTCGGGCAGGGTTTCGCTTTGTGTCTCTTCCTCATGGTGAATTATCTCTCCTTTCGTCATTTTGAACGTTGGGACTGGACCTCAGAGGGGAGATACACGCTCTCCGATCGCACGGAGCAGGTGCTTCGCGAACTCGAGGCACCCGTCCACGCCTACTTGTTTATGTCGCCGTCTGAGCCGAACTACGGTGACCTTCGCGAGCTGATCGAGCGCTATCGAGCGACGACCGATAGTTTTGTGTTTCAGGAAGTCGATCCAGAGCGCTCGCCAGGCGAGTATCGTTTGTTGCTCGATCGTCTCGGCGTTCGGATTCTACTCGACAGCACTGGCGCTCGGCGGGCCGACGTGGCGGTCGTATTGGAGTCAAACGACCGTACTTGGCACGTGGACTACGACGACCTGATCGAGCAGGACTACCGCTCGCTGGGCTCAGGACAGCCGAAAGTCGACGTACACGCAGAGCGGGCGCTCACCGAGGCAGTGCTGCAGGTCACTCAAGGTGAGGCGACCCGATTGTGTGTGACCTCGGGGCACGGAGAGTGGACGCTCGATGGAGAGGTCCCTCGGAGTCTCCAGGCACTGAAAGAGGAGCTGCGTCGAGACAATATCGCGCTGGATTCGATCGCGTTTCAGGGGCAGGCGGAGATTCCCGAAGATTGTGACGCCGTCGCGATCGTGGGTCCGCAGCTCGAGTTCTCGGGGCCTGAAGGAGACCGACTTCAGGCCTATCTCGACAAGGGCGGAAGCATGCTTGTCGCCCTTGCCCCGGTCATCGAGTCCGAGCAGGTGCAACCGACGGGGCTTGAAGGTTTTTTAGAAGCGCAAGGCATCCGCCTGCCGAGCGCGCTCGTGGTTGAGCTCGATCCGAGTAAGCTCCTGACCCCCAGCCCGGTGGATGCTTTTCTGGTCAGTGACTGGGGCGATCATCCGCTCACCGCTCCGCTTCATCTGGCTGCGAGTCAGCAGGTGCACATGCCGATGATCCTGCGGTTTGCAAGACCTCTTGAGATCGTTGAAGGCTCTGGAGTCCAGCCACTGCTGAGGGCCAGCGAGCAGAGCTACGGCGAGGTGCGCTTGGCAAGTCTAACTGAGGCTGCTGCGCCGGCTGCTGCGCCCGAAGACGTGCCGGGGCCGGTTGTGCTCGCGGTTGCGAAACAGGTGACCCTTCAGACCACCGCGACAGCCACTCAAACGTCCTCAGTGACGCGAGCTGCGACGACCGATTCGGAGCGCTCGACGGCGCCCGAGGATTCCAATTCACTCGAAGATGCTAAGGGGCTCGAGGACTTCAATTCACGCGAGGACTCCAATTCACTTGAGGACTCTAATTCACTTGAGGACTCCGAGCCGGGTTCGCCTCCACTTCAGGGTGGCCGGTTGGTCGTCGTGGGAAGTAGCGCTTGGTTGGCGCGCGACCAACTTCAGATCGGTGAAGCGGTGAATGCCTTTTTTGCAAGCGCGGCCGTCGGGTGGCTGACCGAGCGTGAGGCGCTCATTTCGATTCCGCCGCGTCAGGTGAACGCCACGGATTTCATCATGACGGAGTCCGACATGAACGGCTTGTTTTTCAGGGTGTTGGTGTTGATTCCGGCCGCGGTGATCCTCATGGGGTTTGCCGTTTGGTGGCAGCGAAGGGCATGACCAAGCGTGCAGCAGTGGCCCTGGGTCTCATCGCGGGCGCTTTCGCGGCGTTTATTTTTCTCTACGAGCGTCACCTTGTGTCTCCTGCAGAGCGAGAATCGCGACGCGGGAGTGTGCTCGATAGCTTTATTCGCGACCGGTTGGAGTCGATCGAGCTCAAGCATGGAGGGGAAACCACGTTGCTCGGCCGACAGCGAGGTGAAGACGGTCAGTGGCGCGCTTGGCGCATTCTCGCTCCCGTTCAGGAAGTGGCGGACGCCGACTCGGTGGCATCCCTGATGTCGGCTCTTGAGTGGGCCACGGCCCGTCGAAAACTGGAGCATATCGAGCCGAGCGATCTGATGACCTTCGGGCTGCAGGAGCCCCGAGCCGAGGCGATCTACACGGTCGGCGGCAGGTCCTATCGCCTACGGATAGGGGCAGACGATCCGAGAGAAGAGGGCGTCTACCTTGCAGCCGAGGCGGCAGACAAGGTGTACGTAGTCGGCCGAGATCTTCTGGAAATCTTAGAAAAAAACGCAGACCACTATCGTGACAAGCATGTGTTGCGCTCCGTTCCGATAGCTGAGGCCGACGAGATCGCCTGGGTTGAGGACAGGCGGCGAATCGAGGTGCACAGAGAAAAGGATCGCTTTTGGATCACCACTCCAGAGCGCGCCCTTGCCGGGGCATCTCGTATGACTCGCCTTATCGACGCATTTCAAGACCTAAAGGCGACCAGCTTTGCGGCGGAGGGCCCTGCGGCACCCGTCCCCTCGAAGCAGATTCAGCTGCACATTCCACGTCAGCGGGAAGAAGACATCCGAGTCGCTCTATTCATCGGCGACCCGGCCACCGACACCACCGCGATCGATGGACCGTGCGACGGGCATGAGGGGCAGCGCTACCTCCGAGTGGACCCGGGCCGTGCGTACTGCGTGGCGTCATCCGAGATCGAAGGACTCTTGCCGACCTTGCAGGAATTGCTCGAGAAGCGCCTCGTGACGCTCGACTATCCGGAGCTTGCCGAGGTTCGTTGGACGTCCCCCGGGAATGAAGAACTCGTTGCCGAGCGAGGCGAGCGAGATCGATGGCGCTGGAGTGAGGCCGGTGGGGTCGGAGATATCGATGGTGCAGCCGTCGAACGCTGGCTTGCCGAGCTTCGTGCTTCTGAGTGGGCTGAACAGATGCCCCTTGGTGATGCGTCTCAGGGAGCGGGCGCTACGGAGTCCTCTTTTTCTCAACTTCAGCTGCGGTCCCGCACCGGTCGCGAGGAGCAGCTTCGCGTCGTTCGATCTTCTGTGGGCACATGGACGGCGCATCGTGCAGGTGAAGATCGGAGGGTTCTGCTCTCCGAAAAGCAGGCCGAACTTCTGCGTGCGACCGACCTTCATTTTCGACCGCGAAGACTACTCAACGTGGCTCCGAGCGCGATTCAAGCCCTCCAGATCGACCGGCGCGGGATTCGAGAGGTTGCGGAGCGTGTCTCTCCAACTGGTTTTCGACTGTCTCAGCCGGTCGAAATGGACGCCGATGTGGAGGGGATTCGAGAGCTCTTGTCGCTGCTCGGCGGGCTGACCGCGCTTGAGTTTCGTCCGGGGCGGTGGGAGGCGGACCCGAGCGCCATCGCGGTATTGCTGACCCTGGAGCAGGAAGGCGTTTCCTCGGAGTATCGACTCCTGCTCAAGAAGGAAGATGGAGAGGTTTTGGGGCGTCTGGACGAGTCTCCCGTATTTCTCGCCTCCGCAAGACTATTCTCGATACTCAATGCACCGCTCGCAACGCGCCGCATGTTTGAACTCGAGGTCGAGGAACTCGAGCGCATTCTGTTTGAGTTGGACGGTCGAAAGATCTCTTTTCGGCGAAGAGAGACCGAATTTGTCGACGAGCGAGATGTGGTTGTTTCGCTCGCTCGAGTTCAACCTTTTCTGCGGCACCTGACCTCCCTCAGCGCGAGTCGCCTGCTCGGATATGGCGTCCCAGAGGGGACTCCGCTGCGCATGTTGACGCTAGGGCTTGCATCCCGTTCGGCGGCTTTTGACGCGACAGACGAGGCGCCAGTCAACTCCGGATCGACAGTTGTCCTCAGCGATTTCGGACCTTTTTCGGATGAATCCCCGTCTGCAAACCGGCGCCTTTCGGATGAGCGGCAGGGATCCTCCTCAGGTCCCGAACGGATGCGCCGTGTGACACTACACAAGCTTCGACGTCATGCACCCGTCACTTCACCATCGGCCCACAACCCTCTACCGACCTACCTGGTGCCGGCGAAGGACCTCGACGCTTTGTTTCGCCCAGTGCTTTGAAGTGACTCGGGGTGCTTTGAAGTGACTCGGGGTGCTCTGCAGTACGTCGAGTCCTAGGGCGAAGCATGCTTCGCGTCGGCATCGGTGGTCAGCGTTTCGTGTCCGGCGTACTCGATGAGGCCTTCACTGGAGTTGAATCCCCCGTCGGACACCCGAACGAAGCGGCCGCTTAGCTTCACTCGATTTCCAACCTCGAAGTCGGTCGGTATGGGAACGGCGCCGTTGCGCGCCGCACGTGGTCGGCCTCGTCTTTTTGCGAGACGGTTGGCTTGCTCCAGTTTTTCGTGATTTGGCGCGTATCCGACCACGGTAAGTCTCTTGCGTTTGTCGGTTTCGTTCGGGCTGTCGGCGATCCATATGTGGGGGGCTGTGGGTCTGGGGCAGGTTTCGTCTTCTTCGCATTCGGGAGGCTCGTAGATCTCGTGGATGTATGCCGTGACGGTGACCGACGTATCGATGGTCTGCCGAATCTTGCTGCGAAGACCATAGAGCGTGTAGCTGCGGTCTGGATGTCTTATGGGGTATGGCGCTTCGGGTAGCTCGGGAACTGCCGGTAGGTCGGGGTGTACTTCCGGTAGGCGGGTGATCTGCAGATCGCTTGCCGGTTGCTCGGCGCATCCGGTAAGTCCGGCTGCCGCCAGCCAAAGTATGGAAGTCCCGCATAAAGCGAAATGTTTCAGCCAAACGGAGTTCTTGAAACCTGGTCGAGCCAAAGCCGGTTTTTGCAACGACGCCCAAGACAAAGACCTGGCGCGTGGAAATGGGTTACTCATGCAGGAGTTCTTTCGTCAACTTGCGGCAGATTATCATGTTGCTTTTGATGGTCTCAATCCGTTTGCTTCGTTCGCCCACGAGGCCACCGAACGTCCTGACCGAGTTTTCGTGAGGCGACGAGCCAGGTTTCTTGAGGCAGACGGATTTAATCAAGCGAGCAGCGCGGCGGAAGATCGTCACGAATCGCTTCGGCAGCTTGCTTTAGCTCATGCGGTCCCCCACGCGCTTCTCGAAGGATCGCTGAGAGATCCGTGTTGGGCAGACGGGCCAAGCCGTTGAGGGCGCGTACCGCCAAATCTCTGTCCATCGTTTGGGCTTCCGGGTGCATGCCGCGACGCACCAGCCTAAGTAGCGCAGGCGCCGCATCCGAGATGCATGTGTCTTTGAGGTAGTCGATAGACGCTACACGATTCGATAGCCATTCACTTCGATCTTCGAGTCGCTCCAAGACGACAGGCCAGGCAGATCGGCGTTTGAGGACGGTGAGCCTCCGCAGCGCGGCTTGTCGTACCTCTCCATAGCGATCGTCGAGGCTCGACTCGAGTAAATCTTGATGGATGGGCCTCAGTCTGCGGACGGCTGCCGAGCGCACTATCGGAAACGGATCGTTTGCGGCGAGTTTCGCCAGTCGTTCCTGCGCCTTGGAGTCGCTCAGTAATTCGGACTCGCTTAGTAAGGTGACCGCCTCTAGACGCACTCGTGGATATGGATCTTCAAACGCCCGCGCTAGGGCAGGCGACAGACCTGGCGACTGTCGAAGCCATAGGGCTTTGAGTGCTTCCCGGCGCTGCATCCATTCCTCTTGCTGCATCTCACCTAGTAAAAACGAATCGACCACCGGATGGGGCGGGAGGAGTCGAGCAGCTCGAACTGCTCGATATCGGTCTTCGAATCGTTCCAGGTGGATGATCGCCTGTGCCAATAGGGTCTGGGCTAGAGTTTTTGTGGATTCGACCGATGCGTATACAAGGCTTAGCGCCGTTTTTTCTGATGGTCCAAGGTCGGTGAGCTCGTTCTGATCTGGTGGTCCGTGACGACGTGCGTGGCAGCGTAGGGCGTTTCTCAAATGCGGCTGGCCCGGACCATCAGGCTCCCGGAATAGTGAGCGCAGTGCAGCGCCACCCTCAGCTACATCACAAAGAGCGAGGATTGCATCCCTACCTGCGGGTCCTCCTCCGGCTGCGACCGATTCGAGGAATTGCGCGGCACCCAGGACTGCGAGCTGACGATTGGCATGAACGCGCGTCGCGTGGTCTGGGTCTCGGCTCGCTCGGGAAAGGAGCTGTCTTGCCTCTGCAGAATCGATCGTTCGATCTCCGAGGAGTTGAATGACGTTCAATCGTTGGGGAGCAGAGAGCTCTGTCCAGGCTTGGTGAATCTCGCGCATTCCCTCGGCCTCTAGGTCCAGTAAGGTCTGCGCTGCTTGTCGACCGTGCGGGGCGTCCTCGATCAGTGCCTGCCCGAGCCGGCTTGTCGCGTCTGCATCGAGTTCGAGTTCGGAGAGCACCTCTACTTCTGCGATGCTCGTGCGCACCTGAGCTGCAGGTACATGATCTGCGTAGTCGATTTCGGTCAGGACCAGCGAGAGGCAGCGGAATCTTGTTCCCGAGGGAAGAACGGCCCAGTGGTCCTCGGAAGATTCTGGTATGGAAAGCGTGCCAAGAAGGCCATCTTCGGTGATCAGAATCGCTTCTCGTAGGTGCCCCTGGTGTTCGTGCTCGGGTTGAGTCAATCGAATCGCCCGCGCATCAAGCGGGCCAGCGCGCCACTCCAACGTCACGAACTCTCCTTGCCCAGGACCCCCTTGCGCCTCTGTCCAAGACGTAGTTGGGTCGGCATCGGTCAACGCCGTGGGTGGTGAGCGCAAAAGCGGGTCGGAGGGCTGACCTAACTCTGACGACGAGGCAATGGCTCTCAGTCTCGGCAGTCGACGCACCGGATGCAGGGCATGCGATTGTGAAACTCGATGCGCTGAACCGACGTGCCGACTTGCGCGTACCACCGGCCTCAGGGTGAGTGAGGGCACGTGCACCGCCCGCGGTCTCAGTCCGCTCCAGGAACCGTCGCAAAGCCTGATGCGTTCGTGATGCTCCCAAACGATCACATCTTGCCCGGCTCCCTCGTTTCGGCCGCGTACCTCTACCTCGTGTCTTTGGCGTTCACCGGGGTCTCCCGACCAGCTTGTTTTGCCGTGCCAGAGTACTTGAGGAAAACCGTCATCATCCACGGTGACCAAAATCTCCATGGTGGTCCCCGAACGCTCAGTGAGTTGAATCTTTGCGATTCGGGCTCGCCTATCTACGGGAATCGTTTCGATCGAAACATTCGAGCCTGCCGAAATCGCGAGATGTCGCTGAACGTGCCTTTTTCCATGCGAGAGCTCTAGTCGTACGTGTCCTTCTGAGTCTTCTTCGATGGTTAGCTGAGATGGAGTCGTTTTCCGACCCAGGCGCAACGGCATCTCTAGCGGTAAGGGCGAACCGAGGGCTATCTCAGTTGTGAATGTAACGGATACGTAGGTGAGGTAGGCGAAGAGCCGTAAATACTTGCGCATTCGTGTGCCCGGTCAGTCAGAAATGTCGCGAGCCGTCAAGAACAATTACTCGAATGCTCCGCCTACCGCAGTGATGAAGGTTGTGCACGGAGTGAAGTGTTACGGCTACAGCGTTGGTCAGTGGTGACCAGTGACGCCGGAGCGCTGTCCCCACTGGGTGGCGGCTTCAATCTTGAGGAAGCGTGGCGTGCCGGAGCCGCTGGTGAGTTGAGATTCATCACGTATACGCCTTGTTTACTTGAGGAATCTCAGTGGCAAAGCGTGTCGACAGCGTGAAAGAACTGACGGCGAAACATGCATTGAACAGCCTTTTTTGGGGGTGCTCCCCTGTTTCCGAGTCTCGGAACCGCCTAACATAAGAAGGTGGTGCCGTGGTGTTCAGATCGGAGTCGGATGGATGCGAAGATGGGCTTTTTTCGTATGATTACCGCGATACGAGACGAGCTGTCTCGCAGAGCATACGGAATGAGCGACGCTCACGCCCGCTGCGGCACGAACCGTGCATCTTAACCTAGCTCAAGACCGTCAGTTCGACACCTGGAAATCGACCTGGCGAAACTAAAGAGATCGTGGCGGACATGGGGGTCCTGGAATTACGGATACCCGCAGAACCCACGAGCAAGACGGGGAGTGTGGAGACCAATATGGCGAAGCGAGGAGCAGCGGCGCATGATGAGCTACAATTGGAGGGGGGCGAAAGCAAGCCGGAGCCTACAAAGGAGCAGCTCGATAAGGCGGCTTCTGAGGCAGCAAAAGCGCTAAAGGAGCTGGAACGTCAGGGCGCCGGGGACTCAACCCTGTCTCGTTACTTTCGGGAAATGGCATGTCACAGGGTTCTCACGCCTCAGGAAGAGATCGAAGCCGCTAAGGAAGTGGAACGCCTCGAGATCGGCTACTGGCAGGGGCTCTTTTCCTACCCTTCCGCATTTGAGACCGTGGCTTCGGTAGTGGAATTACACTGCAAAGAAGAGGCGCTACCTCAACTGGCAGCGCTAAGGAAGATCGCCAAAGGCGCAAAACGCGGGAAGCTCGGCAAGCGTCAGCAGGTTCGCTGGGATGAGCTGGTGCTCGAACTCTCTACGACACTGCGGGAACTCGATAGCGATCGCATTTTCGTCCAGGAGTCGGACCGAGCGGTGCATCGTATCGCTGGTGAGTTCGCGGAGGAGCGAGATCTGAAGGGCGACGAGGTACGGATTACCGCTTCCTTCAAAGCATATTTGAAGACAGTCGTGCGTGGGCGGAAAGCGCAGCAGAACGCCAAAAATCGATTTGTTGCAGCCAATCTAAGACTCGTCGTCTCTATCGCACGCCGCTACAATCGAGGGCGACTCCCGCTCATCGACCTGATTCAAGAGGGGAACATCGGCCTGATGAAGGCGGTTGAGCGATTCGATCACAACCGTGGATACCGTTTTAGCACTTACGCTTCCTGGTGGATCAGACACGCCATCAGTCGGGCACTGGCAGATAAGGGGCGAGCGGTCCGTATCCCGGTGCATATGCTCGACACCTACAATCGGGTGGCTCGAGCCACTCAAGCGATCGCCACGCGGACCGGCAAGGAGCCAACTTCGGAAGAGCTCGAAAAAGAGACGGGAATCGCGGCTGAGAAACTGGAAAAGATCAAGGGCTACTGGGCCGAGACGCCGTTTTCCCTGGATCGCCCGGTAAACGACGAGGATGGGCGAAAGTTCATCGACTTCCTCGAACAGGAAAACGTTCCTACCCCCTATGAACAGTTGGTAAGTCAGAAGTGGAGCGAGGAAGTTCGGCGCCTTCTGGAAACGCTCACTCCTATGGAGGCGCGGATCCTTCGATGGAGATTTGGTCTTGACGAAGAAGATGAGCTGACGCTGAAAGAGATCGGCGATAAGTACAATCTTTCGCGAGAGCGCATTCGCCAGCTTCAGGAACAAGCGCTTGGTAAAATTCGACGACAGATGAAAGAGTAAACCAGCGAAACAATGCTCCGCCTGCGACCGAGTCAGGTTCGGCACCTGACCGACGTTTCGCGGGCGGAGTTCTTCACGCCCAGAGTTCCATGATGTTCGGTGAGACGATGTCTGTTCCAGCCATCCGTCATACAGTCACCTCTGTACGTGGATCGCCAGCGCAGTGGCGATTTCATCGGTGAATCGTCGGGCTTGCGCGTGTTTGCCACGTACACCATTGCACAGCACCGAAAACGAGAAGACTCGGTGGTTGGAAACGGCGTAGCCGGAGAGCGTGATAACCCCATTTAGCGTTCCGGTTTTCGCTCGGATCGTATCTTGAGCTGCAGTATCCCGCATTCTTCTTCGGAGTGTGCCGTCCACCCCTGCGATGGAAAGATGGCTGAGATATTCATGGCGTATCGAGGGTGATCGATACACGTGATGCAGCAGGTGCGTGAGCTGAGCGGGAGTAATGGCGTTTCCTTCGAATAGACCGGATCCGTTGATGATCGTGGCTTCTCCTGGAGCGCCTACTTCGGAGAGCATCTGTTCAAGCAGTTGTGCGCCATGCTTTGAGGTGCCCGGAGCCGCGTGCTCCGCTGCCATCACTTTGAGGAGCATTTCGGCATAGAAGTTGTCGCTGAGCTTTCCGACGCGTTGCAACAGCGTTGCGACGCTGGGAGACTGTCGAGACGCGAGCATGGGCAAGGGGTCGTCGACCTTCCGTGTTTCCACGAGCCTATCGGTTCGAATCCCCACGCGCTGCAACGCTTCGACCATGCCGAAGGCAGCATAGGATAGGGGATTCGCAACGCGCCTGCGATAAGCCACGCCCCTTGTCGAGCTGATGGGGATGCTGCCTCGGAGTTTGAGAGAAAGCTGTCTGCCTGCGTCTCGCTGTATCGCAATAATGTTGGGTGATCCGCTAGCCGTCGTCGTGATTTGGTTTTCGACATCGAAGTAGCCACTGGGTACCAGGGTGGCTACGGCGGTGTCCCCAGCACTCAGACTCGGGCGAACTCTGAGCAGAAAACTACTGCGCTCCAAGGTAACGGCCGCAACTGGAGCTCGAAATGCGGACACTTCATTGGGTTGTTGCTCAAAAGCCGGCGGGAGCCGCTGATCGTCAAAATACGATCCATCGACTATGACTTTGCGAACCCTGCGAACACCTCGATATCGGATCTGCGCAGCGAGTTCGGTGAAATCGCTCATGCTGAGTGAAGGGTCTCCCTGACCACGCAAAACGAGGACATCGACGTTCCCTGAGTCATCCATCCGCCCGTATAGGGCCGTTCGTATCTTGAAATTCGGGCCGAGGTGCTTGAGGACACCTGCAGCGGTGACCAGTTTCATATTGGATGCTGGATTGCGGTGTATGTGCGCGTTGTGTGAAAAAATGTCTTGTCCGGTCACCGCGTCTGAAACCGCAACTCCTAGCGCTTCGGACGGTGATGATTCTCTGACAATCCGTCTGAGCTCATTCTGAAGCGCAATCGCTGCCTCTGGTCGCAAACTCTGTGCGTTCAGGCTGGGGGTCAGGAGCAGAAGCCATCCGGCCCAGGAGGCAACATGGATCGATCGTCTCATGCCAGCGATGTAGCAGGTTCTCTCGCTACCTTGCTACGGACGCTGAGAGTTTGCTGCTTCGCACACGGTCTTCATCGACTCAGACCGTGCCCGCGCGCTAGGTTGTCAGCGTGATTTTGCGTGATCCCGTACATGGTTTGGTTGCGTTCGAGGGGGACTTTGAAAAGGTCGTACGTCGACTCATCGACACAAGGGAGTTTCAGCGACTGCGCTACATTCGCCAGCTTGGATTGACAAGCCTGGTATTCCCTGGCGCGGAGCATAGTAGATTTTCGCATGCGCTTGGCACGGCGCACGTGATGATTCTGCTGCTGCAGCGGATCCGTTGCTGTGAGCACCTGATCGAATACTCCTCCCGCTTGAACGAGCAGGAAGCTCTTGAAGCCGTTGCTGCTGCACTGCTTCACGACATCGGTCACGGCCCATTCTCACATTTTTTTGAAGAGGTATTCGACAATGCGATCCATCACGAGTCGTGGACCACGCTAATTCTGAGCGATCCAGCGACTGAGGTTCACGGAGCCCTCGAGTCTCTATCGCCAGGGATGGCCACAAGAGTCGTCGATATCCTGGCAGGGCGAGCGCGGCTCTCCTACTTGACCCGAGCAGTGAGCGGCATGCTCGACGTAGACCGTTGCGACTATCTACTCCGAGATAGCTATATGACCGGGGTCCGCTACGGTCAGTTCGATCTCGATTGGGTGCTTCAGGCGCTCACTTTCGGAACGACCCCGTCGGGTGTTGAAGTCTTGGCCGTAGAGGGGCGAAAGGGGTTGCCTCCGATAGAGCGGTTCTTCCTGGGACGGCACCACATGTATCAACAAGTATACCACCATAAGGCGACTCGTGCGGCGGAGGCACTCATTCGCTCCATTTTTAGGCGATTGGCTGAACTGGTGCGCGATGGAACGCCTCCAGAGGCGCTTCCGACCGCGGTGAGGGATGCCTGCTTAGGGATAGTGCCTACGCTTCGCGAGTACCTTGAAATCGACGATGCGTCACTTCTGCACGCTTTTTCGGTTTGGGAACACACAGACGATCGGACTCTGTCCGGTCTCGCGAAACGCTTTCGTGCGCGATCCTTACCGAAAACTTTGCCTCTGCCGGCATATGCTGAAGAGCTCTGGGCTCGCGCCGCAGATACTGTGAGGAAGCTTTCGGAACAACAGGGAATCCGAGGCGATTTAGAGGTGCAGCTCGATCTGCCAGAGTCCACTCCATACGCTGAGTCTGAGGGCGCCGAAGACGGACTCTGGGTCGTTCTCTCTCACGTTCCCATACAGCGACTAAGTCAGGTGTCCTTTGTACTCGGCGAACTGAAAAATAAGAAGGTTCAGCGACCGCGGCTGATATTTCCAGCAGATATTCGCGTAGAGGTCGAGCGCCGAGTCGGAGCGCTTCTCTAAGCCGCCTACGATTCGGACCACGCAAAGCAGGATCCTGTCCGACGAGGAGGCAGCCGCACTATTTCCGGGAGTTGGGGTGCCGCGGCTGTTCGAGAGTCGTGGTCAAAGCCCAAGTCAATAGTTACGCCGAGAAGGAATGAACTGTACTATTAGAGCCTATGGCAAGGCTCGCGCGCCTAGGTGATATGTTGGTTGCCGCTGGGCTGGTCACTGAGGAGCAGGTCGACGAAGCACTAAGCACCCAAAAGCTTTCGGGTAGGCGTTTGGGCGAAGAGCTCACCGCTTTGGGTTTATTAACTGAAGTGCAGCTTACTCAAATCTTATCCAATCAGCTTTCGATTCCTTGGGTTTCTCTTTATCACGTGCAGTTTTCGCGCACACTTCTCGATTTGGTTTCACCGGACCTGGCTGAGGAGTATTGCCTCATTCCGGTATATCGACGCTCAGTGCGCCATGACGGGGATACGCTCTTTGTGGCCATGGACGATCCGACCAATCAGACCGCTTTGTCTAAAGTACGTTCCGAATCGGGTCTTGCGGTGAAGGCTATGGTTGCCCCGCCTGGTGAGATTCGAAACGCGATTCGAATCTACTATCAACGGACGATCGCTGCTCCGATCCCGGTGGATCAACCCACGATTCCCGCTCCAGAATTGACGGCACCGTCCTATATCAAGCTTTCGGATACGACGGAGAACATTAGGCCTTTGGGCACTCCCGAGAACGCTCCCGTTCGCGGGGGTGGAACATCTCCTAAAGCGATGACGCTCACCTTCCTCGACGGCACTTCGGTGATGTTGTCCAATCCGCAGGCGCACGAAGAGCAGCCTTCGGCAGAAGAGCCCTCGCTGACCGTGTCGGAGCTCTTTCAGGCGCTTGTGGCTCGCGATCAGGGTCAGGAAGTTTCCGATGTGCTTGAAGGCGCGGGTTGGGAGCGCGTGTCTGCGTGTCTTATGAAAATACTCATTCGAAAAGGTCTCATCGCGGAGTGGGAGTTTCTGGAAGAGTGGCGCCGATGTGAGCTCAAGACAGAAGTGAGTGACGATGCTTCAGAGGGCCAGACGGCAGAGTATCAACCTGCGGAAATGGATTCTGAATCGACGCTCTAAGGCGATCTCTCAATCGAATTCATTTTGGATGAGATGGCTCCGCATCGGAGTTCTGCTCTTCGATGCGGTTGCCGATTTGATCGACAAGACGGCTTCCCGCTTCGCCGAATTCACGACCCAGCTCCCGAGCCTCGTCGGTCTTAGAAATTCTCCAGCAGTGCTCAAAAAGAGTTCGCTCACCCAGGGGCACCATAAAAAAGAACCATCCGACGCAGAAGAGAACAAAGAGCGAAAGCGTGGTTTTGAGTAGCGTTAAGATCATGGTTCCCTATTCCCATCGGACTCGTGCTCGAACGTAGAGTATCTGTGCGCTTGGCACTTCTAGACCGCTT
Source organism: Myxococcota bacterium (assembly GCA_039030515.1). Lineage (GTDB taxonomy): Bacteria > Myxococcota_A > Polyangia > Polyangiales > Houyiibacteriaceae > JBCCEA01. The sequence goes on along the minus strand of JBCCEA010000004.1, from coordinate 64,269 downwards.
GGATTTAACTACGTTTGATGCCGTAGGAACGCATCTTCTTGTGTAGATTGGTACGCTCCACTCCAAGACTCACAGCAGCTTTCGAAATGTTCCAATCGCATTCCTGCAGCATCTGGAGAATGTAGGAACGCTCTGCCTGCTCTCGATATTCACGCAGGGTCATTCGAGCGCCGGTTTCGTGTTCGGCCGACGGGGGGGTGGAAGGTTTCTGTGCCGTCGAACGTGCGAGGCGACCCTGATCGGGGAGATCTTCCTCGCAGATGCGGTCACCGCTGAGAATCACCATCCGCTCCACCACGTTCCTTAGCTCTCGAACATTTCCCGGCCACCAGCGCTCGGCAAGCCGGTTCAAAACGACCGGCTCGAATTCCTTGTTGCGAAGTCCGTTTTCTGCGCAGAAGGACTTTAAGAATGACTGCGCCAGCAACGGAACATCCTCCAGACGGTCGCGCAGTGGGGGGCTGTGTACTGGAACCACGTTGAGGCGGAAGTATAGGTCTTCCCGAAACGCGCCTTCGTCAACCGCATCCTCCAGGTCTTTGTTGGTGGCAGCGAGTACTCGCACGTCGACCGCAACTGTTCGTTCGCTGCCCACTCGAGAAATTTCACCGCTTTGTAACGCCCTGAGGACTTTGGCTTGAGCGCTGAGGCTCATGTCCCCAATCTCGTCAAGGAAGAGGGTGCCTCTGTTCGCAAGCTCGAACATGCCTTTTTTACGGTTCTGGGCGCCGGTAAATGCGCCTCGCTCGTAGCCGAAAAGTTCACTCTCGATAAGCTCCGAAGGAATCGCCGCGCAATTGACCTTGATAAAAGCACTTTCGGACCTCGGGCTAAGTCGATGAATGGCGCGTGCGATCAGTTCTTTCCCGGTGCCGCTTTCCCCCGTAATCAATACGCGACCATTGGTCGGGGCTACCTTTTCCAGTTGTCCGTAGAGCTCCCGCATCGCCGCGCTCTTTCCTATCATTTCGTAACGCTCGCGGGCGTCGGTTCGCAATCGGTCGAGTTCTCTTTCGAGTTGCCAGGTGCGAAGCGCGTTGCGAACCGTGACCAAGATTCGGTCGCGATCGAGAGGTTTTTCGAAGAAGTCGGTGGCGCCGCTCTGCACGGCCTGGACCGCCTCGGCGAGGGAGGCGTGACCCGAAATCATCAGGACCGGCAGTCGTTTCGTGACGGTGTTGCTGCGTATTTTCTGCAGGGTCTCGATCCCACTAATCCCGGGAAGTCGCACGTCGAGGATCACCAGGTCGACGACGCCGTCTTGAAGCAGCTCAAGGCCATGCTCCCCGGTGCCGGTGTCGAGTACTTCAAAAGCTGCACCTTCCAGGACCATCCTGAGCGTTCTCCGGATGTTTTTTTCATTGTCGATGACGAGGATGTTTGCGCTCAATTGGAATCTCCTGCTGCGACTTTTCGTTCAGGGTGGAACCGCGTTACCACAACAGATGGCGGTTAGGGGGGTACCCTCGCAAGTGGGGTTCCTCTACAGTCGAGATCGATGGATGCGAATGTCGAGCAACAGAAATTTCATAATCAATTAAGCGAGTCGCTCGTTTTGCATGCAGATCGATTCTGGATCGATGAGTTGACCGAGGAGACCCGGCCCGTATTCCTCGCTTTTTCTCATTCAGAATCCGATCGGCCGTTCTCCCTTAGTCATTCTGAAGGCTGTGCACTCCTGACGCTATTTGGGCGACGAGTCGGAGCATGCCAGCTTTCTCCAACCGGCGTCTTCACCGTCGGAACGGCACTTTTTGAGCGGCTCCGAGTCTCTCCTGTGGTCGGAGACGGTCAGCGCCTCTTCGCTCTTTTTCTCGAAGGGGTTTTCGCTGGAATGAAAGAGGTGGAGCAGTCCGAGCTCCAAGCAAAACAGCAGGCGAGTGTACCGCTTCGCCTCCTTTATCCCGGATGTTTGCTGCTCACCCTATCCGGTAGCTGGCCCAGTGAGTCTATCGCTCGGGTGAACGAGAAGGTCGGAGCGTGGATGCTTCGCGAGCCGATTGGAGCGCTCGTCGTCGACTCTCTTGGGCTGGTCGAGGCGGCCAGGGATCGCGTGGTGGAGTTGCTGTCGGTGCGTGACGTCGCGCGTTTTATGGGCGCCAAGGTGACGTTCGCAGGTCCTTCGGAGGAGTGGAAGATCATCGCGCGCGCCCTCAGGATGTCGCTTCCGGAGGAGGAGTTTTTCGACTCGCTTGCGCACGCCGTGGTGGGTGCCCAAACTGCCGGCGGCTTCGAGCTGAGACGCCGAGGCGGATGGATGCGGTGGCTCGGGGCGTTCTGAGTCTCGCCTTCCGTTTGGCAACCCGGCTCCCTATTGTGCTGTGCGCCAAATCGATGCCCAGTGATGTCCACCTTGACCTGGTGCATACTTCGTTGGTAACGAGTCGAAGAAATCGGAATCTGCTAGAAAATCGCCCTCGACTCAAGCAGCAAGGATTGTTGGACGCCGTTGACCGTCTGAAGGAAGATTGATATAAGCGAGGAGCCTGTCGGGGGGAGGAGTGGCCCCTGGTGCGGCCTCGCTAGATAGGAGACGCAGATGCGTAGGCTGACGTCGATGTGGCCATTGATCGCGCTGGCCATGCTGGTCACCGCTACTTCGGTTGCACAACCCAACAATACTGATGAACTCGATGGTGTGGATTCTTCCAGGGAAGATTCCGCACCCCCAACGGAGAATTCTCGGGCGGCAGACGCAGACCCGGGGGAGGGGTTTGGCGAGGTAACGACGAACGGAAGCAATGTCTCGCCCCAAAGTTCCGAGGTCGAGGGTCGTCAGGTAGACGAGATGAACGCCAGTACGTACGCGGTGCGGCTTCGAGATTTGGAGCAGCGCATCAACGAGCTCAAGGAACAAATATTTCGTTCGAAAGCTCGTTTGTCCCTCCTAGCTGAGACTGTACTTCAGGGAGTGGTCGCCGGAGCGCAGGCGGTTATCGTGCACCAAAATCGCATGAGCAACTCTTACAAACTCGTCAAGGCAGTATACGCTTTGGACGGAGCTCCGATATTTAGTAGAGCGGATGAGGACGGGGACCTCGGGGAGCGCGAAGAATTTCAGGTGTACAACGGAAGTATCGTGCCCGGGGAGCATACACTCACCGTCAATGCAGAGTACCGTGGTCACGGCTACGGAGTCTTTTCCTACTTAAAGGGTTATCGCTTCAAGGTGCGATCCAACTACTCGTTTACGGCTCCTGAAGGAAGGGCGATCGACTTGAGGGTTATCGGATACGAAGAGGGCGGCCCAACGGCCCCGCTGGAGGATCGACCTGCGATCCGCTTCGTGGAGCGTATCGACGAGGGCTCGTCTTCGAGCGGTGTTGCCGCAACGGATGAATGATGTTTCGGCCTTCGGCGCCAGGGGCTGGTTTTGTTTTGGTTGCTCTGTCCTCGCTTGCTTTTCCCGCGATTGGAGCAACACAGGGGCTTGAACGAGTCAGTCGAGACGTGGTCGATATCGAGCAGCGCGCTCGTGTGCTTGCGTCAGATCCGCTCGATCGACAACGCTTGAGAAGCCCAACCTACGTAGAGGAACGGCTCACCGACGGGGAGCTGTTTTTCCAACTGCAGGATTACGGGCGAGCCAGCATCATCTTCACCGATATCGTCGACCATCACGCGGCGCATGCGATCTACCCAGAGGCCAAGTTTTTACTGGCAGAGTCTCTGTTCATGGCACGAGACTACCTCGGCGCGAGACGGCACTACGAGACTGTCCTCGCGAACTCTGACGAATCTGCGTTTCGACCTTACGTTCAAAACACCTTGGGGCGACTCATCGAGATTGCGATACACACGCATGAGTTCACCGGGGTGGAAGCCTACTTCCAGCGGCTGAACCGTTTACCGCCGGCAGAAGTTGGCGCCTCAACCGCTTATTTTCGCGCCAAATACCTATACAATCGAGCCGTTCCATCCGAGGCGGTCGGCTCGGAGGCAGACCTAAGTGAACTGCGCGTGGATCTGCCGGCTATCGAGTCAGCCAAACGAGCGTTTGAGGTGGTGGCTGCGGGTAGCTCCTACTACCCGCAGGCGGTGTATTTTATCGGAGTGATTCACGCGCTTCGCGCTGAGTTCCCCCAAGCCATCGAGGCGTTCCGACGAGTGCTTCGCGCTCCAACGACCGAGGCCGGGCATCCTCAGGTGGCCGAGCTCGCACAGTTGGCACTCGGGCGTCTGTACTACGAGACCAATCAGCTTTTGCAGGCGATCGAGGCGTACCAAAGCGTCTCACGCAGCTCTCCTCGATTCGATACCGCGCTTTACGAGATCGCCTGGGCATTCATTCGTCTTGGCGACTCTATCCGCGCTGAGCGAGCCCTCGAAGTGTTGCAGGTTGCTGCCCCGGAAAGTCGCTACATCCCCGACGGTCAGCTGCTTCGGGGTAACTTGCTACTCCGCAACGGGCGGTTCGATGATGCCGACGAAGTCTTTGATGATGTTCAGGCACAGTTTGAACCTGTTGGCGAAGAACTCGACGACGTGCTGCACTCCCATGCAGATCTTCCTCTGTACTTCCGAGATTTGGTTCGGACGAATCTCGAAGCGTTTGATGCCGCCAGCGTGCTTCCACCGCTAGCTCAACGATGGTCCAAGAGCGAGGGTGAAGTCGGTCGAGCGCTACAGGTTATCGACGATCTCAGTCAAGCCAGACGGTTGGTACACGAGACTGCTGGCCTCGTGACACGTTTGGATGCTGCGGTGAATTCCACAAACGCAGTCAATGTCTTTGCCAACCTTCGTCGACATCGTGAAGGTACGATCGCGCTCAGGAATCGTTTGATTCGAGCGCGCCGGGCGCTCATGGGAGCGGAGTTTGGCCCTGTTTCCTCGCGAGCAATTCAAGGGTTAGAGGCGCTCCGAGAAGAGCGAGCACAGCTCGAGCAGTCGCTCGACCGGATGCCGATGTCGGATGAGGACTTCTCAGCACGCGATGATCAGGCGCTTGAGCGTTATCGAGATCTTCAACGTGCATTGCGTGAACTGGAAGTGGAACTGCTCGGTATGGAGGCACGAATTACCGCTACCGATCATTTTCTGTCGAACCCTGTAAGTCAGCAGAACTCGGATACAAGTGCAGTGGCATCGGAGCTGGCGGCGCATCTAGAAGCTATCGAAAGGTATCAAAAGGCTATCGATGAACTCGCTGGCAGTGTCGAGGTCGCTCGAATGCAGGTAGGGGTTGGTGACAGTCGATACATTCGCGATCGCCGGTTGCGAAGTGATTACAACAACCTGGTCGATAAGGAACGCCAGTTGCTCGCCTCGAACGGGTTGCGCTCTTCTAGCGAAGCGGGTCGGCTCTTCGGTCAAATCACAAGGGTTGAGGCTTTGCTTGATTCCCATGACGACGAAATCGACGCAGCTGTTGCGTCGCGCGTTGCTGCAACGCAACAGACTTTGGAAGACGAACGGTTGAAGCTGGCGGGGTATCGAGATTTGCTGGCTTTACTTGAGGCCGAGACCGAAGAAGTGATCGGAGCACTTGCTTACGATCACTTCCTTCAGGTACGCGACCGGTTCCACAACCTCCTACTCCGGAGTCACGTGGGCGAGATAGACGTTTCATGGCAGCGTCGTGAGGAACATCGACTCCGTGTGGACTCGCTAACCCGCGATCGACAGCGTGAGGTGCAGACTCTCGACGATGAGTTTCGTGAAATCACGGATCAAAACGAAAATGGAGACGAGGAAGGAAGTGCTCTATGACGAGCGGACTTCTGAGACTCTTTGCTGTAGTACTGTTTTTGGCTTGGGTTGGGCCACACGTTGCCCACGCGCAATCCACTGCAGCGTCAGCGCAATCTGGTGATGAAACCCAAGCGAACGAAGAGTCCGGTCAGAGCGAACGAGAGCAGGGCGATGTCGATTCGACATCACCCTCCGCGGAGCCGACGCAGGATGAGATTCCTTGGTCTGAAGCAGAAGAAGATTATTCGAGCCAAGTACCGTCTGTTCCGGCGTTTCTAGATACAACGGATCTTCGACTTCAGGACGAACGAGAGCCCCCGACGGAGTCTCAGGTGCAAGCCCTTCGTGAAATGGAGTCTGAGGTTTCCAGGTTTAGCAATACTGCCGAAGCCTATCAAAGCGTGGTCAACTCGATGCTTCGTCGAGAATATACCCGTCAGAGATGGAGTCGTGATCGATGGTATGACGAACAGGTTGTAGAAGAGGATCGCCTACAAAACGATGCTCGCGACCAGGCGATACGACTCTTCGAACGATTTGTCGCTAGGTACCCGGACGACTCTGACTACACACCGGATGCAATGTTCAGGCTTGGCGAACTCTACTTTGAGCGCAGCGCAGTCCAGTTTCAGGAGCAGTATGACGCGGCCAACGAGGCAGCGGAGCGAGGCGAGCAGCTAGCGGTTCCTGACTTTCCCGATTTCATGCCCACCGTCGAAATCTATCAGCGCTTGGCAGCTCACTTCCCCGAATATCGACGTGTTGACGGTGCATATTACCTCATCGGCTACTGCTTGAATGAGATGGGCCGTCCGGACGAAGCTCGCATGGCTTGGCTCAATCTAGTATGTGCCAATCAATACCGTTACGATCCGATGGCCTTCGTTTCTGCTTCTCCTCCCGCGGAAGAGGAGCAAGATGACGCTGCGCAGTATCCAGCGATATCGCTTGATGCGCCTGGAACGCTTGAAGCCCCTCGTGCTGAGTCTGCCGCAAATCCTTACGCGTCCTGCCAGCCGGTCTCTGAAGATGCGCGCTTTTTGAGTGAAACCTGGTTTCGAGTTGGGGAGTATCATTTCGATGACTATCGCGATTCTCAAGCACTTGATTTGGCCATTCACGCATACAGTCAGATCCTCTCCGATTCGGATGACCGAAACTACAATCTAGCCCTCTACAAAATCGCTTGGGCCTACTACAGGGCAAGTCGGTATCCGGAGGCTATTCGGTACTTTACGATGCTGGTCGACTGGTCTGATCGTGAACGAGCCCGGACGGGTCGTGCCGGATCTGAATTGCGTCCGGAAGCCATCCAGTATTTGGGGATATCGTTTGCGTATGACGACTGGAATGAAAACCAGGTTCCCGACGCTTACGAGGGCCAACCTACTAGCCTTCAGCGCGTCCAGAACCCGGCACTCTTGCCCCAGGATCAACCCTGGACTGCCGAAGTATACTTCCAACTAGGTCAGGTCTACTTCGATGAAGCGAAGTACCCCGAAGCTGTTGAAGTGTGGCAGCTCGCTTTGCAGCGATGGCCGTACCACCATCGAGCGGCTGAAATCACGAATATGATCGCTCGTGCATACCAGATGCACAATCAGCGTGAAGAGCATTTCGAAGCTCTTGCAGAACTCGCACGTTTTGGACCGGGTGCATGCGAAATCGATCCAAACTGCTGGTACAGTAACCAGATCGATCATCCCAGTGAACAGCGCGAAGCCGAGGAGATGGCCGAGGGGGCGTTGATTCGCACCGCGCTTCGCCAACATCAAGAGGCTCAATCAACCCGACGAGAATGCGTGCGCAACAGTGATCTAGAGCTCTGCAACGAAGCGCAGCGACTCTACCGAGCAGCGGCGATCGCCTACCGACAATATCTGCTTGCGTACCCCAACGATCCCCAAGCGTACGAGCTGCGATATAATTTGGCAGACGCGCTTTTCTGGTCGGAGGATTACGAGAACGCCGCCCTTGAATATGCATCGGTTCGAGACAGCAACCTCGATGACACACACCTTGGTGAATCTGCCAGGAGAGTGGTTGAATCGGTCAAGCGGATCAACGAACAGCTTGTTGGGTCTGGACGTCTACAGGTTCGAAGCGCAGCTCCGGACGCCCAGGGGGACCCGCTTCAGATTGCACCGATGAGCATGCCGGAGCCGGTTCAACGAATCGCTCAGGCTCGAGAGATGTACTTGGCGCGAGTTTCTGATGCGGATGACCTAGAGGATGTTCGCGAAGCGTATGATTTCAATAACGCTCTGCTGCTTTACTGGTACGGCTACTGGGACTACGCTCAAGACCGTTTCCAGCGTATTTTCGATGAAAGATGCTCCGGTCGTTTTGCTGATGAAACTGGTCAAACGTCTTGGGAGAACCTTCGAAATATGGCCATCGCGCTCGGCAATAACGATCGCGTTGAGGAGTTGGCGAGGGAGCTACAGGATCGACGTTGCACTTTTCAGGCAAGTTCTATCGACTGTAGCGACGAGGCGAACTCAAGGCATCCGGACTGCCGAACGGTAGATTGTGAAGACCCCATCAATCGAGACGCGCCTTTGTGTAGGGCTATGGGTGACCTGAACAGCATTCGCTACCGCCGCGCCCTGGATATTTTCCAGCAGGCTTGCGGAACTTTAGATGTGGGCAACTGCGAGCCTCTGAATGAAGATCGCCGCCGTCTCTACGAACGCTCTGCGACGATGCTGGTGGAGGCGGTCAACAGAAACCCCGGCGATACTCAGGCGCCCGTAGCTCTTGAATACGCCGCGACTGCGCTTGAGCGAACGAGCAGATTCGAATCTGCGGCTGGCCTCTACGAGCGTATCGTCGAGGAAGTTGGTCCGCGTAGTTCGGAGGACGTGGCAGAGCAGGCGCGTCTCGATGCGATTTTGGCGAACGCGTATTTCCGATTGGCGTACAACTCGAATCGGTTTTTTGAGTTTGATCGAGCAGTCGAGAATTACAGAATTCTCGCAGACAGTTCTCGGTTTCAGTCGACCGAGGATGAAAAAATTCGTCAGTACCGAGAAGACTCACTGATCAACGCTGCGGTTATACTAGAGAATCTTCAGCGTTATGATCCGGCGGCAAGCTACTATCAGCGGGCAGCCGAAACGACCTCGGACGAAGAGACGCGTCGACGCGCGTACTACCGCATAGCGGAGATGCGCTACACGCGTGGTGATTGGGCCGAAACAATACGCCAAATGCGTTCCTTCTTGGACAACCCGGTGAGCCAGGGTTCTGGAGAGCTGCGCGTCCAGGCCCGATGGCGTATTGCCCAGGCATTTCGACAATTTCGGCGCGAACGTGAATATAGAAATGCGTTGCGCAACGTAGTTTCAGAATTCGAAAGTTCGGGCGAAGATCCAGGGTCATTGGCAGCAGAATATGCAGCTCATGCACGCTTTATGCTGGTAGATGCCGGCATGGCTGAGTACGAGCGGATTGAGATTGACGCTGAGCGTCCTACGACGATGGAAGCTTACGTAGGCTCGATTACGTCCCAAATCGATGACGCGAGTCAGCAGGCCAATGCGAGGTCTGAGGCCTACAGTGAAGTGCCATCGTATCGGAGACCCGCTTGGACGATCGCCGCGTTGGTTCAGCAGGGTCGTGTATACGAAGTCTTGGTGCGAGCGATTCTCAATACGCCCTTCGTGATGCCGGGTGATATGCAGCGACAACTCCGTGCCGTGGACCCGATGGATCGGGACCTGATTCAGATCGAGGTCGAGGACCGGATTCGTGCAGTGCTGGATGACAGAGTGCGTCCCATCGAATGTCTCGCGATTGCGAGATACGCGCTTGCTTCGCGCGCAGCGAGACAAGCGAGCTTAGACGACGAGTTTACACAAACGTCCACCGATCGGCTCCAGGCATACGGCGAAGAGCGCATAGCGGAGTGCATCGCTGAAGTTCAACAAACCGATCCGAGCATGGGGGCCTATCAAAACGGAGAGTTCACTCGAGCACCTCGAGGACGCACGGTCCACCTTGAGTCAGGGGCACCTCCATCGATTCTCGGAGGAATCCGATGACGAAGTTTTTCAGGTTTCACGGCCGTGATGACGTGGCCAGCGGTTGTTTGTTCCCTACTCGTTCTGCCCAGCGGATGCCTACGAGATCCATGCTCGAAGAATCGACCCCGAAAGTGTTTCTTCTTACACGATGCGTTCTCGCGGGCTGCGTTTTGTTTGGTGGCTGCGGTGGTGCCTCGAGTGGGAGACCGCCGATCACCGAGTCGTCAGCGGGAGGTGAATCTTCGTCCAGCGCGTCGGCCGACGACCGGCAGTCAGTTGCGTCGCAGTTCGATGAGGATTCACTAGACCACGAACAAGAAGAGAACGTTTCGCCGACCGAGTTTTCTGAGAGAGACACTCAAGAAGGTTCCTTAGAGGAACCGTCTACGGCTCAGAGTCCATGGGGACAGACTCGGGCGGAGCAGTGCCGCAGTCCAGAGCGAAGGCAGATGAACGCGCGTGCCCGCGAGAAGTTTGAGGCAGGAGTTCAATATTCAAACAGCGGAGACTATTCTCGTGCTCGTACCGCGTTCCAGCAGGCCTTGAGTGCGGATAGCGGATCTTATCAAGCGCGATATAGCATCGGGGTCTTGGCTCAGCGCTCCGGTGACGAGGCGGCGGCGATGGATCACTACCGCCAGGCACTTCAAATTCAGGAAGACTACGAGCCGGCGGCACGAGGGATCGTCACCATCCAGCTGCGGAGAGGTTCCGTGCGAGAAGCGCTAGCTTTTGTGGAGCCGATGGCTCGGACGCATTCCACAAACCTCCACATCCAAGCTCTCTACGCTGAAGTTCTCGTCATGAGTCGCCAATTTGATCAGGCCTGGGATGCAGCACGGCGGGCACTTCGTTGCGATGAGAGATTTGTGCCTGCGATGGTCGCTCTGGTGAAGGCGAGTTTAGAACAGGGGAGGGGCGAGCTTGCTCAGCGTATTCTCGCACAGGCTTTAGAGGTTGGAGATGGAAATGCTGAGCTGCATTATCTTAAGGGCCGGATGTATCTGGAGGAGTCGGGGCGATTGAGGGACGCTCTGGTTGAATTCAGGCGTGCAGTTCAGTTGCGGCCAGATTACGCCGAGGCACACATGGCGCTGGGGATTCAGCTGCTGGCTGGCGCCAACTACCCGGAAGCATTAAGCCACTTTGAGACAGCCGCTCAATTGGCTCCGAAACTTGCAGTCGTTCACTTGAACCTTGGAGATGCCTACCGAGCCAATCGACAGTGGCAACGAGCAAAGGCCTCTCTAGACCGAGCCTTACAAATGAATCCGAATCTACCGGAGGCTCATTTCAATCTGGGTCTTACGTACCTGATGGCTGGCGGCGAATTCCCTGGCAATGATGCACTGACGTCGCTCCAGTTGGCGGTCGACGCATTCACACGATACCGAGACATGATGGGACCTAGGCTTCCACGTGATGACGCTTCGGAAGGCTACTTGAGGGATATCGGTCGCCGCATCGAGAGAGAAAATCGTCGTATCGAAAGAGAACGCGCTGCGGCTCAGCAAGAGGCTGAACGTGGTCCCCGTGATGGATCCGAAACTTTGGAAGAGTAATGTGTACATCCAAAGTATATGATTCACTCGTCGTCGTGCGAAAGAGTTTCAACGTGATTGGACATCGTCTTAAATCTGGTGTGGTCGTTGGAGGCGCTGTGATGAGTCTCCTGTTCCTCGGCCTCGGGCTGAAGAAAGTCGAAGCGCAGGGAAGGGGCGCGCCTCGGGTAATTCAGCTCGAAGAGTTTCGGATAGAAGGGCGTGTTCAGAAGCCAAATGCTTTCTACATTCTCAACCGCAGCAATATTGGTTATGAGGTTTTGGATCTTCGTACGAGTTTTGTGCAGGAAGTTCTTCAAAGCGTTCAGCAGGAGCCCTTCTAGAGCTTGTCTGCGAGATCCGCTAGCTGGCCGAAGGCCCGATGCGGCTTTTCGTCAAAGGATTGGTCTTCGGTGGGAGACGATCGAAGTGGGGCACTCAAATCACTAAGCTCTTTGCGAACAAGGGCGCTCTTTTTCGAGATGAGGTCATGGAATAAGCGGGTGGAGCATTGTTCCTGAACTGGATGGAAGCGTGAGATGAGCCAATTTACTCGAAGAACAGAACCAAGTGGTCGGGGAAAACCCGGAGCCATGACCATGGCCATGAATGCTGTGGCGGCGCGGTCTGCGGGGCCACGAGTTTTGCGTGTCGGATTGATTCAGGGGGGAAAGATCGTCGAGGAGCGGATCATCCGGAAGCGCGAAACGGTGTGCGTAGGAACGTCGGAAAAGAACCACTTCATAGTTCAAGCAAAGGGTCTTCCGGGACGCTTCGAGCTTTTTCAGTTGGTGGGAAATGATTACATTCTCAACTTTACCTCTCTGATGTCCGGCCGAGTGGGGTTGCCTTCCGGAGTTCAAGATCTCGATCAGCTGCGAAAGTCGGGAGCCGCTAGAGAGGCCGACAGCTATCATCAAGTGAAGCTCACGGATAGCTCTCGAGGCAAAGTAGTGATCGGAGACACTACTTTGCTATTTCAATTTGTGGCTCCACCACCTGTCACACCGAGGCCTCAACTCCCCGCAGCCGCCACAGGAGGTTTTGTCGCTGGAATCGATTGGCCGTTCACGTCTTTGGTCGTGTTCAGCTATATGGCGTTCTTCGGATTCATTATCTACCTGGAGAATGCCGATTGGCCGATCGAACGCGGCATTCAGGCGCTGCCGGACGCTGCGGCACGGTTGATTTTTCAGGAGCCCGAGCCTCCGGAGGAACCTCAAGAAGAGCCTCAGACTGATCCGGTCGATGAAGAAAAGAGTGAGCCAGAAAAGGTAGCGAAGCGTACGCCGATTAAGCGAGAACCTACTAAGGAGCCACCTCGCGAAGCAAATTCAGGTCAAGAATCCGAGCAAGATGAAGCAGCAGCAAGAGCAGAAGCTCGTGCGCGTATTGCGGAGGAGGCCGCTGCTCAGGCTGAATCGATGATTCTTGGCGCACTGGGTGAAGGTGGAGCGCTCGCGGACGTGCTCGCGGGTGGCGCGGTGACGGGCAACGCGGAAGAGGTGATGGCCCAGGCGAGTGGGGTTGGCGTCGCCTCCCGAGGAGCCAGCGGTACACTACGGACGCGCTCGGGCGGGGCTGGAAGCGGTCAGGGCGCTGGACTGGGTGCTTTACGTCAGCGGGGAGAGGCTGGAAGAGCCGCTGCAGAAGGAGCAGCAGTTCAGGAACGTCGAATTCGAGGGCGGGTAAACTTCTCGGGTGGAGCGGATGTAGGAGGATCCGGGGTTTTTGCTCAAGGAAACGTAACGCGTGCCATAGGAGCAAGGCGACGCGCGTTTCAGGCATGTTACGAGCGGGAGCTCCGCAACAATCCTACGGTCCAGGGCAAGGTTACAGTTCAGTTCACGATCGTTCCGGCAGGAACGGTTTCTGCTGCGAATGCGGTAGAAAACACTTCAGCATCTGCCGGCCTTGCAGCGTGTGTCGTCAGCACTGTCCGACGGCTTCGGTTCAATCCGGGGCCGGAAGGAGGAAGCGTATCGTTCCGGTATCCATTCGTTTTTGCCCCTCAGAACTAGAAATGGAAGCCGTAAAGCAGGTCATGGAGTCAATCCTAGTTGAAGGTAGTGGCGGCTTGATGCTACGCGTTGTCCTCTGGCGTGAACGATCCAAGTTCTTGTAGATAATGCACTTCACGTATACCATTTTCGGGGATTGCAAAAGATGTTGTGGATGGCGCAAAATGCTCAGAACTAAATCGTTTTTTTCAAGTTTACTCGCTCTGATGATCGCAAGCTCGAGCAACATTGTGCATGCGCAAGCAGACGGTGAGTCCAGCGAAGATGGTCAAGATGAGGGTGGCTCGTTTGAAGTTCGCCAGAGCGTAGACATTCGTGCCCAAGAGCAGTTGGAGCGTGGCGAATCTTTGATCCGTAGAGGTGAGCAAATATCCCGGCGCGTCAGTCTCATGCTCAATGAGTCCAGGCGAGAACAGGATATCATTCGCGTGACGTGCCTGAACGACAAGCTTGCGCAAATCAACGCAAATCGCCAGGCCATACGAGCTCGGCAGGAATCCTTACGCACGGCGATCGATCAGGGCGGAGATCAGAGAAATCATCACTTTACCATTTTAAGTGTTCTTGCTCAGAAGCTAGATGTCCTAGAACAAGAGGCTAATCAGTGCATCGGCACGGACTTGTATGACACCGGGGCGACTCAGGTGACCACCAGCGTCGATCCGTCGACGCCAGCCGAGCGTCCAGGAACCGTTGCAGGCCCGCCTTCTGTCGCGATTCCTTTTATCCCTCCCCCGGAAAGCCCCTCTATGTAGTAAGGTGCGTCAGAAATCGGGCGCTGGCGCGGACTGCCTGGTTTCGTTTTGGCTAACAACCGAAGACAGCACCCAGAGACGCCGCACCAGAAATTGACACTCGGATGAGCCGCCTAATTGGGGTCACACTGTTTCCCGGCCCCACCGCCTTACGGAGAGAACGGGGATGATGCCGAATATTGACTTAAGAAACGCCTGCTTTTGGATAATTACGGTCGTTTCTATTTGTACATACGGGTCGTTGCCGTTGGCTGAGGTGAGCGCTCAGGTTAGGTACACTCGGTCTGACGCTCCTGGATGGCTCGAAGATAGGGACCGAACCGAAGGGATCGGGTTCCGTGTGGGTAACTTGGAGCTGCATCCCGGCGTCGGACTCGAAATGGGTTACGATTCTAACGTCTTCTTCTCGCAGGACAATCCCGACAGCAGTGCAGTGTTGAGGGTTACACCGCACCTCTACCTCTCCACGCTTGGTGGAGAGCGATCGGAGGGAGATGCGCAGGCTGCGATGCGAAAAGTGGATTTGCGTGCAGGCCTTTCAGCCAACTACTTCCATTACTTCGAGACCGAGGCGCGAAGCAATCTGGGCGCAGATGCGGATGTCCGACTCCGGGTTATGCCCGGGAGACCTTTCTCGCTCACGTTCACCGAATCCTTCGGACGTACCATCCGTCCATTCACCGAGAATGGTCCGAGCGACAATTACGCCCGTAGTCAAAATGACTTGGGATTGGCTTTTCAAGCACAAACTCGCGGCGGAGTACTGCGTGGTGGAGCCGGGTACCGGATGCGTCTGGATTATTTCGAGGGCGACAGCTTTCGGTATGCGAGCAGCATCGAACATGTCGTTGAGGGTGCCTGGACATGGCGTTTTCTGCCGCAGACGGCACTCTTGTACGATGCGGAATTCGTCTTCTCCGACTACCTTGATACCGATGCGGGAACGGCTCCCGCTGTTACGGAGCTAAACGACCACCGGAGGTTTCAAACCCGAGTTGGAATCGACGGTGCGTTCACCCAACGTTTCTCGTTGCGCGCCCTTGTCGGATATGCCGTCGGTTTCTACGATACCGACGATTTTGCAGGGGATGAGTACGAGTCAGTTGTCGGACAGTTGGAAGGTCGCCTATCCATAGGTGAATCCTCCAGTGTTTCCTTTGGTTACGATCGTACATTTGCTCGAGCATTCATGGGAAACTTTCAGTCTAGAGATCGTCTCTACACCAGAGTACAGGCCCTCGCGTTGGGCGCGTTGTTGTTGGGAGCCGATTTCTCTGTCAACTTCCTGAATTTCGGCGCGACCAGTCTCGGAACCGATCCCGGAGAAGAGCGAAGCGATGCTCTGCTTCACGCAGGTATCTTTGCCGAGTATCGCGCGACCGATTGGCTTGCGCTCAACGGCACGGTTCTTTACCGAGCAGACTTCACAGATTTCGATTTCTCTGTCGATCGCGGAACGTCTAGCGTTGACGCGGCCGAGTTTTCAAAGTTCGAGGCGTGGAGCGGCGTTCGCGTGTTCTACTAGACCGCCCGCCTATCTTGAGCTTGTAAGAAAATTGTAATGAAATGTACTGTTGACGGTCGAGTCTTTGTCCTTTGTTGCGCTTCACTCTTAAGCTGTGTCTCAAGCCAAACTGCATCTCCAGTAGATCCTACAGTGGTGCAAGACGACAGTAGCTTGGGCGTTAGTGATATTTTCTCAGTTCGAGTGTATGGCGAAGAAGAACTGTCGGGCACTTATCAAGTAGGCAGTTCGGGAAGTTTCGTTTTTCCCTTCATCGGGGAGTTAAATGTCGCAGGAATGCAGCCATTCCAAGTGGCGGAACGTATCGCCGAAGGTCTTCGAGCAGAGGGGTATTTGCAGCAGCCGCAAGTTACCGTTCTGGTCGAGGAGTATAACTCCAAGAAAATTAGCATCGTGGGTGAAGTACGTAACCCCGGTTCGTTTCAAATATCCAGCGGGTTAACCGTGGCCCAGGCCGTGAGCCTTGCTGGAGGGTTTACAAATATTGCTGATGAAAACTCGACGGTGGTGACTCGGAAGGTAGACGGTAGTTTGCGACGTTTCCGTGTTCCAGTGCGGGAGGTAACTAGAGGGCGCACTGAGGATTTCCTCTTGCAGTCTGGAGACCTGATTTACGTACCTCAGCGCGTATTTTGATCGAGAAGCCGAAAATTATGTGCGGTTTTCGAGCGCGACCAAGCCCTCTTTGTCTCTGGTAAACACCCTACCGCAACAACCACCGGGATGCCCTATATGTGGGGGCACCTCGGCCTCGCATCGGTAGGAGTTTGAATTTTTTCCGGTGAAGTTGAGGCGAGCCCCGCAAAGACAAGCCCAACCTAGGGGTCTTGCAGGGCATCCAGCTACGATGGTGAACGCCGGTACATCACGTGTGACCACGGCGCCCGCAGCGATGAAGGCACCTTCGCCTATCTGTGTTCCACAGATCACAACGCTCGCTGCGCCAAATGAGGCATGGTCTCCAACGATGGTGTTCTGGTAGGAATCTCGACGTGAGATTGCAGCTCTGGGCAGCGGCGTCGAGAGGTTGGTGAAAGTCATTTGCGGACCGCAAAATACGTAGTTACCTAACCTAACCCCATCGTACACATTGACGTTGTTTTGAAGCCGACACCCCTCTCCAACAATGGCGGTTGCGGCGATGTAGCTGTTCTGACCGAGCACTGAGTGTGGACCGACTTGAGCGCCACGCATTACATGAGCGTGATGCCAGATTTTGGTGCCGCGTCCGATTTTCGGGTCGCAGAAGTCATTCGCCTCGGACTCCCCATCGACCTCTGCTGTTTCATGCCGATAGTAGGGCCGCGCTACCGGATTGAACGGGGCTGTCATGGGCCTTTGAGTTCTTCGATTCGATAGGGTGACTCTGCTCTCTGGGTCGTGCTCGATCGATGTATCGCATTGATCAGAGAGACAAGTTGAAAGCCTTCTTCTGCTGTCGCTATGCATCCTGGAGTTCGTTTTGCTCTTAGCGCTAAGCAGACTTCTTGAAAGTAGCGTGCATGCAGCATTCCAAGAGAGGTGTCGTCCCCAATGTTCGGCTGAAGCGACTCGTCATGTTTAAAGGTGAACGTATCGATATTTTGGAGCGTTTTACCTCGGATTTTTAGAGTGCCTTCGGTTCCAATCAGGGTGATCGAATCTTCAAAGTCCCTAGGATAGCTCAGCACCGTGCAGGACACCGTCGCAAGGGCACCGGACTCAAATTCAATCGACGCCACCACCGAGTCCTCACTTTCGATGTCTCGTGCGAGCGTGCGCGAGATGCCACGCACCTGACGAACCGCGTCCAAAAACCAAAGTAAGAGATCGAGGTAGTGAGAGGCCTGATTGAGCAATGCGCCTCCATCGAGCTCTTGGTTTCCCCGCCAAGGTACTGCGTCAAAATACGCTTGAGGGCGCGTCCGAAATACATTTACCTGAGCTACGGCTAAAACTCCGAAGCATTGGTTGGCCAACAGTTCCTTGATCTGTTGGACGATAGCCAAAGTGCGAAGCTGTTGTAGGACAAACACCTTGCCGTGGCTTGTCGACTGATCGACGCATACTTTCGCAGCGTCGTGCACATCGACTGCAAGAGGCTTCTCTGTAATTACATGAATGCTTCTCTCGAGAAAAAATGACGCTTGCTCAGCATGTAGGCCGGATGGAGTACCTAAGAGGACAGCCTCTGGCTTCATCAAGAGCACGTCCTCCATAGACGCTACCGCTGGGACGTTCCGCTCGCGTGCACAAGACTCGGCGGCCTTTTTGTCGGCATCACAGACTCCGACAAGCTGAACGCTCTCGGTGGCTAAATCGAACGCCGCAAGATGTTGTTTGGAGATTCGCCCAGCGCCCACCATCGCAACGCGTAACGGTTTCAAGCTTTCACCAACTTTTCTTTATTTTGAAGGTGACGGTAGACACCTCGGGTGTCGATAATTAGCGATGCCTGCTCCCATAGCTCATCCCAGTCGATATAGTCGTGAGCCGTTGCGATGAGAACCGCGTCGTATTCTGAGACTCGCGTTAAACTTACGCTTTGACGCCCCGCCAAAGTTGCATGGTCACGTGAGGAGGGTAGGACGGGCAGGTAGTCATCATGATAGTCAACGCGGGCACCGTGACCTTCGAGCTTATCGATGAGCTGATATGCAGGTGACTCTCTAGCATCGTCTACATTTTTCTTATATGCGATGCCCACAATCAGGATCTGGAGATCCAAAAGCCCTTTTCCGCGCTCGGATAACGCTCGCATAGTTCGGTAGATCACGTAGTTCGGCATGGATCGATTGATCTCGCCGGACATTTCGATGAAGCGCATCGAGAGTCCGTATTCCTTTGCTTTCCAAGCCAGATAGAAGGGATCCACTGGAATACAATGACCTCCAAGTCCTGGGCCTGGATCGAAGCGCATGAAGCCAAAAGGCTTGGTTGCTGCCGCATCGACGACCTGCCAAATGTCGATGCCCATTCGATCAAATACAACCTTTAACTCATTGACCAAGGCGATGTTGACTGCCCGAAAAGTGTTTTCAAGTAGCTTTGCGGCTTCTGCCACTTTAGATGATTCCAAGGCCACGACGCGGGCTATGATTTTCCGGTATAGAGCCGTCGCCGCACTAAGTGACTCCGGATCGTCCGCTCCCACCAGTTTGGGAATCGCTTCGGTCGCAAACTTCGGGTTGTTCGGATCCTCTCGTTCGGGTGAGTAGGCAACCCAAGGGGTTGATCCGTGAGACTCTAAAATCGGTCGTACGATTTCAAGAGTGGTTCCCGGGTAGGTGGTCGATTCAAGAATTACCAGTGTCTCATCACAAAATGGCGCGATAGAGCGGCAGCAGTTGATGACGTAACTGAGATCAGGCTCGCGATGTGCAGAAAGCGGAGTTGGAACACAAATCAAAATCACATCGCATGATTTCAACGCTTCAAAGTGTGATTCGATGATCAGCCCAGATTGGAGGGCTTGCTGGACTCGTTCACTGGGCAGGTGACGGATGTACGACCGACCCGCCCGAAGTTGTTTGAGCTTAGACTGATCGCTGTCCAGACCGATGACTGGGAAACCCTCCTCGGAGAACAGAAATACAAGTGGGAGACCAACGTAACCGAGGCCGATGACTCCAATTTGAGCCTGCCCCTCTTCGATCTTGCGCCGAAGTTCCATCGACCCGAGATGATAACCGCGCTGTTGATCTTTATCGAGTTTGTTCTCTAGGAACTCACGGATGTTGTGCTCAGAAGCCGACGCTTGCGAGTTGAGTTATTGGGCTTCGCCGGCTCCGGCTTGGGAATCTGCATTTCGAGTTCCGATTCCCATGTAGTGGAAGCCTTGAGCATTCAGTTGATAGCTTGTCCATATGTTGCGCGCATCGAGTAGGAGTGGATGACGCAGCAGTTCTCTTAGTCGCTCGAAGTTCGGATTCTGGTACATCCTCCACTCCGTCATATGAACTAAGGCGTCTGCATTGCGAGCGGCCTCATAAGCATCGTTGACGATCTCGATTCGGTTTCCATATCGTTCACGGGCTTCATGACTCGCCTCCGGATCGTGAACTGCTACCTCTGCGCCTTCTGCCAGGAGCCCGTCGATGAGGGTAAGGGATGGAGACTCGCGAATATCGTCGGTGCGCGGTTTGAATGCCACGCCCCAGACCGCAATCTTTCTGCTCCGAAGATCGCCGCCAAAGTGCGACTTTAGCTTTCGCATGGCGAGCCCTTTTTGACGGTGATTTACCCGATCCGTGGCGGCTGCGAGCTCTAGCTGCATGCCGTATTCCTCCGCTGTGTGAACAAGGGCGCTGACGTCTTTCGGGAAACATGAACCACCGTAACCGGGTCCAGCGTAGAGAAACCGTGATCCTATCCTCTCATCGCTGCCGACTCCGACGCGCACTCGATGAATGTCTGCGCCTACTTTCTCACATAGATTGGAGACTTCGTTCATGAAAGATACCCGCATCGCCAGCATGGTATTGGCCACGTACTTGGTCAGTTCAGCGCTCGCCGGGTCCATCCACACAATGCGGTCGTGGTCGAGACAGACGGGATGGTAGAGGCGGCTCATAGCGGTTTTGGCCACATCGTCGTCCTCGTCACAGCCTACGACAATGCGGTCGGGCTTAAGGAAGTCGTTCACCGCATCTCCCTCTTTGAGGAATTCTGGGTTGGAAACGACGTGCACCTTGTATTTCGCGTCGGCGACGATGCGTCGCACTCGAGCGTTGGTGCCGACGGGCACGGTGCTCTTCAGAACGACTACAGTTTCTCGCTGGACGTGGTTGGCGAGGGTTTCGGCTACCCGGTCGACCGCGCGCAAGTCGGCTGCGCCGTCCGGGCGACGAGGTGTGCCCACCGTGATGAACACTACATCGGAAGCACACATGACTTCGGAGACGTCGTTGCTGAACGTAAGCCGTCCCCCGGCTACGTTGCGCGCCACCAAGGTATCGAGACCTGGCTCAAATATTGGGATCTCACCGGACTGAAGTTGCTTGATCTTCTCCGCGTCGACGTCGACGCAGCTCACGTTGGTTCCAGTCTCAGCAAATCCAGCTCCGGAAACCAAACCGACGTATCCGGTGCCTACCATACAGATCTTCATGAGCGCCGTTCCTTTGCCGGATGGTGTAACCGGCATGGACGATCACGGCAAGAGGCTGCGTCGATATGCTGGTGCGCTCCTGAGAAGTCGCTCGGACAGGTCTCAGCGATCAGCCGGTTCCCATGACCTTCGCGAGCACCACCGTGATGTTGTCCGGTCCCCCGTTCGCGTTTGCCTTTTGAATCAAAGCGCTGCCTGCGGATTTGAGATCTTGGTGTGAAAGGAGCAGCTCGGCGATTTCAGCGTCGGTCACCGGTCCGCACAATCCATCGC
The DNA here is from genome assembly GCA_039030515.1 of Myxococcota bacterium. GTDB lineage: Bacteria > Myxococcota_A > Polyangia > Polyangiales > Houyiibacteriaceae > JBCCEA01. The sequence goes on along the minus strand of JBCCEA010000004.1, from coordinate 43,343 downwards.
TGCAAAGCAGATAAACGTCGCCGTGGTTGGGACGATCGAGCTGGATGTCCACCTTGACGCTCTCTTTCATGCCGAGCGCACGTACGATCACATTTTTATGCGGAAAGTTTGCGATCTCTTCTTCGGAGAGCTTTTTCATCTTGATGTAGTCGTTGAGCAGCGAGTGATCTTCGGTGAGCTGTTGGAGCTCACCATCCCGGAGGCGGTAGACCCGCGAGTCGCCAACGTGTGCGATCAGGACTCCCTCCTCCACGACCAGTACACCGACCACCGTCGTACCCATTCCTCTGAGTTTCGGGTCGCGCTGTGCGGCCTCGAATATACGGAGGTTTGCTAGCTTAATGCCCGTAATAAGACGGTTTTCTTCGTAGCCACGCGACTTGTCCATCTTGTAGGGCCAAGTGGCCTCGGGGTCGTCTTTGGTGGCCTTGAAGAACTCTCGCAGCGTCTCGATCGACATCGTACTGGCGACTTCACCAGAAGCGTGACCCCCCATGCCGTCCGCAACGATGTAGAGATGCTCATCGCTAATCACGTCGAAGCTGTCCTCGTTGTGGGCACGCCTCATACCCACATTCGTTTCTCCGACGGCGAGCACACGCGCACCCAGGGTCACGAGTTAGAGTCCTCCCGTTTGTCCAGCCATAATGGAACGTAGCCAAACGAAGCCTCGCTCGTCAATGTGTTGTCGCGAGGTCTGCATCAGACTATCTCCCAAGCGTGATCGAATTTGCGAAGGAGTTGGCGGCTTTATCTGCGCTGACACGTAGCCTTCTCGATTGGGAGGAACGCTCGGGAGTTGGCGGTCTTGTGTTCGATCCGAGCAAATCTGCCCCCAAGCCCCAAGAACAAAGGGTCTCGATACAAAAAGAAACGTCACTCGCTGAACCTTTGTCCGTGCTGCAGCGTGAGGCGGAGCAATGCACCGATTGCGAGCTACATCGAGGGCGGACCCATAGTGTTTTTTCTCGCGGCACTGCAGATGCCGATCTGCTCTTTCTTGGTGAAGGGCCAGGATTTCACGAAGATCAGCAAGGCGTTCCTTTCGTGGGACCGGCGGGGCAGTTGCTCGACAAGATGATCGCCGCGATGGGGCTGGACGGAGACTCAGTATATATCTGCAACGTAGTTAAGTGCCGTCCGCCCAACAATCGTACGCCGGTTGCGGCCGAGGCCAACGCGTGCTCCAGATTTCTCGTTCCCCAGATAGATCAGGTCCATCCGAAGGTGATCGTGGCGCTCGGCAAATGTGCTGCAGAAAACCTTGGATGTGTGCCGAGAGACAACCGGCGCTGGAGGGGAACATGGCGTACTTTTCGAGGGTATCCCGTGATGCCTACGTATCACCCGGCGTTTCTTTTGCGGAGCCCCGAGTTCAAGCGAGTCGTATGGCAGGATCTTCAGCAGGTGATGGCCAAGCTGCTGTCGCCGTAGGGCAATGCAGGCGATCCTTACTCCGCTCGTTTTGCTATGATACGCGGCCTCGTCGCAACGATAGATTCCAACGGGGGAGGATAGGCGATGCCCGACACGAACTATGATGGACTGGAGGACGAATTGGCGATCCTATCACTGCCAGCACTTGCCCTGGAGGACGAGGAGGCGCTGGGTTTGGACGAGCTGGACCTCGAGGAGTGGCGTGTAAAGTCCGATCGACTTGATCACGTGACGAGCTCCCCCGATCTCTCCGAGTTGGAGTTAGCTTCCGAAGCACTGGACGGCCTTGCGCTGGAGGGAACTGTGTGGACTGCCGACAACGATACTGACGCTTCGCTGTTCGATGTAGAAGAACTAACCCCTGTGCGGGATGAATACGGATGGGCTGAAGGGGGTGAAATGCTCGGCATCGAAGAGCTCGGAATCGAGTTTGAGGCAGAGGGCGAACCGGAGGGCCCTCCAGGTCAAAGGGCCGAAAAAACGGACCGCGATAGTGACCTCAGTCCTGCGATGTTCGACGATGACGATGCGACCCACTTGCCGGCTCTCGAACGTTTAGACGATATGGATGGAGTGAACTTCGAACTGGATCTTGCTGGGGAGGACGAAATCGACTTTCAGAGTTTGGGTATCGCAGGAGACCTCGAGTGAGCTGCGGCTCACTTTTGCGCGGGGTCGAACATGCTGGCGAGTGCGATGAGGCCGGCGCACGATGCCAGGCCTATGACTTGCGCCATCGACAGCAGTGGTTCTTGACCGAATCGCGCGACCAGTTGAGAAATGAGGGTTGCGCCCCCGAAGATGCACAATGTCGTTCGCAGAGATCTCCAAAGCCGGAGCCCTCGATGCTGGACGGCGACCACGTTTTCCCAATGTTCCTTGAGGAATCGGGTTAGGCCGAATACGGCGCATACGGAAGCGGTTAGGGCGCTCAAAGCCGCAACGCTCGTCTGTTGCCATCCGGTCGGACTGAGCTCGATAGCGGCCAAGGCGGCCAAGGCGGCGCCTGTAGATCCGAGCATGAGGCAGGCGACAATCGTGAGCGGTCGCACTTCTTCGGGACGCTCCAGGGTCTTGGCGTTGGAGGTGAAGCGCGCGTGGACGCGTCCTTCACTGCGCTGAATCTCATCTCGCACGCTTTCGAGCTCGGAGGCCAAATCGCGGGCATTCGCGGGACGCTGTGCAGGACTGCGCGCAAGTGCATGTTGCACGACCGCTTCTAGCTTGAGCGGGATTCCCGAACGTAAGGCACTCGGTCTCCGAGGCTCCTCATGAAGTAACTGGGCCAAAGTAGCGGTGGCGGTCTTAGCGAGGTGGGGAGGTCTGCCGGTGAGCATATGATAGAGCACCGCGCCGACGCCGTAGATATCCGCGCGCTCGTCGGCAGCAAATGCCCCAACAGCCTGCTCGGGAGCCATATATGCCGGCGTTCCCACAAGGGCTTCCGTCCGGGTGATGTCCTCCGCGTGGAGCAGTTTGGCGACGCCGAAGTCGAGCAGTTTCGCATGAACTCGAGACGCATTTTGCAAGAAGATGTTGGACGGCTTGATGTCGCGGTGGACGATGCCCGCCTCGTGGGCCGCGATAAGACCGATGCAGACCTGAAGAGCGACCTCGAGCGCGAAGAGAGGATCGAGCGGAGGATGCGTGGCCATGTGCTCTCGTAGGTCCTCGCCCAAAAGCAGCTCCTGCACGATACACGGACGCCCGTCGTCGAGTACCAGAAGGTCCTGAATCTCCACTACGTGAGGATTCTTTATTTTGGCGATGGCTCGTGCCTCGCGATCGAACCGCAGTAAGGCGTCTTGATTCTCCGCATGATGCTCGTGAAGCACCTTGATCGCGCAATCTCGATGTAACCGGATATGTTCGGCGCGATACAGCCTTCCCATGCCTCCCTTAGCGACGATTTCTTTGATCCGGAAGGTGCCTGCCAAAAGAGTATCTACCAGAGGGTCGCGAATCTTCGGCGTTGATCGGAACAGCGCTGATGGTGCACGTTCGGCATCGTTGCCGGATGCAGGCCGAGCTAGTCCGTTTGGGTCGTTACTGAGCTCCCAACGTGCGGGCGGGGGCTCGGGTAGGTGATCGCGTGAACGCTGCGGGCCCTGATACTGCGGACGCATCGCTCGAGGCTATCGTGATTTCTTACTAAGGTCAGATTTTCAGGAGCGCCTCTTCTTAAAACGGCGCATTTTAGATGGGAAACGATGTCAAACCAATATTACTGTTCAGACGATCTCGCCAAGTTCGGGGAAGTTGCTGAGAACCGAACCGAGCTGGGAGAGAAATTTTTTGCTTGGTACTCCGCCGTATTTGAAGACGGCGCCCTTTCGACTCGTGAGAAGGCGCTCATCGCACTTGCCGTAGCGCATGCAATCCAGTGCCCCTACTGCATCGAAGCCTACAGCAAGAGCGCTCTGGAGAACGGCTCGGACCTGGACCAGATGACGGAGGCGGTTCACGTTTCAGCTGCAATTCGTGGGGGTGCTTCACTCGTTCACGGCGTGCAAATGCGCGATCACGTTCAGAAGATCTCGATGTGAAGGGTCGATCATGACTGCAGACGGTTCTGCCCTTCGTTCGTCTCGTCCTAAACCATCCCGCTCAAAACGGTTGCCGACGCTTCGGGCGCAGAACGCGCCTCTTGCAAGCGCCGATGCGCAGCGAGCGCTCCTTGAACGCTACGCCGGCGGCGTCAGCTTTGAACGCTCGCTCCGAGAGCACGGTATGGACGGTCCTCGAGCCACCGGGCTTCGCACCCTTCAGATCAATCTGGGGAAGATGTGCAATCAAACGTGCAGGCATTGCCACGTAGATGCCGGTCCAGATCGCCGTGAGATCATGACTCAAGAAACGATGCGCGCCTGTTTGACGCTGCTCGAAAACGCAGAGTTTGACACGGTCGATCTCACCGGAGGCGCTCCGGAGATGAATCCGCATTTTCGATGGTTCGTTGAGGAATGCCGACGAATGGGCATGCGCGTTATCGATCGATGCAATTTGACGATCCTGCTCACTCCCATCGGCCGTGGTCTGCCCGAGTTTTTGGCGGAGCATCAGGTCGAACTCATCTGTTCTCTGCCTCATGTGAGCGCGCTCAACACCGATCGACAGCGGGGTGACGGAGTTTTTGATCGAAGCATTGTGGCGCTTCAGCGCCTCAACAAAATCGGTTACGGCCGTGAGGGCAGCGGTTTGTCTTTGGTGCTCGTCACCAATCCAGCCGGCGCTTTTTTGCCAGGTCCGCAGTCGCTTTTAGAGCGTGAATGGAAGAAGACGCTGAAGGAACGCTTCGACATCGAGTTCAATACGCTTTTCACCATCACGAATATGCCCATCAGTCGGTATCTAGACTGGCTCGTAGAGAGCGGTAACTGCGCCCGCTATATGGACGTGTTGGTGCAGTCCTTCAATCCCCGCGCTGCGGAGGGAGTCATGTGCAAAACGATGCTTTCCGTAGGCTGGGACGGTTGTTTGTACGATTGCGACTTCAATCAGATGCTCGAGCTTCCTATTCAAACGACAGAATCCCATGTGGCCCGTATCGACGATCTCGATTCGCTCTCAACTCGTGAAATCGTGACCGGACCGCATTGCTTTGGCTGCACTGCGGGATCGGGCTCAAGTTGCGGAGGTGCAACGGCTTAGGCGCGTCTGTGCTTCGCGATGGCAGGATGCGCAAATGATGGAATGTGCTGCAGAATTTACGCTATTCTTGACGATTGTTTCGTATGTTCATAGCTTTGCCGCCGGTGCTTCGATGTGCATCCATCGTAGTGATCTCGTTCTTATTGCCCATCAAGGGGAGTGGACAAGAGCGTCAGAGCACGAGTCGCGCGCTGCCGCAGTGGTTAGAGGAGTCCGATCTTAGCGATTTGCCCCGCCACGACCCGAGCAGCGCAGGATCACCCGACTCTGAGCCTCAAGGCTCCGCCCCGAACCCCGCGGGCTCGCCAAGGTCGCCTGTACTCAGTCATCCCGTACTCCAGCGTTCGCCCTCGCGGGTCATGCTCCAGCTTGGCGCTGGGTTTGGCGTTCGAATCGACCAGAATCTTGAATTTCAGCAAGAGCGCACTGCGCCTGTATATACCGAGGCTACTGCCGGCTACTTCCTTGGCAGACCTCTTGCGCGAGATCAGCAGCCACGCTCTGCTGCAGCGTCAACCCCTCTTCACGGAGTCGCGCTTTCATTTGCCACTACGATGCAAGATGATGGCGTGGACGTCGAGACGGGGAATCAATGGGTGCTGACGCCCAGCTATGTGGCCCGGCTTGGTTTTGGAGGGGCGGTTCCCTCCGTGGTGCTCGGGTTTCGCTGCGGAATCCCCTTGAGCGTTTCGCCTGAGTTTTCTCCTGGGCTGGAACTGGGCGTGAACGGCGCGTACATGTTTCTTTCAGGACTCGGACTGTACGGCGAAGTTGCGGGTTCGGCGTTTCTCGGAGGCGGGGATGCGGACCGCGAGACGACCCTGCACCCCTTGGTGAGCTTTGAAGCGGGGCTCTACGTCGAGTACGAGCTGCTGCCTTGACGGGTCTGATGCAGAAATTTCGGAGAGGGAAGCCATCTGCTCTGAGCGCGTTCTACCGCTTGCGCATCGGCGTGCCCGTCGTGTGCGCGGCGGGTCTACTGCTCGGGCCTGCCCCCGGAGACGTTGGCGGATGTGGATCGGGCGGTGGTCTTGCGGACCCTGAAGTGTTTTGCATCCAGTTTGAGGAAGCCAGCTGCATGCGCGATCGCATTTCTGGAGAGCTCACGGAGGATGAGGAGGTGTCTTGTCTGCTCGCCGTGCCGGCCGAATGCGAGAGCGCTGTTTGGCCTTCAGGTTGCGCGCCTTCTCCGCGAGCCGCTGATCGATGTATCGATGCGGTTTCGGACGTGAAACAACTTTCGACTCCGACGGGTGAGATCGAAGAATGCCAGTTGACGGTGCTGTGCAGTCGATGATCGCGCGGTTTTTTCAGTCTATGTGCGATCGGATATCCGAGATCCGCTTGTGTGCCGTGGGCGCTCTGGCACTTCTGGGGGTGGCGCATACGCTCTCAGGATGCGCGGTGACTGCCTCTCGAGCGGACTATCGCGACTACCGACGCATTCGCCTCGCAGAAAGCGACGAGCAGCGAGCGCTCGCTATCGGGGACTACATTTCAGATCATCCGAACGGCCGATGGATCGACGAGGTGCGCGCGCTCTTTATCGACGTGGAATACGCCGCGTTTCGAAGACTGGCCGCAAGTGAGGCCGGACTGCAGCGGTTCCTGAGTCAGTATCCGGAAGGGCCGTCTGCCGAACGGGCGAGGGAACGGCTTTCCGCGATGAATCAAATCGACGATCAGCTAGAGCGCGAAGAGCAGGCTCGGCGACGGCTCGAGCGACAGCAGCAGGCAGCGCGTTTCGAAGAGAGACGGCTCTGGGCGCGGCGTACGGTTACGCGTTGGACTTCTGCCCTTTTGGGTATTCGCGGTTGGGGGCGTCCTTTGCCCGAGGTGGTGCGAACCAATCCGGAGTTTGGTGCGGTCCTGGAAGGCGTCCCGATGCCCCGCTGCAACTCGAATGAATGCATCAAATATGTCTCGCTAGACTTCGTGATTCCTGTGCCGGGTCGCACTCGGATCGAGCGACGCTCGGTGGTCCTTGTCCGGCTCGGCCTAAGCCGGGAGCGGCAGCTCGTGCGGGCGGAGTTGCTGCTCCCGAATCGCGGGTTTTCTCGCTGGTACGAGCTCGAGCATCGGTCTCTCATCAGCGATTACGATACCGATTTGCGCATGGAGTCGATCGTTTGGGCTGCACAGCAGATCTTGCGCGTTCTGAGAGAGATCATGCCCGAAGCAGCGCCGGTCCACATAGTGCCAGAGCCGATCGACCCCCTCCCGCGTGATATTGTTCAGCTCGAAGAGAGTGGCGTCGCAGATTCCGGCTCCTTGGTGATTCCTCTTGCTTTGGAGGGGTTTCAGGCGGGTGATGTTCGGGTGGTCGTATTCGCGTCTGCCGAAGATGACCGGGCGGATGCCTTTGATGGCCTCTTCATCGAGTATCTAGCCCCGTAAAAGCTATGTCGGTCGTAGCTCCAACTACGAAGGCGGAAATGGCTACAAACACCAGCCCCAAGGAGGGCGACCCCTCGGAACTTGATGGCGTCTCTCGATCGAAGGCGCTCCGTTCATCTTTGCGACTATGTGCAGGGTGGATTCAAAAAAATCCGAGAGCGCGTCGAAAGAATGAATGGGCGTCAAAAAGCATGCTTCCATCAACGGACTCGCGAGATTTTGTTTTCGAGCGGGCCAGAGTTCTTCCTGAACACGTAAGGTTTGTGCTGCCAAGGATTCGATCTGCGGGTCGCCGGGCAACAGCCCGAAGGCTCGCTGAAGAAATTGTCGGATGCTTTCATTCGACTTGGCCCGAGGATGATGTTCCTTGCGCAGGAGATGACGATAAGGAAACATGAGGTGCTCCGGTGGCTCGCGTCTACAGAGCCAACTGGTTTCTTCGATGCCTCCGGCACTAGCCCACTCCTTTAGGGACGCCCGGTCGCGATCTGATAAGCAGTGCAAAAAGCAGTCAGAGAGACTGTTTTTCGGCAAAAATCGATAGCGGTTCTTGGGTGTGCTTGTGCTGCCCGCGGCTCGAAAAGGCAGAAAGCAAGCCTCCGTCTTCAGCACGGTGCAGACCATCGCTAGGTACCCTCTTACTTTTCTGAGTGCCCGCCTCTTGTTTCCTCGCCTCTCCTCAAAGGTGGACATGCGCTTCACGAGCTTGCGCGCGATGCGTCTGGCAGGCGACAAAATTTCCCAGGTTCCAGTAGGGCTACCCTGAGACTCGAGTGAGCCCTGGGCGTCCATGAGCTGCCTGAATTCCCGGCCGGGTACCCTTGATCTAAACCAACTATCGTCCCCAGCCCAAGCCTCAAGCGAGATGGAAAAGGTAACCTGAGGTCCGATAACCATTCCCGGTTCCGGGTCTTCAGAAGGATTGTTTTTCTCGTCGATGAGTCCTTCTGTGAGGAGGTTTAGAGAATCATACTCCTGTTGTAAGTGTCGGGTGATGAAATGAAGGTCCAAGGAACGACCATCCTTATCGTATTTGCAAATCTGAGCGTGTACCGCGTGGTCTCGTTTGAGCGCGTTTGTCCAGTCGACTAACGGGACCTGAGTTAAGCCCTTTCTGCCCGCGTTACGGAGATAGCGACATAGGTGCCGGAGAAGCAGAATGGTCTCCGCGCATGTTTCATCGAACTGTTCGCGCTCGCCTCCCATGACGATTGCGGGTCTTGTGACCAGTTCCAGTACGGTAGAGCAGCTGGACGCTTCAGTGCGTTGCAGTGCCCAGCCGTCGAACTTCTTACGGTCGAGTTTACCGACGGTCCGAGGCGTCTCGAAGATAGACTTTTTCGATATCGGTGCGGCCCAATACTCTTTTTGACTGGAATTAAGGACTATACCGTCTCGTTTCGACGCACCGACAAAGAGCGGAGCGATTTCGAGCTCGAAGCCGAGAGAGAACCCATGTTCCGGATTTTGCTCACTACGCTGAAACGGTCCGGAAGGATCGCTCATGTGCTGCGTGGTGCTGACTTGAGAATGGAATACACCATGTCCCGTTGGAGTTCACTCATCTTCGTCGGCAATCGATCAAGCGCCATGGTTTTCGGTGGAGAATGTCAAGTTAAGTAGTGCTTTTGTTTCGGCTACCGTGGAGATATTATTTTCCAGCTGAGTTCCTGCCGCCAGGTAGTTCTTCCTTGCGAGATTTCAGGGCATTTCAAGACTAGATCTCAGTTTTTGGGGGGTAAATGTTGAGTATCGGATCGTCAATGGAGCCAAGGCTCGTTCTTTTGCGCACGAGCGTGATCGCATCTTTATTCGGAGTGTTTCTCGCCGCGTGTACTGCCAGCTCGACGAGTATAGAGATGGACGCTTCTTCGGTCAGTTTACCCGATGGTGGCTCGCTTGATGGCGCTGCTGCGGACGGCGCACTTGACGATGCTGCAACAGACAGCTCGCTTGATGATGCGGCTACCGACAGCGCCGCTACGGACAGCGCACTCGACGATGCTGCAACAGACAGCTCGCTTGATGATGCGGCTACCGATGCCGCCACGGACAGCGCACTTGACGATGCCGCCACGGATAGCGCCGTCGCGGACGGGAGCGTGGAGCCAGACGGTGATGTCCCCTCTAACTGCACCAATGGTATTCGGGACGGAAATGAAACCGGTACCGACTGCGGGGGGATAGAGTGCGCTGCCTGCAGCGACGGTCAAGGTTGCTCGGAGGCTGACGACTGTCTTTCTGGCTTCTGCGAGCAGCCTCAAGGCATTTGCTCTGCCGATCATTGCATCGACGGAACGCTTAGCGGTGATGAGACCGATGTCGATTGCGGCGGTACCGCATGCGACCCCTGCAGTGATGACGCCGATTGCGTGCTCTCATCGGATTGCGCGAGTGGCGTCTGCAGTTCGGGTGGAAGCTGCGTTCAGGCTTCTTGCTCCGATGGTGTCATGAATGGTGACGAGACCGGTACCGATTGCGGCGGTGGTACCTGCGCTTCCTGTGCTGATGGAGAATCTTGCGTTGCCGACAGTGATTGCGCTGGCGACAGTTGTGATCCCGCTTCCGATACCTGCGCCACCGTGGCGTGCAACGACGGGATGCAAAACGGCAATGAGACCGACATCGATTGTGGCGGCGGCACGTGCGCTGCGTGTCCCGACGGCGGCGTCTGCTCCGGCACGGGCGATTGCACAAGCGGGGTTTGTATAGCGGGCATATGCCAAGCGCCGAGCTGTGATGACGGGACGCAAAACGGCAGTGAGACCGATACCGATTGCGGTGGGGATGTCTGCGACGGCTGTTCTACCGACGGCTCTTGTATCTCAGCCAGTGATTGCACGAGCGGCGTTTGCGATGGTGCCTTGTGTCAGGCGGACGCTTGCGACGATGGGGTACAAAACGGCAGCGAGACCGATACCGACTGTGGTGGGGATATCTGCGACGGCTGTCCTACCGATGGTACATGTGCGGTCGCTACCGACTGTGTGAGCCAGGTGTGCAGCGCAATGCTTACGTGCTCCGCCGCTGCTTGCGATGACGCGACGCAGAACGGTAGCGAAACGGATATCGATTGTGGTGGCGACAGCTGTAGTTTGTGCGCGGTAGGTGAATCCTGTAGTTCCAGTGCCGACTGCGCGACGCTCGTGTGTGATGCGACCTCGCTAGAGTGTGTGGCGGCAAGCTGCAACGATAGCGTTCAAAACGGCTCTGAAACCGATGTCGACTGTGGCGGCTCCGAATGCGCTGGCTGTCCGACAGGAAGTGCCTGCATCTCCGGGGGAGACTGCACTAGCGGTTCTTGCTCGGGTGGACTCTGCCTCATGCCGACCTGTGTTGACGGTGTTCAAAACGGTTCCGAAACCGATGTCGACTGTGGCGGTGACACTTGTGGTTCTTGCGGCCCTGGTGAAGCTTGCTCAGCCGATGGCGATTGCGATAGCGGCATTTGCGGATCCGGTTCCGGAGTGTGCACGGCTTCTTCATGCAGCGATGGCGTGCAGAACGGAGCCGAGTCGGACGTAGACTGCGGTGGTTCCTGTGACCCTTGCTCGATTGGCGACAGCTGCGGTTCAGACTCGGATTGCGCTACGACCTGGTGTGATTCAACGAACAGCCTCTGCACTTCATACGCAAGCTGTAGCGAAATACTCAACGCACGTCCGTTGAGCGCAGATGGCGTCTACAATATCGATCCTACCGGCGTTGGAGAAGTGCGCTCCGTCCTTTGCGATATGACCACCGATGGAGGTGGCTTCACACAGGTCATTTCTTGGGACGGTAGTGGAGGAGACAACCTTGAAGATTTCACTAACTCGATGGTCGCAGACACCGCCAACACTATGGGTCTGTTTCGATTTCAAGTGGATCGCATCGAATGGAACGACGGAGGCGTCGGCACCAATACCGCCAGCGGTGACGTCTTGGCATACAGTATTGATATCGATGTCCCCAATACTGGGTCCGTGCTTTATAGCCTCAACTACACTGGGGTGAGCATGGAATCGAGTGGTACGTGGATCTACGCAACCACTGCAACCAGCCCGAGCACCCTAGAGAACCTTGACTGTTGGGACGATGCATCCGGCGGGAATGGTTACTCCGCAAGCGAACTCGGATGGATTCCCAGCTACACCTGCCCGAATACCGAACCCGAGCTTTCGACCATCACCTGGTCTTGGCGTCGCAACGAGGTGGTGCGCTCGCTCTCGGCAGGGGTCCAATCTTTCCACATTCGAAGCCTGCACAGAGATCTCGGCGATTGCTGTGAACTCTCTATCCTGTCTTCATTCGCTCTCTGGGTGAGGTAGCTAAGTCGAACGCAGTATAGGATCCGGGCATGCCGCACCCTTTGCTCGGATCCTCCCTGCGCAAGCCGGTTGGGCAAGACGCGACATGATCGATGTATCAGTCATTGGGTCTGATGCATCGATCATTGAGTTTACCGTCGTCTCCCGAGACGTAACCTCCCGCGAATCGCGGTATGTCGATGAGGCGTCCTGCCGCGTGCGTGAGTAGATACTCGTCAAGTTCCTTTGGAGTGGGTTCTCTTAGGTCCTCAGTCGTTTGGACTCTGCCTTGATGAGGTACACTGGGAATGATGATGTCTTCCAGGCATTCGTCCCGAAGTCGGTGGATTTCCTGTCCGTCAAAATACTCTTCTCGGTAGTGAATGCTCACCTTGTGCACAGGTTCTTGAATTCGGTATGCAGGAAGCTCGCCCCAGTAGTAACACTGCCCCCCAGGAGCCTTGGCCCAACGTAGCGGGCGAGGGAGAGCGTATTTGTTTGCGCCGTCGTTCAGCGCGCTAAAGAAGGCTTGAATATAGTTGCGGTGCCGTTCAGCCATCTCGTCGTTGCAGGGCATGACGCCAAACTCGCCGCGCACGTATTCGAGTTTTTCAAGATCAGGTCCAGCTTTGCGAAGGGCGTCTCGCAGTTGCCATTTCCAAACTTCGCCGAGATGATAGGTGCACACACGCTCTTTGGTGAGAAAGCAGCCGTGAACCTTGCCGTAGATTCGCTCGTGGGGGCACATGAAGTTGTTGTAGAGTCCGTACACGCGCCCGCTCACGCCATGGGCTCTCCAGTGCATGCGTTGTGTAAACGGTGTGTCCCACCAACCGAGCGGCATCGGCTTCCAAAGCTTGTGACGCATGGGGAACGCGAGCATGAATACGGCGCTTATGAGTAGCGCCTCCCATCCAAAGAATGCTCCCGAGGTTTCGGTGGACCAGCTAGAGAGGGCGACGGCGATGATGACGTCGGTCGCGATCCATTCCCAAAACAGCAGTCCAGAAAGAGCGAACACGCCACAGTGAAACGCCGCCCAAACCAAGCAGAGTGCGATCGCGAGCTCCTGGCTCCACATCGCGATCGGAGCGAGTAGTTCGACCGCAAATACCAAGATCTGCAGCGGCAGTCGGAACCGCCGTACGAGTTCGATGATCGTGTGCCACCTTGAAAAAGGTAAAAAACGAGCCCAGCCCCAGCTATAGGCACTCGCGGCGAGGTGATCTAGACGGTTTTCGAGAGCCCATGAGTACCATTTAGGGCCAAGAAAACTCTTTGCTAGGCCGGTAATCCAGTAGTGAGAAATCAATAAGGTCAGCAAAAAGAAGTAGACTGTGCCGGCACTCACGAATGCAAAGAAGTCCTGAGGAGCAAAGAGCCGAATTAGGAATACCGCACAGAGAGACTGCAGCACCCGCATGGGCATTGTGGCGTGGTGCTGCCAGACCTCAAAAAAGCCGCTGAGCAGAATCAAAGCAGCAAAAACGAACACCGGACTCAAGAAGGTGCCCGCTGCCGCGAGGAGCACACACACTTTGAGCCAGCGGCGCGGTGGCTCACAAACGATGTCTCGGTCACGCGTGACCGCCTTCCAAGTGAGCATAGCGGTAAGGGAGGATGTGATGAGACGCATGCCCGCTGGATGGGGAACGAACTCGTAGCCTTTCAAGTCTCCACTGCCACCAGAGACGAACGCAGCAACGCCGCAGAATATCAATAGGGTGGCGGCAAGCATCGGTCCCGAAAGACGTAGTTTCCAAGCCGTCTTGAGCAAAGCATCGCGCCGCACCAGGCGGTCTACCAGTGCGTAACCTACCGTGAGGAGAAGAAGCTCCTGCCAGAACAAGGCGTTGACAAACATGCGCTGATCTCCGCTGCGGAGCCTGACCGTACGGCGGGGACCCGTCCACTGAAGTTTCACGGCCCTGCCTTTGACCTGCTCATGAAGGAAGTGCGCTGCTCATGAAGGAAGTGCGCTGCTTATGAAGGAAGTGCGCTGCTTATGAAGGAAGTGCGGATGCGGAGATTCACGCATCTAGCCGGACGCGGGACTCGCATTGGCTTCGCAGAGCGGTTTCTGCCAAAGCCTCGGTGGCCAGGGCGTAGAACCGAGCGACCTCAGATGCCGGAAGCTTAAGATGCGGCCGGTCTGCGAGCGTCGAGCTGAACTGTGGAGGACTTTTGAGAATGGATGTGTGGGCACCGGGCGTCTCAAGCGTGTTAAGCGCGCCGCAGTACCCATGAGGGCGCATCGTTAGTGCTCTGGCAGGTGCTCGTTTTCTAGGTAGTACGCACAAGCGTCGAGCAATTCACTCTCGGTTGGGACCTTGCCGTTTTGCCGATAGTGATAGTCGCGGATGTCGAGGATATCTTCGATACTGAGGTGGTTTTCTTCCTCTAGCTGCGTGCATCCGGTCAGCAATATATCGGGATCCAAAGCCATGTACTCCGAGTCTAAAGTAGGCTTGCCCGGAGGAAGAAAAACGACGTGGTTGGAGGGTAGCTGGTCTAGCTCACCGAAGAGTGATCTGATGTTGTTCTTTTGGTTCATCCGAAGTCTGTCCTGTGGCGGGAGTATAACGTGTTGAAACTGACGTCTAGCCAGACAAAATGTGCCGCGTTTCGCAAATATGGCGCGCGTTAGCTCCCTAAAGAGATCTAGCAGACATTTCTTTCGTGTTCAGGGCTGCCGGTGACAAATGTGACAGTTTCATGCACGGGACCTTTCTCACGAGTCTGTTTCGAATCCGTGCAGGACTACTCAGTAGGTGTCGGGGTCGCGCATGCCGTGAGTGCGCTCCAGTAGGCGTAGGCATGCCAAAGAGTCTGATTGGCTCGGATTTCCGCGATGGCGGCCTCGAGATAGGACATCTCACGCTGATTGACAAAGATGAGGGTGGTCGCACCTGCTTCAAATCGGAGGTGTTCCGCGCGTCTCAGCTCTTGAGCGTTCAGGACGCGAAGGCGAGCGACCTCTTGCTGTTTGGCCGCGGTGCGAAACTGGACGACTGCCTGCTCTAGTTGCACGTTCATCCGCTCTTCGAGCAGCTGCAACTCTCGCTCCGCCGCGTTTTGCTGGAACCTCGCCTGCTCATAGCGACCTCTGGGAGTGCGCATACCCAAAGGCATCGCAAATTTGAGTCCGGTTTCGAACACCGTTCCGGGTAGCGATTCATCCCCGTCGCCGAAGTCTCTTGAGACCTGAGCCTGCACGTTCAGCCGAGGCAAACGTATCGCCGCCTGCAATCTTCTTTGAACTTCGAGGCTCGATACCTCGGCGCGTTTGGCGATGAGTCTCGGATGGCACGCCAGTGTAGCGGCAACCAAATCGCTCGAGCCGACGGATTCACCGGGTGGAAACGACAGATTTGGCGGTAGTTCCTCCGGCTTTGCAACTCGTGGTGCTCCTCGTTCGTCTCGAAGGAATATCGATAAAGAGAAACTGGCGGTCTGTTCATCTTGGGCCGCCTTGATCTGAGCCTGTTCGAAACGCAGTAGGGATCGGTCGGCCTCGAGCTCCTCGATTGCGGCTATCGCACCGTCTTGAACTCGGCGCTCAACCCAACGCTTGCGATCTTCCGCAAGTTGAAGCAGGTCGCCCGTAATCTGCTGCGTCCGAACCGCCGTGACCCAGCGGAAATAGGCGTCTGTAGCGCTCGCGCGCAGCTGAAGGCGGGTCGCATCGAGGCTTGCTTCAGCGCGATCGATGCCGAGGTGGGCACGGGTTCGGTTTGCACGACGTGTATCTAAGTCGCGGCCGTACAGCAAAGGGATCTCGAGACCTGCACTGAACTCCCCGCTAGAACGCGTTTCGTCATCGTAGTAAGTTGGATATCGCCTCTGCTCGATGCCGCGTCCCAAACGATATCCAGCATGGAACTCGGTGCCGGCGAATGGGGTTGCCTGGCGCAGTTCAGCGTCCATTCGCCTCAGTTCGTAGTAACCACCAGATCGAAGACTGCCGTAGATATCGAGGTTTGGGTCAAAAGCGCCACGCGCTGCGGTCAGGTAGCTCTGCGCAGCATCGAGCGTGTGTACGGCTGCCTCAAGGGTGGGATGATGGGCGTCTACCGAGCGCAGTACGCGTTCAAGCTCCAAAGGCTCCTGTGCCGCAAGTCTTTGCGTTCCCATCACCAGCAGGATGGGTCCGACGCACTGCAGTAGCTTCATCAGTAGCTGCCTTCGCCGCCGTAGCTACCTTTGCCGCCGTAGCTGCCCTCGTCGAGTTCAGGTGCGGCACGAAAAGAGGGAGGGAATCCATTGAGTTGACGCCAAATCTCAAATCCGACCCGTACTTCGTCGAGCAGCACCCAGCCCTTGGAACGCGTACCCTGTCGTAAGAATCTCGCGTGCGGCCAAGGTTCGTCGGTCTCGTCTGGGACCACCACCACGCGGAAATCGCCCGCGCCATCGTCAGTCGGGTCCACGAACGACACGGTGCCTCCGAAGGTGCCGATCGCCACCGAGGGCCAGCCGCTAAACTGCAGCGCCGGAAATCCCTCGAACTGCAGTCGGACGTGGCGCCCACGATTGATCAGGGCGGCGTCGTTGCCGTCCACGTAGACCTCGACTGCACGCGACGCAGTGTGCGGCACAAGCGTTGCCAAGGTCTCCCCCTTCGAGACCTGCACTCCCCCTTGCTGCGCAAAGATCCTCTGAATCATACCGTCTCTTATCGCGGTAATCTTCTGGGCTTCCTGCTGCGCCAGTTTGGATTCCGATTCAGCAACCGAGGCTCGAGTGCTCGCCACCTGGGTCTGAGCAGAGTGCAATGAGGCCTCAGCAGATCGCAAGCTGGCATTGGTGGTAGCCTGGGTCCGAGTCACGCTTGCAGCTTTCGTCTGTACGTAGCTCTGGGCCGCCCGAACGTCTGCCCGAGCCGAGCTGAGACGGGCGGTGGTAGAGGCTGCGCTCAGCCGTCCCAACTCAAGTTCGCGCTGGGAAGCCAGTCCGGAGCCGGTGAGCGATTCCAAGCGGTTTGCCTGCATCGCGGCAGTTTCCTGCTGAGCTTCCGCCGCCGCGAGCAGCTCTTGCTTTGCCTGCAGGCTCTCGCGTGCAGCTCTGAGTTCTGCTTCAGCGGCCTCGATTTGCGCGGTTTGAGCTTGCTGGAGTGCATCAAGACGCTCTCGCTGCGCGGTCACCTGCGACTCGTACGCCGTCAGACGCTCTCGATAGGCGTCGAGCTGGGTGTTGAGACGCGTCAGCCGATCCGGGTCATTGTCGATCAGTTCTACGAGCACATCACCCGCTTGGACGCGCGCGCCCTCTACGATATGCCAGCGTCCTATTTGACCTGAGATCGTCGCCTGAACGGGTTGAGCTCTCTCGTTTGGAGCAAACGCGATCACCCGTCCCCCTCCGGAGATGTTCTGCTGCCAGGGAGCCGATGCGGCGAAGATCAGCAGCAGAAGCACCGCAACCAGAAGACCTCGCGCCACCCGGTGTGGCGACGATGCAGCTGGAATCATTCGCGATGCAGGAAGAAGCCGTTCGATTTCTGCGAGCGACTCCGCTCCCTGATTGGGACCCGGAGGTAGGCTTGCGATAGAGGCGATGCGTCCCGCGATTTTTCGGACTCGAGCGGTCATGGGGTTCCCCTTCCGGTGGTATCGGTGGTGCCGAACTCGCAAAGAGCGGCAACCGAGTGTTCATGGGTGAGGACCAGCAACGTCCGATGTCTGGAAAGACGCGAGATAAGGGGCAGACGTTCTTCTTCAGGGAATGCTTCCATGGCGCTGTCGAGAACTAAAACAGAGGGACGCGCCACGAGAATTCGGGCGATCGTGAGCCTCAGGGCTTCGAGGCGATCCAGAGGGGCTCCAGAGGGGAGGATCTTCGTTTTGAGGCCACTCGGGAGGGCGCGTACTTTTTGCTCCAAACCGACGTCTTTGAGGATGCCCCAGAGCTCTGAAGCGGCGACTCGAGTTGCGCCCGTTTGGAGATTGTCCGCGATCGTTCCCTGGAGCACCTCCGGTTCTCGAACGACCCCCACCCTTGAGCGGAGTGACGTGAGACGGATGTCGCGCAGATCTTGCCCGTCTAGGAGAATCGAACCGCTTTTGGGTTGACGGAGACCGAACAGAAGCTCGACGAGACCGCTTGCCTTTTTTCGGTCGCAGTAGAGTGCGGTGGTGCTCCCCGGCTCGATGTAAAGAGAAAGGTTTTCGATCTTACCGTCGCTGGAGCTGACATCCCTCATCTCGATGCTTGCGGGGTGAGTCCCGCACAGGGCTTCCTCCCCGTCATCCGCTTCGAGAGGGAGTCCGAGCAGGACGCCGAGCTTGTCGGCCGCGGCGATGAGATCGTAAGCGGACTCCAATTTGCTGCCTAATTTGCTGATCGATCCGACGACTGCGGTGACGATTAGCTCTGCCGCGACGAGCTGCCCTATGGTGAGCTGCCGTTCGAGCACCAAAAAACCGCCCAGTCCGAGTAGCGACGCATGCGCGATCACCTGGATCACGAGCGCGCCTACATACTGACGAAAGTAGGCGGTGAAGTGTTCCGAGCGATAGTGCAGCCATTGCGCCGCAAGCTGGTCGAGTTGGCTTGTGGAATATCGCGCTCCTCCTTGCATCTTTAGAGCAAATACATGTCGCGCCATCTCCTCAAGCCACCCGGCAACGGCGAATTTGGCTTTTGATTCGTATATGGCTCCACGAACTGCTCCCTTACCGAGTACGGAGAATACGGAGCTCGCTCCCAGAACCAGCAACAAACCGAATCCTAAGAGTGCGGGATGATAAAACGCCAACACGAGCAAACCCACGAGGGCGGTGAGCAGCGCTTCGACGCCTCCAAGGAGGATCGAGGCGACCGCCTTTTGAGCCGTGAACACGTCGAAGAAGCGGTTCACCAACTCAGGGCCCTGGCCCGCTTCGAACGCCTCCACGTGGACTCGAGGTAGTCGATTCGCTAGTTCCGAAACCAGTTTCACGAACAGGCGTCTTTGCAGCACTTCGACGACCCAAGCCTGTAAAGCGCGCAGCACTGCGGCAAAGATAAGGCCGGCCGCAAGCATCAAAGTGAGCACCAGGAGCGGCTGGATCAATTGCCCAAATGCGACCGTATTGACGAGAGACTGAACCGCGAGGGGCAGGGTCAGCGAAAGGAGTCCGACCCCCACCGCGTAGATGATGATGGTGGTTAGGTTTTTCCCTTCAGAGCGCACCAATCGAAGCGCATTGAAAATAGGTTTGACCTTGGCGCTTGAAGGAAGCGTGGCCTCATTGAAGGGTTTGAGCCCGAGCCATGCCCATTCCTCGGTGGTGCTTTGTGCGCCGAGTCGCGCCTGCAGTTGGACGGTATCCATCCATTCGACGCGGGCTTCGACATCCTCCACACGTATATATCGTCCCCTGCGCTGTGAAAGGAGTAGGAGGGACCCTTCTGAGTCTACCGTGATCAGCGGATCGCCCGAACGAAGACTCGATACAGCAGCGAAGATGGGACTTCGGAACCTCTCGGCGCGAACTGAAATCTGCTCAAAGGCGGCAGCAAGGGTATCGAGTATGCCCGAGCCCTGGCGTTCTTTAGGCAGTGCAACGCCGGGCCCTACTTGCCCAGCGTACAACAGTGCCCGCTCGAGAAAACCCTCCACACCGGTTTCTGCTTGGATCGTCATCGGCTGTTCCCCATGGGTGAGTCCTGATGCATGGATAGTGAAATCATGCTGCGATGAAAAGTGGCCTGAGGCCATTCGAGCTGCGCGACGCTCCAGTTAGGCGGATTTTTCTTGGCGATCATGCTGGTTTCCCGTTCGGTCGCCTGACCGCACGTTCCGGCGAGACACGCCGTCACCCGTAGCATCTGACGCTCGCCGCCACGTTTAGGAGCAGTGCATCAAACTCGGGTCTGGCGGCAAGCGAAGTCGGGTGAGCCGGAACGCACGTCCGATATTTCGTGCAAGCAATTCCAGAGACAACGGCGCCTGAGTGGCCTCGTTGAGTTCTGAGAGCAAGCGACAATCAGACTCCAACTCGAGTAGATGTGTTTCTTTTCGCTGCACCAGTTCGTGCCGCGCTGCGGTTGTTTCTTTTCGCTTCCGGTGCGGTTCGGAGAATCGCTGGAGAATCCAGTTCGTCGACAGCTGCTTTTCGTGTCCGGGTCGACTTCGTTTCTCGATGCGAATGCGTGAACCCACCGGGTCGGAAAGACCCAGCCGGTCGATGATGTGTATTTCAGGACCCATGGCGAATCCGGCTATTCCGATGGCCGTTCGAACAACGGCTCCTCGGACCTCGCTTTTCTGAACCCACGTCGCAAGTTCGGTGCGCGGACCTGTGGGTAGCCATAAGCTGGCCTCGGGTAGGGCGCCTTCGATCTCCAGAGCGTCTCTCAGGGCCGATTGATACCAGGAAAACCGGGCGTAGTCCTCGGCGTGCACCGGGTTTGGATGTTGCGCCATCCGGGTGTACCAGCCCCGCTCATCTCCAATGCCGTGCTCATTTTCTCGAGCCACGCGAATGGTCGACGCCGTGTACACACTGAGGGTCAAAATCGCAAACGCAGGCAGTGCTCCGAGCACCGATGCGCGCCGAAGTGGACGCAGCAGATATAGAGAAGGGGCGAGAGGGATATTTGAGGCCGGTAGAAGTAGGGCGAAGGTTGCGGGCAGAAGCAGCCGTCCGTGCATAAATCCTCCGCCAACACGAATCACGTAGACGAGATAGATGCATGCCGATGCTAAGGTAAAGCACTGTAGTGCGCGCTGTGGGCGGGTGACTGCGGCCGAGAGCGAGAGCAGCAAGGCAAGCGGGATCGAGGCGTAAAGCCAGTAGAGCCCGTAGAAGTTGTGCGCGAAACGAAGACCTTGCACCCATCGAGAGTCGAAGGCTTCCTTTGCAATGCCCGTGTTCGGGATGAGACAGCCAAAGTAGGCCATTCGGGCTAGCTGAAACAGCACTGGAAGCGCAAGAACAAGGATAGCCAAAAGAACGCGTCTTCTCCATTGCGGCATGCGAAGAAAAAGCAGGGAGGACCAAGCGCAGGAGAGGATTGTGAGCTCTGGCCGAATCAGGGGTCCAAGACCGACATACAGAAAAAGCCAAGGGGACGAGATATCTGGAGGCGGGGTTCTGCCGGCACGGGCCATCCAGTAGTAGCCAGCACCGATCCACGCGAGCGAGAGCCCGTTTTCAAGGCCTGACGTGCAATAGTCCCAGCTCACCGGAATGAGGGCGTAAATCAGCACGCCAAGTGCCAGTACGGGGCGCTCCTTGCGGTTCGGATCGTGCTCGCGAGCGACTTGATAGGCGCCGAGCGCACCCAAAGTGACCCCCAAGACGGAGAGAAGTAGACTCATGCCCACGGCGAGCGATTCCAAACGCAGTCCCGACACGCCTACCGCCGCAATCAGAGCGACCCAGAGCGGGCTCGTGACAGCTTCCACCCGCTCGGCTCGATTAAAGACGGGGCCAAACCCGTCCAGCAGATTTTGTGCAACCCTCAAATTGATAAACCCGTCGTCTCCCATCCAGCGATGTGCGTATCCGGTGGAGCACACGAGACTCGCGATTGCCGCGAGCTGCAGTCGATTCCAAAGGAATGACAGTTGGTTTGGGTTCGGGACTCGCAAGGTAGCCGGTCTCAACTCTCGGTGGATGCGTCTAGGTGGCGCGTGACTCTGCGGAGTTGCCGTGGGGTTTTTCGATCTCTGCGATCAGGAAGTAGCGGTAGGCCCCGTACGAGACGTGTGCGGAAAGTCCACTGAAGAGGGATTCTTCTAGCGGTTTGACATGAAAAGGCTGCAGCCACCGCTGATGAAACACCCGCTTTAGTTTGGGCGGAGCGTCGGCGAAATCAGCGAAGTCGACCACGATCAAACGACCACCGGTCGCAAGTTCGCGCAGCGCGTGCTCGAGGGAGGCTCGGGGCGACTGCACCATCGAGAGGCAATAGCTGAATAAAATCCGCTCTGCGGGTCGGCTGAAAAGCGCAAAGTCAGCATCTTCGGCGAATCCATGACGAAACCTCGCCCAGGGCAGGCGCCGTGATGCATGCGCGATCATCGAGTCGCAGGCATCGATACCTCCGTATTCTGCTGACGGTCGCGCCTGATGCAGCTTTTTGAGGTTACGGCCGGTTCCCGGACCGACTTCGATAAGGGACTGCCAGGGATGCGACAAGAGATTCTCGATAGTCTGGTCTCTGCCGAAAAGGTAAAATTTTCGGGTTAGATCGTATACGTGACGGGTCGCGCGATAGTAGCTGTTGAGAAACTTCCGGTGGGCGTCGCGGGGTGAGGATGGAGCCAAAACCATGACCTAGTGGCAGATTGTGTAGAAGTTGACGCGTCGGTATTGCCGCGTCCGATCCAGCTCCGAAGCGCGATCCGAGGCGGCGTTATCGAGCTGAAAGTGCCGCCCAAGTCCATGCTTCTCGATGAGAGAATGGTCTTCAACGCTGCGATAAAGAAGTCGCCCCCCGTCTTGGCTGGTGCGCAGCACCTCTTTAAAGAGCTTTAGCTGAGCCTCGTCACTCATCCAATCTGGAGCATCGCAGAACGTGTAATGCGTCCATGAGTTCGGTGCGCCG
The DNA here is from genome assembly GCA_039030515.1 of Myxococcota bacterium. Classification (GTDB taxonomy): domain Bacteria; phylum Myxococcota_A; class Polyangia; order Polyangiales; family Houyiibacteriaceae; genus JBCCEA01. The sequence goes on along the minus strand of JBCCEA010000004.1, from coordinate 21,030 downwards.
CGCTCCAGGACTTTGAAGATGTTCTCACGCTGATAGTTCATGACCGTATCTGAACCACAGGAACGCTCATGGTGGTCTGCGCGTACGTAGGGCGGAACCGCATCGGGAATATCGTGGTTGAAGTGTCCTGCCGCCGCGTACCAGGCAAACCAGTTACGCTCGAGGTCGGTACAGGCTATCCGCCTGATATAGTTGCAGAAAAACTCGGTGAGGTCTGTTCCCTCAGTGCGAAGGAGTCGGTCCTTTTGACTAAAGTTTACTCCGAGAGCGATGAGCTGTACCGGGGAGTTTATGAGCAGTTTGACCAAGGGCTTTTCAAACACCGGAAAGACAGATTCCTCGAGCATGTGGTAGCGCTGCTCCACAGTTTGCGAGATGAAATTGCGGAGCCACTGCGTATCGATTCCCGACAGCGCGCGAAGCAACCCGAGCAGCCTGGCGGTCATGCCGGCCTGAATCATCGATCGCCGAAAAACCCGGTGGTGCGACTGCCAGTACCGCTGGATCCAGCTTGGCAGTGTTTCGGTCAGTTTGCGGGTGATTTGCTTTGGATTCGGGTGAAGTCCAAGGCCGAACATCGAGTAGAGCTCCTCGTGAGACTGGAGACTCTGAGCCGCGCTTGCTTTCAACGCGGTAAGCGCGAGATGATGCGGATTGATGTCGATCGCGTCCACCCTCCGGGGGCGCTGGCTGACGTAATTTGCGACGCCGCAGCCGGCACCGGAAATGGCGAGTATTCTCGAGCGCTCGTCGAGACCGAGGAAGCGTTCATCCACCTCGGTGTCCTCGAAGAGGATGTTGTACACGAATGCGCGCTGAAACAGCTGCTCGAACCCGCTGTTCTTGAGGTGGCGTTGAAGACTCATTGAGCCGTATACAGCAGATTTTTGGCCCGTTTGGGGTCCATTTTTGCATCGCATCGAAGTGCTGTCTGGATAACCGTAATAATTACGTGCATCTATGATCTGCCGTCCTGGGCAATTTTAAATGCTCGAGAGCCTCGGCAGGCCTGCTAGCGTTTGTTTTGCATTGAAAACGCAGCATCTGTTCGGTGGCGCTCCAAGGATTCAGAGATGCGTGAGGTGCTTTGGTCTGCGCCTCCGAGTCTGTCGCTTGTGATTTTCGGACTCTTCTGTTCTAACGGCCGCTCAACCCCTACGACGAGGAGCAACAGGTGATCGAGCTCTATCACAACGCCCAGTCCCGTGCGGTGATGATCCACGCTTTGCTTGAGGAACTCGGAGTCCCGTTCGCGCTTCGAAACGTCCGATACGACGATGGTTCGATGCGCTCAGAGGAGTTCTTGTCACTCAATCCGATGGGCAAAATTCCGACCCTAGTAGACGGTGAGGTCGTTGTGGCGGAAACGGCGGCGGTCGCGGTGTATCTCGCCGATAGGTACAAGACGCCGTGCGATCTTGCTCCAAATATCGAGGACCCGCGCAGAGGCGAGTATCTTAAGTGGGTGGTGTTTCAGTCCACGGGCATCGATGCGGCGATGACTCAGGCGAGCGTGAAGTTCGAGATTCCCCGATCTCACGCGGGTTGGGGTTCGACAGAGGTGGTCGTGGGCGTCTTGCGGCAGCGACTTGCGGGAGCCGACCCTTACCTCTTCGGATCTTGGTTCACCGCTGCGGATCTTCTTCTTGGTATGGGGCTGTCCTGGGGATTTCAGTTTGGCCTTTTTCCCGAGCACCCAGAGCTGACCAGGTTTGCGGCGCGGGTGCGGGAACGCCCTGCTGTCGAGCGGGCGCTATCCAGTTCGCAGAGCGAATCCACCGAAACCTAGCCCCCTTCGGACTCCGCTCTTGGTCTCGTTGGGCTCTTTGGCCTTAGGGCGCACCGCGGTCCGCGGAGAGCGCCTCACAGACTTTGATCGAGTCGAATGCACCGAACGCATTCAGGGTAGAAAGTCCAGTGGTGCCCGAGCGGAACGAGGTGTCTTCGGCGCGCGTCTCGACTCTCTCGCCGTCGATGCCGGTGAAGCTGCAAAGGAGTTCGTTGTCAAAGACCCGAAAGGTGAGCAGTGCGCTGTCGCCCTGCAGCACATCGGTGACAAGGGAGCGCTCCCGCCTTTGGAGTTCGTCAAAGGTTGTGTTTGCCCCGCAATCTTGGATGCACTCGGAGCGTACATCGTCTTCCTCGAAGTCCATGAACGTTGCTAGCTGAACGAACCGTCCTGGCCGGGCGCAATCGATTTCTGAGTTCCTTGCGACTGCACAGCGATAGCCGTGGAACCCTTCGTCCTGGTCCTCATCGAGCGCGGCTCGCGCGAGAATGCCCACGCGGAAGCGGTCGCGCTCGAATACGTTGAGGGTGATCTCGGTGCTGCTTTCGGTTTCGGTGAATACAAAGGCTCCGGATACGCCATAAACCTCGGGAATCAGCAGACCCATGCCGAACCGGATCAAACCATACGCGGCACCCGTCTGCGCTCCGAACGTCGCCGAGACAACGGAAAAGAGTTCATCCTCACCCTCTCTGCCTAAGGAAATCATATCGATGTGCACCTGCTGCGGTGTTCCTGAAGCATCGAAAGCCGCGCCATAGATCGACGCGATATCGGCAGCACGATCGATTCGGAATACCCCTGACTCATCGAAGTCGTACGTGCGTCCAGAGCGGGAAAAAGAGGAGCCATCCGTCACAGAGCGCGCCTTGAAACCGCAGTTCGAGCACTTGTGCTCGAAGCCTTGGCTTGAAACTCGAGCGTAGGTCACCGTGTTTTCCCACGACGCGCTCGCTCCCAGCAGGGCTTGCTGGCCGCCGCGAGTCGAGCGCAACGCGCCGTCTGAGTAAGCCCATTCATCGGTCAGGGTCGAGGTGTTCTGAAAATAGCCATCCTCACCGAGAAAGTTGTTCTCATAGAGCAGTCTGCCGACTGAAGGGTCCTCATCGTCACAGTCTTCGCTGCTTACAACTCCGTCTTCATCCACGTCGGGAATGAAACAGGCGGAGGTTTCGAAACGGAGGCTTGATTTCGTCGTATGCCGCTCTGCGTGAAATACGTCGAAGCGATACACCCCGCCCAGCGTCAATCCGGCTTGCGCCGCGATTTCGTCAAAGCGAACGGACGCGGTCATCGGAGGGTGCACGCCCCCAAGATCGATGACCAAGTATCCGTTGACGAACACCCATACGTCGTCGTCCCCCCGGAAATGAAACTCTTCTCTTCCGTTGTAGACGAAATATTCGTGTATCTCTGTCGTAAAATGGAAGTTATGCGTTGCGTCTGCTGAAACTGCAGTGTCTCCGTAGCCTACGCCGTCGATCGGAAAATACTCGGGATTGTCGTAAACCCTAGACCCCGTGTCGGTCACGGTGAGTGGCAAGAGTACCTCGAAGCGCTCGTTGATACCGGTGACGTCCCGATACCACTGGTCAAAGGACGCCGCCCCCTCGGTTACCCGCGTTGCACCCTCCGGCGCATACACCGGGAGCCCATCGGACCCAAGCCATGATTCCACAATGCCGGTCTGTGCCCCTATCGCGCGCTGGAAGTCCGGGTGATCCGCTCGAAAATCGCGGATCACGGCACGCACCGTATCAGTGCATTCGGTCACGGGGCCGGCGCTCAAGATCTCGGTACCCGATGCGTCGATCGGGGCGCTCGTGCAACCGGCTGCGCCCAGAAGGAGGATTGTGTATTTGAGTCTGTGTTTTTCCACCTGCGTCAGAATATATCAATGCGAATGGAAAATTGCGAGCACACTTTATTTTTTTAGTGATGGTGGATTTTAGCGACCTGTTGAATTCTTTAGGTCGAGCTGTGGAGGTGCTCCGCTAGAGTTCATACCGCCAGAGCTCCTCGATCGGCTGTCGCTTGCGGATCGTACGGTAGTGCGCTGCTTCGACCAGGATCTCTGGAGGCGTAGGCCGCGCATTGTAATTGCTCGCCATCACCATGCTGTACGCTCCCGCGCTGCGGATCGCGAGTAGATCGCCCACAGAGACGGTGCTTGGTAGGGTGCAGTTGCGTGCGAGAAAATCTCCGCTCTCGCATACGGGGCCCACGATATCGGCTTGTATTTCATCCATCTCGTGGTTCTCAGTCGCTGGTTTTTGCACGGGTTGAACAGCATGATGTGCCTGATAGAGCGCGGGACGGATCAACTCTGTCATCGCGCCGTCGACGATGACAAAACGCTTTCCCGATTGCTCCTTCGTGTACAGCACGCGGGTCAGCAGCGTCCCAGCGTCGCCGACCAGGGCCCGTCCGGGTTCGATAATCAATTGCAGATCGCGAGGCCCGAACCCTGCCTGCTCCAGGCCAAGGCGAATAGCTGCGCCAAATTCGGACCACGGGGGATATTGAATGGACTCGTTTCCATAGGATAGAGGCCATCCACCTCCAGCGTCGATGGAGCGGATAGGGGCGCCTGCTTGTTGGCATTCTCGAGCGAAGCTCGCCACCAGGTAGACCGCCGATTGCAGAGCGTTCGGGTCCGAGATCTGGCTGCCGATATGGCAGGCCAATCCCTCGAACTGAAGGTGCGGGCTTCGAAGCAGTCCGGGCAGGAGCGAGCGTGCGGTTTCGACTCCGAGTCCGAATTTCGACTCCAGCAGGCCAGTAGCGATATACGGATGCGTTTTCGGGTCGACATCCGGGTTGATCCGGAGCGCGATGCGCGCGCATCGCTGACTTTGCTTGGCGATCTTTTCGACCGCTTCGAGCTCCTGGACGCTTTCGACATGGATCGATCGAATCTGCTGGTCGAGAGCAAAGCTCAGTTCGTCTTCGGTTTTGCCAACTCCTGAAAAAACGATCCGATCCGGCGGGATGCCGGCCTGAAGTGCCCGGCGGAGTTCGCCTCCTGAAACGATGTCGGCGCCGCAGCCAGCAGCGCTCAGTCTCCGGAGCAGCGAGAGGTTTCCGTTGGCTTTCATCGCATATGCGACGAGATGATCGGCAAAGGAAACCGCGCGCGTGACGCGCTGAAAGGCATCGTCGACCAAGCGAGATGAGTAGACAAAGCAGGGTGTTCCAGCGTCACGGGCGAGTTCGTGGAGCGGCACTTCCTCGCAGTATAGTTCGCCGTTGCGGTAGCTGTACGTCACGAGTCTTCGCTTTTCGGTGAGGCGCCTGCCTCCTCGGCGAGGATCTCAGGTTCCACGTTTCGGTTCAGCAGGCGCGCTTTCAACTCCTCGATCGCGGCTGAGACTCTGCTTTTTGCGGGTCCACCAAACACATCTCGACGCTCCACAGCGGTCTCCATGTCGAGCGCGTCGAACACATCCTCGTCGAAACCTGGATGTGCAGCGCGGAAGTCCGCGAGAGAGAGCTCGGTCAGCGCGACGCCTTTGCCGTAGGCCAGCGCGACCAGGCGTCCGGATACATGATGCGCATCACGAAAAGGCACTCCTTTTGCGGCCAGATAGTCGGCGACCTCCGTGGCGTCCAAATAGCCTTCTCGCAACGCAGCACGCATTGCGCCCGCATGGAAGGTTGTCGTCGCAATGGCGCCTGACAATACGTCGACGCAGTCGTCTACGGTGTCAAAGGCGTCGAATACGGGAGGTTTGTCTTCCTGCAGATCTCGGTTGTATGCCAGAGGCAAACCCTTGAGGAGGGTTAAAAGCGTGACCAGGTCTCCGACAACGCGTCCGGTTTTGCCGCGAACGAGCTCGGCCATGTCCGGGTTCTTTTTCTGCGGCATGATCGACGAGCCGGTGGTGAAGCTGTCGCTCATCGTGATGAAGCCGAACTCCTGACTGCTCCAGTTGACGAGCTCTTCAGAGATTCTGGATAGATGCACCGCGCAATTGGCAAGAGCCGCGGTGGCTTCGACGAGAAAGTCCCGATCGGCAACCGCGTCGATCGAGTTTCGAGTGGGCGCCCTAAAACCGAGTGCGCGCGCGGTGGCGGCTCGATCGATGGGAAACGTGGTGCTCGCGAGGGCTCCGCTGCCGAGAGGTGATTCATTCATCCGTTCTGCAGCATCGATGAGACGCGCTCGATCTCGATCGAGCATCTCGGCCCATGCCAGCAGATGGTGTGCAAGGCGCACCGGTTGCGCTCGCTGAAGATGGGTGTAGCCCGGTAAGAGAACGTCTATCGTGTCTCGTGCTCGGACGAAGAGAACCGACATCAGGCGGTCGATTCGCGCAGCGGTATCGCGGCAGGCCTCGCGTGTCCATAGTCGCATGTCGGTGGCGACCTGATCGTTGCGGCTGCGCCCCGTGTGAAGCCGTCGTCCCGCATCCCCGATGCGTTCGCTGAGTACCGCCTCGACATTCATATGGACGTCTTCGCGGGCATCTTGCCAATCCATGCGGCCCGCTTCGATTTCCGAGCGAATTTCCTCAAGTCCGATGACGATATGACGGGTGTCCTCAGCGGAAATGATCCCCTGTGCCCCCAACATTTGGGCGTGGGCAATCGATCCATCGATGTCTTGAGAGGCGAGTCTTTTGTCGAATTCTACGCTTGCACTGAATCTAAGAGCGGTGCGGCTGAGCGCTTCCTGGAAGCGGCCTCCCCAGGCGGTGTCGGTCATGCGTCGGTCTCCGTCGTGGCCGGCAGGTTAGCAGGTTGTGCGTGAGGAACCTCCCGGTTGTGCTTCAGAGCCCGCAAATCAACTGATTTTTCGCTTGAGGCACGGCCGACTCTCGGCAGAGACGGGTCTGTCGCTGAGCTGCGGCGAAAGGCGGGGGTGAGCTCTAGCGGGTCGGGATCCGGAGTTGAACTCGGCGAAGCAATCGCGCGCCGCCAGGCAACACGAAGGCGTCTAGGGCGACTGCGAAGAGCGCGGCCGGTGCGGGTGAAAGCATGAGGGTGGCTCCCGCAATGGCAAGTCCGAGGCCCACTGAGGAGGTGAGCAAAAACGCCCTCCAGGCTTCTCGGCGAGCCGCACGCGCGACCCAGAGGGCTGCCGTTGCGTCCCTTAAGTCGTCCGAAGAGAGCGCGATTCCTCGTTCACCAAAAGGTCCACCGGCTGCTTTGAGCACGACGGGTACCTCGGCGGCGGAAAGTGCCTCATCGTCCTGGCCCGGGTGCCCGACGACGGCCACGACGTGGCCTGAGTGTCCGAGGCGATCGACTTCCCGGCCGCGTTCGTTCGGGGTTAGCTCCGCCTTGACGTGGGTGACGTCCAGGCAAGAAGCCATCGCCTCGATGGTGACGCGATGATCTCCGGAGAGAAGCACCGCCTCGATCTGCAAATCGATCAGCCTTTGTACCGCTGCACGTGCCCCTGCGCGAATGTCGTCCGAGAGTGCAAACACAGCACGCACCCTGCCACCGAGTGCACAAAACAACGCGGTGTAGCCTCTCGCTTCCGCACGATACGCTTCCTCGTCCGCGACGGCGACGCTGATCCCCTCCTCGATGAGTAGCTGTCGATTTCCCATGACGACAGCCTCTCCACCCGGACCCAGAGCGGTGACGCCGCGTCCTGGTTGGAACGCGGCCCGGCGAACGCTGCGTGGTTCGATGTTTTGGGTTTTTGCGTAGCGAGCGATCGCTGCCATGATCGGATGCCCCTCTGCAGAGGCTTCCGCACCGACTGCCAGTCCGATGAGCTCTTTTTTGGACGAGCCGTCGATCGAATGAACCTCCACCACTTGAGGACGGCCTTCGGTGACCGTACCGTGGGCGCAAAGCGCCGCGATCGAGACCTTACCTGCGGATTCTAGAGTCTTTGGGTTTTGGAAAACGATGCCGCGATATCCTGCGGTCGCTGCTGCAGCCACCCAGGGGGTGGTGGTGCCTCGCCTCAGGGTGATGACCGGAGTGGCGATTAAGATCGTTGCGGCCGCCATCATGTGGCTGGACAAGGTTTCCGCATCGGAGAGCGAGACGATCAATATCGCCGTTGCCACCGCCAGGATTCCTCCCGCTCGACTGGCCTGTGCGGCAATTCGGCTGAGGGGCGCCGCTTGCGGACCGGTCGCCATGTCGAATTCGGCCGATCTCACGAGTGCCCGGTCTTTGCCAACTCGCGTCGCGCGCAGCAAAACCTCCCCTTCAACGATCCGAGCTCCGGCGAGCAAAGGGTCCCCTTGGGTTCTCGGTATGGTGACCTTCGCGCCAGGGTAGGGTAGTGCCCACGCCGTTCCAGCGCGAACGACGCCATCGATGGCGACGGTTTCGCCTTCTGACGTCAGAAATTCCTCGCCGGTGCGGATCTTGGCGGTTTCTACATGCAGAACGTTCATATCGAGCATCTCCGGAGCGCTCGGGTCCGGCACCCGTACCGACTCTGGGAGGGCACGCTCTAGATTCGAAGCGAGATCCTGAACGGGCACTCGGCTGTGAATTTCAAGCCAGACTCGGCAGTTGAGCGCACCAGCTGCGAGCGCTCCCGCGACGAGACCTTCTGCAAACTCCGATTCAGAGCCGACCAGCGCTGCGGCGACGGCGAGCACTGTGCCCATCGGCGCCAGCACCCAGCTGAGCATCCCCAGGTCGATGCGCGCCCGGCGCCCGGCTAGAAGAGCGACGGCTGCACTCGCGACAGAGCAGATGGCGCTCAACCACGCAAGCGTCCAGTTTGAGGCGAGCGATCCGCACAAGAGCCCGCCAAGCGCGAGTCCCAACCCTATCCAAGGCGCCTCGACCTCGCTCTGCTGCTCGGGTGGCTTGGTATCGACCGCTACCGAGGGCTGGCAAGGTGCCGGTGTATCCAGCAGGGGGACCGGCTGGGATTGGCATTCCAGCCCGGATCGACGGACCGCATCGTGATCCCGCTCGCCGCTTTCGAAGCGTTCGCCGCAGGCCGAATTACAGAAAAAACGAAATCCGTCCGGCAGTAAGATCACCTTCCGGGCTCGGAGCGGATCGACTTGAGCACCGCAGCTGGGGCAGACTGCGCTCGGAACCTGGGGACGCGCTGGATGCACCGCCTCCAGCTACGCTCGTGTTTAGAGCCCGTCAAGTCGCTTACAACACTGCGTTCGAGTCGAGAACGAACGCTCAGGTCGCTGGCTTCAAGGCGTGATGTACACGTGGGTTCCCGGGTTCCGATCGCGGGCAAACACGCCGTGCCAGTGCGCCGGCAGCGTAGGAAGGCTCCAGCTGAACAGCCAGCGAGCATCGGCTGGTGCAAGATTGACACATCCATGAGATCTCGGTCGACCAAATCCACCGTGCCAAAAAGCGGCGTGCAGTGCGTAATTGCCCTCGAAATACATCGTCCAAGGGACATCTTCGATGCTGTACGCGCCGTCCGGAGCATTGAGGTCGTCCATGGTTGTCGACACATGCTTGGATTCGATTTGGAAGATGCCGGTCGGGGTCTCGTGTCCTTCCTTGCCGGTGGCGACAAGGGTTGCAAACACACTCTGGTCTCCCTCGTATGCCACCAGGGTTTGCTCCGAAAGATCGATGTGGATCCAGCGCGCATCCGCGGGAATGCCTTTGGGACGCTCGACTGCGCCGGCCACACGCACGTTGGAAGTGCGTACAACGGTGCCGTCTCTGCCCAGGATATGCGCCCGCCCAAGACGTTCAAAATGCTCTGCGATCGCGATCGGGGTATGCAGGGAGACTTCATCCCGCGGAAGCAGCACCCCGTCACTTGCCCGCCGCGTCATTCGCCGAACGCGGTGCCGGTATACAAAAGCGAGCGGTAGCGGCCACTCAGGTCCCAGCACGACGCCCCTCCCTTGCGGCGGCTCGTTTGGAGTGAGGGCGTCTTTGCGGATGTATCCTCCTCGAATGGTACGATAGAAGCTTCGCCCCTCGGCCTGCTCGGTGCGATCGATGCTCACGTAAAACCCGCGAGCCATGCGCATGCGTACAAAGCTCGGCAGCTCGTGGCTTGAGATCTCTTCCTCAGACGCAGCCTCGAGGGCAGGTTCTGTGAGAACGAGCGATGCCGGGCTAGAGGAGCCCGCGCCCTCTTGCAGGTCGGCCGAGCGCGCTTTTGAGTCGGCCTGGAGCACTGAGTCGGCCTGGAGTGCTGAGTCGGCCTGGAGTGCGTCTTCCCCCGGTAGGTTGGTGTTCTGTAGGTCGGCACCCTGCGGATCGATGTTCTGCAGGTCGATGTTCTGCAGGTCCGCACCCTGTGGATCAGCGTTCTGTAGGTCGGCACCCTGTGGATCAGCGTTCTGCAGGTCCGCACCCTGTGGATCGATGTTCTGCAGGTCGATGTTCTGCAGGTCCGCAACCTGTGGATCGGCGTTCTGCGCGTCGGCACCCTGTGGGTCGGTGTTCAGCAGGTCGGACAGCTTGAGTGCTGCTTGTTGCTCGAACTCGAGCAGCGCTTCGAGGGCCTCCTGGGCGCGCTCCTCTTCGCTTGCCGTCGGGATTCTCCAGTACTGAAGCGTATCGTCGCGCGCGACCCAAGCGAAGACGTAGGGGAGGGTGGCCTGAATTTCCGCGGGACGCGGCGCGGGATGAAACGATTGGGGCTGCGTCCCGAGTTTGTAGCCGTCACCCCGACAAACGAACCCGCCGCCCGGCACTTCGTACCATCCTCCCTCACATGCGCTCCCCTGCTTGCGTGGCTTGGCCCGAAATAGCGCTCCTCGACGCATGTATCCGAGTGCTTGTGCGCCGTCGGGCTTGGAGAAGACCTTGGCAAGGAAGTGATAGGCGACGCCGTGATGGGGATACGCGCTCTCAAAAGCGAGTCTTTGAGCTCGGGCGGCTTCAAGCTCCGCTGCGCGACGCTGCTCTGCTGCCTTTTGAGCCAGTAGAGCCTGCTCGCGACGACGCTGCTCCTGCTGCCTCTGTTCACGAAGGGCCTGCATGCGGCGGGTCTCTTCAGCGAGCGCTTTTTGTTCGGCCTGAGTTCGCGCTTCGGCGGGGGTGCGATGCGCGGTCTCTAGCTCTACCGCGCCCACCTCAGGCTGCGATGCATTTTTGGACCCAGCGCAGGCGATGAGAAGCACTGCCGCGGCTCCGAGAGAGATGGAGCGGTGATCCATATTTCTTCGGTCCCATTAAATGCAGCCACGCGTCCAGAAACCGGACGTTTCATGGCTTGATCTGAGGTAGCGCTTTTTCCTCGGAGCCTGTGACCGACGCATCAACGTGCGGCGTGTTCGAAAGGCGCTGGAATCTCCCAGTGGCGGTCAAAGAACCCGGTCGAACGCGGCGCATTGCGATGGAATATCAGCCGCGGCCGAGAGCGAGTGGTCCGGTGATCATAAAGGACCCAGTCGGCCAGAAAGTCCGGTAGCTGGTGACCACGAGAAACCGCCTCCAAGGTGGTCCCCGCTTGAATGATCACGTAGCGACTCGGGGCAAGGGGGTTTGGGTAGATGAATCGCGTGCCGAGATGCCGTCCTTCAAATCGGGTGTCACCGAGATAGATCGCGTCTTCATCGATGGTGATCGGCAATCGGTCCTTCATCTGTTCCAGCAGAAGATTGTCTCCGGCCGTGCCGTACAGCACGAGATGGGCGCTGCGCATGAGGGCCCCGTCCACCTCCGTGTCCGCACGCACTTCCTGCTGAAATTCCCAAAGTCCGAGAGGCCATCCGCGCGCTCCTCGCGTTGCGCTTTGCTTGAGCGACTCCAGATGGGACGCCTTCTGGGTACCGTACACGTGCACCATACGGTCGTAGTAGGCATCGGTGATCGGACCGGAGAGTCCGGGGCGTTTTTCGAGGCCTTGCTCGTGAGGAAATCCGGTCGTCCAGGGAGCATGCTCATCTCCCAGGTCTCGCTGCAGTGGTTCCTGCGTCAGTGGATCCTGCGTCAGTGGATCCTGCGTCAGTGGACCCTGCCGCGACGGCTCTTTTCGCACGAGGTGCAGTCGGTCGCCGGCCTGCGCACGCGGACCGGAGAACACCTTTTGTCCATCAACATACAGCGCGAGTTCGGTACTCAACGACGGCGCCTCCGCGAGGTCGAGGTAGAACGCGTCGACATTGTCGGTACGCACCTCGATTCTGCGCGATCCGGCTCGAGCTGTGATTCGAGCCAGTTGCGGGTAGCGACGCAGTCGGGTTGCGGTGACCCAGTGCTGCGTGCTTGCTCGATAGTCTGCGGTGACCAGCCGGACCTCGCTAGGGCGGCGATCTCTTCGAATCTGCTGCAGGCGCTCGAACCCCTCGCCGCGTCGCAGGACAAAGTAGAGAATATCGTGTCCTGCTTGAAACCAGGTGGGGCGGTTGGGCACGCCCAACGCATCGAGGCGCCCCTGAAACGCCCTGACGAACGACGGCCTCATCGGACCGCTGTCGCTGCGCCCGTGGAAGTACTCGAAATGCGTGTTCCGAGAGTTTTCCGCTAAATGAAGGCCGCTCAGCATGGTCAAAGCCTGCTTTTCTGCGGGCCGAGGACTGCCTCCGGCATACTGCATCCAGCTGGGCGCTCCCGCGATCGCCTGAACCGCACTGAAGCGCGACGCATGACGCAACCCGATGCTGTAGGTGCCGACGCCACCGTTGGATAGGCCGGCGAGTATGATGCGATCCGGATCTACCGAGTAGTGGGTCTTGACGTCTTCGATCACCTCGAAGACCTCTTGTTCGGCCATCCAGCGCCACATCGGCTGACCAAAACCGTCCGGAGCGACGACGATCATCGGTGCGTGCCACCGAGGTGCGAAATCGTCCCAGAGATGTAGGGCGTAGTCCCGCCAATCCATGTTGTGGCCCATCACGACGCCGAGAAATAGGTTGCCGTTCGAGGATCCTCCGTGGAGCGCGAGATAGAGGGGGTAAGTTTTGTCGGGATCGTACGCTTCGGGCAGGTAGACGGCGTAACCCTGAAGGCGGAGGGATGTGCTCGACCGGTAGCCTCGATTGGCGATCGCTCCTCGAAGGCCTTGGAAGGGATCGACGCCGCGTTCGGCAGCGTACAGAAACCGGGCTGCGCGCGCCTTCCAGCTCCCCGATGCTGCGCTGAAGCGGGATTGAATCCGTTTTGATACGCTTATCGTGTAGTCGATAGAAGTGAGCACGCCCTCGGCGACCTTCGGCGGGTCGGCCTCTTGGAGCGCGTCGAGGCGAGACTGGAGCGCCTCATAAGCATCGAACGCAGGGCCGGAGTCTCGGTTTCGCGTAGGTAAAGGCTGTGCATGAAGGGCGGAGCTAGGGCAGCCCGCAACCAGCGGGGCGCAAAGTGCAAGAGGCAAGGATGCAAGAAGCAGCGCGATCTTTTTGCGCACGGGATTCCTCACTGAGTTTTCGGTAGCGTGTCCTGAAGAATTTGGGCAGGTTTCTGCGCGCATTTTTTGATTGAGGGCAGTGATCATGACGACTCGTGACGAGACCGATTCGATGGGCGCGGTTCAGGTTCCCGCAGATTCCTACTACGGCGCGCAGACGATGCGATCGCGTCAGAACTTTGCGATCGGTGACGAACGCATGCCCAAACCGCTTTTGGTGGCTTTTGGTATTCTCAAGAAAGCGGCGGCGCGTACCAATGCCTCGCTTGGAACGCTGCCGGCAGACTTGGCGGAGCTTATCTCAAGGGCGGCGGACGAGGTCATCGACGGAACGCTGGACGCGCATTTCCCCCTTGTCGTTTGGCAGACCGGGTCTGGCACCCAGTCGAACATGAACGTAAACGAGGTGATCGCCAATCGAGCGATCGAGATGGCGGGTGGACAACTAGGCTCCAAGAGTCCGGTGCACCCCAACGATCACGTCAATCGTTCCCAGTCCAGCAACGATACGTTTCCCACCGCAATGCATATCGCTGCGGTGACCGAGATCGAAGATCACCTGCTCCCTCGACTGGCCACGCTTCAGGACGTACTCGCGAAAAAAGCGACCGAGTTCCGGGAGGTTGTCAAGATCGGACGCACCCACCTGCAGGACGCGACGCCGCTCACTCTCGGCCAGGAGATCAGCGGATGGGTCGCGCAGTTGGGACACGCCGAAGCTGCTGTGCGCGTGACACTCATCCAGCTGCGTGAGCTTGCGCTTGGGGGGACCGCGGTTGGGACGGGACTGAACACGCATGCGCGCTATGCGACCGAGGTGGCCAGGAATATTTCGCAGCTGACCGGAAAAGAGTTCGTGTCCGCCTCGAATAAGTTCGCGGCTTTAGGGAGCCACGACGCCATGGTTGGAGCCAGCGGCGCGCTCAAGCAGCTTGCGGCCGCCCTGATGAAAATTGCGAACGACGTTCGCTGGCTTGCCTCGGGACCTCGATGCGGCATCGGAGAGATCCGCATTCCGGAAAACGAACCCGGCAGCTCGATCATGCCGGGCAAGGTCAACCCGACGCAGTGCGAAGCGATGACGATGGTGTGCTGTCAGGTGTTCGGCAACGATGCCGCGATCGGTTTTGCGGGCAGTCAGGGTAATTTTGAACTCAATGTCTTCAAGCCGGTGATGGCCTACAACCTGCTGCAGTCCATCCGGCTGCTTGGCGATGCCGTAGAAAGCTTCTGCGATCGCTGCGCTGCCGGTATCGAGCCAAATCATGAGGTGATTTCACGCAACCTGCACAATTCTCTGATGCTCGTGACCGCGTTGAACCCGCATATCGGCTACGATGCGGCTGCCAAGGTAGCGAAAAACGCCTACCAAAAAGGAATTACCCTACGTGAGTCGGTGATCGAGCTCGGGCTGATGACGGGGGAGGGCTTTGACCACGCAGTGCGGCCGGAGGAGATGGTCGGTCCGCTGAGGGGTGACGCATGAGTCTGATGGACCCCGCAGTAGAGTCCGCTTCGGCGCGCCCGTCGAATCCAGCGGAGGGAACAAGCGCGATTATTCAGGTTCGCGAACATGCGCCAGGAGTCGATATCGAAGACTTTATTCGCGCTGGGGAGGAGGTCTTTCGAGGAGACCCGAACTGGATCGCCCCTTTGCGTTTTGATCTCAAGGCCCGTCTCACCCCCGGCAAAAACCCGCTGTTCGAGCATGCCGAGGTGGCGCTATTTACCGCGTGGAAGTCGGGACGGCTTGTGGGGCGGATCAGCGCTCAGATCGACTACGAGCACCTGCGGATTCACCGAGACGGTGCCGGGTTTTTTGGGTTTTTCGATACCATAGACGACGTCGACGTAGGTCGCGCACTTTTGTTGGCTGCGGAGGGCTGGCTTAAGTCCAAGGGTGCCCAGTCGATGCGCGGCCCGATGAGCCTTTCGATCAATGAAGAGGTGGGACTCTTGGTCGACGGGTTCGAGCATCCCAACGCGATGATGATGGCCCACTCTCGGGACTGGCAGGGCGCCATTGCCGAGGCCTATGGACTTACCAAGCTGAAGGACCTCTATTCCTGGTCTTATGAAGCGAAACCGGAACTGCCCAAACGGGTCGAAAAAGCATGGCAGTCGGTCCAGTCGCTTCCCGAGGTGCGCTTTCGTTCGGTGGACAAAAAGAATTTCCGTCGCGAGCTCGATACGCTGCTGGAGATCTTCAACGACGCCTGGAGTGAAAACTGGGGGTTTGTACCAGCAACGCCCAACGAGGTCCGTAAGAGTGGTGACGAGATGAAGCTGATTCTCGACCCGGCGCTCGCTTTTTTTGCGGAAATCGACGGTCGCCCGGTGGGCGTTTGCGTGGGTTTGCCGAACATCAATCAAGCGACCAAAGATTTGAACGGTCGTCTTTTTCCGACCGGTTTTGCGAAGCTTCTCTACCGAGTCAAAGTGGAAGGTTTGAGCCAGGCGCGCTTGATGATGCTGGGCCTTCGCAAAGAGCTGCGAGGCGTCAAACGGTATGGAGCGCTCTCGACCGCCATGTATGCTGAGCTTGCAAAGCGAGGCTACGCAAAGGGCTATCGTTGGTGCGAGTTGTCCTGGACTCTGGAGGACAACCAGCGGATCAACCTCGGCATTCGCGCTATGGGCGGGAAGCGCTACAAGACGTATCGGATTTACCAGCGGGAGGTTGCTCGATGAAGGTCTTGGTTACTGGCGCAACTGGTTTTTTAGGAGGGCACCTTTGCGAACTGTTGGTTCAGCAAGGCCACAAGGTGCGTGCACTCACTCGATCGACAAGCGATACGACCCTGCTCGACACGCTGGGCATCGAGTGCGTGGAAGCGAATCTTGAGCGAGGTCTCGGGCTCGATAAAGCCATCGAAGGCATGGACGCCGTCGTCCACGGCGCGGCGGTCGTCAAGGCTAAATCTCCACAAGTCTTTCACGAGGTCAACTGTGGCGGCACCGAGCACTTGCTCCAGGCAGCCCTGCGGAAGCGCGATGCCCTGCAGCGATTTGTGTTCGTGTCGAGTCTTGCGGCCCACGGCGCCTCCCGAGACGGCAGTCCTCGGCCGGTAGACGCTCCCGCGCATCCGGTGACCCACTACGGGCGCAGCAAGTTGGCGGCCGAACGTATGGTAATCGAAGCTCAGGACGCTCTTCCCGTCACCGTTATCCGTCCTCCCGCCATCTACGGGCCGCGAGATCAGGAAATGCTCAGCTTCTTCAAGATGATCGATTCTAGGCTGATCGCCTTTCTCGGTAGCCCGCGCAACACGATTTCACTGATATGGGGACCAGACTGCGCGCGCGCCATCTGCCTCGCGCTCACGGTCGATCACCCTACGGGACGCATTTATTGCGTTGAAGATGGCCGAATCTATTCGCAACAAGAATTTGCAGATGTGGTGGCCTCCGCTCTCGGAAAAAAAGGACTCCGCTTCCGGGTCGCAAAGCCCGTCGCCCAAATACTCGCGACGGCCAGCGAAGCCTACGGTCGCTTGACCGACAAGGCGGTCATGTTCACGCGGGACAAACTGAACGAGCTTGTTCAGCCCCACTGGGTGTGCGACAGCGGGTCCATTCAGCAAGAGCTAGGCTGGAAGCCCGAAGTTCAGCTCGACGCGGGCGCGGCGATGGCGATCGACTGGTATCGGCAGGCGGGCTGGATCTAGCCTCGGTCAATTTCTGTGAGGAGTGAATCGTGAATCTGGTACTTGTCGGAAAGTTCATCCACGTAGTCGGGCTGATCCTTTGGTTTGGTGGTCTCATATTTGCATCTGTGCTGCTTCTTCGTCTGGGTTCGGCGCAACGAAGTTCGGTACTGCAGGTGGTTCGCAGCACTTTTTTACGCGTTGTTTCTCCCGGGGTGCTCCTGGCCTGGGTCGGCGGTCTTTTGATGTTTGCGGTGAACCTTTCGCTATATCTTCGTGCCGGATGGATGCACGGAAAGTTGACCCTTGCCCTGCTCGCCGCAGGCCTTACCGGTGCCATCAGCGCTTTGCTGCGAAAGGCGTCCAAAGAGCTTGCGACCGCATCACCAGACGAACAGTCTTCTGCCGAGAGCGCGCTGCAGGCAACATCGACAGGTTCTTCATCGAGCGATGGGGCGATGAAGAAACTTCGGATGTTGGCGATTCTCGTCGTGCTCATGGCCGTGCTGTCCCTGGGTTTGGTGGTGTTCCGTCCCGGCGGGCGATAGTCCCGAACAGAGCACCTTTGGTGGACGATGCTTTGGTGGACGATGCTTTGGTGGACATACGTTCGGTGAACGGCACCGCACTGCGTACAGTCCAAGGTCCGCCCTCGGTTTCAAACACCACCGCGCCGTGAAGATCGGTCCGAAAGAGCTGCACGGCGCGGTTTTCGAGTCGGCGCGTCACACTCGGATGCGGATGGCCAAATCGGTTGTAGCGTCCGGCGCTGATGACGGCGTACCTAGGCTTTACCGCCCGAAGGAACGCCTCGGTCGACGACGTATGCGAGCCGTGGTGAGGCACCTTCAAGATTTCTGACTTTAGTGATGGAGATGCGAGGCTCTTTTCGGCCATGGCTTCGATGTCGCCGGTGAAGAGCGCGCTCCGGGGTCCGAGGCTGATTCGCAATACAAGCGAGTTGTCGTTCGGATCCATACCCGGGTCGTATGAAGGACAGGGATGAAGCACTTCGACCGTGGCTGAACCAAAATGCTGCGGACCGCAGAGGCTGCTCGGGTATTTCTCGGTCAATTGTGCATCGCGAATGGCGCGAAGCGGAGTCGGCAGTCGGTTGCGAGATTCACGTTCGGCCTGGCGGGTGAGCCATACTTCCGATACGTCGATCGACTTCAATAGCGCCTCTACTCCACCCGCATGGTCTCGATCGAAATGGGTGAGGGCGAGCACGTCGATTTTGGTTCTGCGACGATATCGAAGCATTGGGATAAGCGTTCGGGCTGCGGTCGCGCTCTGTCCAGGGCCACTGCCGCCGGTATCGATGAGCATCGAGCGGCCGTCTGGGAACTCGATGAGCGTTGCATCTCCCTGTCCGATATCGAGGGTGGTGATGCGGAGTCGATCGCGGTAGGGGATTCTCAGCGCGACTTCTGTTCCGATGAGCGCCATCAAAACGACGACCGTGAGATGGGCGCGCCATCTCAACTTGGTGCCCCATAGAATCAGGATCGCGAGTGCGCTGAGGAGCAAGGCCTGCATCGGCGTAGGCGCGAGTTCCAACGTAGGGCTTACCGCTGCGAGCTGCCGTACCCACGCGAGGGCGGTCTCAATAACGGTGTTGAGTACAGCGCCCGAGTACGGACCGAGATCCTCTGATACGGCAACTAGTGCCACATGGAACATGATCGCTGGAATAAGCAGTGAACACGCAAAAGGCACTCCGATGAGATTTGCGAGCAGCCCTACGGTTGGCAGCGACTGAACGCAGTAGAGAAGGATAGGCGCGGTTGCGATCGTCACCCGAAGCGTGATGCGCAGTAGCTGCCGCATTTGGTGCAGGATACGTTTGCAGACTGCACCGAACGCGGTGATATCGGCTGAGCTGGCGCTGCGATCCATCGCATCGGTAGGGGTGGTGAGGACCGCCGCGGTTGCGCAGACAGAGAGGAGAAACGAGGGCGCATGTATGAGCGAGGGCTGAGCGGCGGTCATGAGTAGGACAGCGAGTGCAAGCACCGCGTGAAGATTTGGGCGACGACCGAGGCTGCACACGAAGAGCAGAATGGACAACATGCATCCGGCCCGAACGGCGCTTGGCGACCCTCCGGCAAAGCTAGCGTAGAGCGGAGCGAGGAGCGCAGCGACAAATGAAGCGATTCGCTTGATGTCGTAGCGTGCGGTAAGCCACCCGGTGCATCGCATGATTCTACACAAAATCTGCATAAATAGGGCAACGCTCAGACCGACGTGCAGTCCCGAGACGGCCAGTAGATGCGCGAGCCCAACGCTTCGAATCGCGTCTCGATCTTGGGGCTCGAGCGCATAGGATTCACCGAGCACTACCGCCCGGGCTACCGCCGCTGCCCGAGGGTTCAAAGTAGCGCGGATGGAGCTTCTCACCCGTCGGCGCAGTTGCTGTCGCCATCGCATGTAGAAGGGAAAACGTACTCTTTCGAGCGCAGTGTTCCTTTGGATGGTGGCAAACCCAACCAGCTCACCTCTGCCGGAGAGTGGGGGAGCAAGCCCAGGGTTTCTAAATCGAATGAGAGGGCGAAAGGAGATTCGCATCCGGTAGGTCGCCCCTTCGCTCAAGGCTTGCCGAACGATGAGCTGCGTTCCGGTAATCGGGTGCGCGTTTGTGGCGTGTGATTTGCGAGGCGGCCAAAAGCCAGTTTTGGCTGGAGAGGGTTCGACCTTGTTCACTCGAATGATCGAGGTGGGCGGGTTGCGATCGTAGTGAGATTCGACCGTGGCGACAATCGTCAGCTCAGATGGCGAGAGTGGCTCGGAGACGTCTGAATCAGGAACGCTCACCCCTGCAAGCCAGGCGATCAGAAACGACCACAGTTGAACCTTACGGGCTTGGAGTGCGCCAACGAACCTGCACCCCAGCAAATAGAGCGTGCAGAGTCCAAGGGCTGAGATCGCCCCTGCCATTCCGAGAGAGACTGCATTTCTCATGAAGAGACCGACGCACCAGCCGATCGCGATCGAATTTAACATCGCTTAAGGTATGGGCAAAACCTGTACCGGCTCGGTTTCAGCCCATTTGAGTGGATTTTGCTGGTTAAAACCGAAATCTCGCGAAGGAAGTTTCAGGCGGTCGCCACCCAACGGCTGGCGGTCGCCAGCGCCCCCCAACACGCCTCGCTAGGCCTGAACGACCGCTTCCTCCCATGCTCGACGTTCGAAGTAGCAAAACTACTCCTTCACGTCTGCGCGTGCGGGGCGCTAGCGTTCACACCCATCGAGACGCGCTCCAGCGGGCCTATGTCGGCCCAAACAGCTGCTTACCTCCGATGCTCGTCGCTTGAAGTAGCGAAACTACTACTGCGCTCCTGTGCTTCCGGGGCGCTAGCTGTTTCGACCAACCTAAGCCCGCTGGGGGGTGGTGAGTGAGTCGGCCCAAACAGCTGCTTACCTCCGATGCTCGTCGCTTGAAGTAGCGAAACTACTCCTGCGCTCCTGTGCTTCCGGGGCGCTAGCTGTTTCGACCAACCTAAGCCCGCTGGGGGGTGGTGAGTGAGTCGGCCCAAACAGCTGCTTTCCTCCCATGCTCGGAGCTTGAAGTAGCGAAACTACTCCTGCGCTCCTGTGCTTCGGGGGCGCTGGCTGTTTCGATCAACCTAGGCCCGCTGGGGGGTAGCGCTGGCCGTTCAAACCCATCGAGACGCGCTGGGGCGAGGAGGAGGGTACGAGTTGGTACCTGACGACGAGGCGCAAGGCGGTAGCAACTGTCTTTCGATGTTCTTCATCCGCAGGTTTGCCAGGCATAGGCGCTCCTGCGGTGCATGCGAAGACGACCCTGGCGTTCGCGCAGATGTGAGCGCTCAAAACCGGCTTACGGCCCCGTACTGGCCGATGATGCGAAGCGCGATGGCTCCCAAGTGCGTCCCGCTTTGAGCATCGCGTTCAAGGTCACCACCAGCTTACGCGCGAGCGCCGTCAGTGCGACGGGCTTACCCGCCGCCTGCAGCCGCGCGTAGCACGCCTTGAACTCGGGGTTGTGTTGTGAGGCGACCAACGCACCCATAAACAGAAGGTTCCTCGCGGGAGAGCGACCACCACGAATTCTTCGTCGGCCTTTTCTCATCCCGCTTTCTTGCGTGTAGGGCGCCAGTCCAACCAGCGCGGCGGCTTGCCCCTTCGTCATCTGCCCCAACTCGGCAGCATGGCTCAGCATGCCTGCCGCAATCACCGGGCCCACCCCTTTGATCGATTGCATTCGTGCCGACTTGGACTTCATCTCTGCATCGTTCTGGATGACCTGGCAGAGCTGGCGGTCGACCTCCGCAATCTCTTCGTGCAGCGTGCGAATC